>JAEWUO010000019.1 GCA_023459335.1 Bacillota bacterium
CAGCGCCTTGCCGTCGTACGCCTTGCTGTCTTTTGCCGTCGTCAGCGCGACGGTGCGTTTTTCGATCACGATCGTTTCGCTGCCCAGCACCGGGTTGTAGTTCGGGTTCGTCACCGCGAAGTACACCCTCGTACCCGCCGTGACGCCCGTCGCCGTCGGGCTCTCCGTCCATGTGTAGGCCGCCGGATCGTCGCTGTACGTCAGGCTGTATTTCACCGTCGAGCCGCCCGCCGCCGGCGTTACCGTGATCCCGTGCGGCAGGGCGTCGTAGGTGCCCGTGTAGCCGTCCGAATCCGCCGCGGTGTCCGCCGGTAGAATCGTTAAAACACCGTCTGCGGTCGACACGTCGTATTGATACGTGACGTCGGTCGAGCCGCTCATGATTTTGATCGTACCGAGGGTCACGCTCGTCGCATAGGTTCCGACATCCGTTTCGCTGCCGGACACGGTATACCCCGTCACCGTTACGTCGGGAACGGATAGCGTGCTGGTCGTGACGCTGAACGGATTCCCATTATAAGTATGCATTTCGCTACCGGCCGTGATGACGAGCGGCAGGTTCTGCGTATATGTGGCATAGATTGTAAGGTTAACGGTCAGGTTTTCTGCCGACGCCGGATTGTATAAACCGGTCCAGTGATAGTTCACGTCGCCGACCGTCACGTTTAGCGGCGGTTTGACGTTATAGGTTGCGTCGCCCGTGCCGTATGCCACCCATTCGGTATCGATGGTATCTCCGTTGATACTGACGCGATAGGTTACCTGCGGATTGATTGTCAGCGCGCCGTTTACCCAGCTCACCGTATACTGTTCGGTCACGTTTGCACCGCCGCTCCAGATCACAAGGCTGCTCTGATTGGAAAACGTCGTCGGATACACGCCGGGACCGATTTCCGTCGCGCCGGCGGTTGCGCCCTCTATGGTCAAACCAGCGATGCTCGGCGTAATGCCGGACACGCTCTTTTCGGTTCCGTCATAGTTCTGCGTCGCGCTGTTTGCCGTCAGCGTCAAAGCCGTCTTCGCCGCCCATACCGCGTAGAGCGTCAGGTCCGCATTCGGCATGGTCACGGATAGTCTGGGAGCATAAGCCGGATCGGCGGAAGTCGCACCGGCGATTGTGCTCCAGCCAAGGAAATAGTAGCCATCGCGCGCAAACGTATTCGCGTCCACGGTGAAGCTGGTACCCATCGTCTTGGTCGTGCTGTAGCTGTCGTTTCCGCCCGCCGTGCCGCCGCTGCCGTCATAGGTCAGGGTAAAGAGCGTCATCTGCGTGTTGATTTCGATCTCATGGTTCGCCATGATCCCGCCGAGCGCGTAGTTGTTTCCGGCATAGGATGCCGCGGGTACCGTATCGCCGTTATCGGTAACGCTTGTCACCTCGTAGCCGTCTGCCAGCGTCCAGGATACGGCCGCGTTCGCGCCGTACACGTAGACGCCCGCGCCGCTCTTGGCGGAAACGCCCGCCGCCGGATTTGCCGTCACGCTCACGCTGAATGTTTGATCTCTCCAGATGGCGTAGAGTGTTCCGGGCGCTCCGGCGACGCTTGCGCCGAGAAGCACGCTGCTGCCCGGAGTATACCAGGCGCCCGAACCGCTGAACGACGTGTTCCAGCCGACAAACGTTTTCCCCGTATAGAGGAAAGAATTCCCCTGCACGGTGTGGTAGGTGTTGTTGACTGCGCCGCCCGTGAAGGTCGTCGCGCCGCCCTCCGTCGCGCCGCCGTTGCCGTTGTAGGTGATGGTGACGTAGACCGAAGAATAGACCCAAACGGCGGTCAGCGTCGTATTCTGAGTGATCGTGATCGCGCTGTTGGGATAATAGATTTTACTGTCCGCGCTCGAGCGCCAGCCGATGAATACTTTATCCGCCGGAGGCGTGACAAGGGAATTGCTATAGGATTTGACCTGCGCCTGCCCGCCGGAGGCATACGTGCTGCCGTCCACCGGCGCGGTGCCGCTCGCGTCGCCCAGGCTGTAGGTGACCCTAAAGCTTTCCGTACTGATCCAAACCGGGTAGAGAACGACGTTCTCGTAGATCTGCATGCTTGAATTAAACAGGATCAGCGAACCGTTTTTATAGATCAGCCAACCGCCGAACGTATCGGTCGTATGCGGTTTCACGGCTTCCGCCGCGGTTTGCGCAGCCTCCAGCGCAGAGGAGCTGATCGTGCCGCCGTATTCGATCGTGCCGAGGTCGACCGTCGTACCGCCTTCAGAGCCGAAGGACAGTGAATGCGCAATGCCCGTAAACGTCGGCGCTTTCCAGACGCCGTATACGATCAGATCATGCGCGGGCATCGTGCCGGTCCAAACCATTTCGCTGCCGCTATACCCCTGCTGCGTGGTATACCACCCGGCCCAGATGTAATCCGCGGGAATCCCGCTTGGCCGGCCGGGGACCGCTGGCGTCAGGCCGGACAGCGGATTCTCAAACAAAACCGTCGTCGTACTGATCAGCGTATTGTAGTTATACACCGTCAGCTGATAGCTGTTTCTCGTATGGCGGATGTTCAGCGTGTTGTCGATGTAGGATACGTTCGTCTCTCCAGGTTTAACGGAACGCCACTTTCCGCCGTCTTTTTGATATTGCGAAGCAGTGAATCCCTCAAAACGGTTGTTGATCTCGAACGACCCGCTGCTGTACGCATACGCAATTTGGCTGGGCGACGTCGGCCAGGAGCCATCCAGATTCTGACGGTAGTGATTGATGGTATAGCTCAGAGAAACGTTGTATTGATAAATCCCATACAGATTCAATACCCTGCTGTTGAAAAGGATGGATCCGCCGTCGTCATAAATTTCCAGATACGTCAGGTACGTACCGTTCGACGGCGTGTTGCCCATCCAGTTGGTGAAATCATAATTGCCGGTGCCGCCGGAATAATACGAGTCCGTCTGCGTGGCGCCCGGCCAGTAATTCAGCTTGGAACCGTAACGGCCGTCGATCGTCATCCACACCGTATAAGCGTTATTTGCGTCAAAAGCAAGGTTGCTGTCGCGCGTGCGCAGCAGAAAATTAACCGTCCAGATCTCGCGGTCGTAATAGACGTTCAATATCGTGCTGCCGTCGCCCGCGACGGTGACGGAGACGGATTTCGTCGCATTGTAGTCAAATCCCTTGTAGGTCTTTCCCGTATCCGCGGGGATCGGTGAAACGGTCGAACCGGAGAGTGCTGTGCGGGTGGTGACGGTATCCGAAGCGACGACGGCGTAGGAATCCCCCTCAACCGCCTGCTGCCAGAATAGAACCGTATATCCGACGGTCTGCGCGGTCCAGCCGGCGGTCAGTGTAACATGCTCGGCCGGCGTATCGCCAAACGCAAATCCGGTCCAGCCCGCGAAAACGTAACCCGGTTTGATGATCGTGCTGGAGCCGCCGTTCTGCGTGGCGACATAGTTTTCGACCGCGGTTTGCGTCAGCGCAGTGCCAGGATTGATATACATCGGCGAAATATACGTTCCGCCCGCGGAATCAAAGGTAATCCAAATCACTTTTTGGATGATCGGATAGAGGTCTATATTGGCGCCGTTTACGGTAACGCTCGAGCCGACGCTCGTCGTTCCGCCGGACGTAAGAGACCAGCCCATGAACGCTTCATCGGAGGCAACCTCAAGCCCGGTAACATTGGCCGTAGAGACAATATTGGATGCGCCCGGCGTACGGGTCAAGATGACAGAGCCAAACTGATTATGGAAAAACACATAATACGCCGCGACAAATTTCGCAGTCAGCACGGTGGCCCCGTCGATCGTTACCGTCTGAATGCCGAAGCCGTCGAACAGCGTATCGGACTGCGTAAACCAGCCCGCGAACCGCTGGCCGTCCGGCACATCGGGAACCGCGGGTTCATCGAGCGTATCGCCCGTCGCAACGGTTTTGGTGCTCACCGGCTCGTCATTGACGATGAATGTATACGTCCAAAGCGGCGTGGTTTCGGGAAGGATGCCGCCCTCCACCGAAAACGCGGAGAACATCAGCGATTCGTCCGCCAGGATTGACGGTTCTTCTTCAGATTTCGGCGCTTCCTCGATCGTTCCGAACTTTGCGTGGAGCACGAGGTTTGCGCTCACCGGCGTGGAGAAAACATACGGTTCGTTTGCCTTGGCAGACCAATAGAGGAACACCTGGCCAGCGTACTCGTCTTTATCCGGCACCGCGGGAATATCGGGCGCGGACACGGTCCCGCCTTCAACGACCGTCTGCTGAAGTCCAGACACGATTTCGTCGTCGATCACAAAATTGACCACGAACGTCTTCGGCGTTTCTTCGGTCGTTTCTTCGGTCGTTTCTTCGGTCGTTTCTTCGGTTGCTTCTTCGGTTGCTTCTTCGGTCGCTTCTTCGGTTGCTTCTTCGGTCGCTTCCTCCGTCAGCGCTTCGTCCGTCGTTTCTTCGGTTGTTTCCTCCGTCAGCGCTTCGTCCGCTGTTTCGCCCGTCGTCGTTTCATCCGTCGTCGGGGCGGAAGGAACCGACGCGGGTGTCACTTCGCCGGTGTTTTGAGCGTCCGACGAAGTCGGGGGCGTAACGTCGGCTGTCTGCGCTGCCGAACTGTCGCTCGATTCTTTCGCGGGCGCCGGATCGCTCGCAGGCGCAGTCGTTTCGGTCGGAGCCGGCGTGGTATCCTCCGCCAGCGACCCAGCCGGAAGCAGCACCAGCACCATCAAAATACACAGCGTAAGGCTGATTGTTCTTTTGATCTGCGACCATTTCATAAATGTTGCCTCCTCGATCTATCGCACGGGTTTGCCGTTGTCTGTTTGATATATTTTGAGATCGTAACATATTTTAAAGAATAACGATTACATAACCGTTGCTTTCTGTGTTTTGCCTGCTTCTATTTTTTGTGAAATTCAATTGACTTGACACGGATTTTGGGCAAAATCGCGAATGTTGTTACATGCGCGTTGCGTGTACTGTGAGTTCACTTCGTTTTTCGTGTTGTTACATTACAATATATCTGTTGATTGTATCACCATTCCACGTGTCCAAAACGGCAAGCATGTAATGTCAAAATCGCATAAACGCTTAAAAAAAGAACCTCCGCCCATTCAGGTCGGAGGTTCGAATTTTGAAACGTATGTTACAAGATTGTTACACCGGCATGTTCGCACAATGCCATGGTTTCCGCATCCCATAGGGAGCTTTGCACCTCTCCGACATGCGCTTTGTTCAGCAGCAGCATGCAGAGGCGGGATTGTCCGATACCACCACCGATAGTCTGTGGCAGTTTGCCTTCTAACAACATCTTGTGAAACGGCAGCGCGCGTCGGCTGTCGCAACCGGCGGCGGAAAGCTGCTTGTCCAATGTTACGGCGTCCACGCGAACGCCCATGCTGGAGATCTCAAACGCACAGTCGAGCAGCGGATTATAGAAAACGATATCGCCGTTGATCTGCCAGTCGTCGTAATCCGGCGCGCGTCCGTCATGCGGTTTTCCGTCGCTCAGCGGCGCGCCGATTCCCATGATAAACGTAGTCGGATGTTGCTTCACAAACCGGTATTCGCGTTCCTGCGGATCACATTCGGGGTATAAATCGAGCAGTCTCTGCGCGGTGACGAACGTGACCTCCCTGCTGACGAACGGCGTGAGCACGTCGTATTTCGCGCAGACGACCTGTTGCGTGTAATAGATCGCATCCACAATGCTGAGCACCGCCTGCTTCAGCGTTTCCTCGGTGCGCTCCTCCGGCGTAATCACCTTTTCCCAGTCCCACTGGTCGACGTAAACCGAATGCAGATTGTCCAGATGTTCGTCGCGGCGGATGGCGTTCATATCCGTCACCAGCCCCTTGCCCGGGCGGAACCCATATCTGCCGAGGGCGTAGCGCTTCCACTTCGCGAGGGACTGCACCACTTCGCCGACGCCTCCGATGGAGGGGATGTCGAAGGATACCGGGCGCTCCACGCCGTTGAGGTTGTCGTTGAGCCCCTCCTGAGGGTTAACGAACAGCGGCGCGGATACGCGCTTTAAGCGCAGCACCGCGGACAGGGATTCCAGAAAGGTGCTTTTAATGATTTCAATCGCGTTCTGCGTGTCGTAGAGCCCCAGTTTGGAGCGGTAGCCCTGCGGTATGAACGACTTTGTCATGGTCTCTCCTCCTTTTCCCGATACGGGTTGCAAAACCAGTTTAATCTTGCCGAAAAAAGGTTGTCAAGAAGTTTGTCCGGCGGTGCGCCCTAAACCGATCTGTGATATACTTTATTTGTAAAAATCTTTCGGATGGAAGAAGGATCGGAGGAAAGCCATGAAGACCGCGAATTTAACCCCGCATATCAGCTGCAGTCCCGAGGACTTTGCAAAAACCGTATTGATGCCGGGCGACCCGCTGCGCGCAAAGCACATCGCCGAGACGTATCTGACCGATTATGAACTGGTCAATAACGTCCGTGGCATTCAGGGTTACACCGGGTACTATCAGGGCAAGCGCGTCTCCGTGATGGCGAGCGGCATGGGCATGCCAAGCATGGGCATTTATTCGTTCGAGCTTTTTAATATCTTCGGCGTGGAAACCATCATCCGCATCGGTTCGGCGGGCGGCATGCATCCCGACCTGAAGCTGTTCGATATCGTGCTGGGGCAGGGCGCCTGCACGAACTCCGCCTATTTTTCGCAGTACGGCCTCGCGGGTTCTTACGCGCCCATCGCGGATTACGCGACGCTCCGGCGCGCGGTGGACGAGTGCGAAAAGCGCAACCTGAACTATAAGGTCGGCAACATCCTCTCGAGCGATATGTTCTATTCCGAAAAGGGAATCGAAGGCACGCTGGAGTGGGCGAAGCTCGGCGTTCTCGCGGTCGAGATGGAGGCTGCTGCGCTGTATATGAACGCGGCGCGCGCGGGCAAGAAAGCGCTCGCCATCTGTACGATCTCCGATCTTTTAATCGGCGGAGCGGTCACTACCTCGGAAGAACGGCAAACCGCATTTCATGATATGATGCAGGTCGCGCTGACCATTGCCGAATAACCCTATATATTTTGTCAGAAAATAGATACGAATGATGCAGGCCGCGCTGACCATTGCCAAATAAAAAGCGTCCTATGAAACGCAGTGCATATGCACTGCGTTTCATCGATTGATTTATTCTTTATTCGACCAGTTGTGAATTTACTGTTGCTTTTCGCGTAGATTCTTGCAATTATCCGGTTAAACGCATATCATCAAATATCGTACAAGACGAATCTCGGGCAAATATGCCTGCTTTTATCCGGAAAGGGTCTCCTAATCATGCGCCATAAAAAACCGCTGCCCGTATTCCTGGTCATCCTGCTGGATCTCCTTGGCGTCGCAGCAATGCTCGGTGTATTCGCGCTCTTTCACTTCGGCCTGCGCAGCGAGAGCAGCCAGGCGCTGATGGACATCACAGCCCCGGCCACGGCAGCAGCCGGCGAGACGTCGGACGCATTGCCGGAAGAAACGCCGGCGGCATCCGCCGGAGTGCAGGACGTTCCCCCGACGCCGGAACCCACGCCGACACCCACGCCGGGCGATTTTTCCGCGACGTTCCCGACAGGAAGCATCGATGAGCCGGACGCTCTGGGCAGCTACGCGGACGAGCAGCTTCGCATCGTCGTGTCGGAAAAACACACCGAGGACGCGACATACTTCGTCGCAGATGTTTGGGTGCGCAATATTACCGGATTCAGAACCGCGTTTGCGGGGAACAAATTCAACGGCGGATACGCCATGCCGGACGATATGGCGGGCAAACACAACGCCATCCTCGCGCTCTCCGGCGACTGCTACAAGGCGCGGCCCGAAGGCATCGTCATCCGCAACGGCACGCTCTACCGCGATTCGCTGTCCGGTGATGTGTGCATTCTCTATGTCGACGGCGTAATGGAGAGCTATTACGAATCCTCTTTCGATCTGGACACGGCCATCGCGCGCGGCGCATATCAGGGCTGGTGCTTCGGGCCGAAGCTCATCGACAACGGACAAGTGCCCTCGAACTATAACACCTCCGACAAGATCGTCAGCCACAACCCCCGCGCTGCGATCGGATATTTTGCGCCCGGGCATTATTGCCTTGTCTACGTCGACGGGCGGAACAGCGACAACTCGGCGGGACTGACGCTGAACGAGCTTTCCCAGGTCATGATCGATCTTGGCTGCAAGGACGCTTACAACCTCGACGGCGGCCAGTCGTCCATGATGATATTCCAGGGCCAGGTCGTCGGCTCTCCCTACAAGGGCGGGCGCGACATCAGCGACATCATTTATTTCGGTGGTGACGATCCGCAGTAAGTACCGCATAAAGCTCTGCTGGACCATTTTTGTATTGGAGGCAACGACCCGCAATGAGGAAACTACGCAGCACGCTGTCCCATATCGCGATCATCTTTTCCGGTGTTTTTATCACGCTGGCAATTTTAAACCAGTATAACCCCGGTATGGGGTTCCTTACGAGCGGCACCAGCATGGCATTCATCGTGGTCTTCTGCCTCTCGGTCGTGGCGCTCGCCGCCGCAACCATCGCGGATAACCGCCAGCATGCGCGCCATATGCGTCAGCGTGCGGAGGAGGCGGCCCGATGGAAAAATATCGGCGCAAACAGCCGCCGTCCGCCGAATCACTAAAAAAACAGCTGCCGTACGGCAGCTGTTTTTTGAATTTTCTCTTACATCTCCATGTTACTCGCCGTGCGGGGGAACGGCAGCACGTCACGGATGTTCTGCATGCCGGTGAGGTACATGATGATCCGCTCGAAGCCGAGGCCGAAGCCCGCGTGTTTCACGCCGCCGTATTTGCGCAGCTCCAGGTACCAGCCATACTGACTCATATCCATACCGAGCTCGGAGATTCGTTTTTCGATCATGTCCAGCCGCTCCTCGCGCTGGCTGCCGCCGATGATTTCGCCCACGCCCGGCACCAGCAGGTCCGCCGCGGCGACGGTCTTGCCGTCGTCGTTGAGACGCATGTAAAACGCCTTGACGTCCTTGGGGTAGTCCGTCACGAACACCGGACATTTGTAGATCTGCTCGGTCAGGTACCGCTCGTGCTCGGTCTGCAGTTCCAGCCCCCAGCTAACGGGGAACTTGAACTCCGCGCCGCTCTTGACGAGCTGCTCGACCGCGTCCGTATAGCTCAGGCGCACAAAGTCGTTCCTGAGCACCACGTCCAGCCGCTCGAACAGGCCGGGGTCGATAAATTGATTGAAGAACGCCATCTCCGCGGGGCAGCGCTCCAGCACGGTCTTGAGGATGTATTTGATCATCGCCTCCGCGACGTCCATATCCCCGGCAAGGTCGCAGAACGCCATCTCAGGCTCGATCATCCAGAACTCCGCCGCGTGGCGCGCCGTAAAGCTGTATTCCGCGCGGAAGGTCGGACCGAACGTGTAAATATCCCGAAACGCGAGCGCGAACGCCTCGCCGTAGAGCTGGCCGGAGACGGTCAGGTTCGCGGGCTTTCCGAAAAAGTCGCCGGAGAAGTCGATGTTTCCGTCCTTGTCCTTCGGCATATCCTTGAGCGGCAGCGTGGTCACCTGAAACATCTCGCCCGCGCCTTCGCAGTCCGAGCCGGTGATCAGCGGGGTATGCACATACACAAACCCGTTCTGCTGAAAAAATTCGTGCACCGCGGCGGCGACCACCGAGCGCACGCGAAACGTCGCCTGAAAGGTGTTCGTCCGCGGGCGCAGGTGCTGGATCGTACGCAGGTATTCCAGCGAATGCCGCTTTTTCTGCAGCGGGTAATCCGCGGGGCAGGCGCCCACCAGCGCGATTTCATTCGCGCGGATTTCGAACGGCTGCGGTGCGTCCGGCGTCAATACCAGTTCGCCTGAGACGGCGACGGCGCATCCTGTGGAAAGCCCGCTGCCCAAATTTCGGTCGTCGCGCTCATAAACGACCTGAACCGGGATAAAGCAGGTGCCGTCGGTCAGTTCAATGAAGCCGAGGGTTTTTCCTTCGCGCACGGTGCGCACCCAGCCGGATACGGCGACCGCGCCGACGTACGATTCCGGCGATTTTTGCAGTTGAGATAATTTGAGCGCCATAATACAACAACCTCGCATTTTGAAATTTGGGTGGAAAGGGTTAAAGGTTAGTATACCACATTTTACCGATCGGAAAAGCCCCAATTTTCCGCCTTTTTCAGGAAAAATCGCTTTATTTTGATCAAATTTTGGTCGAATTGCAAACGATATTGAAAACCGCTTCCCGCGCTGAACGAATATGTTATACTTGCGATAGACACGCAGGAGGGGAACTGTTATGTATTTTAATCTCGGATCCGGCGACGGCATCTATATCATCCTGCTGCTCGCGGTCATGGGCATCAGTTTTTACGCGCAGAGCCGGGTGCAGCGCACGTTCAACCAATTCGCGCAGACGCCGGTTTCCTCCGGGCGGCGCGCGGAGGAGATCGCACAACAGCTTTTATACCGCGCGAACAGCCCCGTACAGATCACCGCGGTGCAGGGTTCTCTGACCGACCACTACGACCCGAAAAACAATGTGGTAGGGCTCAGCACGCAGGTGTACGGCCAAAGCAGCATCGCGGCGGTCGCGGTCGCGGCGCACGAGATCGGGCACGTGATGCAGTATCAGGAAGGCTACGCGCCGATCCGCCTTCGCAACGCGATCCTGCCTGTCGCATCCATCGGCTCCTATGCCGCGCCGTGGATCGTCATCCTGGGCCTCATGATGGGCAGCTTCAATCTCTCCATGATCGGCGTGGTGCTCTTCGGCGCGATGCTGGTGTTTCAGCTGGTCACGCTGCCGGTGGAGTTCAATGCTTCCGCGCGTGCGCTTCGGATGCTAGAAGAGGGAAACTATATCACCTACGACGAGAGCGACGGCGCGAAGAAGGTATTAAACGCCGCCGCGATGACCTATGTCTGGGCGGCGGTCGCGTCGCTGATCAGCTTCCTGCGGCTGCTCGCGCTGGCGAACCGGTCGAGAAGGAATTAAATATTTGGGCTGCGCCCAATCCCTGTATGAAATAAAACAATACAAGAGCGGATGCGAAAGCACTCGCTCTTTTTATACAATTATCGGGTGTTGATGTCCGCCAATATTTACTATAGAATATAGCGTAGAGTGCATAAGGAGGTACCGTTATGCGTGACGAAAGGCTTGATCGGCTCGCCGATCTGCTCATCAACTACTCCCTCAAGCTCAGGAAAGGCGATCTCTTCGAGATCAACGGCGGCATCCCCGCCAAGCCGCTCATCAAAGCGCTGCAAAAGAGCGCGCACGCGATCGGCGCGGTGCCGTTCGTCAAAATAACGGACGACGAGATCAGCCGATTGTTCTTCGGCTTTATCGACCCCGAGCATCCGGAGGCGGCGAAACCCGCCATCGACGCGCAGCTCGAGTGGGAAACGAAATACTGGGACCGCATCTGTGCGCACGTGGATATCGGCGTGGACGAAAACGACGCGGAGCTCTCCGCCGTGGACAGCCGCGCCATGACCTATTACCGCGAACAGCGCAAGGCGCTTAGGGACCGCATCATCGACGAGCGCCGCTGGGTCTACCTGCACTGGCCGACCAAGGCGGACGCGCAGAAGGCCGGCATGTGCTACGACGATTTTTACGAATTTTTCCTCTCCGCCGCGCTGGTCGACTACGAGCAGATGGGACGGGATATGGAGCCGCTTGTCGCGCTCATGGAACGGACTGATATGGTACGTCTTACTGGCCCCGGCACCGACCTGACCTTCTCGATCAAGGACATCCCCGTCGTCCCATGCAACGGCGGACTGAATATCCCCGACGGAGAGGTGTACACCGCCCCCGTGCGGAACAGCGCGAACGGCGTGATCCAATATAACACGCCCGCCATGCGGTACGGCAAGCGATTTGAGAACCCGCGTCTCGTTTTTAAAAACGGGCATATCGACGAGGCGACCTGCGCCGGTGACACCGCGGGGTTCAACGAAATGCTGGACGCGGACGACGGCGCGCGCTACCTTGGCGAGTTCGCCATCGGGGTCAACAATGCGGTGACAAAATCCATCGGCAACACGCTTTACGATGAGAAGATCGGCGGTTCGTTCCACCTCACGCCCGGCTGCGCCTATGCCGACGCGTTCAACGGCAATAAAAGCCAGCTGCACCTCGACATCGTATGCATCCAGACGGCGGCGTTCGGCGGCGGCGAGATCTGGTTTGACGGCAAGCTGATCCGCAAGGACGGGGTGTTCCTCGTAGATTCGCTCAAGGGACTGAATCCGTAATCCAACGCAGTTTCCGGCGGCTGTCCGCCGGTTTTGGGAAGGTCGTGACGATATGAAACAATCCCCCCGTACGTGGGCGCTCGATACGCTCCTGTTTGTGGCGGGCAGCGCGCTGGTTGCAGCGGGGCTCGTCCTCTTTACGATTCCGAACAACATCGCGCCCGGCGGCGTTTCCGGGCTCGCGACCGCGCTGGCGTATATTTTGCCGGTTTCGGTCGGCATCTGGACGCTGATTCTGAATATTCCGCTGATCGTGCTCGCCTGGTGGAAACTGGGCTTTCGCCCTCTGGCAAAGACCATCCTTACAACGCTGCTGCTTTCCGGCTTTATCGAGCTCTTCTCGCGTATCCTGCCGGCTTATACGAACAATATCCTGCTCGCCTCCGTGCTCGGCGGGGTGCTCTGCGGCGTCGGCATGGGGGTCATCTTCGTACGCGGGGCGACGACGGGCGGCACCGACTTGATCAGCCTTTTACTGAACCGCGTGTTTCCGAACTTCTCCGTTGGTTCGCTTCTGCTGATCGTGGACGCGACGGTGGTCGTCTTTGCCGTGTTCGTGTTCCGCAATATCGAAGTCGCGCTGTACTCCATTGTGACCATCTTCGCCACCACACGCACGATTGACGCGATCATGCAGGGCGTGGATCACGCCAAGGTGATCTACATCGTCACCGAGCGGGCGGAGGACATCCTCGCGCTGCTGGCGGAGGAGTTGGGCCGCGGAGTGACCGTGCTGCAGGGTCGCGGCGGATACACGCGGCGGGATAAGCATGTTTTAATGCTGGTCGTGCGCCGCAACTCTTTCGCGCAGACGCTCAAGTCGATCAAACAGATCGATAAGCAGGCGTTCATCTTCGTCACCGACGCGACGGAGGTGCACGGAGAAGGGTTTAAACCGATGGAGTAGAGAGTTCTTGGGGCTTCGCCCCAAACCCCACATGATTAGTAAAATTAAAAACCCTCGAACGCTTGTTTCGAGGGTTCTTTTTCAGCAATTACTCCTGTACTTTCTCTTGTGATTCCAGCTCAACCTGCATCTTCGCCAGCTCCGCCTGCCCCTCTTTGTTCGTAAACATGTGTTTGCGATAGACGATGAAGCGGTACACGGAAAACTCGGTGACGAAGTTGATGACCATGGTGCCGAACAGCACGATGTAATAATTCCAGCCCGCGCGCGCGAGCGCCTCGCCCCACCATGTGGAGAGCGGCGTGAAGAAGAGATAGTAAATGATGATCTGCGTCATCGCGAGCGGCACGTTCTTGGCGGATTTGAACGTAAACTTCCGGTTGACCGTAAAGTTATACACCACCGAGAGCGTCAGCGCAATGAGGTAGCTCGGCCAGTAGTCCCAGTGGATCGTCTCGTTCATCAATGTAAACGACGCCATTTGTATCAGTCCCGCAGAAGCGGAAAACAACAGAAATTTGAATCCCTGCAGAATGTTCTGCTTCTTTGTGAGTTTCACCGGCGCCTGCACGCGCGCGTCCTGCGCTTGATTCGTTTCTTGCTGTTCCGTTGTCTTGCCCTCCCATACGTAAAATTGCCGATCGTGGCCTGCTCAGGCGTGTTTCTTCGGACGATCCCGATGCATTTTTACAAAACCGAAATCCTGAACAGTTTTAAAGACTTTCATAATATCGCGTTGAAGAAATTATATCGGCTATTCTTCGATTTGTCATTAAAAACAGCGCGAGTCTTTTGTTATTCCGCTTTACCATAAAAAAACGGCCGCCCCGCTTATAATGGGGCGGCCGTTTTGTATGGGAATGTTTTTGCCGGCCGCGCTCAGATGCGCGCGACTCCGCTCTTTCTGGCCGCTTCGGCAACCGCCGCGGCGACCGTCTTTCCCACGTGAGGATCGAACGCCTTGGGAATGATATAATCCGCGCTGAGTTCCTCCGCCGGAATCAGCCCCGCAAGGGCATACGCCGCCGCGATCTTCATCTCGTCGTTGATGTCGCGCGCGCGCACGTCGAACGTCCCGCGGAAGATGCCCGGAAACGCAAGAACGTTGTTGATCTGGTTCGGGTAATCGCTTCTGCCCGTCGCGATCACCGCCGCGCCGCCCGCCTTCGCCTCTTCCGGAAAGATCTCCGGCGTGGGGTTCGCGCAGGCGAAGATGACCGCGTCCCTGTTCATGGCCTTTACCATATCGGTCGTGACCATCTTCGGCGCCGACACGCCGATGAATGCGTCCGCGCCTTTGAGCGCGTCCGCAAGAGAACCCTTACGCTTTTCGCGGTTCGTCACGAGCGACATCTCTTCCTTGATCCAGTTCATGCCCTCTTTGCGGCCCTCCCAGATGATGCCCGCGCGGTCGCAGAGCGTCACATTGGCAAACCCGTCCGAAAGCAGCAGTTTGGTCACGCTGATGGCCGCGGCGCCCGCGCCGTTGATGACGATTTTGACGTCATGCTTTTTCTTGCCGACCACCTTGAGCGCATTGGTCAGCCCCGCGAGCGTGACCACGGCGGTGCCGTGCTGGTCGTCGTGGAATATCGGAATGTCGCACTTTTCCTTCAGCTTGCGCTCGATTTCAAAACAGCGGGGAGCGGAGATATCCTCCAGATTGATCCCGCCGAAACTGCCGCTGATGAGATAGACCGTGTTGACGATGTCGTCCACTTCCTTGCTCTTGACGCAGAGCGGAAACGCGTCCACGTTTCCGAAGGACTTGAACAGCACGCACTTGCCTTCCATGACCGGCATCCCTGCTTCCGGGCCGATGTCGCCAAGGCCTAACACCGCGGTTCCGTCCGTCACCACCGCGCAGAGGTTCCAGCGCCGGGTCAGTTCATAGCTGAGGTTCACGTCCTTCTGTATCTCCAGGCAGGGCTGGGCAACGCCCGGCGTATACGCCAGCGACAGATCTTCCCGCGTCGCGACGGGCACGGTTGCCTTTACTTCGATTTTACCCTTCCACTCGTAATGCAGCCGGAGCGATTCTTTTGCGTAATCCATAATCATTTTCTCCTTTGCTTACCGTTCAAACGGGAATTTATAGGGCAGATTTTTCTTATCGCGTATGGCGATAAATTCTTTCTGCACCGCCTCGCCGACGGGCACGCCCTTATCCTTGCGTTCCTGCCATACGAGATACTCCTTCTCGCCGGCGGTGTAGATGCGCTCTTCACCGGGCGCCTTTTTTGAGGCGCGCAGTTCGCGCAGAATTTCTCCCGCGATTTTTTTAAACGTCTCAAGCCCGCAGAACGCTTCGGGGTCGATGACGATAAAGAAATGGCCGAGGTGATACGGTTTCCTGTTTCCGTTTTCGTCGCGGTCCACGCACATTTTCAGGAAGCTGCCGGCCTGCAGCGCGGCGGAGAAGATCTCGACCACGGTTGCATAGCCATAGCCTTTATATCCGGCGAGTTCCTCACCGATGCCGCCGAGCGGAGCCAGCGCGGCAGAACCGTCGTTGAGCCCCTTCAGAATCGCGTTGCTGTCCGTCATGGCCTTGCCGTCCCGGCCGATGACCATGCCGGCGGGGGTATCCTTGCCGTTTCTTGCGTAGTACTCGATCTTTCCGCGCTGGCTGATGCTCGTCGCGCAGTCCAGCGCAAAGGGGAAGTCCTCATCCGTCGGCATACCGAACGTCAACGGGTTGGTGCCGAGCATGTTTTCCACGCCGAAAGTGGGGGCGATGCTGGGCCGCGCGTTGGTGCCGGAGATGCCGATCAGGCCTTCCTTCACCGCCATGCCGGTCCAGTATCCCGCGATACCGTAGTGTGTGCTATTGCGGATCGCCGCCATCGCAAGTCCGTTTTTCTTCGCCTTTTCGATGATGGTTTTCATCGCCTTGTAGCTCGCGACCATACCCATGCCGTCGTGCGCGTCCACCACAAGGGTGGTTGGCGTTTCTTTCACTACTTCATATTCGGTAACGGGTTTCAACGTGCCCACATCGATGCGGTCGAGGTAGATGGGTTTGAAGCGGTTGCAGCCATGGCTCTCGATGCCTCGGCGGTCGCTTTCCAAGAGTACGTCCGTGCAGATTTCTGCGTCTTCTTTCGGCACGCCGTAGGCAACGAACGTGTCGATCATAAAATTCTGAATCATGTCCCAAGGGATATACGGTCTTGTTTCTGCCATAAGTCATGTTCCTCCTGTTTGATCGTATTTTAAATCGTGTGATGTGCTTCCGTCCGTCTGCCATCATTCATGCGTCAAACCCGTTAAAAGAGCATGAAAAAGGAGCATACGCAAAGAAGGCTGTGCGCCGCTCCAAACTCCAAATCTCAATGGAACTTTTGTACAGAAATATCATATCTCGAAATCCATCGTCTGTCAAATCAGGTTTTTCAGAATTTATTCAAATTATTCACTTACTTTCTTGCGCTTTATTCTAAATTTCAATATGCTGTTACTATACCGCAGAAATGAGGAATCCCGAATGGAAACCGCCGCAAAAAATCTTTTTGATCAGTTGCAGGGTAACCCCGTCATCGCAGCCGCCGGAAACGAGGAGGAACTTTCCCTCGCGCTGAATTCCGATTGCCGCGTGGTCTTTCTGCTCATGGGAGATGTGCTTGACATCGGCGGATTGACCCGCCGCGTGCACGAAAGCGGCAAGCTCTGCGTGATTCACCTCGATCTGATCGACGGATTTTCCAGCAGGGAAATCGCCGTGGACGCGCTTCACCGGGAAACGGGCGCCGAGGGGATCATCAGCACGCGCGGCGCGCTGATCAAACGAGCGAAACAGCTCGGGCTCGCCGCCATCCAGCGCGGGTTTATGCTCGACTCGCGATCCTTGGCCAGTTTCGAACAGCAGATTCAGCAAAGCAAGCCTGATTTTCTGGAGATTCTGCCCGGGCTTTTGCCAAAGGTGATCGCGACGCTGAAAGCGCGCGTGGATATCCCGATCATCGCGGGCGGGTTCATCCACGAAAAGGAGGACGTGATTGCGGCGCTTCAGGCTGGCGCGCTCGCCGTCTCCGCCTCAAGTCCAAGTATATGGTCCATGTGAAGCCTGGAAGATGAAAGTCCCGCCGGTACCCGGCGGGACTTTTTTGCGTATGCTATGATCCGCTCTCCTAAGGATTGACAACGTTGACCGGTTTCCCGGCCTCCCAGCTTCTCAGGTTCTCCACCGCGACGTCCATCAGCCGCTGACGCGTTTCCTTCGGCGCCCAGGAGATGTGCGGCGTGATAAAACAGTTTTTCGCATTCAGCAGCGGGTTGTCGGGCAGGATCGGTTCCTCGCTGACCACGTCCAGACCCGCGGCATAGACTTTTCCGCTGTTGAGCGCATCGGCGAGATCCGCGTCCACGATGAGCGGGCCGCGGCTGTTGTTTAAGATGATCACACCGTCTTTCATCCGCGCGATGGTGTTTTGATTGATCATGCCCTGCGTTTCCGGAAGGAGCGGACAATGCAGCGCGACGACATCCGAATTTCTTAGGAGCGTATCGAGATCCACCGCCTCCGCGCCATCCGTCGCTTGGATACGATTGGCATCATACGCCAGCACGCGCATGCCCATCGCGCGCGCAATCTCACCCGTGCGCCTGCCGATGCGCCCATAGCCGATGATACCCATGGTCTTGCCTTCCAGCTCGATCAGCGGATAGTCCCAGAAACACCAATCGGTTCCGTTGCCCCAGCGGCCCGCGTGTACCTCCGCGCTGTGATGTGCGACGCGGTTTGTGATCTCCAGAAGCATGGCGAACGCAAACTGCGACACCGCGGCTGTTCCGTAGGTCGGTACATTCGTTACAGGGATGCCGCGTTCTTTCGCCGCGGCCAGATCCACAATATTATAGCCCGTCGCCAGCACGCCGATATAACGGATACGCGGGCAGGCGGTAATCGTTTCGCGCGTGATGTTCGCTTTGTTGATGAGCACCGCTTCCGCATTTCCGATGCGAGATACGATCTTTTCATCCGGTGTATTGTCGTACACCGCCGTTTCGCCGAGTGCCTCGAGCTCTTTCCAGCTTAAATCCCCCGGATTGAGTGCATGACCATCCAGTACCACAATCTTCATGCCGCGCTCCTTTGCTCGAGAAAATCCGGACAGCGTATTACGCCCGCCTGATTTTTAGTATACCCCAATTCCCGACGGAGGACAACGGCACGTCGCAGGGGATTGCGCCGGTAAGCGACAGCTGCTTTCAGCCCGTGTAACCGATGCGCCGCGCCAGCGCGCGATCGAGGATCACCGTTACGTCGGGATGCGTCTTCACCATCGTCGCGGGGTTCTGCGCGGAAAGCTCGTCGCTGAGCAGCAGGCCCTTCATGGCGGCGGCTTTGCTTTCTCCGGTCGCAAGCAGCAGCAGTTTTTTCGCGCGCAGGATATCGCCGATCCCCATTGAAATAGCGTGCGTCGGCACTTCCTCGCGGCTTGCAAAGAATCGCGCGTTCGCGTCGATCGTGCTCTGCTCCAGCTCCTCAACGTGCGCGCCGTCGTAGAGCACCCTCCCCGGTTCGTTGAAACCGACGTGTCCGTCCGCCCCGATGCCCAGAAGCTGCACGTCGATCGGTTTTTCCGCGATGGCTTTGCGGAATCTTCGCACGTTTTCCTCGATGTCTCCCGTGCCCAGCGCAACCACCGTGTTGCTTTTGTCGATATTGACGAGATCGAATAGGTTTTCGTCCATAAATCGGCGATAGCTCTGCGGGTGTTCCGGCGGAAGGCCGACGTATTCGTCCAGATTGACCGTACTGACGCGGGAAAAATCCAGTTCGCCGTTTCGGTACGCCTGCACGAGATACGGGTAGACGCCCTGCGCGGTCCCGCCCGTGGCAAGCCCGAGCCGCGCGTCCGGTTTGCTGCGGATGACCTGAGCGATAATGCGCGCTGTGATTTCGCAGGTTTTCTGAAAACTGTCCGTTACGATGACGTTCATATCTTTCACTCCGTCGCTTTGTCCGCGCCGGCCTGCGCGTTACCGCAGTACCGGCCCGTCATCTGTTCTCTGAATCGGTTCATTTGTATCGTACATATTATACCGCGGCCGCTTCCCGTTTGCAAGGGAAGAAAAACCCCGCCGACAGGCGGGGCTTGTTGAACCATGTTTTCCACTCGAGAGAACGATGAATGTATCAGCCATCGCCGTCGTTAATAATCGTATCGTCTTCGGACGGCACCTGTTCAGAATAGCCCCAAACAAGCCCGTCGGGAATACGCCGCTGATAGGTATCCGCGATGGTGCCTTCGTGCTTGTTGCCGTGCCGGTTGAGCTGTTCGCCCATGAACAGCATGCAGGCCGAAACGCCGCCGTCGAGGTTATACGCCTCCACGCAGCCTTCCTTGACGAAAAGCTCGCCGAATGCGCTGAGACGCATGCCGTAGCTGTATTCCTTCTGCCGGCCGTCGACGACAATCGCAACAAAGTGTCCGGGTTCGATCATGCCGATGCCCGTGCGCGGGTTGGTCTCGTTGGCGATGCGCGGCACATGATCGATATCCGCCGTGGTATACGCGCCGTCCCGGATCAGCGTCGGCCCGAAGGAGAACGCGTCCCGCACGCCGTCCATCAGAAGTTCGGAAGCGGTGGTTTCTTTCGGCGAAAAGATTCGCATGGTCATGTCGGGATACATCGCAAGCACGTCGCACTTTGCGCTGTCGAGAAACACCTTTCCATCGCGGATCAGGATGCTCTTATACTGCGTGTCGCTCTCGGTCAGGTTGTCGCCCGTGATCATGAGCACGGCTTTGTTGCGCCGCGCAATGACCCAGGGCTTCACCGCGCCCGCGCCGTTGCGGTTGTCCGCGGACTGTACGGTGCGGAAATGATTCACGTCCCGCATCCGGATGTGCGCAATGAAATACACGAGCGGGAAGGTTTTCTCGCCGTAGTTTGTATACTCCGTTACCACGCGGTCGATCAATATGGAGAGCGTATCCGTGCGGTATTCCCAGTGGCCGTTTTCTTTGTCTGCGACGATCACTTCCGCAGGGTCGTCCGCTTTACGGTAATAGTTATCGTTCGCGGACGGGGCGACGGCCTCCTCCTGCGGTTCCGGCGTAGGCTGCGGCGTCGCGGTCTGCTCCGGCGTAGCGCTCGCGGTTGGCACGGGCGTTTCGACGGGTGTTTCCTCCGCGCCCTGCGTTCGGCTGAAGAAATACACCGCGCCGGATACGGCAAGGCCCAGTAGCAGCGGCAGGAGCGACACCGTAACCGCGCCGCCGCGCCGCCTGCCGTTGATCCGTTTCAGGCCGTATCCCAGAAACAGGTAGATGGTGGCGATCAGCCCGACCGCGGGCGACACGATCAAAAGCGCCGTCGACGGTCGAGATACGCCGAGAGACGCAACCGTTCTGTCCGGTTCTGCCGCTGCCGTTTGTTCGGCGGGCGCGGCGGTTGGCTCCGGCGTATCGGCGGGGGTTGGCGTCGCCGTCGGCGCAGGTGTGGGATCGACGTAATTTCCGAGCGTCGCGGGATCGACGTGCTCAAACAGGTCGTTTCCCGTGGTATCCTCGCCGGCCGAACTCTCCTCAAGCCGGAACGAAGAGACAGGGATCAGTTCGCTTTCAAAAAGATGCCGCGTAGTGCATAGCTTTAGCGCTTCCGCCGCAAGTTCCATTACGGTCTTGCCGCCGCAGCCGTTCAGCGGCGTATTATAATCGAGCACGGTCGTGCCGCCTTCACCGGCGAAATAGAGTTTCTGCACCGACGAATCCTGCGAGGCGACGCGGGCGTATTCGCCTGTGAACTGCGCCGCGCCGTCCGGCGCGGTCTCGTCCGCGGCATGCGTAACGATAATCTTTGGCTGCAGCCGCGCGACCTGTTCCTGCAGGAACACCTGCGTGGTTTTTCTGCCCCACATATTGCGGACCGTTTTATAGTAATCATTGTTCTCACTGAAGAAGCCGCCGAAGACGGGATAGCTGTCGAACCCCGTGTGCCAGAGCGCGGCGAGCAGCTCTTCCTGCGCGCTGCGCGAAGAGAGCGACATGACGACGAGCGCGGCGGGGATGTCATGGTTGCAGGCATATGTTGCGATCACGCCGAAAAATTCGTCCATCGCGGTGTAAGGGGTCGAGGCGACGACAAGCAGGTCGGCGGAGTCCGCGGGCTGCCAGCGCTGTACGTCCTCAGGCAGCTCACCCGCGCCGTAAACCGCGAGCGTAGAGAGCGAGGTTTTGCCCGACATCGCGACGACGACACGGACGGCGCCCGCCGCAAGCGGATAATACGCGTTGATGAACGGCTGCGCGGGCTCTTCTGAGAGCATTGCGCCGCCCGCGTCAAACTGTGACACGGTATACCTGCTGGTGAAATCGTACCACTGGAGATACAACCCCTGCGCACCATCCGGCAGGCTGACGCCGATCGACTGGTCCTTTGTAAAAGTCTGATAGCTCTCAACGAGGCTGTCAGTGATGCGGTATTCGTCTTCCGACAGTTCTTCCGGCAGCGTGATCGAGCACTCTTCCGTGACCGTTCCGGCCTGGGTTGTCTGAATCCTGGCGATCTCCGCACGCGCGGCGGAACAGGGTGTCAAACTGAAAACCAACAGCGCCGCCGCTGCCGCCGCCGTTATCCGAACCCGCAGTTTCATCGTTTTTTCGCGTTTGTACATAGAATCAGTATACACATTTCAGGTGTGTGAAGTCAAAGCGATTTCGCGCCGCCGCTTCCCCTGTGCAGATTCTGTCATTTTGGCAAAAGAATTGTAATCGTGGCATGAGTTTACTATAATTTAACTATCGTGGGTATTTATGCTTACGGCACGTAACACCGGGAATCGAAAAAAAAGGAGAACGGCATGAAACGGAATCGCATCTTTTTATTTTCGCTGTTCCTCTTTGCGTTGCCGCTTTTATCCGGCTGCGCGCTGCTCTCCGCCGCGCCGGAAGCGGCCAGCACGCCCGCCGTCACCCAACTCGACCTGCGCAACGCGGGGCTGATCGACGCGGATCTGAGTACGTATTATTCCGAAAAAAGCCTCGTTTCGCTCGACCTGCGCGGAAACGCTCTTTCTCCGGACGCGGTGCGCGCGCTGCAGGCCGCGCTCCCAAGCTGCGACATTCTCTGGAGCGTGCCACTCGGCTCCGCACGATTCGACAGCGACAGTACGGAAATCACGCTGCCCGCCGATATGCCCGCAGACGAACTCAGCCGACTTGCGTTTTTTCCCGCGCTGACGCGCGTGGACGCCGCCGCGCTGACCGATTCGGCCGCGGTGCAGGCGGCCGCCGAAAAACTCCCCAAAGTCGAATTCCTCTGGAACATCGACGCTTTCGGGCAGACCTATCCTTCCGACATGGCGGAGCTCGACCTGACGCAGACGATGATCGGCGACGGAGCCACGCTGGCAGAGACGCTCGCTGCGTTTCCGCACCTGACAAAAGTCGATCTGACCGGGCAGACGCTCTCCGACGCAGTCATGCTCGCGTTGAAAGACGCGATGCCGGATGCCGCGTTCGTCTGGAGCGTCGACCTCTTCGGCGTCTCCGTTACCAGCGCGGACACCGAGGCGGACATCAGCGGCAAACAGGTCGGCGACCTCGAACTGCTCAAACAAAAACTCACGCTGCTGCCGAGCCTCACGAAACTCGTCATGTGCAACTGCGGACCGACGAACGAACAGATGGAGACGCTCATCGCCGCGTATCCGAACGTGAAGTTCGTCTGGATGATCCGTGTCGGCGCCTGGGAGATGCGCACGGATGTGAAGGCTTTTTCCAAAGGCAACCGCAGGACGTTCGACGGAGGCAAATTCGTCGGCGGCAAGACGAATTTCACAAGCGAGGACCTCGAGCCGCTGAAATACTGCACCGACCTGATCGCGCTGGACGTCGGCCACGGCAGCCGCATCACGGACCTCTCCATCCTGCGGTACCTGCCGAAACTCCGGTTTCTGATCGTCGCGATGAACAAGATCACGAGCATCGAAGATTTGAAATATTGCCCCGATCTCGAATATCTGGAAATCTTCCAGAACTTCATTTCGGACTGGTCGCCGCTTCTGTCGCTGCCGAAGCTGACGCACTTAAACTGCAGCACAAACTATGGCAGAGATGAAAACGGTGAGAAGCATTACCCCGACTATACGGTGCTTAAGCAAATGACGCAACTTGAGCGCGTCTGGATTATCCATTCCAACCTGACGAAGGAGCAGCTTGCGGACCTCCGCGCCGCGCTGCCGAACGCGGTGATCAACACACTCGGCGGGCACTCCACCGACAATGGCTGGCGGAATAACGACCTTTACCGCGAAATGCAGGGGTTGTTTAGCCTGCCGATTTCCAAATAAATGCGATTCGATCCGCATTTTCCCTCGCACCCCCGACAGGAGACAACATGCTGAAACGATTCCCTTTTTTCTTCATCCTCGCGCTGAGCCTGTTTACCGCGTTGGCCATATCCGGCTGTGCGGGCAAAAACTCGCCTCAGGCACCCGAGACGGCGCAAAGCGAGACCGCAACGCCAACGCCCGCCGCAAGCGCGACGCCGGAACCCACTCCGACGCCGGAGCCGACCCCGACGGTGATCACCATCGGCGCGGTCGGGGATATCATGATCATGCCCGCGCAGATCAACGGCGCCTATGACGCCACCACGGAAACCTATGATTTTTCTCGCAGCTTTCTCGGCGTAAAAAACCAGTTTCGTTCGGTGGATCTCATGTGCGGCAATCTGGAAACCACGCTTTCCGGCGAGGAAGCGAAATACTCGAAAAAGAGAAACGACGACGAACCCGCGGACACCTTCAACGCGCCGGACGTCGTCGTCGACAACCTGAAAGACATTGGATTCGACTTTTTGAGCACCGGCAACAACCACGCGCTCGACCGGAAGATGCCGGGGCTTCTCCGCACGCTGGATGTTCTGGACGAAAAAGACGTTTACCACACCGGAACCGCGCGCTCCAACGAAGAGCGCGACACGCCGCTGATCATCGACGTGCAGGGCGTCAAGATCGGCATCGTGGCGGGGACGGAGATCATTAACAAGCACGACCGCTATATGACGGACGAAGAGACCGAATATGCCGTCACCCGCCTGTATCTGCAGCAGGACCGCCTGCTCGCGGAAGTCAAGGCCTGCCGCGACGCGGGCGCGGATTTTGTCATCGCCTATCCGCACTGGGACAAGGAGCACAAGAAAGCCGCCAACACGAAGACGCGCGAACTGGCGCAGCAACTTTTAGCTGCGGGCGCGGACGTGATACTGGGATCGCATCCGCACGTTGTACAGAGCATTGAAAACGTCACCGTCGATCGGAACGGGCAGCCGTACACCGGCCTCGTGGTCTACTCCATGGGCAACTTCATCTCGAACATGGCGGGCAAAACGGACGTCGATCCGCTCAAGTACGGGCTTTACGTGCAGCTCTCTTTGGAAAAAGCGGTGGACGGGACGGTTTCGCTCAAAAGCGCATGTTATATGCCGCTCTTCGAATTTTACCGTACGGTGGAAGGAAAATACGTCCATCAGGTCGTACCCGCGCTGTCGGACACGTCGCTGATTCAATCCTTTTCCGAATTGACCGACAAGGAACGCCTGAAGGCCGCCGTCGCACGGGACTATGTGATCAAAGTATGCACCACGAACGCGATCCCCGTGATGGAGGATTCGGACTGGGTACGGTAATCTTGTTCTATTTATAAAAAGCAAGCCCGCGGCGGAAGCCGCGGGCTCTTTGTTATGTCCTGTGTTTTATTTCCCGTCCGTTAAAACGTCGTGTGCGATAATGCGGATGATTTCGCCGTCGACCGCTTCGTCGAACTTTCTGGCAAAGAGCATGCCGCTTTCTTTCAGCGCGGGATAGTCCGCGCTCGTCAGCACGCGCGGGGACCTGCCGCCGCCCGACCAGTCCACATATCGCATGGTGGCCGCGCATTCGTCACCGAAACCCATATACGCGCGCTTTCCCATAAACGGGGAGTTGACCAATACGGTCTGGAGCCAGAGTTCGTCCGCGCAGACGGAATCTTTGTAAAACCCGCGGTATTTCCAGGCTTCCCGCAGCGCGTAAACCGCGCACGCATGCGTGATGGAAAACCACACCGCGCCTTTTTGGAACGTCACGCCGCATCCCTTCAGGCGGTTGACGCCGAGGAGTTTCTGCGCCCCCAGCCAGAGCGGCTCGACGGCGTGATACAACGCCTTGCCGAGCGGGCGGACCGGGCGGCGCGGGTTCCAGCGGCCGATTCGCTGCAGCAGCATGGCCTGGTCGACCGTTTCACGATCGAAATCGACAAACTCTTCTCCCGCGTGCGCCTGAAAAAAAGCGTGGATCTCGCTCTGCGGTTTCAGCGGCAGGTCCGCGCCCGAGAGCAGGTGGTAGTAGCTGTGCTCCTCGGCGACGGCATGCGACAGCAGAAAATTAATCGCATTGATGAACAGGGGATCGCCCCAGCGCGCGTCCAGCCGAATCGGGCAGAAAGCCATCCGGCTTTTCGGCGCGGCGGCGCGCAGCTCGTCCTCCGAAAAGCCCCTCGCCTTGCGGTCGATGTGGATGTAGATATCGTTTTTCGGATCGTCCAGCAGGCCGAGCAGGGTCTTCAGCTGCGCGGGTTTTTCGTGCGCCGCGATCAGATAGGCATGGCGCGCGGCGGGTTTTTCCGGCATAGCGATCATCCTTTCCGTATAGTCGAGCACGAGGGAAAACGCCGCTTCTTACGGCGCTTTGACCCCCTGGTTCTGCGCGCGCAGGCCAAAGATCGCCTGCATCTCGAGGTACCCTTCGTTCCCCTTTCGCCAGAGACTGTCGGCAAACGAGGCGTTCGTCCGCGACGCCTTGATGTCCGTATTCGGCAGCGCAGCCTGAAGTTCGTCGGCCTGCGCCGCCGTGAAACGGTTCTTGCTCATCCAGAGCCGCTCCAGATCCGGCATGTTTTCTACCGCGCTGAAATCCGTTATCTCGTTGTTAGCGCAGTTCAGGAAACGGATCTTCGCGCAGTCGGCGAGCGGCGAAAGGTCGGTGATGTAATTATCCTTGATCTCCACAAACTCCAGATCGGTCTGACCGGCCAGCGGCGAGATGTCCGAAATATCGCACAGCGTCAGCACGAGGTATTTCAGTTTCGGCAGCCGCGCGATAAACCCGACGTCGCCAATTTTTGAGCAGTGTCCGACATCCAGCGCGACAAGGTCCGTGCAAAGCGTCAGGTTTTCAAAATCGCCGCTGCGGTAGGACTGATAGGAGTGCTTCCCGCCGACGAACGCGCCCGCCCCGTCGGGGAAGCGATACCGCTGCCCCGTGCTGAAACCCTTGATGTCCGTGCGGATCTCCCAGCCCGCGACACGAATGAGCCAGACAAACTTGACGGCGGGGTAACGTCCGCGCAGAGCAAGCATCTCCTCGTCGCTCAGCCCGCAGCCGCACATGTCCGCATAAGTCAGTTCCGGCAGCAATGCCAGCGCGTCGGAAAACGCTTCGGCATCCGGCACGGTGTGCCCGCGCAGGTCGATTTCGGCCGCGTCGGAAGAAACGGAGAAGTCCTCCAGCAGCGGGACGTTCCAAATAAACGAAATTTCCGGATATGTTCCGCTCAGCGCAAGCTGTTCCCGCAACGTAAAGACGCTGCTTTCGCCGAGGCGAACCTCCCGTACCCGCGGCAGGCCGGAGAGCGCAATGCTCAGCGCATCCGCGCCGACCACGGCGCCGCTCAGATCGAGCGAAACCGTATCCTGCGGATACTTCGATCCGGCCAGTTCCACATTCCAGTTTACCGCAATCTGCGGATGGTCTGCGGCGAATTTTATCAGCGCGGCGTAGCCATCCGCTGCGGTGTTCACAAACCGCGCTTCGCTCAGATGCGGCAGATACGGTAAAACCGTCTCCAGCGCGGCCGTATCGCCCGTGAGCGCGGCGGAAACCGCGTCACTGTCCACGCGGTCGTTTCCGACCGGCACGCTCCAGAGGATATCGCAATTCGGCAGCGCGGCGAACAGAGTATCGTATTGCTCAACCGAAATCGGGTCGCCGCGCAGGTCGAGGGCTGTAAGATCCGTGCGGGACAGCAGATCCGAAATGTCGTTCAGCCCCGTGTTCGATAAATCGAGCGAGACGGGTTCCGGCTCTGTCTGGCCCGCCGATCCGCGATTGCCGCCGCAGGCGCAGAGCGGCAGGGTCAGCAGGATCGCAAGCAAAAGCCAAACGCCGCGCGGGCGGCGCATCCGCTTCGTATTCGAATCGCACTTTCCCTGCTTCATGGATTACTCCCGTCCCAGAACTGCGGTACAAGTCCCGAATACTGGCGCGGTTCATCCACGCCGGGCACCAGTTCCGAATAACCCCAGAGCAGCTGATCCGGCACGGGGCGGTAATGGTTCTCCGCGCGGTGGTTGATATATTCGCCCATGAACACCATCGTGGCGGAGGCGCCGCCGTCGAGGTTATACGCCATTACGCAGCCTTCGTCCAGAAACATCTGCGCAAAATCCGAGAGCAGCACGCCGTGGCTGTAACGCGAAAGCCGCCCGTCCACGACGATAGCGACGAAGTGCCCCGGCTCCACGAGGCCGAGCCCGGCGCGCGGGTTGATCGGGCTCACGCGGTCCTCGTCCACCTTTTCGCAGATCGCGCCGTCGACGATCAGCGGCGGACCGAAGACGTACGTGTCGCGCGTGCCGTCCTCAATTTCGTTGATCATGCTTTGGTCTCCCGCGAAATAGATGCGCATGGAACAATCATCCGTCAGCGCCATCGCAGACTGTACGGTCATCGCGCGGAAAATGCGCCCGTCGCGTATCATCAGCCCGCGGTTATAGTCCGAATGCAGGAGATTGTCTCCCGTGAGACCGAGCACCGCGCGGTACCGGCGCGCCATCGTGCAGGCGTCGACCGGGTCCCGTCCGTTCTGCCGTTCGGAGCCGAACCCGGAACGGTAGGAATTCTCGCCGCGCTCGTAGATATGTGCGACGTAATACACCACCGGCGGGTCGGTCCGCGTGATCCGGCGGATCTCGATGCCGAGCGTATCGCTGTGGTACTCGAATATTCCGTTTTCGTAATCGAACACAACCGCCTCCGCCGGATCGCCCTCCTGCCGGAAATGCGAAGCGAGCGGGTCCGCCGATGGCGTCGGCGCAGGCGTCGCCGTTTCCGTTGGCGGGACGGCGGTCGCCGTCGGCGTTGGCGCTGTCGACGGCGCCGGCGTTGCCGCGGGTACGGCGATCGGTTTCTGCGCGCGAAAGATCATCGCCGCGCCGCAAACGACAAGCAGAATCCCGGCGATCGTCGCGGCGGCGAGGAGCGTCTTCGGCTTCATCTCCGCAGAACGGTAGCGCGCGGCAAAACTCAATATCGTAACGACCGCGCCCAGCGCGGCGAATCCCGCGCCGAGATAAAAGACCGTCCGGTTCTCATCTGCACCAGCTTCCGTTTCCGCATCTTTATCCCCGGGTGGCTGCGCGGCAGCCGGTTCGGACGTCGGTTCCGGCGAAGCGGAGGGTTCCGGCGTCGCGGCGGCCTCCGGCAGCGCGGCGGGGCCGGAGAGCGACGCGAGCAGCGCGTAGAGCTGCTTTGCGCTCTGCGCCTCGCTCACGACGGTGTCGGCGGGGTATGTCTGAACGAAATACGGCGTATCGGAAACCGTGTCGTGATACAGGCGGAACGACGGATAGCGCTCGTAGACGATTTCCGCGAGCTCCAGCGCGCTCTTGCCGCCGTAGGCCGTGATGGGAGCGTTCGTGTCGTAGATCGGATAGCTGCCCGTCTCCAGATGCTGATAGACCGCCCGTACCTGCCACGCGCCGTATTCGCGCGCGCTGGTATATTCCTGCGTGGGATCCGCCGCCTGCGCAGCCGCAAGCAGCACGTGCGTCGCCGTGAGCAGATGCATGCCGTCGCTCCGTTCGCCCAGCGCCGCGTGCGTGATCAGCACCTCCGGCTGATACCGGCGCAGGAGCCGGATCAGATAATTACTCAGTTCGGCTTTATCGACCAGCCCGTACATTTTTCTCAGGTCGAGTATCGCGTCCCGATAGTATGGAAAATCCGCAAAGACCGGCTGCGTGCGCGAACCCATCGCGTAGGCCGCTTCGATGGCCTGCTGCTGCGCCTGCCTGCTCTCGGAGGAGAGGAACACTATCGCCGCGTCTTTGCCGGAAAAGAAAGGCAGAAGACAGCCGAAATCGTAGGCTTCGTCTCCCGTATGCGCGAGGATCAGCATCGCCTTTGGCTGCGCCTGCTGCGCTTCCATGACACAGAGTCCTTCCGGCGGCGCAACGGAATCGTAAACGCCTAGTTCGGAAACGGCAAACGGCTGATCTCCCGCGATGCGCGCTTTCGCGCAGCCTTCCGGCAGCGGAAAATACTCGTTGATCAGGTCGGGGTTTGCAGCGACGCTGCTTAAAACCGTGCCGGAAACGTCCAGAATCTCGACCCGCGCGGCAGCCGGCGCGGAGTACCAGGCGACGTAAAGCCCGCGCGCACCGTCAGCAAATGAAATTTGCAATGTTTCTTCTTTGGTAAAGGAGATGCGGGAATTATACCGGCTGTCGCTCAGGCGCCTGGTAAAAGCGGCGCTGCGTTCCGGCAGGGTCAGCGCACAATCCGCAGTAAGGTCGCGTGCCGCGCCATTCTCCTGAGCGCCCGCGGTCCGAACCGCGGGCAGCAGGAGGGCGGCGAATAACAAAAAAGCGGCCGTACGCCGAAGGAGATTCGAACGGTTGACGCTCTTTAAATCCATGCTGCGATACTCCTGTCTCGCCGCAGTCCGTCGCGGCGGATTCCTCGCTGATGGAACGCAGGACGCGCGTTACGGGCCCGGCGTGACGGTTTCGGGATGGAACGTCAGCACGCTCTGCGCCGCGCTCGTTCCGATGCGCTTGAGCATCTTGTCGTAAGCCGCCTGAAAGCGGTCCTGCGCATAGCGCGTGCGCGGATCGACGATGGAAAAGTCGGCCAGCGCCCTTTGCAGCGGCACGATGGAATACGACATGATCTTCTGATCGTTGTAGAAGTTATAGGTATAGGTCAGCAGGTAGCTCGCGTCGACGGAGACAAGCTTATCCTGTTCCCAGTCGTAGGAAAAGCTCAGGTTGAGGATAATGTTGTTCAGACTCTCCGTATGGATCGCGCTGGACATGAAGTTGCCCAGGCCGTAGGCGATGAACATCGTTTTCTCCGCACCGTCCGCGACAACCGTGCGCTTCTCCATCGTTTGCAGCGAGTGGGTATGGCTCATGACGACCGCGTCCACGCCCAGCGACGCAGCATCGTTCGCCGCGGCGAGCTGCCGGCGGCTGGGTTCGGTATCCTTCTCCACGCCGTCGTGCAGATACATGACGATGACTTTCGCGCCGAGAGCGCGCGCCGCAGCGACATCGGAGGCCAGCCGCTCGCCGGAGTAATAGTTCATTACCCAGCTCGCGTCCTCGCCGTCCAGCGTAAGCTTAAATTTGTTTGTGAAGCCCGCATACGCCAGTATGGCGACCGGAACGCCTTTTACCTCACGGATATAGACCGAGCCGACGTCCTCCTTGGTCAGGTTTGTGCCGAGGGCGACGAAGCCCAGATCCTGCAGTTTCCGCTTGGTCTGAAACGCGCCTTCGACCAGAAAATCCATCGCGTGATTGTTTGCGGTAAACAGCACGTCGAACCCGAGGTCCTTGAGCGTTTCGGGGTAATTCATCGGCGCGTTGAAGCCGTCGATCGTGCCGTTGAGCGGCGCATCGTCGTACAGGCACGCCTCGAAGTTGCCGAGGAGTACGTCCGCCCCGTTCAGCTCGTCTTTGATCTGCGCGAAATGTTTGGCAAAATCATAGCTGCCGTCGGACTGCAGCGCGTCGGCCATCTGCCCGTCGCAGCACATCAGATCCCCGACGAAACGCATGGAGAACGTCTGCGTACCGGTCTTTGTAACGGCAGCAGGCGTCGCTTCGGGCGCCGGAATTTCCGTACCCGCCGCGGGTTCCGTCACGGGAGAAGGCGTTTCCGCTGCTTCGGGCTCCGGGGATTGTGCCGTCGGCGCGGGGGACGCGTCGAGTTCGGAAGCGGGTTTGCCGCCCGTCACGAAGAGGTTGATCGCAACAACGGCCATCAGCGCGAGCAGAAGCGCATTGATGATCATGAGCTTGATATATTTGCGCGGGTCAATTTTCATCACATGTTTCCTCGGTATTATGATAGTGACCGGCGGCTCAATTGTCAAACCCGCATTGATTCGTTTTTCTCCGCGCCTATGAAAAACGCGCATCCGGTTCCCGCCGTCCGTCAAATCGGCAGCTTTACGTTAAAATATATCGTTTGCCCGTGCCGTTTCGTTCGTTTTATAGTATGATACAAGGGATCATCTTTCATATAAGGACTCAACAGTATGTTCAAAGCGCTCTCGATATTATTAGCCGCCGTGATGCTCCTGCCCGCGCCCGCAGTAATCGGCAGCGGTCCGCAGGACGTCGAAGTCATCGCGCCTTATTATATCGTCGTGGATGCGGACGATCCGTCCGTTGTATTTTACGAACGCGATCCGGATACCAGATGCATCCCCGCGAGCACGATGAAGATCATGACCTGCATTCTTACGTTGGAGCATGTGACGGATTTGGACGAAACCGTCGTCGTAACCCGGCAGGCCGCGAGCATGAAGGAAACCAACTCACTCATGCACGTACTCGCCGGAGAGACGCTGAGCGTGCGCCAGCTGCTCTACGGTATGATGCTGGTCTCCGGCAACGACGCGGCTCTGCTCCTGGCGCAGCATGTCGCGGGCAGCGTAGAGGCGTTTGCCGAACTCGCGAACGCGAAAGCCGCGGAAATCGGCATGACAAACTCGCACTTCGTCAACCCAAGCGGCGCGTTTAACGCCAAGCAGTATTCCACCGTACGGGATATGGCGCTCTTAACTTCATATGCGCTGAAAAACGACATGTTCCGTACGCTGATCTCCACCGTGAGTTATACGATCGAACCCAACAACGTTCGCAAGAAGCCTCTGGTGCTTATCAATTCCGACCGGCTCATTTCGGACGACCCCAGCAGCGACTGCTACAGCCCGCTCGCCCTCGGCGGTAAGACGGGCAGCACCGAACGCGGGGGAGACTGCCTCGTAGCCGTCGGAGAACTGGACGGCGCGCGCGTGATCGTGGTGCTCGTCGGCGCTGACGACTTGAACAGCGCCAACGCAAATAGGCGCATGCCGCACGTGTTTCAAAACGCCAAGTATTTTATAGAATATACGCTGGAAAACGACTATGCGCTCGCTTCGCCTTCCGCAATCGGATATTCGTTCTCCGCTCCCGTCACTGTGCCGGGGCTGAATGCGCCGGTCACGCTGTCCGCGCAGTTTGATGAGGATGATGGCGTGCGGATGACCAAAGCGCAGATCAATCAAGTTACAGCCGACCTCGCCGGCATTACGGCTTTGACCGAAGTAAGCGCGAACCTGACGACGGTGAAAGCGGGCGACGTTGTCGGCTCCATCTCCTGCTCCTACGGCGGACGTAAGCTTTTCTCCGGCGAGCTGGTAGCCGATTCGGACGCGGTCGCGCAGATTACGGCGAGCGTAGTCTCACCGCAAGGTACGCCGGAACCCACCGCTGAACCCGAAACGGTTCATCCGCTCGCCGGCGTCGGCGCCGGATTCTATATTTTCTGCGCGCTGGGCGTACTGTTTCTCGGCACGCTGGGATTGCTTACATTCTATTTCTTCAAACTGGAACTGTATAAAAAGCTGAAATCAAAGAAGAAGAATATCGGGGTATCCGTCGAAGAACCAGCCGATCAAGAGAACGAACTCTTATCCGAAGCGACAACTGTGACGGAAACCGAAGAAACGACCGAAGCAAATTCCGAAGCGCCCTCCGCAGAAGAGGTCACAATAGCACCTGAAGAAACGGTTGCGACGAAAGCCGAAGAGACGGCAGAAGCGAATGCCGAAAAACAAATCACAGAGGAAAGCGAAACCTCGCCCAGTGAGAAGGTCGAGCCGGAGACCGAACGAACTGTCGAAGCTCATTTCGAAGCGCCATCCGCGGAAGAGGCAGAAATTGAACCCGAAGAGACGGCTGTCGAAGAAACGGTCGAGGAAGAACCCGAAGAAAAGAACGAATAAGACCCCTTACTTTTCTTGAAAGAAAAGCAAACAAAAATCTAGGCCATAACCGGTGTTATCGCACAAAGAGAGACCCGCTTAAGCGGGTCTCTCTTGTGTATGCGTTTCTTACTTGTCCAGAACTTCGGTGACGACGCCGGACGCTACCGTACGGCCGCCTTCGCGAATCGCGAAGCGCAGTCCCGTCTCGATCGCAATCGGCG
>JAEWUO010000020.1 GCA_023459335.1 Bacillota bacterium
CGATTCTGAGCGAGGAAAAGCGCAAGGAAATTGCCAGGGAATACCGTCAGAGCACAATTTTTGTCCGCGAGACGAAGGTTGGCCGTAACGATCCATGCCCCTGCGGCAGTGGAAAGAAGTATAAGAACTGCTGCGGAAAGAACGCGTAAGGCGTATCGGTTCCGCTCGCGGTGGCGTGACTCGAGGAGGGAAAAGTGGGCGATCTTTTTGTCAATTTTCATTGACATAAAGCATCCCCGCCGCTATAATTAATCTTCGGAACTCGCTTCCTGCGCCTGTAGCTCAGCAGGATAGAGCAACGGCCTTCTAAGCCGTAGGTCCCGGGTTCGAATCCCTGCAGGCGCGCCAAGTTGCACGACACCCCGGCGCGTATGGATTGCCAGGGTGTCGGGCAAGTTCCCTGTTTCATGTGAAGGGTCGCCGCATAGAACCGACTTTTCAGGTATGGTGGGTATAGCTCAGTTGGTTAGAGTGCCTGGTTGTGGCCCAGGAGGTCGTGGGTTCGAGTCCCACTACTCACCCCATTTTACCGATTCCGCGTACGATGGGGTGTCGCCAAGCGGTAAGGCACCAGACTTTGACTCTGGCATTCGTAGGTTCAAATCCTGCCACCCCAGCCAATTTTCTGATCCGTTAGCTCAGTCGGTAGAGCACCTGACTTTTAATCAGGGTGTCCGGAGTTCGAGTCTCCGACGGATCACCATTTTTCGTTTTATTCATGCCGGTGTGGATCTGCGTGCGGGTGTGGCGGAATTGGCAGACGCGCCAGATTTAGGTTCTGGTGCCCGAAAGGCGTATGGGTTCAAGTCCCTTCGCCCGCACCATACCATCGCTTTTCTTCCCGCGGGAGTAGCTCATTTGGTAGAGCGCAGCCTTGCCAAGGCTGAGGTGGCGGGTTCGAGCCCCGTTTCCCGCTCCATTCATAAGCGGTCGTACCGGCTGCCTGCTTATGAATGGAGATTAATAACTTGCAACATCATAACCGTGTGCAGGTATAGTGTAGCGGTAACACATTAGCCTTCCAAGCTGAGATCACGGGTTCGAGTCCCGTTACCTGCTCCAAAACGACAAAAACCCGCCACTTGGCGGGTTTTTCGCATAAAATCAGACATTTTTCGCCCCACTTGACCGCATTATTTGGCACTTTGTGCTTCCAAAAAGCAGTGAAATGCAGTATCCGGCAAAAAAATATCACACGAAATATCACACGAAATCATGAACCTTTGAATGTGTAGTTTAGTTTTTCAAGTCTTTCGATATATTGCGAGAAAACAAAAAGATAAAAGGAAGGGATGCATCTGTTTATACTTGAATTATTACTAAGCTTTTTATAAACTACACCTAACAGCACATATTAGTAATATAGGAGTGTAAGCGAAGATGGGTATACAGGGGCAGATTAGATTACGTCCAGAAAAAATTACAACTGGAAAACAACTAAAAAAAATAGATGATGTGGTTCAAACGATACTACAAAAAAATGATTATATTATTCGTGACAGAAGAATATCTTACCATTCAGGTATGGTAGCATGCTCAATGTCATATAAGGAGTTCCTTGATAATTATCAAAGTATTGACTTTGATGATTTCAAATATACCTTGACCTGCGAGCACTTTTCTGTGGAGATTGCAAAAATGCCCTTTTGCCATGTTGCATTGTGCTTGGAAGTAGATGGAGATCAAGGCAAACTATTAGATGTCGTTAGCCTTTTATCGCGTATCGATTATCATACTTTAGCTTGGAAAGAAACTGACTTTATGAGCGACCGTGATTATCGTGAGCGTGTCGAGAAAAAGAATAGGTGGATGACATTTATCTCAGCAATCATAGGAGCCGCTTTTGGTGCGTCAGTTACTGTTCTTGTAACGCAGCTTTTTAATAACCCCATGTAATCTTAAGACAGTAAGCTCTCGAAATACTGATCGATTTTCTGATCGACTGCTTGCCGTTCCGCGGAGAAGGTATGCTGGTAGACTCGGTTGAGCGTGCTCTTCGTCTTCCAGCCGCCGCGCTCCATGGCGTAGAGGTCTGGTACACCGAGCGCGACCATTACAGAGGCGTTCAGGTGACGCAGGTCGTGAAAGCGCATGTGGGGTAACCCAGCGTTCTTGATGACGCGTTGGAAACGATTCGTGACTGCCTTGCCCGAACGCACCTCGATATATCCGCTTCCTAGTTTCCACGCATTCGTTTGTTCAATCAGACTCATGATATATGGCGGTATAGCATGCAAGCGAGTACGTTCGTATACGGACAAAGCGGACCTTGCGTCTGCTTTTGTATTTATCCTGCAATCCGGTATAATATGAACAAACGAAGACTGCGAATCGTATCGCGCAGTTTCGCGCAATCCGGTTCAAGAAATTCGTCGTGTGTTTATGTTAATCTCTCTGCGGGTGGTGGAAATGACGAACAACTGGGAAAAAATCAGCGCGGTGCGCCGGATGCAGGAATATATTATGGCGCACTATCAGGAGGAGATCTCGCTGCCGGATCTGGCGATGGCGGCGCTGTATTCCCCCTGGCATGCGCTGCGTGCCTTTTCCGAGCTGACGGGGAAGACGCCGTTTGAGTATATCCGCGCGGTTCGGCTGTCCGCGGCGGCCAGGAAACTGCGGGATACGGACATGAGCGTGCTTGACGTCGCGCTGGAGTCCGCGTTCGGTTCGCACGAGGGGTTTACGAAGGCGTTCTCGCGCGAGTTTGCTATTTCCCCGCAGCGTTACCGGAAGGAAGCGCCGCCGATTCCGCTTTTTTCCTACTATCCCGTCTGTCGTTTTGACGCCGCCCGAAACGAAGAGAAAGGAAACGAAGCAATGAACAGTATCGTCATTTTCACGCAAGTGATCGAACGTCCGGAGAGGAAGCTGATCCTCAAAAGAGGGATCAAGGCGGAAGACTATTTCGCGTACTGCGAGGAGGTCGGCTGCGAGGTCTGGGGCGTTCTGGAGAGCATCAAGGGCGCGCTGTATGAGTCGGTTGGCGTCTGGCTGCCGGAGGGAATGCGACTCCCCGGCACGTCGGAGTATTGCCAGGGGGTCGAGGTTCCGCCCGATTACACCGGCATGATACCGGAGGGATTCGACGTAATCGACCTGCCGGCGTGCAAATACATGGTGTTTCACGGCGAACCGTTTGAGGAGGAGAAGTTCTGCGAGGCGATTGAGACCGTCTGGGACGCGATCGAACAGTATGATCCGAAGCTGTACGGCTGGGAGTGGGCGAAAGATGCCGGGCCGCGGTTCCAGCTCGCGCCCGTCGGCAAACGGGGGTATATCGAGGGCGTGCCGGTGAGGGAGGTTAAGAGGTAAGGAAATAGGGAACAGGGAAGAGGAAACCCCGCCGAAAGGCGGGGTTTCATTTGTCATTGCAAGTATTGAAAATTCTCAACAGATACATAATCCACTTTCAGTTCTTCACACGCTTTTTGGAGACCGTTATCATTCGTGACTATTATGTACTCATCACCGAATAAACGACCATCGTCTGATGTTAAGGCGTATGCTAATAAGGCTACGTCTGCAGCGCCTTTATTATCATAGTAATTCACAAGTCTTTGGACGCATTCATATTTGTTTATTATATAACTCATGATTTTATATGAGTTAGCGTCAAGATGTCTTACTTTCAAGTCGTTAACCTTTTTTAATGATTGAACTTCATGAAACACTTCCTCAATAGTAAAAATTTCGATTCCTTTATTTATTAATTCTTGAATTTTATTGTAATTCAACATCCTTATTGCATTTGCATCGAGAATGTAAAAGCTTTGATCTTTAAGCATCAAGAAGTACCTCCAGATTTATTTTTTCTCCTTTCTTGAAACATAGTAAATTTCTTGCTTTTTGTGAATTTATGGCACCTACAGAGTGCTGATGAATAATGATATCAACAATAGCATGATTATTATATCTATTGATTGCTTTTATTGGACTAATCTCATTCATACCGTGCGGAATACTCTTTTGGCGATTCCACTCATCAAGTAGTTTCTCATAATAACTGTCTAGAGTTTCGTGCGTGATTATGTTTAGTCGATAGAGTCTCATTAATACTGATGTTGGGCTAACAGAATACTTAGTTGATATATTATATACATCTTCAATAGAAGAGCATGTTTCGGCTTTAAAATGAATTTGAGGCATTAAAAATTCTTCTGCAAACAAATAATGCATATTTCTGATAATCTCTTTACAGGTGCTATCCATTGTTACTGGTCTACAATCTTTATGAAGTAAACAACTGGTCAATAATACAGCAGTAAAGAGCCTTCTACCCCAAAGCTCGATTTTGCTATCATAATCGCCTGCTTTAATAAAAAGAAAGGGACACTTTTTGTCATTAATAGCTATTCCGCTAAACTGCAGCCTTTTCTCAATAACTTGTGGGGAATAATCTTTCACATATAGTGAGATATAGACGTTTTGTTTTGCTAAACCAACATCAAGTAAATTGAAAGACTGTTCTTTATTTAGTTTAAAAACTTTTTTAATATCATATCCGATTAAATTACGTATTTCTTCGGTTTTGTCTATTATGCTCTTGTTTGATCGAGCATACCTATTAGATATTTCGTTCGGAAGTGATATATAGTTTTTAATAAAATGTTGTTTTCGTGTTATATCTTTAAGTATCAGTGATATATCTGTTAGAGAGAAATCTCCTCGCGAAGATATTGATAACTGTGTTTTTGGTATACCAAAGAAAACTTTTTTTTAAAATCTTCAACAATTTTAATGATTAATGATTTTTCAAGAAAAAAAAGAGGGTAGGGGACCTCACCTTCACGAGAGAGTCTAAGGAAATCATCTAGCTGAATATATCCATTTTCTAGCGAGCTAATAAACTTATGCTTCCTATGTACAATAGTATTTTCGAAAAGATAACTATATACATTACCATCTAATTCAAATACTATTTCTCTGTTACTTTTAACGATGATTTTCTGATGCATTTTACTTTTATACCTCAAGAGTTAATATTGGCATGAAAAGTTAGAATTGAGAATCAGCGGATACTTACGCATTCTTGTCATCCACATTAGATGATAGTATTTTGTCACGGAAAACTCTTCAGGTCAATAGTAATACAGAGCATTTAATTGATACGCAAGAGTCAAAAGAGTTTGGTATTTGCGAGTGATAAAATAAGAATATGAAGTCGAATAACAACACAATTAAACAGTAAATACAAATGTGATGAGAGGTGTAATAATGAAAACTTGACAACCAATGCTCTTTCTGGATTCACACAAAATTCATATACACATGTTTCACGTGAAACGTAAACAAACTATGAACAAATACGGTTTTTTACCCCCAATCTGTTGTAATAAATTGTCGAAAATGTGACAAACGACCACAAGATATAGAAAACCGCCCAAACGGGCGGTTTTCGAAGTTTCTGAGATTCGTTCTTAGATCTTCGCCATGATGACGGTTTTTTTCTGCTCGTACTCCTCCTGTGTAATTGCGCCGGAATCGCGCAGTTTCGCGAGTTTTTCGAGCTGGTCGAGCGCTTCGTCACGCGCGGACTTTGTTGCGGCGGGACTGGCGTAAACGTAGGCCGGACGCGGGTTTTTCCGCTGATCCTGAACGATGAGCCGGTTCTGGTCGTCCGTGAAATTCTCCGTGGCAACCATGATGATATCCACCAGCGCGCCGATGCCGAGGCAGCCGCCCGTCAGCAGCCAGAGGATGCCCGTCCCGATCTTGCCGACGTAAAAACGGTGGATGCCGAGGTATCCCAGAAAGATGGAGAAGAGCAGGGTGACGAGCCAGTCTCTTTCGGAGTATTGCTGACCGTTCTGCGCGGTTTTTGCGTTCGCGCCGGCCTTCGCCTCGCATTCCGCGCAGGTGCCGTTTGCGCTGCGAAATTCGGACGGCTGAATCGCCCGTCCGCAGTTGGTGCAGTATTTGGTTTCCATATATATTCCCCCTTTATACAGATTCGCCCGCATCCGAAAAGCCCCCTCCGGTGCGGACGCTTCCGCAAGTGTTTGTGCGGAAACCTGTCAAATAAAATACTATATTGCGTTTACGGAAAATTTCAAGCGGTGCAGAGAAATTTTTACGAAAAAACAAGTTGTGAATACAAAACAATAGAACTGCTTCCAATAATCGGAACGCGGGTAAATCAAACGGAAAACAAAGAAGTGCGGATTTATGCAGAACATTCGCAGATTTGGTTGACATCCTCGCGAAAAATGCTATAATACTTTTTGCCGCGGTTCGGAACAAATGGAAAATCAAGACCGATCCCGCGCACGCCGTGCCTCCTTAGCTCAGTTGGCTAGAGCACCTGACTCTTAATCAGGGTGTCCAGGGTTCGAATCCCTGAGGGGGTACCAATCATCCCGCCGCAGTCGTATGCGGCACTTTTTTGCGGGAGTAGCTCATTTGGTAGAGCGCAGCCTTGCCAAGGCTGAGGTGGCGGGTTCGAGCCCCGTTTCCCGCTCCAAACAAAACCGGCGGCATTGATGCCGCCGGTTTTGTTTGCATGTGGTTCAAAGGGGATCGAAGCCGCGTAAAGAAAACGATCCGGTGAATCGTTTTTAGCGGCGGGGTAGCGAAAGCCCGCAGACGCGCAGCGCGGAGCGCAAGCTGCGAGTGGCTTGAGCGGGGAGCCCCGTTTCCCGCTCCAAACAAAACCGGCGGCATTGATGCCGCCGGTTTTGTTTTTTTCACGTTATTGCTGCGTTTGACAGAGAGAACGATTCGGTGTTATTCTCATTCGGGGAGAACGAAACAAACGTGCAAACGATTTTTCATACAAACGAAACAGGACTGGTCCGCGCCTTCGAACTGCCGAAAGGCGTGACCGCGATAGTCGGCGGCGGCGGCAAAACGACGCTTATGCTTCGCCTTGCGCGTGAACTCGCGGAAAGCGGAGCGCGCGTAATCGTGACCACGACGACGCATATCTTCCCGCCGGATGGCATACGCACGCTGACGAACGGCTTGGAGGATGAAGTAGAACTTTCGTTGAAACAAAATGCCGCCGTCTGTATCGGCAAACCCACCGAAGCGAGCAAGCTGGCAGCGCCGGATCTTCCGATCAGCCGAATGGCGGAGCTCGCGGATTATGTGCTTGTCGAGGCGGACGGCGCGAAACGCCTGCCTTTAAAAGCGCCCGCCGGACACGAACCGGTCATCCCGCCGGAAGCGCGGCTGGTGATCGCATCCGCAGGATTGGAAGGTGCGGGAAAGCCGATTTACCAAGCGGCGTTCCGGCCGGAACGTTTCGCCGCGCTCTGCGGCAAACTGGAGAGCGACGAGGTGACTGCGAAGGATATTGCGCTGGTGCTCGCGCATCCGGGCGGCCTGCGCAAGAACGTTGCGGACGGCGTGCGTTTTGCCGTGCTGCTCAATCAGGCGGACGACGAGCCGAGACGGAAAACCGCGCTTGAAATCGCGTCGCTGCTCCAGCAATATCCCATCGAGCGTACCATCATCGCGTCGCTCGGCGAATGATAAGGAAAACACGCCATGCGCGAACTAAATAAAAACGAAATGATAATCTGGATTCGCGGCGCGGGCGATATCGCGTCCGGCATCGCGTTTCGGTTGTTTCACAGCGGATTTCCGGTCGTGATGAGCGACCTGCCGCAGCCGACCTCGATCCGCCGCACGGTCTGTTTTTCCGAGGCGATCATCAAGGGCGAAACTACCGTCGAGGATATCACAGCGCGCCGCGTAAAAGACGCGGCGGAAGCGCTCACGGTTATGCGAAGGCATGAAATTGCCCTGCTGGCCGATCCGGCGGGAGAGATCGCACGGAAGCTGGAACCGGTTGCGGTCGTGGACGCGATCCTCGCCAAGCGCAACCTTGGGACCGGCATCGCGGACGCGCAAATCGTCATTGGCGTTGGCCCCGGCTTTACAGCCGGGGCAGATTCCCACGCCGTGGTCGAGACCGCGCGCGGGCATACGCTCGGGCGCGTGTATTACAGCGGCTCCGCGCTGGCGGACACCGGGATCCCCGGCAACATCGGCGGTTATACGCTGGAACGGCTCCTGCGCGCGCCGCGCGCGGGCGAATTTCAAGGACGAAAAGAGATCGGGGACGTCGTGGAGGCGGGTGATATCTGCGCAACCGTCGACGGCGAGCCGGTTGTGACCCGCATCAAAGGCGTTCTGCGCGGGCTGCTGCCGGACGGGATCGCGGTATACGAAGGGATGAAATGCGGGGACGTCGATCCGCGGTGCGAGAGAAGCCACTGCTTCATGGTATCCGATAAAGCGCTGTCTGTCGGCGGCGCCGTACTGGAAGCGATCCTGCATGGGTTGAATGAGGAAGGGTACGAATGGAAACGGAAGTAAAACTCACAAAGCTGTCCAGCTGCGCGGGCTGCGGCGCGAAAGTCGGCGCGGGTACGCTGGCGAAGCTCTTGGGCGATCTGCCGTCGCATACGGATGAAAACTTGCTGGTGGGTTTCGACCGTTCGGACGACGCCTCGGTTTACCGCGTGAGCGGCGAACTTGCGCTCGTGCAAACGGTCGATTTTTTCCCGCCGATCGTAGACGACCCGTTTACCTTCGGGCAAATCGCCGCGACCAACGCCCTTTCGGACGTGTACGCCATGGGCGGAGAACCGAAGCTCGCGCTTAACCTTCTCTGCATTCCGGAAACCATGCCGCAGAGCGCTGTGCAGGCCATGCTTGCGGGCGGATACAGCAAGGTCTACGAAGCGGGCGCGATCATCACGGGCGGGCACAGCATCTTCGACGATGTGCCGAAATACGGCCTTGCCGTAACAGGGTTCGTTCATCCGGAAAGGTTTTATAAGAATCTGGGCGCGCGGGAAGGGGACGTGTTATTTTTAACAAAACCGCTCGGCGTCGGTATCCTGACCACGGCGGAAAAGGCGGAGATGCTGGAGCCGGGAGAGATCGACCGCGTGATTGCGCTCATGACGACGCTCAACAAGGGTGCGAAGGACTGTGCCGTTCGATATCGCGTGCATGCCTGTACGGATGTGACGGGGTTTTCGCTTATGGGGCATATGCTTGAGATGATGCAAGGGTCGGATACGTCTGCGCGCGTGGAGACGGGTGCCGTCGATTTTCTGCCGCGCGCGCTGGAGTTTGCCAACATGGGGCTCCTGCCCGCCGGCGTCTACCGGAACCGGAATTTCGCGGAGCCGTTTGTGGAAGAGGGGGACCTGCCGCTCAAAGTTCGGGACGCGCTGTTCGATCCGCAGACGTCCGGAGGGCTTTTGATCGCAGTCGACCCGCGGGATGCGGACGCGCTGGAGCGCGACCTGCGAACGAGCGTTCCGAGCGCGCAGCGGATCGGGACGGTGTTACCCAAATCGAACAAATCGATCTTCTTGGTTTAGCAAAGCAAATTTAAAAAATCCGCCGTTCACGGCGGATTTTTTTACGAGCAGCTTAGTTCAGGATATAACTTAGCGCATTCAGCGCGGCGGCGATCTCTTCGGCTGTGTTCGTACTGTTAAACGAGAAGCGTACGCTACCCTGCGGAAACGTACCGTAGGTTTTATGCGCGTTCGGCGCGCAGTGCAGACCGCAGCGGGTCAGCACACCGAATTCGTTTGCGAGGCGATCCGCGACATCCGCGTTATCGCGCCTATTTGTGAAGTCCACAGAAACCACGCCAACGCGCCGCGCGAGATCGACGGCTCCGAACGTCCGGATGCCTTCGATTTTCTGCAGACCGGCAAGAAACCGCTCTAGCAGTTCGTGTTCCTTTATTTGCCGCGCAACCACGCCTTCGCGCATCAGTTCGCCAAGCGCGGCGTGCAGGCCGTAGATGCCTGGCAGGTTCGGTGTTCCGCTCTCAAAACGGTCCGGCATGTAGGACGGCTGGATCTCAGATTGAGAATCGCTGCCCGTACCGCCGGTGATCAGCGGATCTAGCTTCCTGGCAAACGCCTGCGAAAGAATCATCACCCCGATGCCGTTCGGCCCGCGCAAACCTTTATGAGCGGGTATACAAAGCGCGTCGATCGGAGTCGACCGCAGGTTGATCGGCACATGTCCGGCTGTCTGCGCCGCGTCGACGGCGAGCGCGAGGTTGTGTTCGCGGCAGAATTCGCTCGCGGCTTCGAGCGGAAACACCGTTCCGCTGACATTGGACGCGTGCGTCATCATCAACAGTTTCGTGTTCGGGCGCAGGAGACGGCGCGCCGCGCCGAAATCGAGAAAATCATCGCCCATGAGCGGGATGCGGTCAAAAGAAACGCCGGTCTCCAGCAGCTGTGTCAGCGGGCGCATCACGCCGTTGTGCTCAAGAGGGCTGACGAGCGCGTGGTCTCCCGCATGCAGGAACCCTTTGAGCACCATGTTCAGCGAAACCGTCTGCCCGGGCGTAAAGATGACATGGGTCGGGTCGGCGCTGCCGAAGAGCGAGCAGAGGCGCTCTCTTGTTTCAAGCACGCGAAGCGCCGCGTCCGCCGCGGGCGCATAGGTGGAGCGGTTGATATTGGCACAGACTTCCTCAATGTAAAAACGCATCGCGTCCCCGACGCCGTTCGCCTTTGGGCGGGCTGTCGCGCCCTGATCGAAATAGATGATGCCGTCAAAATGTTTTGTCTGTTTCATAGCGTTATCCTTGCTTGCGTATAACGAATACCTATGTTATAGTATATCCGAAGTAGAGCGGAAGGGCAAGTCCGCCAGGGAAACCCCGGTCTCAATCGGCCAATCAAAAAGACAAGTATTAACCCATTTCGGGCTTTCGCCGAGAAATCGTCAGGAGGCTTGATTTTGATCGGGAAAAAAAGGAGAAAGGGAATACAGGAAAGTCGATTATGAAAAAAAGGTACATTTGGGTCATCTTCACAGGCGTTGTGATCGGCGTCGCAGCGCTGACGCTGACCGCGCTGGGCAACCCGGGAAACATGGGGTTCTGCATTGCATGCTTTATCCGCGATACGTCCGGTGCGCTGAAGCTGCACAGCGCGGATGCCGTGCAGTATGTGCGCCCGGAAATCGCCGGTCTGATCCTCGGGGCCATGGCCGTCTCGATCATCGCGAAAGAGTTTAAGCCGCGCGGCGGTTCCTCGCCGATGACACGGTTTCTGATCGCGGTCGTCGTCATGGTGGGTGCGCTGATGTTTCTCGGCTGCCCGCTAAGGATGATGCTGCGCATCGGCGGAGGCGATCTCAACGCGCTTGTCGGCCTCGCCGGGTTTATCGCGGGTATCTATGTAGGCACGCTCTGGCTTCGCGGCGGGTTCTCGCTGCGCCGTGCCTATCCGCAGAGTCTGACGGAAGGGTCGATTCTGCCGGCGTCCTATGTGGTGCTGATGGTTCTTGCGGCGGTCGCGCCGTCGCTGTTTGCATGGAGCGAATCCGGCCCGGGGTCCATGCACGCGCCGATGCTGATCTCGCTTGGAATCGGCCTCGTCGTCGGCGGGTTATGCCAGCGCTCTCGCTTCTGCACGGCTGCCGCAAGCCGGGATGCGATGCTGTTTAAGGATTTCTCCATGCTCTGGGGTTTTCTTGCCGTGATCGTAACCAGCATCGCCGGCAACCTGATCCTCGGTAAATTTCACCTCTCCTTTGCGGATCAGCCGGTTGCGCACACGGACTGGCTCTGGAACTTCCTCGGCATGGCGCTCGTCGGCTGGGGCAGCGTTTTGCTCGGCGGCTGCCCGCTGCGGCAGCTGATCCTCGCGGGTGAAGGAAATTCGGACGCGGCGGTGACCGTGACCGGGTTTGCGGTCGGCGCGGCGATCTGTCATAACTTTGGCCTTGCCTCCTCCGCAAAAGGGCCGACGATGAACGGCATGATCGCGGTAGCGGCGGGATTTGTGGTACTCACACTCATTGGACTATTCAACAGAGAGAAGGCGTAACAATATGGAAAAGCTGGACGCAAGAGGGTTATTATGTCCCGAACCCGTGGTCTGCACGCAGCGTACCATCAAGGATGGCTTAAAGGAACTCACCGTACTCGTGGACACGGAAGCGGCGAAGGAAAACGTAACGCGGTTCGCCGTGTCGCGCGGATACAGCGTATCCGTCAGTAAAGAAGGCGGAGACTACGCGCTGACGCTGACGAAGGAATGAGGGAATATATCGCAACGTTTCATACGCATCTTTCCGCGATGATCACCCAGCGCGCGCTAACAAAATCCGGCGTTGCCGCGCGGCTCGCACCAGTGCCGCGATCCCTCAGCGCTAGCTGCGGCACCTGTGTTCTCTATTCCGCGGAAGAACCGCATTTATCCTTGATGGACGCGGATGTTGAACGAGTTGCGGAGCGCCTTACAAAGGAAGACTCATTTCTGGAACTGATGAAAAACAATTGAGGAAATCTGACGGCAGATCGCTATAAAACGAGCTTGACGCACGAACAGGGCGGGTTCCGCTTATATATGCGTTTTTGGTTTGCCTGTTTACCGCGCGCGGAAAATAAGGTATGATAATCCGGTAAACAAAATGAATTCGGGGGGTCTGGAACGATGAACAAGCGATCTGTGCGCTGGCTGATTCTGTTGGCCGTGCTTCTTTGCTGCCTGACGCTCGGAGCTTATTCTCTAGCGGACGCGGGCAATTTTTCCGGCGGATCCGACTGGGGCGGAGGAGGCAGCTCGTGGGGCGGCAGTTCCGACTGGGGCAGTTCGAGCTGGGATTCCGGCTCCAGCTGGAGCAGCGGGTCGAGTTATGACAGCGGGTCCTATTCCAGCGGCGCGGGAACCGTAGGAACCCTCGGCGCGCTGGGCTGTCTTGGCGGAAACCTGTTTACAGTCGTCATCATCATTATCGTCGCAGTCGTCGTGCTGCGTTTCCTGCGCTCCGCAAAACAACAGTACGGCGGGCAGAACGTGTACACTGCCGCCGTGGAAGAACCGGGCCTGCCGCTCGAAACGCTCAAAGAGAAAGACCCGAACTTCAACGAACAGGCGTTCCTGGAAAAAATCGGCAACCAGTACATCCAGATGCAGAACGCATGGCAGGAGAAGAAGTGGGATTCGATGCGCGCGATTATGACCGACGCGCTCTACAACCAGATGGCACGGCAGCTCCAGGTGCTGATCGACGCGAAGCAGACCAACCACGTCGACCGGATCGCGGTGCTCGAATCACGGATCAACCGTTATACGGTCGAAGGGGACAACGACGTGCTCGTTGTCCGGCTTTCCACGCGCATTACCGACTACACGACGGACGACCGAACGGGCGCTGTTGTGAGCGGCAGCACCACGCGCGAGCTGTTTATGGTATACGACTGGAAGATGATCCGCCAGAAAGACAAAAAGACGCTCGCGCAGCCGAGCGTGACCCAGATCAGCTGCCCGAACTGCGGCGCGCCGCTAGACATCAATCACACCGGCAAATGCCCGTATTGCGGAACGGTCGTGACCGTGAGCGACCACGACTGGGCGCTCTCCGTCATCAAAGGAATTTCTCAGCGTACGGTCGGTTAACCGAAAAAGAGAAAAAGCCCTGCCCCGAAAACTGTCGGGACAGGGCTTTTTGTTGCAGCCTTGAAAACCTATTTCAAATCGACGTTCGGCTGAAAGCCGTCATCGAGATTCGGAAACACCTCGTGAACGGGTTCTAATACGCTGTAATCGGCAATCGGATTATCTGCGATTAAAAATTCTCGAATCGTCTTGATCTGTGCCAGCGGGCTGATGTCGGTAATCAGGTTCTCGTCCAAGAACACGCTCCATAACTTTGGCAATCCGGTTAAAACGGAAATATCGGTGATACCCGCTTTTTTTGCCTCGAAAATTTCCAGATCCTTCATATTGCGCATAAAATCAAGGTTTCCATATCCCTTGAAATCTACGCCGTCGCTGTAGCTCCAGTCGAAGACGAGCGTTACCATCTTTGTCAGGGAAGATAGAGGGGTAAGGTCGTTTGCGCGGACACCGTTAAATGTCAGCACGGTGAGGTTTGTCAATGTGGAGACCGGCGAAAAATCTGCGAAGGCATTATAGTCCAGATGCAGCTCTGTCAGGTTTGGGAAATACTTCAGGTCGGAAATATCCTTGATTCCGCCGTTTTCCGCATTCGCCTCTTCCCAATCCGCGTTGGCAAGGCTGAGCACGGTGAGGGCTTTCGCGTCGGCTGTCGTGATGTCGCCGTCCGGCTTACCCATCGCGATACGGACGGCGTCCTCGAAGTACGGGTCCGTGAACACGATCGCTTCGGCTACGACGGCTGTTGTCTCCGGCGTGGGCGCCTCGGTAGGCTTAACCGAGGGCGCGGCACTCTCCGCCGCGGGTTGCGCGGTCGTGGAACATGCGAAAGATGCAAGAAGGAGTAAAGCGATCAGAAGTGCGCAAAAAAGCTTTTTCATCAGATGTCTCCTTATTCATTTTTGATATCGGAATTTGATAAACGATTGTTGAAAATTCATCTCGGAATCAAATATATCACATGGAATTTACTGGTTCAATCGATTTCATAAAATCGGGATTCGCTTCTTTCGTGAGAATTTAGTAAAAGAACGCTGATAAAACAGCGTTCTGCGGATAGAAAAAGAAATAGTCCCCCAATTACTGCTGATTGGCGGCGATTCTTACGATTTCTTCGTGTTCTGCATCCGCTATGCCGTTGATGGCGGTAAGCGAATTATGGAAATATACGCTGTAGACAGGCAGCGTTTCACCTGTTATATTTGGCGCGGCCTGCTGGATTGAAGCGGCGACGAGTATGCCGTCTACCGTGAGTACGACCGGCTGCTTTTCCGAACTGCTGGAAGAACTGAAAAATCCCCTCAGCGTTGCGTTGTCCCAATCCAGCTCCGGACGCATCTTTGCGTGGCTGTCCATGGAGACACAGACCATGTGAAGCGTGACACCGCTGTAGCAGCTTGTTATATCGTACGATTGTCCGGCAACAAGACGGGCGGCGACATCCGGCGCCGGCATCAGCGTGCCATAGGTGATCAGAAAGCCTTGTGTACCGCTGGCAAAGACCGTTCCTCCGTGCTGCGAGGCGGCGAGCGCGTCGTTGGAATAGAGCAAATCCGAAGCGGCAGCAGCAGTTACGCCGTTTACCGTCGCAAACGCGGAAAATGCGTCCGCATCCGCCTGGTCCCAGCGCCCGTCGACCACGCTGCGGTCATAACCCAGATCGGACAGGCGCGTTTCCGCGCGCTGAACGTCGTCCGAACAGGAGCCGACGGCAAAGAGGCCGTCGTCCGCATCTGACTTCGCGGGATATGCGAAAAGTGCCGTCAGCACGAGAAAAAACGCCGTTGTGCGGTGAAACCAGAGCGGGAACGAATGTGAAAAATGATTTCTCATAACGTTGAGATTATAGCATATCAATCCTGTAAATGCCATGCGAGAAATAGACCCTCCGTGTTATTCGCCGAAACAGAGGAAACGTGGTAAAATGGATTCAGAGGAATGCGAAAGGAGGCGATGGTATGCGGTGTTCCTGTCAAAACTGCGGCGCTTATATGGTGCAGGACGAAAAAGGCCTCGGCAGCCGTTGCGTCTGCCCGGAGTGTTTTTCAACCTGCAGCGCCTGCATGGGCACGCGGCAGCGACCCATGGAAGCAGATCAACTAAAGAGCATGCTGCTCCAGCGGGAGCGGTACGACGCGGAGCATGAAACAGACGATTGAGCAAAAAAAAAAGAGAAGGCGAAAACCTTCTCTTTTTCAATGGTTGCGGTTATGTTACGGACTTGGCACCGATTCCGGGGTCGGAGTCGGCGTATCCGTCGGCCAATACTCCGGCGTGGCTTCGGGTGTCGGCGTTGGCGTAGGAGTTGTTAAATACACTTCGCACACCCAGGTTTCGCCCTGATATGACTTATAAGTCGAAAGCGCGAGTTTTTCCTTTTTCACCAGTGTTCCCGATTTATAATAATTTTTATAACTCTGATAGACGTAACCGTCGCGCGGCGAAACGGCCAGATAAGTTTCGCCGGACACCATGAGCGTACCGTCCGGCTTTTCGGTGCCGACGGGTTTTTCGATCACGACCGGGTCGCCGGTGATCGTGGTTTTGGAAACCTGCACGCTGGTGAGCTTGATTTCGTCGTACTCCGTAGTATCGAACGGCAGCCCCCAGATTTCGAAGACAAGTTTATTCGCGCTTGTCGTGTAGCCGATGATGACGATATCGCTCTTCGTGTTATTCTTAAACTGGAAATCGATGATGTTTCCAACGGAGTTGATCGTAGCATCCAACCCTTTTTCGACATAGGTCACAGGCATCGAGTGGTTGCGGCGCGTTACGATCTCCAGATCCGCGCGTACGACCGCGTTATAGAGCGTCGTGGAGAGCTGGCAGACGCCGCCGCCGTATTGTTCCTCGATGGCGCCCTGCACATAAGCGTGCGCGACCTTCCAGCCGTTTGCCTTTGTGCGCTCACCCAGCGTGCCGTTCGCGGAAAAAACTTCGCCGGGTTTAAGCACCGTTCCGTTGATCAGCGCCGCGCCTTTGCGGACGTTATATTTTCGGTCGCTGTCGCTGGAGGCAAAGTCCGTCTCCTTCGCTCCGCGTTTCACGTATAGGCCGTTCAGCATGGCTTTCGTCAGCGTCGGCTGCGTTACGGCAACGGGGATGCTGACTGCGGTTTTCGCTCCGTTTTTCAGCGACGCTGTGATCAGGCCGAGAAGCGCTGTCTGGTCGACTGCCTGGCCTACGACCTCATCTTTGACGATCAGCGCGTGCGTGTCTTCGTCGACGCCGGTCACCTTCGCGTCCTGCGCCGGAATATCGATCTTTGCGGCAATCGGAGCGATGCCTTCGGCCAGCGCGGATACATCATAACTGACCGTGAGCGCAAAAGCGCGGCCGTTTGCTTTCGTCTCTTCGGCTTCGGCTTTCATGGAGGCGTAATCGCCAGTTTTACCAAGGCGGTATGCTTCCGTCAGCACCTCGTCCGTATTGACGACGCTCGGCATATTTGTCAGGTCGAGCGGATAGGGGATATTGTCGTAAACCAGTATGATTTCCCGCTTTACGGCGGCGTTCGCGTCCATTGCGGAGAGCGCCGCTTTCGCTTCGTCCATGGTCATGCCGCCGATATCGATGCCGTTGACCGTGATGCCTTCCAGAAATGTCGTGGAGTTGGCCATCGCCTCGAACTCCTGCTGCTGCTGTTCTTTCAAAACGCGCGCGGCTTCGTCCGCGGCGGCCTGCGCGGCTGCCTCCGCCGCTTCCCGCTTCTGGACGCTGATAAACATATACAAGAAGACGGACAGCACGACCGCGAACACCGCGCCGAGAATAATGATGGCGCGCCGCTGCCGCCGCATCTTTTTCCGCTTGCTGGCGGATGAATTTTTACGTTTCGGTTTGTTTTTCAGTCCAAGGTCCTGAATCGGCTCCAGAATTACTTCCGGAAATTCCGCCGCGTCCGCTTGCGGCGGATCGCTCGGCTGGCGCCGGTCTTGTTCCATGAATACTTCCTCCTGGAATGCGGTCTGCGCGAAATTTCCTGCGCGCAGTTATCAGTTCCTATTTTAACGGAAAGCATCCGTAATTGCATCGCCGGAATCGCGCGGGAAAAGAATTGTTACAGAATGTTCATCAGAATGTTTCACGAAATCTTCTTTATCGAAGCGAAGATACGGCGTTTCGTGGAAACCTGTCGCGTCAAGTAAAACTATGATAAAATATCCGCATGGGAAAAAGCATGTCGAAACCGAAAAAAGCATCCGAATCAGGACGCACGCCGATGGACGCGGCGCTGCGTTATCTCGGCGCGCGCGCGCGGACGGTGCGCGAAACGGAGAGGCATCTCGACGCGTGCGAATATGGTGAGATCGAGGTTTATGAAACAATCGAGAGGCTCAAGGAGCTGGGACTTTTAAACGACGCGGCGTATGCGGAGGACTTCGTGCGCACGCGACTCGCGACCAAACCCGTCAGCCGAGCGCACCTGCGCCAGCAACTGCTTTCGCATGAAACGGATGCTGACGCAATCGAACACGCGCTGTCGCAGATAGGCGAAAGCGCGGAGGCACAATCCGCCGCCGCGATCGCTGAAAAATACGCGCGACAATACGCGCGTCTTCCCAAAGAGGAGCGCGAAGAGATGGTATTGCGCCGCCTGCTCGCAAGGGGATATGCATACGACGACGCACGTGCGGCGCTGCGCGAAACAACGGGGACGGAGGACGAATGAAACGCGTGGTGACGGCGCAGGAGATGCGCGATTATGAGCGTGAGCGCTTCCGGGACGGCCGAGCGGACAGCCTCGAGTGGATGGAGCGCGCGGCGCGGGGCATAGACGAATTTTTACGCGTGCGGTATCCAGAAAAAAGCGTGCTGACGGTTTGCGGCGGGGGTAATAACGGAGGAGACGGGTTTGCGCTCCTGCGGCTTTTGAAAGAGCGGGGGATCCATTCCGCGGGCGTGTTGCTCGCGGAGCCGGACCGCCTGACGGGCGACGCGAAGACGAACTATCTTCGCTCGCTGGATGCCGGCGTTCGCTGGTACGACACACTGACCGATGAAACCATTACGCAATACGACGTCGTTGCGGACGCGATGTTCGGCACGGGATTGTCCCGCCCGCTGGCGGGCGTTTACGCGGACGCGGCACTGCGGATCAACAACAGCGGCAGGCCCGTCGTCGCGGTCGATATCCCGTCCGGCGTGGACGCGACGAGCGGCGCGATTCTCGGCCGGGCCGTGCAAGCTGACGCAACCGTGACTTTTGAATTTTTAAAACGCGGGCATCTGTTATTCCCGGGGCGCGGACTGTGCGGAGAAACAGTCGTGTATCCGCTGTCGGGAGAAAATGACGAAACATCGACGGAGGTCGGCTTTCTGGAGAGCGCGGATATATCGCGCTTGCTGCCTTCGCGACCGATTGATTCCCATAAGGGAAACAACGGGCGCGCGTTATTATGCGTCGGATGTGAACAATATGCCGGAGCGGCGCTGCTCTCGGCCGGCGCCGCGCTGCGCGCGGGTGCGGGGCTGACGACGGCCGCCGTACCGGGGCGGGTCAAGTCCGCGTTTTCCGCTCTGCCGGAAGCGATGGCAATCGCGGTCAGCGACGGTTCGGATTGGAACGAAACCGCCTGCGAGGCCGCGGTGAAACTCCTGCCGCAAAGAAACGCGGTCTGCGTCGGCTGCGGCGTCGGAGCGGGAAACATTATGCCGCTGATCGGGTCGGTTCTGAATGCGAAGCTGCCGGCCGTGCTGGATGCGGACGCTTTAAACCAGATGTCCCGCACGCCGGAAATGCTGCGGAAACTGCATCCGAACGTCGTTTTGACGCCGCATCCGGCGGAAATGGCGCGGCTAAGCGGGGAGATGATCGAAACGATTCTGTCCGACCCGATCGGCATTGCGCTGACGTATGCGAAGAAATGGAACTGCGTCGTGCTGCTTAAGGGCGCGACCTCCTGCCTATCAAACGGAAAAAGCGTACGCCTCAATACGACGGGCAACGCCGGCCTTGCCAAAGGCGGCAGCGGGGACGTTCTCTCCGGCCTTATCACTGGGCTGCTCGCGCAGGGATTGACCGCGTTCGACGCGGCGTGCGCGGGGGCGTACCTGCTCGGCGCATCTGCCGAGGAGGCGTTCAGTCTTTTGCGGGAGCGGATGCTGCTCGCGCGGGACGTGATCGAAGCCGTAGCACAGACGATACATAAGATTTGAACAGCAAAAAAACGTCCCGTATCAGGGACGTTTAAATTTCTGTCAGTCTTTTGTATAGATGCGCGGCACGCGTTCAGAGAGGCTCAGGAGGATTTCGTAACTGATCGTATCCGCTTTTTCGGCCAGCTCGTCCGCCGTAATCGATTCGCTTCCCTGAGAACCGATGAGTATCGCATCGTCGCCGACTTCCGCGTCCGGAACATCCGTCAGATCGACCATCATCTGATCCATGCAGATAGTGCCGATCTGCCGCGCGCGTCTGCCGCGGATGAGCACATCCGCTCTGCCGGAGAGACAGCGCTTATAACCATCCCCGTAACCGACCGCAACGGTGCCTACGCGCATATCGCAGGGTGTGACGAATTTTAAGCCGTAACTCACGCCTTCGCCCGCGGGTACGGTCTTGATGTGCGTCACATAGGAATGCCAGCTCAATACGGGTTTCAAGTCGATTCCCTCGACCGCGTGACCGGCGGGATGGCAGCCGTACATCGCGATGCCGCCGCGCACCATGTCGAATTGGACTTCGGGGATGTGAAGCGCGGCCGCGCTGTTGCTGGCGTGGAGGATCGGACGGAGGCCGTTTTGCCGCGCGATATCGGCATAACGGCGAAAGCGCTCCGCCTGCAGCAGCGTAAAGGATTGATCAGAGAGTTCCGACACCGCAAAATGCGTAAACAGCCCGTCTAGTACGAGGTTTGGGCTGCGCTTGAGCAGCAAAATCGCCTCGGTAAACGCCGCCTCGCTCGTAAAGCCGATGCGGTTCATGCCCGTGTCAACCTTGATGTGGACGCGGCAGGGCATACCGAGTTTCGCCGCGTGGGACTGTAACAGCGTGAGCGTTTCCGCAGTGAACACCGTTGGCATCAGACCGTGGCGGACCACATCGTCCATGTGGTCTTCTTCCGTCGCGCCGAGCAGCAGGATCGGGGCCGTGATGCCCGCGAGGCGCAGGCGCACGCCCTCCTCGGAAAACGCGACTCCAAGGTATTCCGCGCCGCTCTCCAGCGCGCAGTTGGAGACGGCCTCCATGCCGTGCCCGTAAGCGTTAGCCTTGACGATGGCCAGGTATTTTGTGTCCGGCTTTAAGCGGGAGCGTATGAGTTTAATGTTGTACCGGATGTTGGCGAGGGAAATAGACGCGTAGGTGGAGCGCATGTTTTACGCCCCCTTTCTGCGGGAATCGTGTACGATCGCGCCGTTGATCAGCGTGAGCACACAATGCGTGCGGTAATCGAACGGGTGCCCGTCGAACACCGCGATGTCAGCGTCCTTTCCTGCTTCCAGCGTACCGACGCGGTCGGAAATACCGACGATCTCGGCGGCGTGACGCGAGATTGAACGAAACGCGGTTTCCTCACTGAGCCCCTCGCGCACGGCAAGCCCGGCCTGTACTGGCAAAAATTGAATCGGGATAACCGGATGATCGGTCATCAGCGCGAATTTGATGCCCGCCTGCTCCAGAATGCGCGGCGCGGAGAAGCTGAGGTTTTTCAATTCGATCTTACTGCGCTCAGAAAGCAGCGGGCCGATGATGATGCCCGCGCCCTGTTCGGAAAGGCGATCTTTGAGCACGTCCGCGATCATATACCCTTCCGTGCAGTGGTCAATCGTCACTTTCAGGTTAAATTCCTTTGCGAGGCGCAGCGCGGTGAGGATATCGTCCGCGCGATGCGCGTGGATTTTTACGATAAGTTCACGGTTGATGACGGGCAGCAGTGCGTCCATACCGATGTCACGGTCCGGTTTGTCCTCGTCTTTTGCCATGCCTTTCTGATATTCGATCGCGTCGGTCATGGTGGAGCGGAACAGAGAAGCGATCGCCATACGCGTGGTCGGCGCGACTTTTTTTTCGGAATAGACCGTTTTCGGGTTTTCGCCAGTCGCCGCTTTCATGGCGATCGGGTCGCGCAGCGTCATCTGCTCGATGCTGCGGCCGAATGTCTTCAGCGCGGCGAACTGCCCGCCAATCACGTTTGCGCTGCCGGGGCCGGTGACGACGGTGGTGATGCCGCCTTCGCGCGCTTCGCGGAAGCATGGATCGAAGGGATTGAGCCCGTCGACCGCACGCAGTTCCGGCGTGACGGGGTTGGTCATCTCGTTTCCGTCCGAACCCTCTTCGCCCATGCCGTCCTCCCACATGCCGATGTGGCAGTGAGCGTCGATCAATCCGGGCAGAACGAAAAGCCCGCGGAGGTCGACGACCTCCGCACTGCCCGCGGTTAGGGAGGAGCCGACGGCGAGTATTTTCCCGTCATCGATCAGAATATCTCCGGTGAAAGCGTCCTGCGTCATCGTGTGGATCAGGCCGTTTTTTAGAAGCAGCATAGCAATCTCCTGTTTTTGTTTTTTATAGTAAACACGTCTATTTTACCACATTGCGACGGTTTTGCATGATATTTTATAAGCTGCGTGATGATACGAGTTTTATTTTAATGGAACGGTTTCGCGTTGTATCGTGTTTGACCGTATGCGTCGCGTATGGTAAACTATTCAATTAGGGAAAGTTTTTCCTAATGAATGTGACGGAACGGAATACTGCATTGGATCAAACAGTATTGAACCGATTATTGAGCCGCGTGGAGAAGCCCGCGCGATATATCGGCGGAGAATGGAACAGCATCGTCAAGGACACGGCGGAAGTCCGCTTTGCGTTGCTCTTTCCGGATGTGTATGAAATTGGCATGTCGCATCTGGGCTCAAGAATCCTGTATCATGTGATGAACGAGCGGGATGGAATCGCCTGCGAGCGCGCGTTCGCACCGTGGCCGGATCTCGAGCAGGTTCTGCGCGAGGAGCACCTGCCGCTCTTTTCGCTGGAAACGAAACGACCACTGAAAGAATTCGACATCATAGGCTTTTCGCTGCTGTACGAGATGTGCTATACCAATATCCTGCAGATGCTTGATTTGTCCGGCGTGCCGCTGCTGGCGAAAGACCGCGCGGAATCAGACCCGCTTGTGGTCTGCGGCGGACCCTGTGCCTGCAACCCGCTGCCAGTTGCACCGTTTATGGACGCGGTGATGATCGGCGACGGCGAAGAGATGGTGCTCGATCTTGTGGAAGCAGTCCGGCGCGCAAAGCGCTCGGGAAAGAGCAAGGTAGAACTTTTAAAAGAACTCTCCGGCATTCGTGGCGTTTACGTTCCGTCCCTGCGGACGGAGGATACAAAGGTTGTCCGGCGTATCGTGAAAGACCTCGACAAGGCGGCGTTTACCGGCGATCCGGTCGTGCCATACCTGAATATCGTACACGACCGTGTCGCGCTGGAAGTGATGCGCGGCTGTACGCGCGGCTGCCGATTCTGCCAGGCGGGGTACATCTATCGCCCCGTACGCGAGCGAAAAAGCGAAACCGTTATGGAACTTGCGCGGCGGCAAATCGGATGCACGGGTTACGACGAAGTGTCGCTGTTAAGCCTGAGCACGGGCGATTATTCCGAAGTGCACGAACTGGTGCCGCAGATCATCCGCGAGATGGAAGCGGGAAAAGTCTCCGTGTCCCTGCCCTCGCTTCGGGTGGACAGCGAATTGGCAAACGATTTGAGCGTCATGCAGACCGTGCGCAAGGCGGGGCTGACCTTCGCGCCGGAGGCGGGTACGCAGCGGCTGCGGGACGTGATCAACAAAAACGTCACGGAGGAAGACATCCTCCGCGCGACGCTGGATGCGTTTTCCGCTGGCTGGAACGGCGTCAAGCTCTATTTCATGATCGGGTTGCCGACCGAGACGGACGAAGACATCCTCGGCATCGCGCAGCTTGCGCGAAAGATAAGCGCGCAATTTTACACGCTCCCGAAGGAACAGCGCGGCAAGGGGCTTCGGCTCAACATCAGCGTTGCCACGTTTGTGCCCAAGCCGTTTACGGCATTCCAGTGGTGCGGGCAGATCCCGCCGGATGAGATACGGCGCAAACAGGAACTGCTGCGCGGCGCGCTTAAGGGCATCCGCGGAGCGGAACTGAATTGCCACTATTCGCTGCTCTCCGTGCTGGAGGCCGCATTTTCCCGCGGAGACGAAAAATTGGCGGACGTGCTGCTGCGGGCCTATGAACTGGGCTGCCGTTTCGACGCGTGGACGGAGCATTTCCGGCCGGCGGCGTGGTCGCAGGCGTTTGCCGACTGCGGCCTCTCCGAGCAGGACTGCGCGCAGCGGAATTACCTTCCGGAAGAACCGCTTCCGTGGGATTTTGTCGATATGCTCGTGACAAAGAGTTACCTGCGGAAAGAATATGAACGAGCGCTGGCCGGAGAAACGACGCCGGACTGCCGCGAAACCTGCAACGGATGCTTTGGAGCGCGCTATGAAACTGATTGCCGTATATCATAAAGGATGCGAGATCGCATTGATCTCGCATCTGGATATCCAACGGACGCTTCAGCGCGCCTTTCGCAGGGCGGGGCTGCCGCTTCTGTATTCCTGCGGGTTCAACCCGCACCCGCAGCTTTCGTTCGCGACCGCCGCGGCGACAGGGATGAGCAGTTCCTGCGAGTGGTTCGAGGTGCAGCTTTCGGAAGAGATCTCGCCGGAGGAGTTTATGCGCCGCGCGAACGAAGCCATGCCGAAGGGCTTGTCCGTTTCGGACGCGTTTGCCGCCCCCGAAAACTTCGGCTCTCTCTCGGCCAAACTCCGCGCGGCGGAATACCGTGTCAGCCTGACGTTTGACGGCGGGATTTCCTCTGAAAAAATTAAAAACACGCTCGAAGCAATGCTGTCAGGCGAAATCATCATAAACAAACGGACAAAGGGCGGGATCAAGCCCGTCGATATGCGTCCGTATATCCTGCGGGTCTCCGTGGGGCCGGTCGAGGGCGAAAAAGCCGCCCTCCTCGTTCTTGGCAAACTGCAAGCCGATGGCGGGCTGCGGGTCGATGCGTTCATCGACGCGCTGCTCGAACGTTTGGATGCGCATGCCGCGTACGAAATCCACCGTACGAACATGTACTTTGCCGAAGATGGCCCGCTGCCGCGATTGCCTGTGGAATAGGAAAGAGAAGGTACAAATGAATAAGGAAATCCTGGTGGACGCAAGCGGCGTGGCAACCCGCGTCGCGGTCGTCGAGGACGGTTCGCCCGTCGAGCTCTACGTGGAGCAGGAGGGGGCGGAGCGTCTCGTCGGCAACATCTACAACGGCAAAGTGCAGAACGTCCTGCCCGGTATGCAGGCGGCGTTTGTCGACATCGGGCTGGAACGCAATGCGTTCCTCTACGCGGGGGATATCGTGCTTTCGGACGATCCGGACGACGAGATCGAACAGATGCCGGACTCAAAGAACATCCGCGATTTGCTCAAGCCCGGCCAGACCATCATGGTGCAGGTGGCGAAGGACCCGGTCGGCACAAAAGGCGCGCGAGTCACCACGCATATCACGCTCGCGGGACGATCCCTCGTTTTGATGCCGACGATGGATTACGTCGGCGTTTCAAGGCGCATCGACAAGGACGACGAGCGGCAGCGTCTCAGAAAAATCATCGCGGAAATCAAACCCAAAGGCATGGGCGTCATCGTTCGTACCGCCTCGGCGGGCAAAACCAAGCAGGATTTTGCCGAAGACCTCGAAAGCATCGTGAACCTCTATGCGGAGATCGAGAAACGCGCGGAAAAGAGAAAAGCGCCCGCGCTCTTGCACGCCGAGCAGTCGCTGCTGTTCCGGACCGCGCGCGACCTTTTGATGAAGGATATCGACCGCGTGTTCGTCAACGACGCGGAAACGTATGATAAACTCCGTGAAATCGCGGACGTCATGGCGCCGAAACTCAAGGCGCGCATCCTGCTGAAGGAAAGCGAGGCGCTGTTCGACCGCTACGACACTGAAGGAAAGATCGAAAAAGCGCTCGCGCGCAAAGTCTGGCTCAAAAGCGGCGGATATGTCATCATCGACCGCACGGAGGCGCTGACGTCCATCGACGTCAACTCCGGCAAATTCGTCGGTAAGGATAGTCTCGAAAAGACGATCACATCGGTCAACTGCGAGGCGGCCAAAGAGATTGCCAAGCAGCTGCGCCTTCGCGACATCGGCGGCATCATCATCATCGACTTTATCGATATGGAAAAGGAAGCGAATCGCGTTTTGGTGCTTACGACGCTGAAGAACGCGCTGCGTGACGACCACACGCGCTCGCATGTATTCGGCTTTACGCACCTGGGCCTCGTGGAAATGACGCGGAAGAAGACCGGCAAGAGCATATCGGATACACTCCAGCAGGTATGCCCCTATTGCAACGGGGACGCGAAGGTTCTCGCACCCGAGACCATGGTCAACCGCATCCGCAAGCAGACCGTACAGGTGATCAAAGGCAGCAACAATAAACGTATGCTGATCGAGGCGCACCCGGACGTCGTCGCCGCGATGGAGCTCGCTGAAAAGAAGCACGGCTGCCTGTTCCCGATCGAGGAGGGCGGAACCTATTACGTCCGCCCGAACGCCTCGCTGCACGTCGAAAAATTCACGGTTCGCCCGCTGGCTGAAAAGAAGGTGCAGGAGGCGAAAAAGGATTGTAAAATCATCCGCTGATCTGAGAAAAACCCTTGTAAATCGGCGGCATTTTTCGTTGACACGGCAAACGCGTTTGTGTTATGATCTTTCGGTGAGCCGCTCCGGGGCGGTATAAGCGCGCGGTTTTTTCCGCGACACCGCGATCGGGCGAGTCTGGTATGAGGAGGTGCAGTTATCGTGTATGCAATCATTCAAACCGGTGGAAAGCAGTATAAGGTAGAGGTTGGCGACCAGATTACGGTCGAAAAACTCGAAGCCAACATTGCCGACGAAGTCGATTTTGAAACATTGCTGGTTGCGGACGACAGCGGCGTTAAAGTGGGCAAGCCTGTTTTAAGCGGCGTTGCGGTTCGCGGCAAGGTGCTCGAACACGGCAAAGGCAAAAAGGTCGTTATCTTGAAGTACAAGCCGAAGAAAAATTCGCGCACTAAGCGCGGCCATCGCCAGCCGTACACCAAGGTCGAGATTCTTTCGATCGGGTAAAACGAAATGGTGACGGTTACGATGCTCCATAGCCGGGGCAGAACGGTCGGGTTCCAATCGACCGGACATGCGGGCTATGGGAAAGCGGGCGAAGACATCGTCTGCAGCGCGATCTCCGCGCTGACACAGACCTGTTTTCTGGGGCTTGTGCAGGTCGTCGGGCTGAAAGAGGGCGAAGAACTCGCAGTCTCGATCGACGAAACCAAAGGAATGAGCTGCGTTCTCGCGGGCGATACGCGCGGGGAGCGGCTGGACAAGGCGGAGCTTCTGTTTTTAACGATGGAAGCGGGCCTGACCTCCATTCGGGAGGCGTATCGCAAATCCCTCAACATTCGACACAGGGAGGTGTAACGATATGTTCAAGATGAATCTTCAGCTGTTTGCACATAAAAAAGGCGTCGGTTCGTCCCGCAACGGCCGCGACAGCGAGTCCAAGCGCTTGGGGCCGAAACGTACGGACGGCCAGTTCGTACTCGCGGGCAATATTCTCGTGCGTCAGCGCGGCACGCATTTCCATCCCGGCGTCAACGTCGGTATCGGCAAGGACGACACGCTCTTTGCGAAAGTCGACGGCGTGGTCCGCTTTGAAACCAAACACCTTGGCAAAAAGCAGGTCAGCGTTTACGAAGCAGCCGCGGGAGAGTAACAAACGGCAAAACAAAAAAGCGGGCGAGTGATTCGTCCGCTCTTTTCATTGCCTGCATATCTGAAAACGGAAGCCAACCATATATCATTCCGCGAAACATATGGATATTGAAACATTCAAACTGCATCGTTTACAAAATCAATTTTTACTTTCACCCGCTCCTTCGGAGGAAGTGGTGCGCGGTCTCGTCGGCCTGCAGGCGCAGTACGGCGCCGCCGCGCTGCACGCGCTGAAGATCCGCGCGAGCGATCCGCCGGACTTTTCGCGCTATGTGAAAACGTGGTCGTTTCGCGGAACGCTGCACCTGCACGACAGACGCGATCTGCCGCTCATATTGTATAGAGGAAGCGAAACGGACTTCGGCCAGATGTCCTTTTGGGACGATGGAATCGCCGAAGGAAGATGCGAGATGTTTCGCAGCGTCATTCTCCGCGCGCTGTCGGAAAGGGACCGAACGAGAGAAACGTTAAAAACAATCTGCCTGCAAGATGGCATGACCGAACGCGAAACGGAAATCATCCTCCATCCATGGGGCGGATTGTTCCGCGCGATGGCGGAGAAAGGTGAAATCGCCTATACGCCGGACGGCAACCGCGTGTTCACGCGCCTCGAACCCGTGGAGCCTATGGAAGAGGACGCGGCGCTTGCCGAACTGATGCGGAGGTATCTGCGGCATTATTCGCCCGTTTCGCTGCGGGACGCGCAGACGTTTTTCGGCCTGCCGCAGAAGCGGCTGAAAGCGCTGCTGGAACAAACAGCGGAGGATACCGTAACATTCGGCAAGAACACTTACTTTGCGATTAACCAATCCCTGCCGGACGACGCGCAGATACCGCGTGTTGTTTTTCTGGCGGCGTTCGACCAGCTCCTGCTGGGGTATCGGAAAACGGAAAATCCGTTTCTGCCCGAAGGGACGATCAAACAAATCTACAACAACACCGGCATCGTATTTCCAACCGTGCTGCTCAATGGAACCGCCTGTGCGGTATGGAAGCGGTCCGGGAACAAACTGGCACTCAAAGCGCTGAAAAAAATCGGCGAACGGGACAGAAAGAAAATCGAACATAAAGCCGTGGACAACTTTGGCAAGGTCGCGGTACAATGGACGGGAGCGCAGCGTTAGCTGGAATTACGGAGGATACGGCCGGCATGATCACGAAAGACACGAGGGTTGGAGAACTGTTACAGGCTCCTATCGCAAAAGATCTGCTCGCACTGTTAGTGCAATATGCGGGGATCAGCGAAAAAGTCGTTTTTAACCCCATCGTAAAAGCGCTTAAGCTTTCAGCGATACCGAAATTTGCTGGCAAAGGCATACCGGATGCAGATCAGCTGGTAAACGACTTGATCGACTTGCTAAACCAGGAGAAGGATAGTGAACCGATTCAAAAATCGAATCAGCATTACTGGTGGAAAGAAGCGGTCGTCTACCAGATCTACCCGCGTTCATTCAAGGATGGCAATGGAGATGGAGTCGGCGACCTGCGCGGCATCATTGAGAAACTCGATTATCTGAAAGACCTCGGCGTGGACGCGGTCTGGCTCTCTCCGATCTTTGATTCCCCGAATGACGACAACGGCTACGACGTGCGCGATTACCGCGCCATCATGGAAGAGTTCGGCACCATGGCGGACGCGGAGGAACTCATCGGCGAACTGCACAAGCGCGACATGCGTATCATCCTCGATCTCGTGGTGAACCATACTTCGGACGAGCATGAGTGGTTCATCGACTCGGCGAAGCATCCGGACGGCCCGCACGGAGATTTCTACATCTGGCGCAGGCCGAAGGGGGGCGCACATCCGAATAACTGGTCCAGCTACTTTTCCGGACCCGCGTGGTATCACGTGGACTCGCGGGACGAGGAGTACCTGCATCTGTTTTCAAAAAAACAGCCCGATTTGAACTGGGATAACCCGAACGTAAGGAACGAAGTTTGCGGCATCGTCGATTTCTGGCGCGAGAAGGGCGTGGACGGGTTCCGCCTGGATGTAATCAACTATATCAGCAAGACGTCTCTGGCGGATGGCAGTAAAACGCTCGGTACGCTTTTGCAGTTCAACGGAATCGAGCATTATTTTTACGGGATCCATCTGCACGAATACCTGCGCGAACTGCGCGAACGTTCGTTTATTGATATGTTCACGGTCGGAGAGACGCCGGGTATCGGGCCGGAGATGAGCAAGCTGCTCACCGCGGACGAACGAAAGGAACTGAACACCGTATTCAGCTTCGACCACCTGGACAATCTCGGTAAAAACCGGTTCGACGATTACCGTTATAATCTGGCGCATCTGAAGAAGTGTTTCACCAAACTGGAAGGCGATTACGCGGATTACGCCTGGCCGAGCATTTTCGTGGAGAATCACGACAACCCGCGCATGGTCAGTAAAATCGACCCGCGGGAGGAGTTCCGTGACGCGGTCGCAAAATTGCTCGCCGTGGCGCTGCTCACCGCGCGGGGGACGGTGTTCCTTTATCAGGGCCAGGAACTTGGCGCGGTCAACGTCGATTTTAAGGATATGTCCGAACTGAGGGACATCGAAAGCCTGAATAAATACCGCGAGCTCATCGCGGCGGGCAATACGCCCGAAACGGCATGGAAAACCGTGCTTGTCGGTACGAGGGATCACAGCCGTACTCCAATGCAATGGACGAATGAAGCCTACGCCGGCTTCTCCGAACATCTGCCGTGGATTCGCGTCGGGGATAAGGACATCTGTAACGCAGTCGCCGAGATGGCGGACGAAACTTCCGTCTGGCACGCCTATCAGACGCTTATAAAGATGAGAAAAGAGCATCCGGCACTGGTGTACGGTTCGTTTGAACCGGCGGAAAGCGCGAATGAAGACGCGTTCTGCTATTACCGGGACGACGGGGACGATCGATTCTACATCGAGATCAACCTCCGTGCGCGGGCGATCAAGCAGCCGAAGAAAAAAGGCAATATGGAACTGGTGTTTTCGAATTACATCGCGCAGGGTGAAGGCCTTGAGCCTTACGAAGCGAACGTATACCTCGTGGAACGCTGAAGTGCGGTAATGTAACGTTTTCGTGAATTGGGCGGGATGCGGCTTGTCATCCCGCTCGTTTTTCTCTACACTCAGTTTGTAGGTTCGGACGGACCAATTTTTCATCGAAAGCTGATCGTATGATAAAACGGCTGACTGTGTTCCTGATCATCCTTGCTATATGCATCTTTACCGTGCTGCCGGTTTCCTCCGCGCGCGCGCTGACGCTGACCACGGGCATGATTACGACGGACGACGTCGCGATGCGAAAGACCGCGAGTTCCTCCGGCGGATTGATTACGCGCTTGGGCGAGGGGACGATCGTCAAGATTCTCGACAGCAACGTGAACTCCGAATGGTACCGCGTTACCGCGAACGGACGCACGGGTTACGTCAACCGCATGTATATCAATATCGACGCGTCGCTGCCGTCTTACCAGCTCAGCTGCACGGGCACCGTCGTCAATGTGGAGACGGACGTCAACGTCCGTGCGGAGCCTTCCGCGCGCGGGAAAAAGCTCGGAAAAGCGGCAAAGGGGCAAACCTTTCAGGTTACGCAGGCATATGCTTCGGGCGCCTGGCACGCGATTGATTTCAACGGAACGACCGGGTTCGTCTCCGCCGACTATATGGAACTGAAAACGAACGTAAGCGACGAATACCTCTCCGGACTTGACATCACCGGAGGGGAACTCTCTCCGAATTTTTCACCGACGGAGTACGGATATGTGCTGACCGCGACGCAGAGCGAGATACGGATCAAGGCGACTGCCAACAGCGGTGTGAAGGTAAGCATCGGGAACACGGGTATCGCGAGCACGAAATATTCCATTAACTCCGGCAACAGCAAGACGATCCGCATCAGCGTCAACGGAAAAGTAAAGTACTCCATCTATCTCGTGCGTGACGTGCTTACGGTCGGCACCTGGAACATTAAGCGCGGGAACAACAATCTCGTGATGCAAGGCTGGCTGATTGCCGCGCAGAGGCCGGATATCCTCGGCGTGCAGGAGGTCTACATCAATAAAAAAGAGCGCACGAACAATCTTTTATCCGTGCGCACCAGAAACGCGCAGCATCTCTCTTTCGCGGAGACGGTCAATTATGAAAACGGCGGGCAGTACGGAATCGGCCAGATTTCAAAGTATAAATCCGAATCGGAAGAGGTAACCGAGCTTTACAGCGGGAATAACGAGCAACGCTGCCTGCAGAAGGAAGTTTACGTCATCGACGGCAAACGCGTGTCCGTATATAACACGCACTTTTCTTACGAATCCTCATCCGTCAGAAAACAGCAGTTTGCGGATGTTGTCGCCGTCATGGACGCGGACAAGAACCCGTATAAGATTCTGACGGGCGATTTCAACGCCAAGGAAAAAGAATTCGAAGTATTCTCTAAGCACTACCGCGTGGTGAATACAAGCGAGACGAAATTTTACGATTATTCGCAAAACATCATCGAGATGTCCCAGATCGATAATATCATCGTGTCGAAAAACATCACCGTGCTCAACGCCCGCGCAATTCCTACGAAATACTCAGATCATTACCCGTTGTTCGCGTTCCTTGCATTAAAGTAATGTAAAACGAAAAAAGCAGAGGCGAATGATTCGCCTCTGTTTTTTGCCGTTATATGTAAGGGGAGATGGATATCAGCAATTACTTCATATCAAAATTTTTGTCTTTCAGGTTCGGATAAATCTCCTTCAATGCGGAAAGATCACCATCGTACCCGTCCGTAAGATACAAGGTGGTCAGGTTCTTCAGGGATGCAATCGGAGAAAGATCGACCAGTACGTTTTTCATCTGTAATTCTTTCAGATTGCTCAGCGATGCGATCGGTTCGATCGTCTCCAAGCCGGGAATATAAGAAATTTGCAGTGATTCCAGCTTCGTCAGCCCTTTCAGCGGAGTGAGATTGCTCACAAGCGATCCGCTGATATTCAGCCATGTCAGCTGTTTGCTGCTCTCCAGCGGCACCACGCTCCAGAGGGGGTTGCCGTTTAAATCCAGTATACTAAGGTTCGGCATGGCACGCAGTGCCTCGATATCACCGACCCCGTTGAACTGGATCGATAGGTTATTTAGATTCGGGAAATACCGCAGCGCGCTGATATCGACGATTTTAATCTCGTCAGGGATGGTCTCCTGCCAGGAGTTGCCAAGCTGTAAATCGAATATATCCTTCGTCTGGAGGAACGTGATATCGCCTTCGGGTATCTGAAGCAGTTCGCGGATTTTCTGTTCCAATACAGGGTCTTTAAAGTCGATCGGCTGCGGAACGTCATCCAAAGCGAAATCCTTCTCCTCCAAATTCGGATAGATTTCGCTAAGCGGCGAATAATCTTCGATTAGATTTTCGGATAGGATCAGTTTCTTCAATTTTGTCAATCCAAGAAGCGGCGAAATGTCCTGTATCACGTTTTTGTCCAGATTGAGATACTGAATTTCGGGTAATTCGGCAAGCGGGCTGATGTCGGAAACGTAGTTACCGCTTACCTGAAAATTCTGCAGCTCTTTCAGACTTGAGACAAAGCTGATGTCCGTGATGCCGCGGCAGCCCCATATCTGCAGGGAGTTCAGATGGATCAGACTGGACAGCGGCGAAAGATCAGACACTTCTGTGCAGGCGAGCTGCAGGTCTACCAGCGACGTCAATCCAGAAAGCGGGGATAGGTCGACAGGGCCGTCGCTTCTTTGCACCGCCCAGTTCAGGTTCAGCGTGGCCAGATTGGTGAAATACCTGAGCGCGTCGAGATTATGGATGCGTGGAATGGACCAGTCGCTGCCGTCCATCTGGAGATCCAGATTCGTAACCGCCTGTGCGTCCGAAACGAGGATGTCTCCATCCGGGCGGTTCATCGCCTTTCTGACGCCGCTTTCCAGCGCGTCGTCGTTGAAAACGATCGCCATATTGGGATCCAACGTTTCCGCCGGCTGAGGCTCGGCTTCGACGGGCTGGGCAACTGCGGCATCCGCCTGTTCTGATTTGTCGGCCGCGGGCTGCCCGCAGGCGACCGAAAGAGCGGCTAAAATCAGCGCAACCATAGCGAAGAAGATGCGTTTCATAAAGATCCTCCTGAAAATTCATATTGAATTGGAAACAATATTCTTAATTATGATAATGGCATAGCCAGTGCGGAAAATCAATGGAATCAGCGAAATTTTATTAACAAACGTCGCTCATACAACGGAAGATAATAGAAATAGAATTACTTAAAGGAATATATATTTTGGACGCCGGGCTCTGAAAGAATCGCGTTGCTGCCGTTATAGATTTTTCCGTCCGTTCCGAAAAGGTACTTCAGACCGTACCAGTTCTCCCCGATAACCCAGACGACGCGGTAATGTCCGCCGGGCAGACGCAGATGCGCGCTCTTGCCGCCATTGATGAAAATGCCGACTGTGAGAGTCCCATCCTGCGAAACGTCCTCGCCGTCGATCCGGTAAAAGCGGATATAGTAATACGTTCCGAGACTGCGGTCCGTTCTAAACTCCACCACATTTCCTTTGCTCGTTCCTTCCATGATGGAGCCGGAAGCGGGTGGGTCCTGCGGCGGCACGCGCCAGGCCGCGTTGACTCGTTCGGCCACGGAAGTTTCGGCGTTCGTCTTTTCCCGGGCGATTGCCGCGGCGAGTCCGCCGTCGTCCAGCAGAGCGCCTACGCCGGTTGCATCGTCGAGTGAAACGGAGACGGACCCGCTCAACTGCGGGGCGCCTGTCAGGTCAAGCTCCCGTATTCCGTCAATCGGGAGCGTGACGGCCAGCGCGTCGCCGAAAAACGGCTGGTTGAATGAGGCAGCGTACGTTTCGCCCAGCGCGGAGAATACGAACGCCGGGTCGGGAAAGGTGAACGAAACGGTATAGCTGCCGTCTGCGGTTTTCGAAACGTCCGTCACCGCCAGCTGATCCGTATACGCGCTGCTGCCGAATGCGCCGGAGAGCAGGTTCTGCAACAACGAGGCAACCAGCATCTTACGGAGGTTTTCCTGATAGATTTCGTTTCGTGCGAGAATGGAGGATACCATGCCTTCCACCGTTTGCCGGATGCTGAATTTACTTTGGCTGGATAGTGCGGCAGACCAGCCGTCCGCGGTTTGTGTGAGGGAAAAGTCGACGGGAATCTGCAGATACGCGGAAACGTTCCCGACGGGCGCGTAGGTTTCCAGCGCCTGCCGCAGGGCGAGCGCGGCCCGCGTTTGATACGCCGCGATGCTGCGCGGGGAGAAATCCGGCGCAGGCAGGGTATACGGGACGGAGGACAGGTCGAGCGCAGTATAATCCGGGATATCGACCGTTATCGTATAGTCGAGCGTTTCCAGTTCCGCGTTTTGCAGGTTTGCCTGCCCGCGTACCTGAGAGGAAAGATCCCGCACCTCGATATAGTAATCGGAGTAATCGACGACCGCGTCGGAGATAGCGGAAATCTGCGCGCCGATGGAACCGCAGCCGAAGAGCGGAAGCAGAGAGAACAGGAGAATGAGTATAAAGAGGCGGGTACGTAATTTCATGTATGATTCCTTATATTTAGGCAAAAGCCTGAATTTACAGTAAGACTTTACACAATTTCGCCGATTCCGTCAAACGGCAAGAAAAGAAGAGAGCGGATAATCCGCTCTCTCCAGATATAATTCGTCTGAATTACTTCGCGTCGACCTTCGCCATGTGCGCGATGAGGTCGAGCACCTTGTTGGAATAACCCCACTCGTTGTCATACCAGGCGACGAGCTTGACGAAGTTGTCGTTCAGGCTGATGCCGGCTTTGGCGTCGAAGATCGAGGTGCGCGGATCGGTGTAGAAGTCCGAAGAAACGACTTCGTCCTCGGTGTAACCGATGATGCCTTTCCATTCCGGCGCTTCGGAAGCGGCCTTCATGACAGCCTTGATCTGCTCATAGGTCGCGCCTTTTTCCAGGCGGACCGTCAGGTCGACGACGGAAACGTCCGGCGTCGGCACGCGCAGAGACATGCCGGTGAGCTTGCCGTTGAGGGAGGGAATGACCTTGCCTACGGCCTTGGCTGCGCCGGTGGAGCTGGGGATGATGTTGTGCGCCGCCGCGCGGCCGCCGCGCCAGTCCTTTTTGGACGGCCCGTCGACGGTTTTCTGCGTTGCGGTGATGGAATGTACGGTCGTCATGAGGCCTTCGACGATGCCGAAGTTGTCATGGATGACCTTGGCCAGAGGGGCGAGGCAGTTCGTGGTGCAGGACGCATTGGAGACCACTTTCATATCCTTCGTGTACTTGTCCTGGTTGACGCCCATGACGAACATCGGAGCATCGGCGGACGGAGCGGAGATGACGACCTTTTTCGCGCCGCCGACGAAATGCGCACTGGCCTTTTCGACGGTGGTAAAGATGCCGGTCGATTCCACGACGTAATCCGCGCCGCATTCCTTCCAGGGAATTTCATTCGCGTTCATGCACGCGTACACATAAGTCTCCTCGCCGTTGACGACGAGCTTGCCGTTCTTCGTGGAGATGCTGCCCTTGAACTGCCCGTGTACGGTGTCGTAACGGAGCATGTAGACCATGTAGTCGAGGTCGATGAACGGATCGTTCACGCCGACGACTTCGATTTCGGGGTTGGCTGCGGCTGCGCGGAAGACCAGGCGGCCGATACGGCCAAAGCCATTGATGCCTACTTTGATTGCCATATCTATGTTCTCCTTTATATAGTATACGATTTCAGCGGGGAGCAGCGTTCACTCTTTCGACTCACAGTATTGATATTGATTTCGAGAGAAGAACATTTTTGCTCTTAAAACCCAAAGTATTGTACAATATTTGCCGTATATCCGCAAGTAAAACCTTTTGATACAGCCTATATAAACCGCAGAATTCGATATCTTTGTATCGAATTCAGCGGTCTGTCCGCTTATTCGAGGTTGAGTTTCTCCGAGACGATGTAGAGCGGGCGGCCCTTAACCTCGTCATAGATGCGGCCAAAATACATGCCCTGCAAGCCCATGAAGAACAGCGAAAGCCCCTGCACGAGCAGGATACCGCCGGCGGCCCAGAGCCACGGCGCTACGCCAGAAACGCAGGCCAGAACGATCAGCGCGACAAGGCCGAGGCCGGAGAGCGCGAGCAGCGCGATGCCGAACTGCATCGGAAGCGTGAGAGGCTTGTCCGAAAAACCGGTGATTCCGTCGCTTGCGAGGCGGAGCATCTTTTTAAGCGTATATTTCGTCGATCCGGCGAAGCGTTCCTGCCGCTCGTATTCGATGGGGACCGCGTTATAACCCATCCACGCGGACATGCCGCGCAAAAAGCGGTTGTGTTCGCGCATGAGCAGGAACTGGTCGGCGACGCAGCGACCGATCAGACGGAAATCGCCCGTGTCGAGCGGGATGGGATACGCGCTCATCCAGGAAAGCAGACGGTAGTACATGGCCGCCGTGAGCTTTTTCAGGAAGGTTTCGCCTTTGCGTTTGAGGCGCTTGCCGTATACGATGTCCGCGCCGCTTTCCCACATTTTGATCATCTGCGGAATGAGTTCGGGCGGGTCCTGCAGATCCACGTCGATGATGATCAGGGCGTCGCCCTTCGCCGCGTCCATGCCGCAGGTGACCGCGAGCTGGTGGCCGAAATTACGGGAGAAGGAGAGCACCTTGACCTGACTGTGCGCCGAGGCGAGCTCGCGTAACTGCTGAAGCGTACCGTCCCGGCTGCCGTCGTTGACATAGACGATCTCATACGGATATCCGGTGCTTTTCATCGCCGTGTCCATACGGCTGAACGATTCCTTCAGCACTTCCTCTTCGTTATAAACAGGAATGACCAGGGAAAGAAACGGTTTTTTCTGCGCGTCCATCCGAAAAACCCTCCATAGCGTACGCAAAATAGATCACATGAAAGACATGCTTTCACTCACGCGTAGTATAACGTAAAAACAAGAGAAAGGCAATCCGACCAGATGCGTTTCCGAGGCGAGGCGAACCGGCGCTTTACAGGTTTTCCGATAAGAACGGGCAATTTTTCGTTGCATTTTGACGCTCATGTGATAGAATACGTAACGAAAGAAACGCATATGATCCGAACGATCAGGAAAAGGAGTCACGCACCATGCCAATCGTAACCAGCAAAAAAATGTTTGCGGACGCGTATGCCGGAGGCTATGCCATCGGCGCGTTCAACGTCAACAACATGGAAATCATTCAGGGCATCACCGAGGCCGCCAAGGAACTCAAGGCCCCGCTGATCCTTCAGGTCAGCTCCGGCGCGCGCAAGTACGCCAACCATACCTACCTCATGAAGCTGATCGAAGCCGCCTGTATCGAGACGGACCTGCCCATCTGCGTCCACCTCGATCATGGCGATACGTTCGAACTCTGCAAGAGCTGCATCGACGGCGGGTTCTCCTCCGTTATGATCGACGGATCGCACCACGGATACGAAGAAAACGTGAAGCTGACCCGTCAGGTCGTCGAGTATGCGCATGACCACGGCGTGGTTGTCGAAGGCGAGCTCGGCCGCCTTGAAGGCGTTGAGGACGAGGTGAAAGTCGCCGCGGGCGAGGGCAGCTACACCGACCCCGCGCAGGTGCAGGATTTTGTGAACCGCACAGGCGTGGATTCGCTGGCCATCGCGATCGGCACCAGCCACGGCGCGTATAAGTTCAAGCCCGGCACGAAACCGCAGCTGCGGTTCGATATCCTCAAGGACGTCGAAAAACGCCTGCCAGGATTCCCGATCGTGCTGCACGGGGCAAGCAGCGTTATTCCCGAGTTCGTGAAGATGATCAACGAAAACGGCGGCAATATGCCGGACGCGATCGGTGTTCCGGAGGATATGCTCCGCGAAGCGGCGCGGATGGCGGTCTGTAAGATCAACATCGACAGCGACCTGCGGCTTGCCATGACGGCGACGATCCGCAAATACTTCCACGATAACCCCTCGCACTTCGACCCGCGGCAGTATCTCAAACCCGCGCGCGATGCGATCAAGTCGATGGTTGCGCACAAGATCACGACCGTGCTCGGCTGCGAAGGAAAAGCGTAAAACTGATTCAAACATAAATGCCCTTAGGGGCATTTTTTGTTATAGTAAAATCTGTGCGTTGAAAAAAGGTCATTATTTATGCAAAGTAGAAATGTTAATTGACGCTAATCCTTTTTCGTTTTACAATTGAAACAGGTGTTGATAAAATCGCATATAACTGCATGATAGAAGGATTCAATATGATAAATCTGCTTGTAATAATCATCTGCGTTTTTTCAATGCTATTTCCCGTCAATACACCTGAAGTACAGGCAATGGTCGAAGAAAATTTAACAAAAGCAGGGATTGCGTATATAACGCCAACCCCTGTTGTTACGCCGACTCCGGCTGTCACGCCGAGTCCATTGCCTACAGAAGCCCAGATGATGAGCGAAGAAGAAATGGCGGATCTAGATCAACAATTTTATGATTTTATAAAAAGAGAGGGAGAATTTTCTGCAAACGAGTTGAATAACAAGTTGCTATCTACTCGAAATATGACGCTTAACTTGGGTTGTGTGGAAGGAGATGAGAATGGGGTAACGATTCAAGGATGGTTTTTTGATTACATTCGACTAGACGATTATATTATTATGGCAGTTGGGTTTGATGGAGCAGATAATAAAAGCCATATTAAACCTCTTGCGATACCAATAAGTTATTTTGAAAAAGAAAATAATCAAACAGTTAAATTTGGATTTTCTGAAATGGGAGAATGGAAAACTTCAACAACATATCATTTGGTTTGGGAATCAAATGCGGAACATATCATTGATCGTTTATTTAAAACAAAGGGCAATCCAATCGAAATAACTTTATATACTAATATGACAGAAGAAATTATTCGTAATGGCGTAAATTTCTTTGGGGAAGGCTGCGAATCTTACTTAAGAGAGTTTATACAAACAAACGAACTAGCCTTAAGTTTGATGTCAGAGATATCAATTTTAAAGAATGAAAGAATCCTTAACATAGATGCAAATGACTACCCAATAACAGGTGAAAGCATACCTGAAATAACTAATGTTGACGACTTTCTAAATACTGACGTGGGGAAAGTACCATTGGTTTTTATGATTTGGTCAAATTTGTGGTGAATTCAAAATAAGAAAAATGAAGAGCGCACCCGTGAGGGTGCGCTCTTGCGTTACAATCCTGATTATTTATTTCTTTTTCCCAACCGCCCTCTGTATCGTCTTCACGATCTCGACCAGCGGAATAATCATGAACGCCAGCCCGAGCCCGATTGCGTATTCCAGAATGCTGATGTGCTCGAAGCTGAACGCGTCCCGCAGGAACGGTACATACAGCACCACGAGCGTGAGGACGAGGGAGAGCGCCGCCGCGCCCCAGAGGAAGAGGTTGTGGCACTGCATGGAAAACAGACTCTTGCGCTGGGAGCGCATGTTGAAGCTATGGAAAATCTCCGCCATGCTCATGGTCAGGAACGCCATCGTCGTGCCGTCCGTGCTGTTTACAATCGCCCATGCGCCGTTTTGAATCCGCTCGCCGATGAAATATGCCGACAGCGTCAGAATGGTCACAAGCAACCCCTGATACGCGACGTCGAACCCCACGCCGCCGGCGAAGATGCCGTCCTTCGGGTTGCGCGGCGGGCGGCGCATGATGTCCCGCTCGCAGGCTTCGGTGCCGAGCGCGAGGGCGGGCAGGGAGTCCGTGATCAGGTTGATCCAGAGCAGGTGCGCCGGTTTTAGGATGATGAAACCCAGCATGGTCGCAAAGAAAATGCTCAGTACCTCGCTCATATTCGAGGAGAGTAGAAACTGGATTGACTTTCTGATGTTATCGTAGATGCGGCGGCCTTCCTGAACCGCGCCCACGATGGTGGCGAAGTTGTCGTCTGCGAGCACCATATCCGCGACGTTCTTCGTTACGTCCGTGCCGGTGATGCCCATACCGATGCCGATATCCGCGCTCTTGATGCTCGGTGCGTCGTTGACCCCATCGCCCGTCATTGCGGTGATGAACCCGTTTTTCCGCCAGGCGTTGACGATGCGCACCTTGTGCTCCGGCTGGACGCGCGCGTAGACGCTGTAGCTGCCGACGGTTTTTTCAAACGTTGCGTCGTCGATCTCGTCCAGCTGCGCGCCGGTGATCGCCTCGGACGCGTCGGAGATGATGCCGAGCGTGAGCGCGATGGCGGCGGCGGTGTCCCGATGGTCGCCCGTGATCATGATTGGCCGGATGCCGGCCGAGCGGCACTGTTCGATGGCACCGACCACCTCCGGCCGGACAGGGTCGATCATGCCGACGAGGCCGATGAACGTCAGCCCCTGTTCGAGAGCGACGGGGGAATGGTCGGCCGGCTGTTTACTGTAGTTTTTCATCGCGGCGCAGAGCACGCGCAGGGCTTTCTCCGCCATCGCCTTGTTCGCGGCGAGGATTTCCGCGCGCACATCGTCCGTCAGCGGCAGTTCTTTGCCGTCATGTATATAAGAAGCGCACTTCTTCAGCACCTCGTCCGGCGCACCCTTTGTGTACTGGATAAACCCGCTTTGCGTGCGATGCACGGTGGACATCATCTTTCTCATGCTGTCAAACGGCGCTTCGTCCACGCGCGGTTCGGCTGTTTTCAGCGCATCCTTGCGAAACCCCTTTTTAAAAGCGAAGTTGACCAGAGCGCACTCCGTCGGTTCGCCGACGGCGTTGTCCGTTTCGTCCAGTTCCGCGTCGCTGCACAGCGCCATGGCTTTTGCTAACAGCGCAACATCGTCGCCGTAATCCTCGACAACGGTCATTTTATTCTGAGTGAGCGTTCCCGTTTTATCCGAACAGATGATCTGCGCGCAGCCGAGCGTTTCCACCGCCGTAAGCCTGCGGATGATCGCGTTGTGGCGGCTCATGTTGGTGACGCCGATGGAGAGCACGATGGTGACGACGGCGACGAGGCCTTCCGGAATCGCGGCGACCGCGAGGCTGACCGCGATCAGAAAAGAATCGAGGATATAACGTTCGCCCGTTCCGCGGAAGCGGAGGATATTGACCGCGAAAATGACCGCGCAGATGCCGAGCACGAGCCAGGTTAAAATGCGGGACAGCTGCGAGAGCTTGATCTGCAGCGGCGTCTGCCCGTCTTCCGCCTGCGCCAGCGCGCCGGCGATCTTGCCCATCTCAGTCTGCATTCCCGTTGCGGTGACGACGGCTTTGCCGCGCCCGTAGGTCACGGTGCTGCCCATATAGACCATGTTTTTCCGGTCGCCCAGCGGGATATCTTTCGCGCCGTCCAGTGAAAGCGTATTCGCCGTTTTGTCGACCGGCAGGCTTTCACCCGTGAGCGCGGCTTCCTCGATCTGGAGGCTGGCGCTTTCCAGTACGCGCCCGTCCGCCGGGACCGCGTCGCCCGCTTCCAGAAGGACGATATCGCCGACGACGAGTTCTTCCGTTTTAATGCGAAGAATCAGCCCTTCGCGCAGCACGCGGCAGGTTGCGGCGGACATCTTCTGCAGCGCTTCGATGGCTTTTTCGGCTTTGCTCTCCTGCACGACGCCGAGCACGGCGTTGATGACGACGACGGAGAGGATGATGATCACGTCCGCAAAGCTTTCGCCTTCCAGAAAGGCGGTCACGCCGGAAACGAGAGCCGCGGCCAGCAGGATCAGGATCATCGGGTCCTTCATCTGCTGAAAGAAGCGGACGACGAGCGGCGTTTTTTTTGCTTCGGCGAGCTTATTCGGCCCGTTATCGCAAAGCCGCCGTTCCGCTTCACCACGGGAGAGTCCCTGTGCGTCGGAGGAAACGGAGCGAATGGATGCTTCCGCGTCGAGTAGATACTGCTGCATGAATGATGATTCCTTTCGTTTCGTGTACAAGTCGGCCGCCGTACAGTGTAAACTTTGCTGGGAAATAAAAAACCCATGTACGGCAAACACGCTGTCGTACATGAGTCTCGCTATTTCATCCAAGCCAGACGCTGCCCGCGCGTCGTGCTACCATGTTGACTTGGAACGCGGCGTTCGCCGCGCCAACTACTCCCTCACGCTGTTACTATTATAACAAATCATTCGCGTTTTGCAAACGCTGAACCGCTTCGATTTTATACGCTTGAAAATCCTGAAAAACAATGCGCAGTCCGGCGCGCTATGATATACTGTCTGAAAGCATCGACCGGAGCGTTCCGCGCGCTGGAAACAGGGGGATGGGATATGGAACAAAAATCGAAACGCGTGTTCAACGTCGGCACCCGCTCGTTTTTAGCGGCGCTGATTATTCTATTTATCTTGATGGTTCTCACCTATGCGCTGACCGTGATTCTGCCCGCGGGCGAATACCAGCGCACGGTGACGAATGGAACGGAATCCATCGTGGCGGACACCTATCATTCGGTAACGGGCGGGATTCCGTTCTGGAAATGGCTGCTTTCGCCGTTTCTTGCGCTCGGCGCATCCGGCTCCGGCACGGTGATCGCGATCATTGCATTTCTTCTGGTCATCGGAGGCGCGTTCAACGCCATGGATGAATGCGGCGTGCTTTCTTATCTGTTCAATCGCGTCTATCGCATGTTTGAGCAGCAAAAGTATAAGCTGCTTCCGCTCGTTTCCCTGTTTTTCATGAGCCTTGGCGCATTCGTGGGTTCGTTTGAAGAGTGCGTTCCGCTGGTCCCGATCGCGGTCGCGCTCGCGTATTCTCTCGGCTGGGACGCGCTGGTCGGACTCGGCATGAGCCTGCTCGCGGTGGGGTTCGGGTTCAGCACCGGCGTGGCGAATCCCTTTACGGTCGGCGTGGCGCAGCAACTCGTCGGACTGCCGATGTTTTCCGGCATCTGGATGCGGCTCGTCACGTTCGTGCTGATTTACGGCCTGCTGCTCGCGTTTTTAATTCCGTATGCTAAAAGGATTGAACGGGACCCGCTGCGCTCGATGATCTACGATCCTGCGATGAGCGCGCGCTGGGCTTCGCTTCGCCTGGATTATGTGCAGGAAGAGAAAAAAGACCGCGCGCTCGGCTGGTTTGCGGGCATTCTCGGCGCGGGTGTCGCGCTGATCCTGTGCTCGAGTTTCATTCCGCTTCTGCAGGATATCATCATGCCGCTCATCGCGCTGGTGTTTCTGCTCGCGGGCACGATTTCCGCGCTCGTCTCCGGCATGGGGATGCGCGCATATCTGAAATCGTTCGGCAAAGGTATGGTCAACATCCTGCCTGCCGTGCTGCTGATTCTGATGGCGAACTCAATTCGATACACCATGGTGGAGTCGAAAATTCTCGATACGATTCTTTATCAAACCGTTCAACTGACGCAGCAGGCCAGCAAGGGCGCGGTCGTTCTGCTGATCTATGCGCTTGCGCTTGTGATGGAACTCTTCATTTCCAGCGGATCGGCAAAGGCGTTTCTGCTCATGCCGCTCATCGCGCCGATCGCGGACCTGAGCGGCATTTCCCGTCAGATTTCGATTCTCGCTTATGCGTTTGGCGACGGGTTTTCCAATGTGTTTTACCCGACGAATCCGGTGCTTCTCATCGCGCTGGGCATCGTTGGAATCGGTTACGGCAAGTGGTTCAAGTGGAGCGCGAAGATACTGGTCTCGGTGCTCGCGCTGACATGCGCACTTTTGTTGTTTGCCAATGCGGTGGGGTACTAAAGAAGAAATTTAAAACTGGGATATTCGGGCAAGGGGTAATCGATCGAACATGATCCAGACCATATCGGACAGAATTGAATCGGCGGGACTGCTCCCGGCGGGCACGGTGCTGCATCGTCGCTATGCCGTAGACGGCGTTTTGGGGCGCGGAACTTACGGCGCGACCTATTTCGGACACGACGAAAAAACGGGGATGCAAATCGCGATTAAGGAATATTTTCCCGCTGCTCTTGCCGAACGGGCGGGGCAGGAGCATGCGCTTTCGCCAAGAAACAAAGCCTGCGGGCCGCTGTTTTTCCTGGGCGGTGAAATGTTTTACCGTCAGCATCTCGCGCTGACCGATGTGAGGGGAAGCGACAATCTGGTCTCGGTATACGCCGCTTTTTTTGAAAACGGAACGTCGTACGCAATTATGGACCTCCTGGAGGGCGTTTCAATGGAGAGATATCTCCAGCTTCGCCGCCGGAGGCTCTTTGCCGATGAGGCGATGTTTATCGCCGCTTCGCTGGCGGACGCGCTGCTCGTGCTGCACAGCCTGAATACACTGCATTACGACATCAACGCGCGCTCTATCTTCCTCTGCACCAACGGCAGCATGAAGCTCGTCGATTTCGGCGCGGCGAAGGCCGCGCTGCGCGCGCGCCGCGCGGTGGACGACGCGGAACCATGGATCGATCTCTCCGCCGTCGCGCGTACGCTTTACGAGGCGATGACCGGGCAGGCCGCGCTTGACGATGATCTCCAGCCGAACGCGAATATACCGCCGCAGCTCAATCAGCTTTTCCGGCAGATGACCGATACCGACGAGCGAAGACGAATTTCGTCCGTCTTCGACTATCGCCATGCGCTCGCGTGCGTCGAGATCAGCGCGGTCTATCCGGACGTTTCGATGGATGATGTGCTGAGCGAACTGCCCGTAATCCGAAAATCCACGCAGGAAAACCATCCGCGGGAGAATCCCGCAATGCCGCAGGCGGAGGGAAACGCGCTGCGGCGTTCGATCCTCGACCGCGCGCTGGACGCGATGGAGGACGCGGTGACGAGCGGGAAGCGCCCCGACGACAGGGAAGCGCAAAAAGAACAGCGCATCAAACGCAAGGTTGGCCTGATCTACGCGGGTGTCGTCGCGATCGCATTAATCCTCGCACTGATCCTGCGCGGATTGATTCACTGAATATCAATACTCCGGAAGTTCGATTTACGAAATAAAAATCCCCGCCCGAAGGCGGGGAAGAGCGAGAGCCCGTCGGTGATCAGACGGGTTCTTTTTTTGTTCCGAGTCTGCCGAAAAAGCGGAAAGTCAGCGGCCATACCGCGCCGCCGAGTACTACCATCAGGAAATAACGGACCGCGTTTCCGGCGTTATGGCCGCCAAAGAGATTGAGCAGCGGTTCCTTGAGCAGCATGCGCGCGGCGATGACCAGCGCTAGGCCGAGCGCGACCTTAAGGATCTGCGCCCACCAAACGGCTTTTTCGGAAAAGCGGATGTATTTGCGCTCGACCAGGAGCACCAGCGTAAAGCCGACCGCGCCGCCGACCATCTTATAAGACGTCTCCGCGCAATCCAGCGAAAACTGGAGAATCGCGTTGGCGGGGATGGGAACAAGTTCGATATAAAGGATCAGCGCGGCTCCAACGGCGAGCAGAGTACCTAGCAGCAGAACGAACCAGTTCGGGTTCTTCCAGGCACGGTAGAAGAGCGGATAGGCGATCATGACTAAAAGCAGCGCGACGCCGAGCGAGGTGATCACGTCCGCCGGCGTATGCACGCCGAGATACATCCGCGAAAAACCGACGAGCAATGTGATGAGTACGCAGACGATGCGGATCCAGAGCTCGCCGCGCGCGCGCGCGACGCCGAGGAACAGACCCGCCGCGTTTTGCGTATGCCCGCTGGGGAAGGAGTAGCCCGTCGCCTCCGCCCGCGCGCTCTCGACGATGGTGAATTTCGAATCGATCACCCAGGGGCGCGGCACAAGGAAGACAAGCTTGAGAAATTGGTTTACGATATTGCCGAAAAAGCTGACGTACAGCAGAAAGTATCCCGTTCTTTTATCGATGCACCAGAAAAACGTCATGGCGACAACCATGAACAGCGTCTCTTCGCCGAAAAACGTGAAAAACTGGAACACGTGATCGAAGAGAGGCGTGCGCAATCCTTCGAGCAACCGTAAAAAATCCATATCCAACCCTCCTGAACTGCCGTTGTTTGTATCATATCATATTTAATACGATCAGAACAGAAAAACGCCCCTCACCGGAGCGTCTGAAAGAAATTCGTCAAAAGTGATTTGCATTCGCCTTCGAGGACGCCGCCCCAGACCTCCACGGAATGCAGAAAACAGTTGCCGGTCAGGTCCATCTTCGAGCCGCAGCATCCGGCGACGTCGTCGTATGCGCCGAACACAAGCTGCCCCAGCTTTGCGTTGACGCACGCGCCCGCGCACATCGCGCAAGGTTCCATCGTGACGAACAGCGTACATCCGTACAGCCGCGGGCCGAGCCGTTCCATGCCCGCGCGGAGACAAAGAAGCTCCGCGTGCGCGGTCGCGTCGCCTGTTGATTCGATCATGTTATGCGCACGTGAAACGACCGCGGCGTCTTTGACCAGCACCGCGCCTACTGGCACCTCGCCAATATCGTATGCAAGGCGCGCTTCCTCCAGCGCGAGGCGCAGATAGGGTTCAAACTCGTTTCGGGGAATCATATACGCTTCAGCACCTCGTCCGTGTCGAAATCGTCGTACTGCACGCGCATCAGCATGAGCCCATGCGGCGGGGCGGTCGGACCTGCGTCGGCACGTTTTTTGCTCTCCAGCGCGCGGCGAATCGCGTTCTGCGGCAGTTTGCCGGAACCGATTTCAAGCATGGTGCCGACTAAAATGCGCACCATATTGTACAAAAAGCCGTTGGCGCCGACGTCATAATACAGATAATTGCCATCGGCTGTCCATTCGGAGTGAGTAATCGTACGATAAGTGTGAGGCGTGCAGGAACCTTCGCTCCGAAACGCAAAAAAGTCGTGTCCGCCCATCGCGTCCGCAGCGGACAGACGCATCCGTTCGAAATCGAGCGGGGCGTGGATGTGCAGCGCGGTGTTTCTCGTAAACACATCCGCGTGCAGGCCGGTTTGTACGGTATAACGGTAGGTTTTGTTCTTCGCCGAAAATCGCGCGTGAAAATCTTCCGGCGCTTCTTCGCTCCAGAGCACGCGGATATCGCGCGGAAGATGCATGTTCAGCGCGATGGCGAACTTATCCGCCGGCATCCGCGCGCTGGTATCAAAATGCGCGACCTGGGCACGCGCGTGCACGCCGCTGTCCGTGCGCCCGGAACCGTGCAGCTGGACAGTCTCGCCCGTAACTTGAAATACGGCCTCGTTCAGACGCTGCTGGACGGACACGCCGTTTTCCTGCAGCTGCCAGCCGACGTAGTTTGTTCCGTCGTATTGCACGATCAACCGGATGCGGCGGCTCATAGCGGCAGACGCTCCAGAACGAGGATGCCCGCGAGGGCGGCGAACAATAAAAGGGATGCCCAGAGATCGCGCACGTGAAAACGCAGTTCGCGCATGCGCGTTCTGCCTTCGCCGCCGTGATAACAGCGGCTCTCCATCGCCATCGCCAATTCGTCCGCACGCCGAAACGCGGAGACGAACAGCGGTACGAGCACCGGGATCATGCTCTTGGCACGCTGGAAGATATTGCCGCTCTCAAAGTCCGCGCCGCGTGCCATCTGCGCCTTCTGGATGCGGTCGGTTTCCTCTAAAAGCGTCGGGATAAACCGCAGCGCGATGGTCATCATCATTGCGAGTTCGTGCGCGGGAAAACGAAGTCTGCGCAGCGGGGACATGAGCTTTTCCAGTCCGTCGGTCAGCGCGATGGGAGAGGTGGTCAGCGTCAGGACAGACGTACCCGCGACGAGCAGGGCAAGCCGGAGCGTGATGAAAACAGCCTGCGCGAGCGCCTCCTGCGTAAGGCGGATAAACTTCCACTGGAACAGCACGGCGCCGCCCTTGACCGTGAGGAGATTGATCACAAACATGAAAAGCAGGAGCCATCTCATCGGTTTGAGCGAAGAGAGGAAATAGGATGCGGGAACGCGCGCGAACAGAAAAATAGCAGCCAGCAGAGCGACCGGAAGCAAGAACACAAGCAGCGACTTGACCACAAACACGATTGTGATATATACGATCATGAGCAATATCTTCGTGCGGGGATCAAGGCGGTGTACGACGCTGTCGCCCGGGAGAAACTGGCCTAACGATATGTTCGCCATCATTTGCGCCACCTCCCGATCAGGTCACGCGTCAGTTCGTCCATGCGGTAGTAATCCCGCCCGACGGGTACGCCGCGCGCGCGCAGTGCGCGCACGAGCTGCGTCGCCTGCGGAAGGTTTAAACCCATATCCAGCAGTTCCGCGCTGTGGGAAAAAACTTCTTCCGGATTACCAACCATGAACAGCGAACCCTGATCCAGCACCGCGATGCGGTCGGCGTACATGGCGACGTCGTCCATCGAATGCGACACCATGACGATAGCGGTACCGTAATCGCGGCGCAGCGATTCGATGAGCGCGAGGATTTCCCTGCGCCCGCGCGGGTCGAGCCCCGCCATAGGTTCGTCCAGCACAAGATACTTCGGTCGCACCGCCAGAATGCCCGCGAGCGCCGCGCGGCGTTTCTCGCCGCCGGATAGTTCGAACGGGGACTTTTCGGAGAATTCCTCCGGATCGAGCCCCACAAGGCGGAGCGTTTCTTCAACCCGCGCTGGGATCTCGGTTTCGCTCAGCCCCATGTTTTTTGGCCCGAAAGCGACATCCTTCTCAACGGTTTCTTCAAACAACTGATATTCGGGATATTGAAACACCATGCCGACAAGCGAACGAATCTGCTTCCTAAGCTTTTTTTCGCGCGTATCGAGACCGTCGACCAGCACGCGGCCTTCCGTCGGCAGTAAAAGCCCGTTCATATGTTGGATCAGCGTGCTCTTGCCGGAGCCGGTGTGCCCGATGATGCCCAGGAATTCACAGTCCGCGACCGTCAGCGAAATGCCTGACAATGCCGGATAGGCCAGCGCGCTGCCCGGCAGGTAAGTATGGCTGAGTTGTTCGATCAGAATCGGCATCTTTATCCTCTGCTTCGGTTCATCAAGCGGTCAGAACGCGGCTCAGCTCGTCCGCGATTTCCTCGCACGTCATCGCTTCCTGCGCGACCGGCAGGCCGGCGGCGATCAGTTCGTCCCGTAAAATCACAAACGCGGGCGCTTCGAGACGGCTTTCCTCCAGCAGCACCCGCTCGTTGAAGACTTCCTTCGGAGTGCCTTCCATGACGAGGCGACCCTCCGAAAGGACGAAAACGCGGTCCGCGCCGAGCGCTTCTTCCATAAACTGCGTGATGATCACTACAGTCATGCCTTGCTCGCGGTTAAGCCTGCGTACGGTGGAAAGCACTTCGTCGCGCCCTCTGGGGTCGAGCATGGCGGTGGCCTCGTCAAGCACGAGCACCTCCGGCTGCATGGCCAGCAACCCCGCGATCGCGACGCGCTGCTTCTGTCCGCCGGAGAGCGCGTGGCTCGCCTTGTCGGCGTAAGCGCTCATCTCGACTTCTTTCAGCGCGGAGTCCACGCGCTGACGGATCTGCGCGGGCGGTATGCCGAGATTTTCCGGCCCGAATCCCACGTCTTCCTCGACGATGGTGGTGACGAGCTGATTATCCGGATTTTGAAACACCATGCCGACGCGGCGGCGGATTTCCAGTAGGTTTTCTTCCGCACAGGCGCTCATTCCCGCGACGGTGACCGTACCTTCCGAGGGAAGAAGAAGGGCGTTGAAAAGCTTGCAGAGCGTACTTTTTCCGGAGCCGTTATGGCCGACAATGGCAACGACTTCTCTTTTTTGAATGGAGAGGCTGACGTCTCTCAGCGCGGCTTTTTCCGAACCCGCGTATTGAAATCCGACCCCGACGAGTTCGAGAATAGCGTTCCGGGACATATCGACCGCTCCTTTTTTGCTTGCTTTACGCACGGCCGTTCTTGTGGGTGCGCGCGCGGTATGATAAAATGAAAACCCGAAACCGAGCAAATGATCTTGCACAGGTCGGCTTTCCGGGCAATTCAGTATAGCAAATACCGCCGCATCTTACAAGGTTTTACGGGCAAACGCTTAAGTGCGGAGAAATACGGCAGGGAGCGAAAAACATGAAATCTCTCCTGAAAAACGCAAGATGCATCGTCACCTGCGATGATCAAGATAAGATCCTGCGCGGCGCGGATGTGCTTATAGAAGACGGCGTGATCGCGCGAATCGGAAATCTGGAACATATCCTCGCGGATGAAACCATTGACGCCAGCCGCTGGATTCTCTATCCCGGACTGATCAACACGCACCATCATCTGTATCAATACTTTTCGAGAAACATCGGGTACGTTCAGAATCTGGAACTATTTGATTGGCTGACCGCGCTGTACGGCATATGGGCGCATCTGAACGAGGACACCGTTCGTCTCAGCTCGCTCTGCGGCATGGGCGAACTCATGAAGTACGGCTGCACGACCTGCTTTGACCATCATTACGTTTTTCCCAAAAGGGCGGGAGATCTGCTCACCGCCCAGTTTTCCGCTGCGGAGACGCTTGGAATCCGCATGGTCGGTTCGCGCGGGAGCATGAGCCTCTCGAAAAAAGACGGAGGCCTGCCGCCGGACAGCGTCGTACAGACCACGGATGAAATCCTGCGCGGCAGCAGGGAAGCGATCGAACGCTTTCACGACGCGTCCGCTTTTTCAATGAAACAAATAGCGCTCGCGCCATGCTCGCCGTTTTCGGTCACCGCCGATCTGATGCGTGAGAGCGCCGCGCTCGCCAGAAGCTATGGCGTGCGATTGCATACGCATCTTTGCGAAACCAAAGACGAGGAGCGCTTTACGCAGGAAACACGCGGCATGCGCCCGCTTGCTTACATGGAGAGCGTGGATTTTGTTGGCGGCGACGTGTTTTTCGCGCACGGTATCCATTTTAACGACGAGGAACTGCGGTTTCTTTCGGATACGGGCACGGGCATCGCGCACTGCCCGTCCTCCAATATGAAACTCAGCTCCGGAGTCGCGCGGATTCCTGAGATGCTGAAACTCGGCGTGCCGGTCGGCCTTGCTGTGGACGGCAGCGCGAGCAACGATTGCTCCAATATGATGGAGGAGATACGCGCGGCGTATCTGATGCACCGCCTGCGCTACGGTTCGGAGGCGCCGAGCGGATATAGATTGCTCAAGATCGCTACGCGCGGCGGCGCGCGGCTGCTGGGGCGCGACAGGCTCGGGCAGATCGCCGAAGGCTGCGCGGCGGACCTGTTCGCAATCCGTTACGACCGTATCGACATGGTTTGCGCCGAACGGGATGAGGCGAACCTGTTCGGCGCGGTCGGGTACCACCGCCCTGCGGACGCGGTCTGGGTCGGCGGCAGGATGACGGTCAAAGACGGCGCACTGCTGACGATGGATGAAGAAGCGGTTGCCGCCGAAAGCAGAGCGGAAGCCGAACGAGTGCTGAACGCGGGCAATGCAAGATAACAAAGATATGTTTGCTTATTACCACGGTTGAACATGGAGTTATCATAATCAGGAAAGGATTATTTTTTTGGAACAGTTACAGCAAAACAAACGCATGCCGGTGCGCGACCTTGCGCGCGGCGCGATCATCGCCGCGGTTTACGCGCTGCTGACCATCTTTCTTGCGCCGATTTCCTCGGGACTGATCCAGTGCCGCGTAGCGGAAGCAATGTGCGTACTGCCTTATTTTACCTTTGCCGCCGTGCCGGGACTTTTTATCGGCTGCATTCTGGCGAATCTGCTCACCGGCGCGCCTGCATACGATGTGATCTTCGGAAGCCTCGCGACGCTGCTTGCCGCGTATATCACATATCTAATGCGAAAACGCGCGCCGAAGTGGATCGCGCCGCTGCCTTCGGTCTTGATCAACGCGCTCGTCGTCGGCGCGCTGCTCGCATATGTGTACGACGTCGGAGTAGGTTACTGGGTCGCTGCGGGTTACGTCGCCGCAGGACAGGCGATCGCCTGCTTTGCGCTTGGGCTGCCGCTTCTGACATTGCTGGACCGCTACCGCGGCAGACTTTTTGAAGAGAAGCGCTAATATCTTCAGGTTTTGGATGGAAGGACGGTGGAATCCGCGCCTTTGTTCGTATGCAGTGAATCATATAAGTGTATATTATTTTTTCAGAACGCAGGAAATCTTGCAATTTAATTGCTTGAAACGAAAAATATTCCAACAAAATGAAAGATAATCCTGCATTATATCGATTGCGGTATACCGGTTTAATTGACAGTACAGAAACGGAACGTTATAATATGTGGTGGTAATCGTTGGGCTCAACCCAATTCCATACACATCACGCAGGAGGCTTCCATAAAATGTCAAAAACCATGACTATCGACGGTAATACCGCCGCGTCGCACGTTGCGTATGCGTTCTCGGACGTAGCAGCGATTTATCCAATCACTCCGTCGTCCCCAATGGCGGAAGTTGCAGACGACTGGTCCGCAAACGGAAGGACCAATCTCTTTGGACAGCAGGTCCGCATCGCGGAAATGCAGAGCGAGGGCGGCGCGGCCGGCGCCGTGCACGGCTCGCTGAAAGCCGGCGCGCTGACCACGACGTTCACTGCCTCTCAGGGATTGCTTCTCATGATTCCGAACATGTACAAAATCTCCGGCGAATTGCTGCCCGGCGTATTCCACGTCAGCGCGCGCGCGCTGGCGGCGCATTCGCTTTCGATCTTCGGCGATCATTCGGACGTGATGAGCTGCCGCCAGACCGGTTTTGCGATGCTTGCCTCCGCGTCGATACAGGAAGTCATGGATCTTGCGCTGGTCGCGCATCTTTCTGCGATCAAGAGCAGCGTTCCGTTCCTGCACTTTTTCGATGGTTTCCGTACTTCTCACGAAGTGCAGAAGATCGAGGTCATCGATTATGCGGATATGGGAAAACTGCTGGATTATGAAGCCGTCAAGGCGTTCCGCGCCCGCGCGCTGAACCCGGAGCATCCGCATCAGGGCGGAACCGCGCAAAACCCGGATCTTTACTTCCAGGGCAGGGAAGCGGGCAATCGTTATTACGATGCGGTACCCGGCATCGTGGAACACTACATGAACGAAGTAAGCAAACTCACCGGACGGAAGTATAACCTCTTTGATTATGTCGGCGCGCCGGATGCGGAGAACGTGATCGTCATCATGGGGAGCGGCGCGGACGTAACGGAGGAGACCGTCGAATATCTTAACAAACAGGGCGCAAAGCTCGGCGTGCTCAAGGTTCGCCTTTACCGCCCGTTTGTCGCTTCAAAATTCGTGGACGCGCTGCCGAAGAGCGTCAAACGTCTTGCCGTGATGGATCGAACAAAAGAGCCCGGCGCACTCGGAGAACCGCTCTATCAGGACGTGGTCAACGCGCTGGTGGAGTCCGGACGTCAGGGCATCGAAGTTGTCGGCGGCAGATACGGCCTCGGCAGCAAAGAGTTTACGCCGTCCATGGTGGATGCGATTTACGCAAACCTCGAAGAAAAGAAGCCGAAGAACCATTTTACCGTCGGCATCATCGACGATGTGACCCACCTTTCCCTTACGCCGCGCCGTCAGGTCAACGCTTCGCCGGAAGGCACCATCGCATGCAAATTCTTTGGCCTTGGGTCGGACGGCACGGTCGGCGCAAACAAGAACTCCATCAAGATCATCGGCGATCATACTTCGATGTATGCGCAGGGTTACTTTGCTTATGACTCGAAAAAATCCGGCGGCCTGACCGTTTCGCATCTGCGATTTGGGAAAAAGCCGATTCAGAGCCCGTATCTGATCGACCATGCGGACTTTGTCGCCTGCCATAACCCTTCCTACGTAACGCGTTACGCGGTTGCTGACGGCATTAAAGAAGGCGGCGTATTCCTTCTCAACAGCCCTTGGACGCTTGCCGAAATGGAATGCGAACTGCCCGCCTCGCTCAAACAGGCCATCGCGAAGAAAAAACTGAAGTTCTACAATATCGACGCAATCAAGCTCGCGCGCGACATCGGCATGGGCGGCCGCATCAACACGATCATGCAGAGCGCGTTTTTCAAACTTGCGAATGTAATCCCGGCGGAAAAAGCGATCGAATACATGAAAGCCGCCGCCAAGAAGTCCTACGGCAAGAAGGGCGACGACGTAGTCAAGATGAATTGGGACGCGATCGACGCCGGTGTCAATGCCATCGAGGAAATAAAATATCCCGCTTCCTGGGCGAACACAACCGAAGGCGCGACCGCGGTCAAGACGACGGACGATCCGTACTTTGTCGAGTTTATCGGCCCGGCGCTGGCGCAGGAGGGCGATAAACTTCCCGTTTCCAAACTCAAACCGGACGGCACGGTTCCGACCGGAACCACCAAATATGAAAAACGCGGTATCGCGGTAGACGTGCCGCGCTGGATTCCCGAAAACTGCATCCAGTGCAATCAGTGCTCGCTTGCATGCCCGCATGCGGTCATCCGCCCGGCATTGGTCACTGCGGAAGAAAAGGCCAAAGCGCCCGCTGGGTTCGAGACCAAAAAGGCGCAGGGCAAGGGATTTGAAAACTATGAATTCCGTATTCAGATCAGCCCGTGGGACTGCACAGGCTGCGGCAACTGCATCGACGTATGCCCGGCGAAAGTCAAGGCACTGGAATTCAGGCCGCTTGCAGATGCGGTGGAGAAGGAAGAAGCAAACTGGAATTACTTTGCCGCGCTGCCGGATAAGGACCTTGAACTGAATACAGGAACCGTAAAAGGCAGCCAGTTTAAGAAACCTCTCTTCGAGTTCAGCGGCGCCTGCGCGGGCTGCGGCGAAACGCCGTATGTCAAGCTGATTACGCAGCTCTTCGGCGATCGTATGGTGATTGCCAACGCGACGGGCTGTTCCTCCATCTATGGCGGCAGCGCGCCGACCTGCCCGTATACGGTTAACACGAAAGGCCGCGGCCCCGCATGGGCAAACTCCCTGTTTGAAGACAACGCGGAATTCGGATACGGCATGGTATTGGCAAATACACAGCGCCGCAACCGCATTACCGATGTGGTGAAAAAACTGATCGCCGCGGAGTATACGTCTGACGAGCTTCGCGCGGCCGCGCAGAACTGGCTGGACAACAAGGACGACGGCACGGCTTCGCGAGAGGCCGCGGATCGCCTGATCGCGGCAGCCAAGGACGGGGTAGACCTCTCCGGCACGGAATGGGAAGCGGAATGGCTGAAAAAAGGCAAAGTCTGCGGCTGCGAGGCCTGCCAGCTTGCGACGGAACTGCTAGAAAACACAGATCTGCTGGTCAAGCAGTCAATTTGGGTGTTCGGCGGAGACGGCTGGGCGTATGATATCGGCTACGGCGGACTCGACCACGTGCTCGCCATGGACGAGGACATCAACGTGCTCGTACTCGATACGGAGCTCTACTCCAACACGGGTGGACAGGCCAGCAAATCAACCCCGACCGGTTCCATCGCGAAATTCGCGGCCGCCGGCAAGCGCACGAAGAAAAAGGACCTGGGCTTGATGGCGATGAGTTACGGATATGTGTATGTCGCGAAGGTCGCTATGGGCGCGAACTCGAACCAGCTGATCAAAGCCGTCAACGAAGCGGAGGCGTACAAAGGCCCGAGTCTGATCATCGCGTACGCGCCCTGCATCAACCACGGCATCAATATGGGTCACTCGCAGATTGAGGAGAAGAGGGCCGTCGAAGCCGGATATTGGCCGCTGTACCGGTATAATCCCGACCTCGCAAAGGATGGCAAAAACCCCTTCACGCTCGACAGCAAGGACCCGACCGGATCGTTTAAGGACTTCATTACAAGCGAAGTTCGCTATGCTTCTCTGGAGAAAACCTTCCCGGCAGTTGCGGAAGAGCTCTTTCAGCGCGCGGAAAAGGAAGCCATGGAGAAGATCGAGTACTATAAAAAACTCAACGCAATGGAATAACGGAATACAAGAATAAACAGAGAGCCGCGAGCAGTCGCGGCTCTCTGCTTTTCATCGGATTCCTTTTTAAGGACGATCGGGAAGTTGAGAAAAACTTGACGGATTTTACATGATTTCGTCACAGGATATTGAAAGCGATTTGAAAAAGAGCTGTTATGATGAGCATATTCATTGATGGGACGGAAAACCGATATGGAACAGCTCACCGGGGGAACCGTATTCGTCTGGGGCGACTCGCTCGCAAAGGGCATCGTCTGGAACGAAACGCGAAAACGCCACGCATACAGCAAAATCTCGGCGGTCCAGGTGGCCGCGTCCCGGCTCGGCATAGAAATCGTGAACCGAGCGAAGTTTGGCTGTACCGCCCCGCAGGGACTGGAACTGATGGAGAAGGATGTTGAGAGCGGAATCAACTGCGACGCGGCACTGATCGAATTCGGCGGAAACGACTGTAATTTCGACTGGAAGGCGATCTCCGACAGGCCGGATGAGGCACATCTGCCCGCAACCTCACCGGAAGCATATCAGGAATCGATGCGTTCGATGATACGAAACCTGCTTCACCGGCGGATTCGTCCGGCGCTGATGACGCTGCCTCCCATAGACGCGGAGCGGTATTTTCGTTTCTTAGTTGGCGATAAACTCAACCGTGAAAATATCCTTCGATGGCTGGGCGACGTACAGCAGATCTATCGGTATCAGGAGATGTATTCGCTGATGGCGGAAAAGGTTGCGATGGAGTTTTCGATCAGTTTAATCGATATTCGTTCACGCTGCCTTGCGGAGAGACGGTTTTTCCGTGATATGCTGTGTGAAGACGGACTGCATCTGACGGAAGAAGGGCAGCGCTTTGTCGGGGAACAGATCGCGCAGCTGGTGCAGCAGGAATTAAAAAAAACCAGCTGATCACAACGCTCCCGATTGCAGTGGTACAATATAAACGGACAAAGAAAGAGCCTGCGGTATCATAAACCGCAGGCTTCTATTTGTCCGTTTTCCTTGACACATTACAGATGCGGGCTTCTATTATTCCTCTGCCGTAACGCACTCGACGCCAAGCGCTTTTGCTTCGGCGAAAATATCCGGCGGGAGCGGCGTGTCGCAAATCAGCGTGTCGATATCTCTCAGAGTCGCGAACGTAAACGGCAGCGACCGACCAATTTTGGTCGTATCCATCAGCATCACCACCTGATCGGCTTTGGCGATCACCGCGCGCTTGAGCATGCTCTCGCTTTGAGAGCCGCTGGTAAAACCTGTCCGAAGCGTAAACCCTGAGGGGGACATAAGCGCAAGATCGATGTTGATGCTCGAAATAAATGCTTCCGCCTGCGCGCCGGAACAGGAAAGTGTATTCTCGCTGATCTGGCCGCCGGTAAGAAATACGTCGCAGGTATGACGCTGGGAGAGCTCGATGGCGATATTCGCACCGCTGGTTACGATGGTGTACCGGTCGTTTCCGATCAGGTTGGCAACGGCCATCAGCGTGCTGCCCGCGTCCAGGTAAATTGAATGACCGGGCTTGATACGCTCGAGCGCGGCTTTCGCGATCGCGATTTTCTGGCGCGTGTTCTCTCTCGCACGCTTGCTGTAGACACCCTCGATCTGCAGGGAGGCGGACTGCATGGAGATGACGCCGCCGTGTACGCGGCGGATATAACCCTGTTCCTCCAACTGCTTTAAATCGCGCCAGATGGTCATGGAGGAAAAGCCTTCGTAGAGAGACTGCAGCTCAGACACGTTGACTTCTCCGCGCGACTGGATATAATCCCGAACCCGTGCGATCCGTTCATTCATCATGGAAATACATCCTCCATATAACACGATTATAACACAAGTGTTATGAATGAACAAGGAATCATTTGTGCTCTGCCTCTCAAGACGGATTCTAAACAGCAAAATCCGATGAATGGCGGGTGGTTTCAATACGTCAGCGGCCGAGTAATGCAAGTATTTCATCCAGCTTCGGCATGGCGGGGATACCGCCGCGACGCCCCACGCATAGGGTAGCGGTCGCGTTGCCAAATCGAGCATAATCCGCCGCGTCGTCGATGGCGGCTTCTTTCAACGTTTTTCCGGATGATAGAAAACGGTACAGGAACCCGCCGAAGAAGGAATCTCCAGCACCGGTCGTGTCGACTACTTTGCCGGGGAATGTCGGGACGATGCGTCCCTCCGAGCCGACGCGCACGTAAGCGCCCCTTGCGCCCAGCGTGACGGCGACGATGCGGACGCCCTGATCGAGCAGCGCGTCCGCCGCCTTGACGGGGTCGGTTTCCCCCGTCAGCAGGGGCAGTTCCTCATCGGAAATCTTCATGATATCCGCGGTGACGATCAGCGAGCGCATGAAACGAACCGCCTCGTCTCTGCTGTTCCAGAGCGAAGCTCGATAATTCGGATCGTAGGAAATCACGGCTCCGGCGGCTTTGGCAATGTCGATCGCCTCATATGTACTGGAACGGGCGGGCTCCTGCGTCAGAGAGAGCGAACCGGTGTGGAACACGCGCGTATGCCGCAAAAGCTCGCGGTCGAGTTCGTCCGGACGAAGCTGCGTATCCGCGCCGGGTTTCCTGGCGAAGGAAAACTCTCGTTCACCGTTTGGATTGAGTGCGACGAACGCAAGCGTCGTAAACACTTCGTCCGTTTCAATCAACGCATGCGTGTCCACGCCCGAGTCAACCAGCGCCTGCCGGAGAAACGCGCCGTGCATATCCAGCCCGACTTTGCCGATGAATGCGGTGCGGGCGCCGCATTGCGAAGCCGCGCAGAGCAGATTTGCAACCGCGCCGCCTGCGTTTTGCTCAAAGAGACGCATTCCCGCGGGGGAAACGCCGCTTTCCGTAAAGTCGATCAGCAGTTCGCCGAGAGAAACGATATCGTACATATGCAGTCTCCTTTGGACGGGATTTCGATAATTTTTAGTATTCGTCCGCGCAATAACAGATTTCAGGAGAGAAGATCGCTGAAAACGGAAGATACCCGCAGAGAAACTGCATGAGTCTTCCGGCGGAGAGCGTATCTGTCGGTGGTAAACCGGTTTGATTGCCCGCTCCGTCGAATACGCCGCTGTTCCAGGGCATCATGCCGTCAATAAGAGCCAGACGGAACGCGGAAGCCTCGCCGCACAGCGCGCGCAGCAGATATGCCGCGTCAACGGGGATCATCACACCCCAGGGCTGAATTTCTCCGGGCAAGTCCACGTCCGGCGGCAGCTTAACGACGGAACCTTTGGGCAGGCGGGAGACGAGAGAACGGTATGCAGCGGCGGAGGACGCAAGCGTTTCTTCGCAGTAGAGCGAGCCGTCGTCTTCTTTCGACGCAAACAAATATCCGTCCGCAACGCCGCCTGTCCGGTGGAGCAGAAAACGCGAACCATCGCAGGTCAGGTCGCGAACCCGCTGTTCCATTTCACAGAGCGAGCGGATCACGCAGCCGCAGTATCGGCTCGTCGCTTGCCTGTAGACGCGCAGGAGTTCCTTAACGTCAGGGATTTCGTCCCAGTCGACGGGCGTCGGCGGCTCCATATCTCGCGTATGGAACAGCGCGTCGTAACAGGGGAATTCGCCGACTGCGCGGTAGATGGAAAAGTGCGAAGGTTTATGGAACGCCAGCGGGATGCTTCTGCGTCTGCACTCGGAAAAGAGCGCGAAGAGCACGCGCTTCATGATGCCCTGCCCCTCATAACCGGGCAGCGTCGCCACGCCGGAGATCATCATCGCGGGAAACGCCGTGCCGCGCAGGCGCAACTGCATGATTCCGCCGTGCGCGATGCTGACGATCCGGCCGTTTTCCTCCGCGCAAAACGAGGTTTCGGGCGAAAAACGTTCGGTAAAATACCACTCGATAAAGGAAAGGGAGTCGTGAAAGCGCAACTCCCAGATATCCCTGGCCTGCAGTTTGTCCGCCATGGTGAGCGGCCGAATGGTCAACATAGTTCAGATGACGTATTTTTCGTTCTTTTCGGGGATTGCCGCAAGCTCCGCGCGTTTTTCGTCATAACCGGCTTTGCCGAGCAGTGCGTAGGTCGCCTTCTTTCCTTCTTCCACGCCGGGCTGGTCGAAGGCGTTGATATTGAGCAGTTCGCCCGCAAACGCCGTCGCCATCTCGAAGAGGAACAGAAGCTGGCCGACCGTAAACGCGTTGACTTCCGGAAGCAGGATCGTTTGGTTGAGGTGTCCGCTCTTGCTGACGGCGTATTCGGTCGCCCTGAGTTCGGCGGCGATCAGTTTGTTCTGCGTATGGCCGCAGAGGAAGGAAACGTCAGGGACGTCGAAATATCCATCGTTGATCAGGGTTTCCGTGCGGTATTTACCAACCGCGAGGAAAGTCAGCACCTTGTCGTACGGGCCTTCCGTATAGAGCTGAACCTGCGAGTGCTGGTCGGTTACGCCGAGGCTTTTAACCGGCGTCTGGCCAGCGTTGACGACAGCGCCGTCCCAGTCGACCCGTTTGCCGAGGGATTCCGCCCAGAGCTGTGCGTACCAGTCAGCCAGATAGCGCAGGGAGTCCGCGTACGGCATCATCACGCTCACGTTGCAGCCGTGCTTCATGCTGGCAACCTGAAGAGCAGCGAGCATGTAGGCCGGATTTTTCCAGATGTCGCGCTGGCTGTCGCAGATTGCGTCCATGAACGCCGCGCCCGCGAGCAATTCGCGTATGTCGATGCCGCAGACCGCCGCCGCGAGCAGCCCGACGGGGCAGAGCTCCGAAAAACGGCCGCCGACGCCTTCCGGGATAAAGTAAGTCGTAAGCTTTTCGGACTTTGCGATCTTGATCAGATTGCCCTTGCTTTCGTCGGTCGTGGCGATCAGGTGTGTGCTGATATCGGCGCCGAGCCTTTCATGCAACAGGGAGGAAATAATTAAAAGCTGGCTCATGGTTTCGGATGTGCCGCCCGATTTGCTGATGACATTGAAGCAGGTTTTCTCAACATCGATCACGTCCAGCAGCGCGGACATACGCTCGGGGTCGATGTTATCTTCTACGAAAAGCCTCGGCCCGTTGCGCTTATCGCGCGGCAAGTCGTTATAATGCAGATGGTTCAGCGCCTGTTGAACGGCGATCGGGCCGAGCGCGCTGCCGCCGATGCCAAGCACGACAAAGTCGTCGAACTGTTCGCGAATACGAGCAGCGTCCGCGAGGATGGATTTCACGATCTCATCCTGGTTATAAGGCAGTTCCCGCCAGCGCATGATCGGCCGTTTCGCGCGCATGGCCGCGACCGCCGCGTCGAACTGGCTCTGCATGCTCTCCAGTTCACGCCTATAAAGACCGCGTTTGCCGAGCGTATCGGACATCATGTTGTTGAAATCCAGTTTCAGCCGCATCGACTGACGCCAGGTTTCGTCCAAATACCGTTCCATCATCCTGCTATCCTCCCGTTGGGTTCATTGTATCTGCCAAACAAAATTAATCAAAAACACAGTTTGGAACGCGCGGCGAAGTCGCGCACCAGGGAAAGGCTTTCGTACAGTACGGGTATCTCCGTGTACATATCGCTGTATACCTCCACAAACGCGGGACCCGCATATCCTTTCTCGGCAAGCAGGTTGAACATGCCGATAAAATCGCATTCTCCGAAGCCGGGCATCTGATAACGCACGCTGCCTGTCGGAAGTTTCTCCGCGTCGCAGAGGTGCACATTGACGATCTGCTCTCCGACCGCGCGGATGTAGTCTTCCGGGTCATAACCGCTGCGCACGGCCTGCTTGACGTCCAGCGTGTGTTTTATTCTCCCGCCTGTGACGTCCCGCAGGCGCACACCGAATTCCGGCTCGTTGAAGATGCACCAACTGACGTTTTCAAGCGTGAGCTGAATACCGTAATCTGCGGCGAGCGCGGTCAAATCGACAAGAATCGGCGCGATTCGGATCAGCTCGATATTCTTCACGCCGCCGAACAGACGCGCGGGGCCATGCATGACATAGCAGTGCGCGCCGAGGCGTTTTCCGGTTGAAAGCACGCGTTCGAAGAGCCTGAGCGCATCCGCACGCTGGCGCGGATGAATAGAGAAGAGCTGCGGTTCGAACTGCATGCTCATCGGATGCACGCTGAATACGCGCGCATTCGCCTCGCTCAGACGCTCCGCAAGCAGATCGGCAAATGACGGTTCATATTCCATAAAAGTGTTGAGGAACAGTTCGCAAAGACCCACGCCATGCGCGCCGATGTCGAGAACCGCGTCCTCAATCTGAAGTTTATTAAAGTAACTCGCCGTCGAAAGCCCGATTTCCATAGAAAAACCTCACGGCATATTGTACCACGGTCAACGGGATTACGCCATACAAAACGGCGGAAACGACACACGCAGCGTATGGATTATGCCACAATCCGATGGTATAATCGGCGCATGACGACAATGAGCTCCAAGATATATCAACGAAAAACTGGCTGGAGAGGCGTGCTGATTCGTTTGTGCGCGGCGGTGATTCTGCTCCTTCTCGGCTTAAACTGGCCGAAATTGCTTTCGGGTGAAAGCGCGTGGATTGAACAGTATTACAGCGAAGGAATTTATCAGCCGATCCGCCGCGCGATTTCGGCGGTTACAAGCCTCGTTCCGTTTTCGATTGCTGAGTTGCTGTTCTATATCCTGACATTCGGTGCGATTGCTTTTCTGATCGTACGTTTGCTGCAAACTATTTTTCAGAAAGTACCGTTTCAGAGGTTTGCGGGCGCAATCGTAACGATTCTCCTGGCGACGGGTATCATCCTCAACCTGTTTTACGTCACCTGGGGATTCAATTATCTGCGCGAGCCGCTTTCCGCACGCATGGAGCTGGAGGTTAAACAGCGCCCCGTGGACGAACTGGAGGCGTTTGTATTAAAGACCGCGCGGGAAGCGAGCGCGCTGCGCGCAACACTTCACGAGGACGAAAACGGAGTGTTCGCCCCGGCGGAGAGTAACGCGCAGATATTCAATACGCTTCTGCAGGCCTATGCCACGCTTGCGCTGAAGCATCCGGTTTTTTCGCCGGACCCCACGCGCGCAAAGCAAATCATCTGGTCGCGCGGGCTCTCATGGCAGGGCATTTCGGGCATCTATATCGGGCTTACCGCGGAACCGAACGTCAACACGGATCAGCCGCCGATTCTGCTGTATCACGCCGCCGCGCATGAAATGGCGCACCAGAGCGGTATCGCGAGCGAAAACGAAGCGGAGTTCGCGTCCTATCTGGCGTGTCTCTCGTCAAGCGATCCAAACGTTCGTTACTCCGGGCTCGCATATGCGCTCATCGTCTCCGGCAACGCGTTGTTCGACGCAGACAGCGAAAAATATCTCGCCGCGACAGAAACATACGGGGATGCGATATGGCGGGATTTTTTAGCATATAACGATTATTGGGATGCGTTCGACGGAGAAGTGAAAGAGAGCGCGGACCGGCGAAACGACGCATACCTGAAGCACAACGAACAGCCGAGCGGAATTAAAAGCTATGGAGAATCAGTCGATTTGATGCTTGCGTACGATAATAAATTCGGTGATTCGCAGATGAATACCCTGCCGAACGAATCAAATACCGGATCTTCCGGGATTACCAAATAAATATTTTGAAAGCATAAATATATTTCATATTTTTAGCCGTTTTGGGTTTACAAACCGACATTCATGATGTATGCTGATAGCGGAAAAACAGAAAAGATCGAATCTTATATGAGGAGAGAAATCCAATGATCGACCTGACAAAAAACCGCGAAGGCCTGCGTCATAGCATCGACAGAGCGCGCGAAAAGGGCATTATCATACCGAAGATTTCCCAGATGCGCAACCCGAGTCTGATCCCTCGGAAAATTCAGGATCAGCTCACTCATGTCGGCCTTTGGGACATCAATCCGCTGAACCTGTTTCGCATCACCTGGCGCAACGAAGCGAAAGAATCCGGAGGGAAATACGGCGATGTCAACTTCATCGAAGTACCGTCCTCGCTTTCCGGCGTCAAGGCGCGCATCGTGATTTTGATCGGGAAGTGGTTTCCGACCGGCTGCCATAAGGTCGGCGCTTCCTTCGGTTGTCTGGTGCCGCGTCTCGTAACGGGGCAGTTCGATCCGACCTATCATAAAGCGGTCTGGCCGAGCACCGGCAACTACTGCCGCGGCGGCGCGTATAACTCTGCGCTTCTGGCGTGCGACTCCATCGCGATCCTGCCGGCCGAGATGAGCAAGGAGCGTTTCGAGTGGCTTAAGACCGTCGCGGGTGAAATCATCGCGACGCCCGGCTGCGAGAGCAACGTCAAAGAAATCTTTGACAAAACCTGGGAATTGAAGAACACCCGCAAAGACGTCATGATCTTCAATCAGTTTGAAGAGATGGGCAACTGCGTCTGGCACTATCAGGTAACCGGAAAGGCCATCGAGGACGCGTTCGAATCCATCAAGCGCGATGGCGACCGTTTCGCGGGTGCGGCGTTTACGAGCGGCAGCGCGGGCACCATGTCCGCGGGCGATTACCTGAAGGAAGTTTATCCCAAGAGCAAGCTCGCCGTAGGCGAAGCGCTTCAGTGCCCAACACTCTTAAACAATGGCTTTGGCGGGCATCGTATCGAAGGCATCGGCGATAAGCACGTACCCTGGATCCATAATGTGAAGAACACCGATATGGTGATTGACATCGATGACGAAGACAGCCAGAAACTGCTTCGGCTCTTCAACGATCCTGCGGGCAAGAAGTATCTGGTCGAACAGGCCGGCGTGCCGGCGGACTTCGTCGAGAAACTTTCCCTTCTAGGCATCTCCGGCATCGCGAATTTGCTCTGCTGCATCAAGATGGCGAAGTATTACGAGCTGACCGAGCATGACGTTCTCGCGACGGTCGGCACAGACTCCTCTGTTATGTATACAAGCCGAATCCGGGAGCTGGAAGAAGCGGACGGCGCTTACACACCGGTCATGGCGGCGGCGGACTACGCGGAACATCTCCACGGCATTCGCACGGACGTTATGGAAGAGCTCACCTACGAGTCGCGCAAACGCATCCACAACCTCAAGTACTACACCTGGGTCGAACAGCAGGGCAAGACCTACGAAGAGATCAACCAGCAGTGGTACGATGAGAACTACTGGACAAATATGCACGCGCAGGCGGACGAAATCGATGCGCTGATCGACGAATTCAACGAAGCGACGGGTCTATTAAAGAACCTGTAAACGTAAGTATCAACACAAAGCCCCGCTTGACAGCGGGGTTTTTTCAAAGATGGAAAGCGATTACGGCGTCGGCGTTTCGGCGGCTGCGACGGGCGTATAAGGCGTCTTGACCTCCAGCGTGAAATCCATGCCTGTCACGTCAATATCGGTATTGATTTCGGCATATACGGCGTTTGTACCAGTCGTAAGCAGCGTAGTACCCAATGCGTTATGAATCTTTCCGATGCCGCAGACTTTGCCCGTTTCGGCACGGTAAACGATGTCTACCTCCCCGTCGAGCGGCATCGGGTACGCATTGACGCAGATACCGTCGAGAAAGGTGCCGTCGCCGTATTCATAGACACGCAGTTCGCCAAATGAGAGATATTGCCAGTAGTGATCGCCTTGTGTGATTTCGTTGCCCAGCGCGTCGGTAATAAGCGGGGCCGCGGTGATTTCGGCGGTAAAGGGGGAGGGAAGCGGTGTGGACGTCGCCGCGGGCGTGGGAGTTCCCGCGAGCACGGGCGTCGCGTCCTCGCAGCCGGTAAGCGCGAGCGCGAACAGCAGGACGGAACCCAGCGCGAACGACGCCAAGGCGCGTTTCATGCACGTTCCCCGATCGCATCCTGCAGGAGCTTCTGTTTGAGATCGTAGAGTTTGTCCGAAAGGTCGACTTTGTACGTGTGCGGCATCAGAAGACGCTTGTACTCGTCCCACATCGAGGCGAGTTCACGCTGCGCATAGGCTGCGATGTCGTGGACATCCGGGCATTTGTAAACCTGTTTCCCCTGAACAAAGATGGGAACGAGAAGTTCGCGCGCGGAGAAGTTTGTCAGCGTCATGCGCTTATACGTTTGAATCGGATCGAAGATGCGAAGGGGCTTCGTACTGTCGATGGTTTCGTCCTGAAGCGAAATCAGGTCGGCGACGGCCATGCCGTCCTTGTCGTAAAGCCGAAATACCTTTTTATAACCGGGATTAGTCAACTTATCCGGATTGTCCGAAATCTTGATCTTCGGGATCAGTTTGCCGCCGACCACCACGCCGCTCATCTTATATACACCGCCGAGCGCGGGGTTGTTCTCGCTCGTGATCAAACGTGTTCCGACGCCCCAGACATTGATACGCGCGCCCTGCGTTTTCAGGTCGCGGATGACATATTCGTCCAGATCGCTGCTTGCCGCGATGATCGTTTTTTCAAATCCGGCGGCGTCCAGCATGGCTCGCGCTTTCTTGCTCAGGTAGGCGAGGTCGCCGCTGTCCAGCCGGATGCCAACCGGTTCGAATCCGCTCGCGCGGAGTTCTTTGAAGACGGTGATCGCGTTCGGCACGCCGCTGCGGAGCGTATCATAGGTATCGACCAGCAGCAGGCAGCTGTCAGGGAACGTGCGCGCGTATGCGCGGAATGCAGTCACCTCGTCCGGAAAACTCTGCACCCAGCTGTGCGCGTGCGTACCGGAGACTTTTATATCGAACATCTGGCCGGTGAGCACGTTGCTTGTCGCGTTGCAGCCGCCGATGATCGCAGCGCGCGCGCCGTAGATGGCCGCGTCCGCGCCCTGCGCGCGGCGAAGGCCGAACTCCAGCACGGAATCCCCCTGCGCGGCATAGCAGATTTGGCTCGCTTTTGTCGCAATCAACGTCTGGTGGTTAACAAAAGTGAGGATTGCCGTTTCGATGAGCTGCGCTTCCATCATCGGCGCGCGAACCCGTACGAGCGGTTCGTAGGGGAACACAACCGTGCCTTCCTGCATGGCGTAAAGATCGCCAGTGAAACGAAACGTCTTCAGGTAGTTTAAAAACGCTTCGTCAAAGAGGTTCAGGGAACGAAGGTATGCGATGTCCTCTTCCGCGAAATGGATGTTGTTGATGTATTCCACGACGCTTTCCGTACCCGCCATGACGGCGTAGACAACGTCCTCTTTCGGGCGGAAGAACAGGTCGAAGATGCCTTCGTTTTTTTGCATTCCTTCCTTGAAGTAGCCGAACATCATCGTAAGCTGGTAAAGGTCGGTCAGCATGGTAAGATTTCGCATGGAAAAGTCCTCCTGGTTTGACTCGGGCGCATACATGAACGGAATCGCCTGCGTCCGGACATGGATGAATCAAAAGATCTTTTTCATTATAGCGCGATTTGACGGAAGAAAAAAGGACAGGGCGTTTACTTTTATCAAGAAATTGTGTCATCCGCAAAAACGGTGTATTCTTTCCAGGTGAAGCGGCGAAAAACCGGAGAATCGATGATTATGATGCGATTTGATCAACCGCCGGGATTTGATGAAAAAGAATTGACAACGATCATGCCTCTGGCTATAATTACTAAGTGCGCGGCAGTGCTGGAATTGGCAGACAGGCACGTTTGAGGGGCGTGTGCGCGAGCGTATGGGTTCAAGTCCCATCTGCCGCACCAAAGAAAACCCGCTAATTTAGCGGGTTTTTTGCTTATTATTTTAATTTGCTGGCCACGTTCTGGCCACTTCTGTTTATTTGCTCGAATGGTATTGGTTTTTTACACAGAATTATGCGTTTAAAATTCGTTTCGGATAGTTTTCTCGCGCGGTTAAGATCTCCGTCGATCTCATGCGAGTAAGTACCGTGCGTGTCCATGCTTTGAGAGTGACCGACCTGCAGCTGTAACAACTCGGTCGGCATTTCCTTATTGACCGAAATAAACGTATGCCGGAGCTCGTACGGGGAGATATGCTCCATGCCGTTATAGGCGCAGTACGCGGCCCAATGCTTTGAAAGCGTATCCTGCGTAGCGGCATTGCCGTTGATCCACGGAAACACCCAGGGCGAAACGACGCCCTCTTTTGACATCTTCGCGGCCTGATCGGTTAAAGCGGATGCGGCGAATGTGTTCAGGCGGAACGCGCGCCGGGCATTATCATTTTTCCCGGCGGTCTGTTTGCCTTGCCGGTTGATGGATCTCGCGATAGTGACGAGATCCCCGTGAATATCTCCGTGCTGGAGCCCCAGCAATTCGCCGGGGCGCAGGCCGGTCGTAGCGGCGAAGCGAAACGCGTATATAAACCATTCCTTTTCAACACGGTGCCGCAAATAAGTTTCGTCGGATGTGAACAGCGTGCGAATATCGACCGGCTGGAGCGTACGCTTCTCGGATCGCGGCGCGTCGCGCGGAACGACGAGATCTTCCGGCCGCAGCGTCGTGCATCCGCGCTTTCGGCAGTATTTCACGAAACAGGTCATGCATCCGCGGATGTTGCAAAGCGTCTTGCGCGAGAGTCCTTCTTTATGAGCTTCGATGATCACATCCTGAAGCATCTGCTCGGTGAGGCGGCCGATTCGAACCGCACCGATAAAAGGCGTGATATGATTCTTCAATAGGTTCCTGTATTGATAATCGTAATATCCCAACGCCACATAATCGACAAGCCAGTCCTCGATCAGCTGGGAACAGCGCAGCTCTTCGTCAACCGTGTGGCTTTTCAGCCATTCGTCTGCCTGGCGTTCTGCGTCGGTTTTGCCGCGGCGCCCTGGCATGACGGAATAGAACCGGCGGCGTACGCCATCCGATTGCACGCGGATCGCCCAGCGCTGAGTTTCTTCATCCCAAACAGCGGAATTTGAACGTGTCATATTTTCCTCTTTTCACTAGATATATATGGACGAACGGCGTCATAAACATGAGCTAACTCATTAATATAGAATTCAGATCGAGCTCTCATAAAATCTACGAGCGAACTGACTTCGCTGTATGAAGTATCTTCGATAGTTCTTATGACATCTGAACGGAGAAAGACTAGCAATAATAGCTTGTAATAGTACAAGTTTTGATCTATCTCTTCACTACTGCATGCATATTTCTCTATTTCTGTAACGAAATTACTATCGAATTCGGTTTCAGACCCGTTTAATAATGAAGATATTTTTAATTCAGATTCGTGATAGCGATCAAAGGAAGATTTAATTACTTTTTTCGAAAAATCACTATTGACTGAAAAATTGAGGAATGAGCACTGGTTATAAACGTTGGATATATATAAATATCGTTTGACCTTATCGATATCGCTGACATGAGAGGTACAATAATCTAAAGAAAGAAAATCATTACAAAAAGATAGCGATGAATAGAACACTTGACTGCTGCATAGAAATATAAGATCACGGGTGCTGCCTTTGAAACGCAATTTCTTGCCATGACGTTTTAGATAAATAAGAAAGCGGTGAAGGTCAGAAGGGTGCCTAGAGAAGTATAGAATAAATGGGCCACAGAGGGCCAATAAACAAACGATAGTTACCTCGATAATAATCATAAACACCAACCCATAAAATCGATCTAACTGGAGAATACCACAACCACACATAGGCGACAACCATTTTCAGTGATTTGCGGCTGTCTCTTCCAAAAGATCGTTACTGAAAACGGAAGCGGCGATTTCCATGCTGGTGCGAACCATCGTATAATCGAAGATCGAAAGCAGCAGCAGCTTACGATCTCCGACCACGAGAAGTATTTTCTCGTTCTTATCTAGGACTGACGAGATATGCTTAGATGGTTTCTGAAGGAATTCCGAAAGGGTGACCTCGATCATACGACACCTTCGTTCTTCAAAATGGCGGATGGAGGATATATTTCGATACTGGACCGGTTGGGAAGCGGAAGCGAGCGAGAGACTTCAAAGACAACGTGCCGGATGCAGGCGGAGCAAGGAAAACCGACAGAGCTACGGGAACAACCGACCGTCTGGAGAGGACGCGTGATGCCGTCGTCCTCGTACACAAGGAATTTCATAGGATGAAGATAGTTTGATTTGAATCGGTGACAATAGACGAGCGCCTGCGCATAAGTTACTGTAGTCAAATTCATTCTCCTTTTTGGCCATTGTGTGTAAAAATCGCAGCAGTACTATATCTTGTGAATTGACAAAAATCCGCTGTCTGCTATAATCAATACAAACACATGTTCGCATTATACCACAATAAAGAAATTTGTAAAGCGCGTGAGAATGAGGAGGACGAATGGAGACGGTATATCTGCACATACCGGAGCTGCCGCGCACGCGGCATATCATCGCCGGGGACAGGCATATAATAAACACCGCCGCGCCGGATGCGAACGTCATTCACAAAGTGCGACGGCGAGCGGATGTACAAATAAAACAAGAACAAACGGAGAAACTGAGAGCCCCGCAATGAAGCGGGGCTCTTTTTTTATGCGCGGTTATCGGATTCCTGCTGGGCCTGCTGAGCGTCGTATTCGTCCAGCTTTTCATTGGCGATACGCTCGATGCGTTCATGCTCGGTTTCGGCATGTTCTGCCTCGTTTTCGGCTACCAGGCGGCGTGCGAGTGCCAGGATCATATCCTGATATTCGGGCGGCATCTCATAGACGGCGCGGACGAGGTTCTGCTGAAATGCGTTGAGCTGATACTTTGAGGCGAGTTCAGAAACGAAATCATCCCCGGCGTCCTCGAACATCTCGCCCTCACCAGTATACATCCATTGAACGCTCACTTTGAATGATGCGTGCAGCAGCAATACTGTCCTATCGCTGACAACCCGCAATCCATTTTCGCTCGCAGAAACGCTGGTCTTAGTTAGTCCAAGCGGTTGCCCGTATTTTTCTTGACTCAAATCGAGAGCAAGACGGACTTCTTTAAAACGATCATTTATTGACATAATTTCACCACCCGAACGCAGTATATCACGAAATGTCCACTATGTAAACATTTTTCTTGACAAAGTACACAATGTGGATTATTATGTACACATAGAGGACGAAACGAGCACATAAAACGGGTACAAACCGCTGAGAACAGACGAAAGGAGCGGGAGATATGAAATATGCGGACGCGAGCAACTTAGTAAGAAGCACAGCGGAAAGCATTGAGCGGAAACAACTGGTACTTAGTGATGAAATGAGGGAAGCATCGCCGGAATACTGCGAGACTTACCGAAGAAACATCCCGATCATGCTCAACATGGCTGCTGATCTTTTGGACGAAGCGGGTAAATCGGAAGAGAAGGTCGCCAATCAGGATAATTCATAAACAAAACCGTAAGATCGTGACGGCAACGGGTACAAATAGGATCGCCGTTTAACTGTTCACAGCCATTGCACTCACGGGGGAACCAAACGCCGTCTGGGATCCACATCATATCGATTGGCATTTTATAAATCGAGCAGAGATCACGAGGGCAATGAACAGAGACTGAAAAAGATATTTTCTGACCCACACTTGGCATAAAAACACCGCCTTTCAAGGCGAGTATACCACATCAGGAGGTAAAAACACATGGATAAGGATATGACCCAGCAGGAAAAGGAACAGAGCAAGCGCACCGCCGAAGAACTGGCAGAGGACTTTCTTAAATTGCCGCAGCGATTTCAAGACAAACTCGCCGGAGCAATCATGATGGCGCAACTGGCGACGGCGGAGAAGGCGGGGTAAATCTCGCTTATTCGGCGTTTTCTGATGGAGACATAGAACAGGCCTCCGTAGGTTTTGAGCCCGTACGGAGGCCAGACGCAAAGCCACGTCGCCATTGCAGCACACCGCGCTGGTGTCTCGCGGCGGCAGGATGCTCAAACATCCTTCTTTACGACGAGCTGGTTAACGGGTGCGCACCCGATCCCCGAACGGCAGCAGCAACTGGTTTGTCACACGTGGCACGGGCCCCTTTCATTAAGAAGTCAAAAAGCTTCTTCATGATTGATCACCTCCGTTCATGTTGGGGATGTCTCCATCATAAAACGCCGAACGCAACAAATCAACGGGAAAGGGAACGAACCCATGAATGCTTCATATTCAAAGCTCCGTGGCCTTTTACGCGAACGGAGCATAGATACCGCATATCTCGCTGAAAAACTGAAGCTCGCGAGCGCGTCAAGCGTCAGCGAGCGAATGGGCGGTCATGTCCCGTGGCGAATCAACGAAATGTACGCCGTTCTGGATCTCTGCAAAATCCCGCACGATCAGCTGCACATCTATTTCCCGAAAGACGGAAGGAGCCTGCCGGAACAGAAATTACGCGCTGTTTGAGCGTGTATAGCGAAAGGGGAAGCGCCATGAAGAAAACCTGACCAGGGCAAGCCTGCCCATCCATCCCAGCAAAGCGCTTCGGTGCTTTGCGATGGCGTGAAAAGATACTGCGCGTCTGGCATGTGCGCGCAAGTCTGAGGCGGAAGACAATGCCGCCGACGCTATCGCAAAACGCCGAAATCACAAAAAGGAGAAATTACCATGAGAACGGCCGCCAATATTAAAGATGTAATCATCGCAGCGCAGGCGTGTATCGTCATGGTGCTGTATATCACGGGATCGATCGTCACACTTCCGCACACGACCAAAGGCAAGAGAATCGCGTTGCAGATCATGACAGGAACGAGTGTTTCGCACATCCTTGTCATGCTCTGCTGGATTGCCTTCGCGTTGAAGATCTAGGAGGACGCATGGAAAAACTCTACTTGGCCGGAAAAATCACCGGCGATCTTTTTTACAAACAGAAATTCGGAAGGATTGCCGGAATTTTAAGGAAACAGGGATATTCCATCATGAACCCGGCGGTACTGCCGGACGGTTACGACTACGAGGATTACATCAAGGTTTGCACGGTCATGATCGACGTCAACGAAGGCGTCGCGTTCATGCCGGACTGGACGGATAGCCCAGGTGCGAAATACGAGATGGGCCACGCGGTTGCAACAGGAAAAGAAATCATATTCCTTGACGATGAAGGCAACATCCAGGCGAGTGGATATCAACTCTGCGAATGTGAGGAAGAAGCATGAAAAGCATTTTAGAACCGCAGGACGCGGATTACCCGGTTTGCTTTGAATGCAATCGTAACGGATGCGGCGATCCACTGGAAGAACACCACATATTTGAGGGCAATGGATTACGCCCTCTGTCGGAGAAATACGGCTTGAAAGTTCATCTATGCCGTCACCGCTGCCACCAATACGGGCCGGACTCAGTGCATCAGAACATCGAGAAACGCCGGGAGCTTCAGGCAAAAGCCCAGCTCGCGTTTCAAGAACGTTTTCCAGAACTGGATTTTGTGGAAATATTCGGGAAGAACTACCTATAGGAGGACACATGGCTTTTTATAACACCTGTGAATACTGCTCCGCCGCGCTTGATCCGGGCGAAAAATGCGATTGCTCGAAAGCGCGCGCCGAGCGAAAGGACCACGACAGAGCTACAAAAAAAATCAGGAAAGCGCGACGCGTCCAGAAGAACGTCGAGCTCTTTCCTATTAATATGCGCACGGCATAAACAAAAAAGGCACGGCCTTTTTTTCGAGCTCGTATGAGGTATTAAGAAATCAACCAAAAACACTCACGAAACAGAACCACACCTTTGCCACCGTAAATGGCGTAGCCAAATCGCGGAGCGTCAGCGGCAGTAGTGACGAGCGTGTGGGCAGAGTGGGAAAGTCTACGGCCTTTTCCACTCTGTCCACAGCGAGGCACCGTAGGGCGGATCGTGTGGGGAATGTGGGAAAGTCTCACGCCCTTTTCCACATTCTCTCACACCATCCACCCGTCAGAACCTTGACAACATCATGGAGGCCGGCAATGTACGAAATCAAGGAGTACGATTACCTGTTTTCCGAACCAGTCACGGGATCGGAACTGTTCGATATCAAATCGATTCGAAATCACCGTGTGAAGAAGATCGTATCTGGGCCGGTTGTGCTCGAATACGAGATTTACCGTATATGGGACACAAAGTCGGAAACACGGCGCGCCCGCGGGGAGATCACGCCGGAAGAACAGCGCGAAGTTAACCGTCGCAATGCAAAGAAAGCGTTCAAACGCCGGGCGAATACGAACTTCGGCGCGGAAGACATCGGCGTCACGCTCACCTATGAAGGGATCATCACCGAAGAGCGGGCGCGTCGGGATGTGGTGAACTACCTGCGCTGCGTCAAGCGCTGGAGGAAGTCGCAAGGCCTGTCCGATCTGAAGTACATGTACGTGATCGAGTGGAACGCCACGCCTGAGCCGTTGGACGATAAACCGATCAGAGTTCATCATCACGTAATCATGTCGGGCATGGACCGCGACGTGGCGGAACGCCTATGGAAACACGGCTACGCCAACGCCAGACGGTTGCAGCTGGACGAGAACGGCATATCAGCCTTGGCCGCCTACATGATGAAAGACCCGAAAGGGAAAAAACGGTGGTGCTGCTCAAAGAACCTGAAAGACCCTGTTATAACCGTCGCGGACAAGAAGATATCGCCGCGCCAGGTTGAACGCATATTACGAGCCGCCGAAACAGACGGAAAAGCCATTTTTGAAAAATTCACACCGGGTTATGCAATGACGCACATCGAAGTAAAGCGCTCCGAGCGCATCGAAGGCGTCTATATCTATGTCAAAATGCACAAAATCGAGAAACCGGACAACCGGACACCCAGCGCGCGCACGCACACGCATGTACGCGCGCAACAATATCAAATCAGTAAAGGAGAGCAAAAACATGGACCAGGCAATGGATAAACTACGCGATGAAATGGCAAAAAAACCGGACAATTCGTACATTCAGGTGATTGGCGAATACATAACCACCTATCTTTTGACGCACCCGGCGGCAGCACCGGCGATCATGGCGGAGGGGAAAACCATCGAAGGCAGCCTTCTGGCGGTAAAGGAAACAGCAAGAAAGAAGCAGCACAACAGTGTCGCGGTACTGCCGGACGCGGAAGTCTACGCCGAAGTGCTGAAATATTACGGCATTGAAGGCGAAAAAACGAAAACCGCAGACGTCTGCGGTTTTGGGCTGAATCTGGACGATATATTGGGAGAGTAAATCATGAAAATCACGCTAAAAGAGGTTCAAGCGCATGTTCCAGGGATCGTAACGGAAGATATGTTGCGCTTCGCGCGGGACGAAGTATTCACGGATTTGCACTATATCTTCATAACATGCGTCGGTAAAAACAAAACACGCAAGCGGATGGCGCATTGCTCACATTGCGGACATGACTTTAGCGGAGAAAATCTCAAACACGCATCGCGGACTTACTGCCCGAATTGCAATTTTCAATCAACTGTTTACTATTCGTGGTTCTCAACACGCCCGTGCGTCAGATACGGATATATGATCTACTGGCAAAAATCGGCGATTGATGCGAATACCGTAACAGCAATCGAAGTAGATCTAAAACTTGACATGTCTGGTGAGATCGCGCAGATAGGCGTACCGATGATAGAAGCGAACATGCGCGAAATGTTCGTATTCTGCCCGGGAAAAGGAAGCATACGATACTCAAAATACTACTGGTCAAACTGGGGACGCACAGAGGCAATAAGCAATCCATTGCGCAATGTAAAGTACCCGGCAAGGATGGCTGGAGATACATTCGTACAAGCAATATCGGGGACAGAATTCGAGCGGATGGGAGTACTAAATTTTGACGCCTGTTATTCCATCGAATGCTTAGACATGGCGTCGCGCTGGCCGTCGTTCGAATACATCAACAAGCTCGGGTTCTCAAATCTGCTGCTAGACAAAATGCACGGGAAGCAAACGTTCGGGGCGATCAACTGGAATGGGAAAAGCCTATTATCCGTACTAGGGTTGACCAAAGAAGACCTGAAAGAGATCAAAGCGAATAAGACTCGGATGGAATACATGACGTTATATATACTGCGAAAAATGCGAAGGAACGGGGAACAGGTAACGGTGGGTGAAGCAGATAGAATATCAAGCAAATTAGAGATTTTTGGAAAACAGGAACTGGACGAAATGTTCCGGTTTGGGAATTTTATACGCGTCTGTGATTACTACCGCAAGCAGGAAACACATAAAAATGAAACTGGATGGGCGCGATACTACACAATGAATAGCGTTCATCAAGATTACAAGGACTATCGAGCTCAATGCATTCAACTTGGGTTAGATCTTGCCGACACTGCAATTCGGTGGCCGGCGAATTTACACCAGGCGCATCAAAACCTAACAGCACAAATTCAATATAAGCAAAACGCCGAGTTGGACGAAAAGGTAAAACTACGCGCAAATGAGTTAAATAACTACAATTTCGATTGGGACTGCATTATCATGCATCCGTTTACCAGCTCAAAAGAGATCATTGACGAAGGAAAGACGCTGAACCACTGCGTTGGCGGTTATGTCAGGAAATATGCAACTGGAGCGACAATCCTCTGTGCAGTTCGTCGTACAGACGCACCAGAAACACCGTGGTATACCGTCGAATTTACGAATGATGGGACACTCGTTCAGTGCCGCGGACTGAGGAATCAAACGAAGGAAGAGGACAAACTGCTACTAGAAGCATTTTGGGCGGCGTATAAAGCACACAAGACAAAGAAAGCGAGGAAAACAGCATGAACGAGCTCACGGAAAGAAACCCGAATATCATCGCATCGGAGATCGAAGCGATAAAAACACAGACGAAGACAATAGTACTCACCGCGGCAATGGAGATCGGCAAGCGGCTGATCGAGGTCAAAGCATTGTTACCGCATGGAACATGGGGTACATGGTTGCAGGATAACGTGGATTATTCCGAACGTACCGCGCAGAACCTCATGGCGCTGCACCAGACATATGGCGGAATGCAGGCGGAGGCAATCGATGGTATCAGTTACTCCAAGGCCGTGGCCCTGCTGGGCGTAGAAAGTGAAATGCTGTCGGAAGCGGCCGAAACCCATGACATCGCCGCGATGACCACGAAAGAGGTCGAAGATCTCGCCAAAGCGCTGCGTGAAGAGCAAACAGCTCGCGCGGATCTGCAGCTGAAGCTCGATCTTCTCGAAGGAGCGGACGATAGGGAGAAAGAGGCAACGAAAGCGAAAGAGGCCGCCGAAAAAGCGCGCGCGAACGAGGAGCAGAAGCGCATCAAAGCGGAAGCAGAAACAAAGCGACTCTCCGGGCGGCTGGAAGATCTCGAAAAAAAAGAACCGGAAGCACCAGTTGAGGTAGTCGTAGAAAAGATTCCAGCAAATATACAGGAAGAACTAGACAAACTGCGCAAGATAGCCGCCAAGGCGCCGAGCGCGCCGGTGATTAAATTCCGGCAGACCTATGAAGATTTTCAGGCTAAGACGTTGCAAGCGCTTACCTGCATTGACGAAATCGAGAAAGAGGATCCGGACACGGCGAAAAAGTACCGCGATGCTATGCGCACGGCGTGCGAGCGGATCATAGGGCAGTTGAACGGGGGCGTGTCAGCGTGAGCAAACCACTCTATACCCTGATCGTCTTCTGCGAGGGAACGGAACATCTGTCGATCGCAACGACGGACAAAGCGCGTGCGCGGAAAACCTATTGGCGTTACAACATCCGCTACGGGTACCCACCGCGGGTATACGTAAACAAAAACCGGCTGCGAACATACGAGGCCGATGCCCTGTTCAAGTTCAAATGTTACGGATCGGAGCACCGCGCGTTATTTGAGAAGAGCGCCATCGCAAAAGCGTGAAACGGTGCGCGCGGCATGGCGGGGGCTACCGGATGGTTCGGTACGGGTGGAACTTTGACCACAGGGGTGTTTGAACGCGTTCAAACATCAAAAGAAAGGCGGCGCAGACATGCTGAAAAACAACATCGCGTTAGAGCTTCTGAAAATGCAAAAATCGCAGAACTGGTTATCCAATATCACGGGAATAGCGAAGGGGCTCATATCACAAATCGCAAGCGGAAGATCAATCCCAACGCCGGAAGAACTTTCGCTGATTTGCGGGGTAATGGGATGCCAGAGAGAGAAGTTATACAGCCCCGATAACTTGCGGTTGATAACGGGCGTTGAGCCGAAGCCGAAGCGCAAGCGGGACACAAAGCCAGTGAGAATAACGCTGCCGATCATCGATCAGGTAGACCGATTCGCCCATATACAGGACATATCGCGAGATGAAGCGTTCCGCGCGCTTATTTTGATGGGGTTATCGGCAAGCGGGCATGCGTTTCAACCGCGAGTAATCCTTGAAGGAGGGATAAAACATGCCGATACATGCGATGGCAGAGCAAGCCTACAGGAACTATGAGCAGGCGGAAGCGGAGCGTGCGGCGATGAAATCCATGCTTCGCGTCGTTGGGAAAGCCGACCCGAAGGAATTTTACTACGGCCAGTCTATCTGGATCATCGAAAAGGACAAAGCGAGCGGCGAGGACATCATCACCGAACTGAGCGTTTACGCCTACAGCGCGGATACGGTACGCGTTTGCCGTCTAAACGGGGTACGCACGAGCGTATCACGCAAAGAAGCAATCTGGATGACATATGAGGCGGCGCTGGACACGCTTCATAGAAAGAAAAGCCATAAGCGCAGAAAGGGAACCAATGAAAAAGCGCGAGTTTTTTAATAGTGAATTACTTCAGAAAGCAAAGAGAATATTCGTCGCAACTGGAAAAACGAGGGGAAATAGAATACTGGACCTTGAATATCTCACACAGGCGCAGATCGAATTTGCTATGTCGACAGAACGGCATACAATGATCGGCGGTCCGCACGGAGGAGGGAAAGCGTATATTGTTCGCAAGGTTATTGAACAATACGCGTTGGACAACTCGAATGCGAAGATCTGCGTATTTGGTGTGGATCCGTACGCTTTACACACAAATTTCATAAAACCAATGAGTGAAGACCTGAAAAGAAAAGCAAAGTTCGGAAAATGGCCTCGGCTGCATTTCACGTTCAATAACGGAAGCCGGATTGTTTTTCTCAGCGTGACTTTCGAAAAAGCGGTTTATCGATATGCCGGCATGGAATACGAAATTATCGCGCTGCAAAACGCGCAGGAATTCACCGAGAGGCAATGGGAATTTTTCACCGGCTTAAACAGAACGGCTACCGGAAGAAGGCCGATCATGCTTTACGAAGCAACGCCGCCAGGAGTAGGTGGAAGCTGGATCAAACGGCTTTTCATAGACCATGACCATCGAGATACGGAGCGCGCGGAAGATTACCACTACGTGAATGCCGCAAACTTTCCAAACGAACACCTCATGAAAGACGAATCATACCGCAGGGCATACGAAAACCTGCCGGAAGACGTTCGACGGGCATATTTAGAGGGAGATTGGGACGCGCTGCGCGCGGAACCTGACGCCGCCAACGTTGATCCGGTCGTGCGGTGCGGAGAGTGCGCGAACTCAATCATGGACGAGGGATCAACAGAAGCGGAGTGCTTCTTCCTGCGGCTATGCATGGTTGGCGGTGGGGCGGTCGTGCATCCAAACGATAAGTGCAGATTGCCTGAAAGAGTTGAACGCGGATCGAACGCGGATCGAACGCGGAAAGGAGCGGTAGCGGTGAGTGATGTATTTTATTACGATTTGCATGAGCCGACCGTCGAAAAAGCAATCAGAATGTGTCACCAAAGAATGTCGTTAAACGCAACCAAAGCGATAAAAACAAATGCAAAAAATCTCGATATAAGATATGCGGAAGATGCTGGATTCTTTTACTTGCTATGGAAAGTGCTTCAAGCGATTAATGGAATTTCGCTCGCCCGCCTCCGCGAACTCGCAACGGCAGACGCAGAGGGGCGCGTGGTGGTGTTGCCGTGCAAGGTCGGTGATACGCTTTATGTGCCATGCTTCAAAAAGAACGGATTTACCATTGACCACGTTTACAAACAGAAGGTGGACGGAATAACCGTTACGGCGTGGGATAAGTGTGGAAATGGATTCGATGTTATTGCGGAGGACGATTCAGTTGAAGTTTACACAAATCAAGCCGAAGCCGAGCGCGCACTATCCGAAGCCGGCGCGGGAGAGGGAGCGGAATAGATGGCACTCGCAACTGATATTGAATTTAGTGATAGTCCATACATGATTATCGTCGGTGAGTACATAGACGGACGAAAAACGCCGATATTCTATATCTCTGAGCGCGGAGGCGGGTATCTTGGCGTAATCCGATGGTACGGGGCATGGCGTTCATTTTGCTTTTTCTCTCATGAGGATTGCGTTTTTGACAGCGGGTGCCTTGCAAAAATTCTAGAATGGGTCGAATCCGCCAACGCGCAATGGAAGCGTAAAAAATTAGCCGCCGCTGATGCGGGGAAGGGTTCAGGCCATGTTTGATATAAAGGATCTTATTACGGCGTTTGAATGCGGAATCGATTATGGGCTGCTGCTAGCCGAGCAAGAGCGGGATAGCGAGGATGCATTTGACTCTGTTTGCTGCTTGCTGTATTCGCGTAAGCACAACGTTCCTTCTGCGCCTGCTAATCGCCGTAAAGCGCGAAGTGAGGCATGGAGAAACGCGAAGGGAGCAAGTCTATTGAGGTTTATTGAGCTTTGTGCGGGGAAGGGAGAATAGGCGATGAATCAAAGAGAAACGCACCCGATGGCAGGGAAGACAGTAACACTTATTTGCAAAGATGATCCCGATCACCTTAATGGTGCTCCATTCGTCGTTGAGGACTGGCAACTCAATGTATTTGGAAAATCATGGATGTTTTGCGACGGGAATCCGGCAGCGTTAAAGTATGCGATCAGATTATCAATGGCCGGATTGCCGTTGGATAACGAGGTTGTTTATGGGAAAGATGTCCGAACGGGTCTCGGACATATCGTGCACGTAAGCGAGCTTTCAACAAAGGAGGTCGCCCATGAGTGAACAAGAGGTGCGGGAACGCATATCAAAGATCGCAGAAGAGTTTAGATACCGAGCCGGACTTTCACGCGGTTACAGCCACGCTTACATAGCACCCGAAACGCTTGTTGAAGCCGCAACACTTATCGAATCCCTCCTCACCCAGCAGGCGCGGGAGAAGCCGGAGCGCGACACGCCAATGCCGGTTGTGAGCCGCAAAGCAACTGAGCAAACGAAGAATCCTGCGGGCGGTGGGATATGGGGAATTAGAACAACCATATGGTTTTGCCCGAAATGCGGGATGTTCAACACGCCGACGCATAACTTCTGTTGGAAATGCGGTCAAGCGTTACTGTTCAACGTCGCCACCGAACCGAAAGGAGAGCATTATGAATAAGTTTTATGAATTTACAACGCCGTACGCCGCGATAGTCGCCGCGCCGGACGAAGAAACCGCGATCCAGATATATCACGATGAAGTTTGCGAGCCGTTTCCAGATGAGGCGCCACCGAAAGAGCTGACGGAGGAACAGGCGCGTTTGGAATGGGATGCGAGAGGGAACCCGGAAGAAAGCCCCGAAGCCTTCGAGGTGTACATGAAAGAAGACAATGCGTGCGCCATGCTTATTGACACATCCCTGATGTAGAAGGAGGGCCGGGGAAATGACGAACCATGAAGCGGTCAAACGCATAAAAGAACATATGCAAATCCATGGGATTGGACAGCCTCCGCATATCTACATAGCCGATGCGTTGAATTTGGCAATTCAAGCACTTGAAAACCCCGATACAAAATGGAAATCATGCAGAGTTGAGCTGCCTAAAAGCGGGTTGCTTGACGAGAACGGACACAATAAAACATACCTCGTAACGATTTATCGTGAAAGTGGCTATTCGTATCGGACACTGGCAATACGCCTTGAGGAACGCTGGTATACCGATAACGGGTATGATTTTGAATCTGATGAAACCGTAATCGCATGGCAAACCATTACACCGTATCAGGGGGGAGAAGTGACATGACACCCATCTACGAACCCAAAGGTGCGGCGTTGGAGTACGGCGACTTCGCAATCAATATCTACGACACCTGCAACCACGGCTGCTACTACTGTTACGCCAGAAAAATGTATGAACGCTGGCACGGAAAAGGATCATTCGACAAAACGCCGGAGCCTCGCCCCGGCATCATCGAAGCGGTCAAAAAGCAGCTGGACAAAGAGCAGATCACGGGAAAGATGATCCACCTGTGCTTCACATGTGATCCTTACCCTGCGGAAATCGACACGTCGGCCACGCGGGAAATCATCAAGTTGTTGAAGGCGGCGGGGAACCACGTCCAGATTCTCACAAAGGGCGGACAACGCGCAGAGCGGGATTTTGATTTACTGGACGAAAACGATTGGTTTGGAATCACATATTGCGGATACCAGGACAGAGGAGTGACATCTATATTTTCCCCGGTCGAAGAGGAACCAAATGCAGCTCCACCACTTGAACGTATTTGGACTGCGTCGAAATGCCCTGCAAAAACATGGGTTTCACTGGAACCGGTTCTGCACGCGGGCGATGCGCTCGCCCTGCTCGAAGATGTCGAAACGCATTTTGATCTCTACCGCATCGGCAAGCTCAACTATCACCCCTCCGGCATCAACTGGAACGACTTCGGCCACGCGGCAGAAGAGATCTGCAAGCGGCGCGGCCTGAACTACTACATCAAGGACAGCCTTCGGGCAGAAATGGAGAAATTCCGTGAAACTAAGTAAAGTAGCGAAGCTCTGCAAAGATCAGATGAACATCACCATCATCAACGTAACGCGGGGAGAGGACAACTATTTGCAATGGGTTGGAACGCCGAGCGCGCTGTACCCGTTTTATAATTTGCCGGCGATGGACGAGCGAACGGCGTTTGTGATCTTCGATGTTGACGAAAAGAAGAAGCCTGACTATTCATTCAACATGATTGACGCGAGCGAAGATTTTCCTATGTGTCTTGACGAATGCGACGAAACAGAAATGCCGGTCGAGCCGGCGCACCATCAAATCGTTTTGGAAAGCCGCGCATACCTCGTATTCGACACGTCGAAGGGCATCCGCCTCGTGAACCGTTCGTATCTCGCGCCGATGATGAGCAAGCTCGATGAACTCATGTTTTTCGAGCGTAAAACGGCGAGCGGGGGAATCTATATTGCGGCGAAGCTGGGACTGCTGCTTGCCGGCGTGATCTCGCCGACAATGCTCAGACGAGAAGACACAAGCATGCTGGATTTCTCGAAGAAGCTGTACGAACGCACGGTATACGCACGTCAATGCCAAGAAGAAGACGCGGCCAGGCGGGCGGATCCTGAGATCATGCTGGTGGATCGCCAGACGGGCGAAGTTGTGGAGGATGAAGCATGAGTGACACGAAATACAAAAAGATCAAGACGCCATTCAAAGAAATCAGGCTGGAACCGGATTACCACGCGGAAGATGGAAAAGTAACGTGGAAAGAGAAGTTCATCACGCTGTGCGTCGAAAAGATCGACCAGCTGACAATCGATATGATCACGAAGGTGGCAAAAGAAAACGGCTTCACGCAAGCATATATATTAGAGCGAGGTTTCATCCTCGACGCGCTGATGAACGAGAGCCTGCGGCGCGAGAGCCCCGGTGAGGTATCCGACGGTTATCACACCTTCAACGAGCTTTATACCCATCGCGGTTATCTGTTCGCTATGATCTGCGCCGATCATCAGGACATCGCGTGGAAATCGAAGAAGCACCACGACGGAACGATGTACGACGGCATGTTTCTCGCCGGGCTGAACACGCCTTACGGCCAGGCAACCTATCACATGGATATTGAACCATTTTGGGACGCGCTGAAGGTAACAGAGCTGCCGGCCGCGCCGGAGTGGGACGGGCACACGCCGAAGATGGCGCTGGAGCGGATCGCGGCGATGGCGGTTGATAAATTCATCCCGTATTCCGGCGGGATAGTAGAAGACTGAGGGGGACACTGACATGAGAAAGAGCGCGCTGGCAAAGAAATACAGTGACACACCCGTCCGTCAGGAGACGCGGCGCCTGCTGTGGAGATGGGGAAGGACGGCAGGGTTTTGCAAGCAGACAAATTCAGAAATGCAGTACTTTCAGGATCGCGTCGATGAAGTGTCTGATCTGCGCGCGCGGGCTCAGATAAAAGTCAGAGGAGGGCAAACGTCAGATCCGACAGCGCGCGCGGCTGAAGATCTGGAGAAGCTGGAAAAAGAATATGCCGAATGTGTCAGAGGTTGCTCAAATGAAGTGACGAAAGCAATTCAATTCAAGACTGCTATCGACGACATCATGAGAAATGATCTTCTGCCGGAAGAGCGCGAATTGCTCACGCTCCGTTATAAAAACGGTTGGGGATGGATCATGATCGCGTCAAAACTATGCATCGAGGAATCGTGCGCAAGGAAGCGGGAACGGCGCGCCTTGGACAAAATCGCGAGAAAAATGCTCGTAAATCAAAAGAGTCCCGTTTAATCCCGTTTTCAAACAATAGAATATAACCATAAAGAGCTCCGAGCGGGGGCTCTTTTCTGTTGGAGGACACCGTGACAAAGAAAACCGCCGAAAAGAAGGAGATGAAACCGAGAGGCAAAGCTGTGGCATGGCTCACAGACGATAGCCTTCTTTTAGTCGCGGCATGGGTCCGCGACGGCGCCACGGACGAAATACTGGCGAAAAAGATGCGGATCTCTCGCTCGACGCTGAGCGAATGGAAGATCAAATACCCGCTATTCGCCGAAGCGGTCCGCAAGAGCAAAGAACTGGTCGATATCGAGGTTGAGAACGGGTTGCTGAAGCGCGCGACTGGATATCAGTATTACGAGGAAATGGCGTTCAAGTGCAGGTGTGAGTATTGGGTAGACGGGAAGAAATTCTCAAAAGAAGAAGTCAAAACGGTGATGGTGATGAAGGAAATGCCGCCGGATCCGAAAGCGGCACAGTACTGGCTCAACAACCGCAAGCCGGACACCTGGAAGGCGGCGCGCGAGGATGATGGCGAAAGCGACAAGACGCTGGAGATCATCATACCGCAGGAGGATCGGGGGCAGTTTGAATAATGCAACTGATCATGGAGCGGCCGCACCCAAGGCAAATGGAATTCGAGTTGTGCAGAGCGAGGCATATATGCTTCGGCGGTGCACGCGGAGGCGGGAAAAGCTGGGCGGTTGATGATAAGGCAATTAAGCTGGCGCTCATGTATCCGGGCATCAACATTCTGATTCTTCGCCGCACGCTGCCGGAACTGGAAGAGAACCACATCAAGCAGCTGCTCACCTTGCTGGAAGGGGTTGCGAAATACAACTCACAAAAGCATGTGTTCAAATTCCCGAACAAGAGCCGCATTAAGCTGGGGTATTGCGAGCTCGAAAAGCACGTTCACCGATACCAGGGCCAGCAATACGAAGTGATCTTCATGGACGAAGCCACTCACTTCTCAGAAACACAGATGCAGCTGCTGACGGCCTGTAACCGCACAAAGCGGAAAGACTTCTCACCAAGGATGTACTACACCTGCAACCCCGGCGGCATTGGTCATATGTGGGTCAAGCGGCTGTTCATTGACCGGATATACCAAAACGACGAACACCCGGAAGATTACGTTTTTATCCCGGCAAAGCTTACGGATAACCCGTCTTTGTTCGAAAACGACAAGACCTACGTCCGCACGCTGATGAACCTGCCGGAAGACCTGCGAAGAGCACACATGGACGGCGATTGGGACGTGCTGTCCGGTCAGTACTTCGCAGAATGGCGCAGGGAACTGCACACGATGGAACCGATCCAGATCAAGCCGAACTGGACCAGGTACCGGGCGATAGACTACGGACTTGACAGCGCGGCGTGCATATGGGCCGCGTTTGACGAGATGGGTAACGGATATGTCTATCGCGAATTCGAGATGAAGGATCTCGTTATTTCAGAGTTTGCACGGGCAATCCGCGCGCTCACTGAGAAAGACGAAGTAATTGAGGCCACCTTTGCACCACCGGATCTCTGGAACCGGACGAAAGAAACGGGTAAATCGATGGCGGAACTGTTCTATGACAACGGCGTGCTGCTGACGAAGGCGGCAAACGGCCGCGTTGACGGGTGGCTGAACCTGAAGGAGTGGCTGAAAAACGTACCTGATGGAACGGGTGAATCGCATCCGCGGCTGAGAGTATTCATCAACTGCCCGAAGCTGATCCGCTGCATGCCAAACCTGCAGCACGACGAAAAGAAGGTCAGCGACGTTGCAACGGAGCCCCACGAGATCACGCACTTGCCGGACGCGCTGCGCTGCCTCATGGACGGGCGCCCGAGATGTCCGGAAGCGGCAACGGAAAAGTATCTGGAAGAACACACCTACGACAACCAAGTGGAGGAATTTTTGGATTATGGCAAAGGTTGATATCCGAATCATGGCGCATAAATCGCGCAAGGAGAACGTCGCAAAGCTGCTCGCGGCTCTTTCGCTGGGCAAGGATGGCGTCACCTGGGACGACCGAAAAGAAGGCGGAGACGCGCTCTACACGGCGCGTAAAACGTGGATGTCGGACTGGCCGATCGGGTGCACGCACCGCGTCGTACTCGCGGACGATGCCGAAGTATGCGACGGATTTCGCGACATCGTGGAAATACTCGCAAAGAATCATCCGCAGGACATCTACACCCTGTTTCACACGAGCGTACTGGTGCCGGGCGCGCCGGTGGCGAACGTCTGCGGAAAGATGGTATTCGGCGTCGGTGTCATGCTGCCGAGGCAGTTGATAAAGCCGATTTTCGACGTTCCGATCCGCAAAGAGGATGACATGAGCGTCACGTTCTACGCCATCAACAACCAGATTCGTGTTCTTACGCCTATGCCGTCAATCGTTCAGCACTTGCAAGGGCCGTCTTTGACCGGAGGCGCGCCGGGGATCATATCGGCGTCGTACATGAAAGCGCCGAAACAGAATTGGAACTCGCCGGACGTCATCAACATCTGAGGTGTATATGCAACTGCTTTATGTCTTGATCGGAGGCGTTCTTGTTGCAGCGGGGTATGCTCTCGCAAAAATCGACTGGAAACGGCCGGAAAAACAAGTTGTCGTTCAAGCGCCGGAGAAGGAAGAAGAGCCTGTGCCGGAACTTCCAAAGAGCGGGATTCCAATCGAGGACCAGTATTCGGAAATGCAAAGTTACGATCCAAGAAAAGCGCATAAACAGGGGAAAACTGAAGCATGAAAATCGAAACCAAACCACAAAAAGTATACGAGGAATACACGCGCGGGCGTTCGTTTAACGATGCCATTGATTTATACGACGAAGTGGACACCAACGAAAACATGTATGTCGGCAAGCAATGGGAGGGCCTGAATGCGCCTGATCTTCCGAAACCGGTCATTAACGTGACGCACCTGGTCGTGTCATGGGCGATCGCTCAGATCGTCAGCGACAACATTGCAGTATCGATCACGGCGCTTAAAAAAAACGACGATATTTCTCTGATTTCAGAAGCCCTGGGTACGGAAAACGCGCGGGTATTTGAAATCAACAACATAAAGCAAAAAAACCGCATGATCGCCAGAAATGGAGGCGTCCACGGCGATTCTGCAATGTACTTCTGGTTCGATCCGCAAGAAGAAAGCGGACAAAAAGTAAAGGGCGAAATCAAAAGCGAAATTATCGAGGGCCGCAACGTCCATTTCGGGAACCCGTACAACAGAAACCCGCAGCAGCAGCCGTACTTGATACTGGCTCAGCGAAAGCTCGTTGAGGAATGGCGCGATGAAGCGAGAGCCAACGGAAGACCTGAAGATGAAGTTCTCCGTATCGTCGGTGACGAAAACGAGAATAGGAACGAAGAAAGCAACGAATTCGATCTTTGCACCGGGCTTGTAAAGATGTGGAAGAAAAACGGGACTGTGTGGGCGGAGATCGTAACGGAAACCGCAACGATCCGAAAACCGTTTAACACGGGGCTTAAGCTCTATCCCCTCGCGTGGTTCGTATGGGAGGAAGTAGCGGACCAGTTCCACGGAAGATCTATTGTTACAGGCCTGATCCAGAACCAGGTCGCGATCAATCGCTTGTATGCAATGTACATCCGGTCAGTCGAAATGAACGCATTCCCCAAAGTAGTGTACGACAAACAAAAATTGCCAGACGGATGGTCAAACGCTGTTGGGAAAGCGATAGCGGCAACGCCGGGGGTAGAAGGCCTGAACGCTGCGAAAATTGCGCAGGTAATTCGTGGCGGAGATGTAAGCAACCAGGTCATGGAGGCGATCGACAAGGCAATCGCCTGGATTAAAGAATCCGTTGGCGCTACAGATGCGGCGCTCGGAAACATCCGGCCGGACAATGCGCAGGCGATCGTTGCAGCTTCGACACAGGCGGCCGTGCCAATGGCGCTCGTAAAGCTCAACCACAACGACTTCGTGGAGCAGGAAGTTCGGATTATCAACGATATGATGCGCAACTACTACGGGACGCGAGAAGTCGCTGCGGAATCGTTCAAGCTGGACGATGGAACGCTGTTGACGGACGAAGTTGGCGATCCTGTTAAAACGATCTCTTACGACTTTTCGAAGCTCGACAACCCAAATATGCGGCTCAATATCGACATTGGTACAGCTGCCTATTGGAACGAAATTCAGGAGAGTACGACGCTTGACAATCTGTTCAAAAACAGCATCATCAGCGCGCGGCTCTATGTCGAATCCATGCCGGACAACCTGATCAAGAACAAACCGAAAATCGTTGAAGAGCTTAAGAAACGGGAGGCGGCGGCGCAGGCGGCCGCGACATCGCCAATCATGGGAAATACGCCGCAGACACCAAGCGGCAGTTTTCAATAAAAAACACAGCGCTTAAGCGCGGAAAGGCACGCAAATGACTGGGGACACCAACCAGAAAAAAGCTGCCGAAGTCGAAGAACCGACCGGAACCAACCCGGAGGTTGACAACGATTTCGAAGACACCGACGGATCCGACTTGTTCACTGAAGCGGAGGAAACCGACTCCGACGAAGGCGAAGAGGAGCCCGAAGAAGATGAGGATTTGGACGACGCGGAAGACGAGACCGAAGAGGACGAAGACGACGCGGATGCGGACGATAAAAAGCCCGCAGACCAAAAGGGCGATAAGAGCAAAGCGCCCGACACCTCAGTCAAGAACCTGCTCAAAGTGACGTATCTCGGCAAAGAGGAAGAGATCGACCCGATGTCTGACCGGGCGAAAGAGCTCATTCAGAAAGGCATGAACCACGATCACCTTTCGGCGCAGCTGGCCGAACAGAACAAGGTTCTGACCGAATACGGGAAGATGAACGGCGGCCTGAACGCTGCCGACGCTCTCAAAACACTGGTTTCTGCCGTCAATGCCGCGACGGTCGAACAGACTATCGCCGAGATCAAGAAAGAGTACCCGGATGTGAACGACAAGATCATCAAAGAGCTTGCGGAAAGCAGGGTCAAAGACAAGGCTTTAACGCTCAAACAGACGGCGGACGCCACGGAAGAACAGAAGCAGCTCACGGATCTCCAGCTGGAGTATCCGAAAATCGTGAAGCTGGATGATCTGCCGAAGGAGGTCCTCGACGCTGTGAAAAGCGGGAAAACGCCACTCATGGCCATGAAAGACCACGAGATCACGGGACTCAAAAAGGAAGTGTCCGACCTGAAGGCGGATGCGGAAGCGGCAAAGAAAAATTTAACAAACCGGGATCGGGCACTAGGTTCTGCCAAAGGAACCGCGGGCAAATCGCCTAAAGACGATTTTATCGCCGGAGCTGGCTTATAACCTAAGAAGTCGGTCCCGTAGAAGGGATCGCATATGATTAACCTCGTAACCAAATACGCGGATAAGCTGCCGAAGCTGTTTGCTATTCAGTCTCTGACTGCAGGGCGCACAAGTGAAGAATTCGACTGGAACGGCACATCCGCGATCGTAGCCATCGACATGGTTCCGCAGGACCTGGGCAACTATACCCGTAGCGGAACCAACCGTTTCGGCACTCCGACGGATGTCCAGGACTGGAAGCAGACTATGACGATCTCCAAGGATCGTTCGGTATCACTGGTTGTGGACAAAGGCGACAGATCTCAGCAGATGATGCTGAAGAACTCCGGAAAAGTCGTCCGGATGCAGACCGTGAAAAAGGTCGTACCGGAAATCGACCAGAACGCGTTCACTAAGTGGGCGCAGAACGCCGGAGAAGTCATTGACGCAGCCGCGACGCTTGACAAGACAAACATCGCGGAAAAGTTGCTCGACGTGGAAACTAAGATGGATGATGCGGGCGTGCCGAAGGCAGACCGCTTCTGCTACATCAAGTCCACGTACAAGAAGGCTCTTCGCCTTTCGGACGAGTTCGACTCCTGCGACACGCTCAAAGAACGCCTTGTGATGTATGGAAAGATCGGCGAGTTCAGCACCTTCCATATCATCTCGGTGCCGAGCGGCTGGATGCCGACGAACGTCGCGGCGATCGTGACGTACAAGGAATCCGTGTTCGCGCCGAAGCAGATCGCGGAAGCGAACCTGCACAAGGACCCGCCGGGCATTTCCGGCCACCAGATCGACATGCGCTACATATACGATGCGTTCGTATATGGCGCGCTCGCGGCTGGCGTTGTGATACTCGTCGAAAACGGTAAGAAGACCGTGACGCCGACCGCTACGAAGGGCTCCACGACCACCTCGCTGGCCTCCACGACCAACAGCGGCACCGTGGACATCTACTACACGCTCGACGGCACCGACCCGCGATACAGCGATACGGCTCTACCGTACAGCTCGCCGATCACCAACCCGACGGCGGGTGTAGTCATCAAAGCGGTGGCATTCAAGTTCTCCGCAGGATTCTACGGCTCCGATGTATTGGAGCATACCTGCGTGTAAAGGCAAGAAGGACCGACAACAGGATAGGGGGCGGGAAACCGCCCCTTATCGACTATGAGGAGGCATTATGTTAACTGCACTTCAAATATTTGAACTTGCCAGTGCTTTGATCTACGAAACCACGGGCGACGACGCGGACAGCGCGAAGTTTTCCATAATGTTTCTGAACATCCATCTGCAGGAATGTCTGAAGGTGGAAAACTCGATACGAAGGGCAAATGAAGACACGGAATTGACTGAGGCCCCGTGGATCACAACTCTTAATGACAATGTAGACTACAGCGCAGACCTGACGAGAATAGCACTTCCGTATATCATGGCAAGCCATTTTTATACGGAAGCGATAAATTTAGCCATGGCGCAGTATTTCAAAGACGAATACGATCGCGCGAGGTCAGAAGCGGCAGTTTACAAGGAAGAGGACATAACCGACGCATACGCGACGGAGGCATAACATGGAACAGCAAAAGGTACTGATGAAAACATACCAGAATTTTCAGGGTGTCGATTTCTCCACGTCACCGGCGCAGGTTGATGATTCACATTCACCGCTCTGCGAAAACATCGTAGCGGATTTCGCGGGATACCCTGAAAAGCGCGTAGGATGGCGTAAGTTGTGCTCGGTCATGGCGCCGGTCAATGGCTTATGGAACGCTGTATTCGCCTCGGGAACGGCGCATAGGATCGCACACGGCGGTACGAAACTCTACACATGGGACGATGACACGCCGGTGGAGCTCTACACATCAATGAACGACGCGAAAAGTGTTGGTTTTGTCCATACCGGAAAGCTGTATATCCTTGATGGAGCGCATTATCTCTGCGTTTATGAAAACGCCGGAGTTTTAGCCGTATCTCTTGTCACGGCACTAGACGTTCATATTCCGACCACTTGCGTCGGCAGAGTACCGGACGGTGTTACGATACCAGCTGGATCGACGGCAGCGGCAAGCACGGCATACGAAGACATAAATCTTTTAACCCCAAAGGCGAAGAATTCATTTGCAGGTACTTCTTCGGAGACTATTTATGTCCTGGACACAAAAGGCGTAGATTCGATTATTGAAGTCAAGGTAAACGACGTCGTTGTCGCGCCGGCTGGATATACTTTTAATGCGGCGAATGCGAGTTTTTACGGATACCCGACAGTTACCTTCACCACCGCGCCGGGCGTAAGCACGTTGGGCGCTGGCGTGGATAATGTTGTAATCACATGGTCAAAAACAGTAAGCGGGAACTCTGATAAGATCACGAAATGCACGATTGTATCAGAATACGGTTATTATAACGACAATCGGTTTTTCTTCGCTGGAAATCCAAGCGCACAGAGCACAGACTGGTGTTCAGGCGTAGATGATCCAACCTACTGGCCGGAATATGGTTATACGAAGATTGGCGCGGACACCAACCCGATCATGGGATACCTGAAGCAAGGTGACTCGCTGGCAATCATTAAGGCGGACAACGAACAGGACGCGGAAATCTTTCTGAGAACGGCTGTGCTGGACTCGGACGGCGCGACGGTGCTTTTCCCCGTCAAACAGGGCATCAAAGGCATCGGAGCGATCGCGAAGGGTGGATTTGCCAACCTGTCCAACGACGCCGTGTTTCTCGCGAAAGAAGGTGTTTTCGGAGTTATAACGACAAACACGTCAAACGAGCGAAAAGCGGTCAACCGGAGCTATTACGTCAACGCAAGGCTCACAAAGGAAACTGACATAGCAAACGCCGTGATGGTGAACTGGCAGGGCCTCTTGCTGGTATCGATCGGTGAAAACTGCTATGCCGCTGACAACCGGCAAGGTGACTACCGCTGGTATTTCTGGACGAACATTCCGGCAATCGTTTATTTGCCTATCGCCGGGGATCTGTTCTTCGGCACGGCCGACGGGTATATCTGCCGTTTCAATAGCGATATTGACAGGATGGAGAAATACTCAGATGGCGGAACGCTGGTGAACGGCGCGATCACGGGCGGGGAAATGATCTTTGCGCAATGGTCAACGAAGGCTGATACGCTCGGATACCTGACAATCAAAAAAACGATGCTGAAAAAAGGGTCCGGCATCATGATAAAGCCGTACACTCGAAGCTCGATAAAAGTCTATATTCTAACCGACGTTAAGGAAAAAACGATGATCCGGCAAGATACGATGGACCGTTTAGATTTCGGAGATATAGATTTTTCAAGATTCACGTTCAACGCGTCGGAGACGCCGCAGACGGTATCGTTCAACACCAAAATAAAGAAATTCATTATAGTCCAGTTCATCTTTGAAAACGACGTTTTAAACGAAGGATTCGGGATCCTAGGCGCGCAGATACAGTATGTCCTCGGACAGTACGTCAAATAGGGGGAATTTATGAGCACATCATATGAAACTGCAATGGCGATCATGGGAGCAAGGCTTGACGAAGCAAACGCGGAAACCAGGCGAAAAGCCTCTATTTTAAAGCATCAGGGGATTCAAAGTGATACGCAGCAGCTTGAAAATATGGGCCTTGCAGGGAATGCATACGGAGCATATCAGTCCGGAGCGCAGGAAAAAAGAGTAAAAACGCGCGAAGGCGTGTTTGATTTAACGCAGCGAATTTTAAAAACCGATGAAAACGCTAGACTGGCCGCTTATGGACAGCAGCTGCTCGCTCAAAAAAAACGTTACTCTACACCCAAAACAACTAACACGCATGAAGTTACCATGAGTGCGGCAAAAGCTGACTTTAAAAACAAACAGTTGGAAAAAGCATTTGCACCGGTAACCACGGCCGGAAAAGCAACGGAACCAAAAGTAAGCGCATGGGATACGGCTTATAATATCATGCGGAATACCGTCGGAATGGGACCAACAGGCGTACTGAATGCAATGACGCAAACCCAACAACAACGGCAAAACACGCAAAGGGATATCTATACCGCTGTTAAAAAGAAAAGCGGGATTGGTGCTGCTGATACCCTGTTTGGAGCAAACCCTATCCTAAACTCGGAAAACTATTACAAAGTTCAAACACAGAATTCTCGCGCGGCGGAGATTGTACAGAAACAAAATGAACGATACGCGCCGATCGAGCGCACAGATGCTGAATCACAACTAAAGACAATAGATGCTCGTCTTGATGAACTGGACGGGCAGATCGCTCAGGCTAATGCACAGATCCAATACGCTAGAAGCAGGGAAGTGTATCAGGAATCGGCCAATAAACTGAATGCGCTGAAATCGGAAAAGGAATCTCTTACAGATGATCGAAAATGGATCGATCGACGCATGAAAGCAACGATTTATTCCGATTACATGAAAAACCTCGAAAATATCGATTTCACTCAGAAAGCTGTTGTAAGAGAAGACGAGCAGGACGAATTTTATCGAGGAATCAACGACTTATCTTCGGGACACCTTTTAGGAGGGACACAACAATCACAGCGGGTAAGCCTTATGCCGACGGCTCAAAAGGGATATGATGGCGGAAGAGAAGCTGCTCAATATATGACCGATGAGGAAAAAGAGGTCTATAACTACATCTACGCCACGCAGGGCGCGGAAAAAGCGGAAGCGTATGTGGAAGATCTGCGGACTCTCATCAACGCGAGATATGCGGAAGGAGAAACGCAGCGCTTCTCGAAAATGGCCGACGAGCAGCCGATTCTTGCAAGTGCGATGTCCATATTTGGGACAATTGCCAAAACGGCCGGAGCGATATACTCATATGTAGCCGAAAAGGATATTGACCCAAATTCTCCTTACTATGCCGGATCGCGTTTAAATCAGGTTATTCGGTCTGAAGTAGCAAACAATATTTCGGACGGAGTTGGAAGGCTAGATCGCTATTCTACGTCCCAGCTTAAAAAAATGGGTTACACGAACGATGAAATCGACAGAATGCAAAACGGAGAGCTGCGCGCGGGTGGTTCTGATGCTGTCGGCGCGGCGTTAGGGTTTCTTTATCAAACGGGGATGTCAATCGCTGACTTCCTTCTGCTCGCGGAAACGGGAAGTGCGGCGTCGCTTACCATTATGGGCGCGGGCTCCGCGGCGGATACGGTTATAAACGCAAAACAACGCGGAGCATCGGACGGGGACGCCCTTGCGCTCGGAACCGTCGCAGGGATCGCCGAAGTCTTTTTTGAAAAATTCTCACTTGATAAGTATTACCATATGTCAACCGCCGGGAAAAACGCGGTTTTAAAAAACATGTTTGCGCAGATGGGAATTGAAGCATCAGAGGAGTTTTTTACCGAATGCACGAACATTCTGGCAGATATGGCAATTATGGGAGATAACGGAAATACCAGATTGAAGATTAACGCTTACAAAGCAGCAGGCCTTTCTCAAAAGCAAGCCGAAATCGAAGCACACATGGACAACGTCGAGCAGGTGATGCTTGCAGCTCTAGGCGGCGCGATCTCCGGCGGAGTTATCGGCGGCGGGAAAACGACGATTATGCTGGCGTCCGGAGAAGAAACAAGCGTACGCCCGGTATCAACCGTGAAAAACGGAGTTCTTGATTTGACGAACCCGGATACGCAGGTAGAGTTAAGCGAAGAAAATATCAAGGAACAGGCGAGAAAGCATCAAAAAGCCACGGAAGACGCGGTCAAACGCGTTCAAACATTGCGGCTGGAGGATTTGAAGGCAACGGATGCCAACCCCGTGAAAGGCACGCTCGTGGACGTAGCCGCGGCGGAGTTAAAAGGAAAGGGCGAGTCGGATGCGACGGTGAAAGAAGTGAAATCCGTTCTCGACAAAACTCTTAAGGGTGAAACGATCACGCCGGCAGAACGACTTGTTATTGTTGGAAATCCTGTCATTCGAGAAGCGTTCAACATTACAGAGCCTATGCCGAAGTACAAGATGAACGAAACGGGGGAAATGAAGAAAACTCAAACGGTACAGCCTGCGAGCGGTACGTTTGAGTCCTTACGGGGGATTGCCGATGAATCCACCTGGGAAGCCGAAGCAAAAAAACTCGGATATAATGCGTCCGATTGGGTTAGCACGTCTCAGGTCGATAAAAACGTTTATCAGGTAGACAATAAAGCAACAGCGTCTGTTATGAAACTCGTCCGAAAGAGCGAAAGTGATACGAGCGGGTACATTGTTCCATCTTCAAATGATGCAAAAATATCTGATCGCGCGGAATGGACGAAGTTTTATGATTTGCCGGAAAATCCATCCGGAGAATTGACGATTGTTAAACCGGCCGTGATGTCGTTTACAAAAGCGGACGCGCCTTTTCTCGAATTGACGTCTCGTGGCGTTATGGAGAAACAGAATACGACTGCAAATCCAAATGAGAGTGTTGAAGCCGTGTCTGCTCAAACTGTACAAACATACGCTGAAACGCAAAAAACCATAGACAATATAAACAAAAAGCTAGGAACGGATATACGGTTCAGCCACGAGGAAATGCCGTTCGTCGATTCTACGGTTAAGTTAGCGCGCTCTTTGTCAGATCCTATCATGAAAGATATACGAAAAATATTCTCATACGCGAAGAACCCAACAGGCGTAGAACGGGCTCACGAAGCAATAACGGAAGTTGCCTTAAGGCTTGTTAGTGGAGAAGAGGGATATATAAACGGAGAGAATCTGATTGACGAAATAGCCAAAGCCGTGGGTAATATCGAATTTGACGCCTCGCCGGTCGTACAAGGAATGGGCGGATATGATGGAGCGCAAATTCAAGAGATAAGGGATTACATTCGCAAAACGCCTATGAGAATGGGCGTATATGGAGCGGCTGGATTTGATTACATGGTATCTGAAGATATTCGAAAAGATAAAACTTTGTTTGGAACGTTAAAACTTACAAAAAAATCGTCCGCAACTTCGTCGGATTCTATTTATCAGGAACTTTCAGATCAGTACCCTGACTTATTCGATCCGGGCATTATAAACACCGATGATCAGATTATGCGGATGGCGGAATTCGTTAAAAGTACCTATAACGGGGGAACAATCAAACTCGGCAGCGCCGAATATGGGGAATACGCATATGAGGCAGCGCAGCAAATTGGGAACAATCTCGTAAACGGGCTGATTGAACAGTATACGAATATTGCCACATTGAGAGAGGAAGGAAAAAACAATGATAACGCTGGAACTATTGAAGAAAATACAGCAGGAAATCAAAACGATGGGAAACTCGATAGCGACACAGGCAAAAGGTCCCAGCGATCGGAAACCAAAGTAAAGCAGATTGGCGAAGATTTTACGAATGACGCCTTGAAAATCATATCCGCCGAAGGGAAAGACGAAACGGCTGCTAAGAGCTTTATAAAGAAAGCAATGCCGGATCTTCTGAACGAGATAAACGATTCAAAGAAGGTAAACGACTTATTCGCGGAAATGGTCAAATACGCTCCGATGGATATTGACGTCGCTCGCGCGCGGATCGCCTATGATGACGCCGTCTTTAAGGCAAAAATGGAACTAGGCCTCGTAAATCGATACGAAGTTGGGAAGCATGTCCGCGAGCGGCAGAAGGCAGAGCGCGCGGCTACTGCCAACGACATGACGCAGGTCAAAAAGGCGTTTGAAGACAGAAAACCGCTGAAACGGAAGCTCCAGCAGATCAAAGATGATAACCTGTTCACGGCGGCGGATGAAAGCGATATCGAATACGCTTTAAGAGGCGGAGAAGTGGACTTGCAGGGTCGTACCAATGCCGCGGCGTTCAAACAGCGACTTGATGCGGAACGCGAGCTGCGCGCGGTAGAGCAGGTTATCACGGACTATAACAAACAGCGGAAAAAAGGGCTGTTCGATCAGGCACTGAACATGATCGCGGGATCCCACGCATGGAAGGATAAGGCGGCTGGTTTGCTGTACTCGACCGAAACGATGGAACGAAACATTGAAGACATCGTAAAGGACGAAGCGCAGGCGGAACTTCTTATAAAAACCTTCTTCAGCCCGGTACACGCGAACGAAGCGGACGCCACACGATTTAAAGAAGACTATCGCGCCCGTGTGGAAGCGCTGAAACTGAACAGCGAGGAAAAGAAGGCCGTCCAACTGCGCGGGGAAGGATCGGCCGACGCCATGATCAAAGCGCAACTCGGCGAAGTGGCGTTTAAAAGAATCAACATGGGAAAGGTCACCGCTGCCGTGGAAGTCTTTCGATCGATCTATGACGATATGATCACGGCCGCAAATGACGCGCTTATACGGAATGGATACGACCCGATCGAGTACCGAAAGAACTATTTCCCGCACTTCAACGACCCGGAGGCGGATACCGTCATGAAGAAGGTCGCTGAGGCGCTGGGGGTAAGAATTGCCACGGAGGAACTGCCGACGGACATCGCGGGCCTCACTGCGGCATTCAGGCCGGGCAAAACCTACTTCGGTCATATCTTTGAGAGGAAGGGCGAAACGTCCACTATTGACGCGGTGAAAGGCTTTGAAACCTATATTTCGGGTGTGGCGGATATTATCTACCATACCGACGACATACAGCGCCTGCGAGCGCTGGAAAGCGCGCTGCGTTACGAACACAGTAACGAAGGTATCAGAAAGCGCATGATGACCGTCATGGACGCCACGTCGAACGACCCGGACAGGCAGCAGGCAGAGTTTGACGCGCTGTTTAACGAAAAGCAGGGACACCTCGGAAAATTCGTAACGGAACTGCGGGAATACACCAACCTGCTGGCAAACAAGAAAAGCCTGCACGACCGGAGCGCTGAAGCGGATCTCGGAAGAAAAATGTACAACATAGTTAATACGCTGAATTCGCGCGTAGCGGCAAACATGGTCGGCGGGAATATCGGTGTAGCGCTGACGAACTTCATCCCTCTAACGCAAGCGTGGGGGACGACAGATACTAAATATATGTTAATGGGAATGACGCAAACGATCGCTTCGATCTTTAATGATGATGGTTTTTCAGCGAGAAGCGATTTTCTGACGAACAGGAAGGGCTCGGAACGGCTCGATTCTAAGGTGGTAGAAAAGATTTCGAAAGCGGCCGCCATTCCGTTTACTCTCGTTGATGATTTTGCTTCTGAAACGATCGTACGAGCTCAGTACATGCAAAACCTAGCAAAAGGCATGACGAGCGAAGAGGCGATGGACGCAGCGAACGATTGGGCGGCGCGGATCATGGCGGACCGTTCAAAGGGTGCGTTGCCGACTTACTTTAAACGGTCAAACCCGTTATCTAAAATGATGGGAATGTTCCAGGTAGAAGTGAATAACCAGCTTCGTCACGCGTTCAAAGACATACCGCGAGCATTGAAAGATCGTGGGTTAGCTGCTATCGCTATGGCGTTGTTTAAACTCTGCTTGGGCGCGTGGATCTACAACGAATTTACAGAACCTTTAACCGGCCGGCGCGCGGCACTGGATCCTGCGAACATCATGATGGAATTCGCAATGGATCTCACAAAAAAGGATCTTGGAACGGCGACGTTTTTACAATTCGTTTGGGACAAGGCGGTAAAAGGCGAGCCGTGGAAGTTGGAGGACAAAGATGTCTCGACCGCGACGGCGCTTGAAAACTTATGGGGTAATCTGATGGATCAAACCCCGTTTGTTGGTGCGTTGCTTGGAGGAGAGGGCGGACGCGTGCCGTTGTCAAGCACGCTGCCAGATATGTGGGGCATTGGAACGGACGTGATCAGCGCAATGCAGGGTGATACGTCATGGAAGCGCGCCGGAGAAACGGCTGGAAAAGAACTTCTGAAGCCTGTTCTGTATCTCGTTCCGCCGTTTGGAGGCGGCCAGGCAAAGAAGTCTTTCGAAGGCCTTAAAACGGTTATACAGGGCGGGAGTTTCAAACTGGATAAAGAAGGAGATAAACAACTCCAGTTTGCCACTGAACAGGGCCTGAAAGATTACCTGCAAGCGGCTGTATTCGGAAAATGGTCGCTGCCGCAGGCGCAGGATTATGTCAAGAAGGGATTCGACATGCTGACGGCGCAGGAAACCACCGGATGGAAAGCGGCGCAGGCAGTGGGCGTAGACGATGTGGATTACATGCGTCTTCGGGCAAGGTTTAAAACTGTTGAGCCGACAAAGAACGCGGACGAAAAGACCATTGAGACGGCGAAGCAGAAGAAACGCGAAATGCTTATGAGCTGGCCGGATCTCACGCCGGAACAGAAACAACTCATTGACAAGTACCTGATCGCTGGAAAAGATGCGGCGCCGACAGATTACACAACGGAAGCGCTGATGAAACTCTCTTCGGAACCGGGCGACGCCTACGCAAATGCGCTCGGCCTTCAAAATAACGGGATTTCGCCTGAAAAGTATCTTGAATTTTACGAACTGAAGAAAGAATATCAGGCGGCGGCTGACGATCTCTTAAGGAACGAAACGGCAAAAAATTATTTCTCTGAAATGGGAGGAGAAAAATACGAAACACTCACGCCTGAGAAGATCAACGACCGTTTGCACGATGCCATATGGAACGACGCTGATCTTACTGAAAATCAGCGGTACTTACTGGAATCGAAACTGACGGGATCAAATGTATGGACAGATAAATCCGTGACCGCGGCACGGGCGGGTATCAGAACTGAAAAATTCTATGAGTTTGCCACGCACTACAGAGATTACGCGGGTAACGAACCGTCGTGGTACGCGTGGATGATACTGCGGAAGGATAGAAGTATGACGGCGGAACAGCAACTGATCACGCAGGATCTGCTGGCCGGGACAAGCAACCAAAAGAAAATCGACGAATTACTAAAATTGGGGCTACCAAAGGAACCGACGACCAGACTTCTAGCAGGATACAAGGATATAAAAGAAAGCGATGCCAATAACCAAATGGATTATTCGGACACCTTAACCGTTAAGCTCAAAATCGCAGACGAAAGAGGGTTTAATGTTGATCAGAAAATGAAGTTGACGGATAGTCTGCTCGGAACGACGCTTGAAAAAGATGCTAAAATCGCAGAAAAAAACGCGAATATTTCAATAAGAACCTATTATGAATTTTACTCAAAGTTCTGGACGCTGAACGCCAAAAATGAAAACGGTAAAACTGTAAGTGGATTAAAAAAGCGACGGGCAAAGGAATACCTCGAGACGTTAGGACTTTCAATGGATCAAATGCAATATCTACTTTTCAGTACTGGTGACTATACAAAATGGTAAAGAGTCCCGTTTAATCCCGTTTCAAGGGAATAGAATAAAACCATGAAAGCAACGAAGAGCGCTCAGGCGCTCTTTTTGCATTCAGTGGAATAACAACGAGGGCGCATGAAACTAATCAAACCCGCCGTATAGCGGTCAGGAGGGAATATGGCAACATCTTACGATATTCTGAAACAAGGAGATTTTACTTATCCAATAGAGAACGAATTGGACATACCTACGCATGACGCAACGACGATGAAGATTAGATTTGCCGCGAGCGTAAACGACCTGAAAATCACGCTAAACGCAGCTCTGGACGTGCTGGGCGCGCACAGGGATGCGCTGGTGGCATGGCAGGAGGATATGCAGGACCTCCTTACAGGAGACCAGGCGGCCAATCTTTCAGCAGCCATTATTAGCGCGAACGCGGCTATTGATGCACTCGAAGCGATGGCCGACCTTGTCTTCACGAACGTGAACGTTACGACAAGCGGATGGGCTACATACACGCCTGACGCGGGAGAAGAAACTCTGATCCACAACGACGGATACACCTACTGTAAATCGCTTGCGCTGGAAGGCGTTGATCCGGACGCTATGACGCTTCATGCGATCGCGTCGAAGAATAAGAAGAACTGCGGGACTTCTATCAATGACGGAATGATTCTATATGACGGCGGGATCAAGATTTACGCGAAGGCTACGCCGACGGCGGCGTTTGACTTTCTCGAACTGCGTTTTATTCGGTCGTGAGGCGGTGAAGATATGAGTGGACATGGAATTATCCTCGGAGGCGGAGGAACTGAATACCTTTTATTGGTTCAAGCATACAGCACGGAAGGGGAAATACCCGCGGCAGGACTACTGGGGCGCCTTGCAGTCGTGACAACGGTTGCTATTCCTTCGTTTGAAAGCGGCGGGATCATGTGCAAAGCCTCGCTCCCTTCGACGAGAGACGACGGATCCGCGCTTCAAACAGGAGATATCTGCATTCTGGAATTTACCGCGTCTAATGCATCGTTCAATGTTGTAAAAGGCGTAACTGTATATCCGATAGGTTGTTTCCAGTGGAACGGGTCGGCGTGGGTCGATCGCGTGGCGAAATATGACACCGGGTCGGCATGGGTCTATCTGTATGCGTTCCTATACTACCTAACAAATCAATGCACGGGGATTACCAGCGGATGGGCGGCGCGCGCATGGGCGGCTCAATCTGGCGTGGGGGCACAGGCTCCGACTATTACAATTGGCGCAGACAATGTCACTGTTTCCTTTTCAGCTGTTAATACTAAATCGGGAGTATATGAGATAGCAAACGATATAGACCTGACAAATTTCTCCACGCTGAAAATTGATGGATATTCCAACCACAACGGCACGTCTCAATATGTTTATTTATATGTTGTGCCGAGAACGAGCACTTATTACCATACATCTAAGGTCGCGGCTGTTACCCCACCAACAGCGGGGAGAGGGATAGTAACACTTGATGTAAGCGCGTTAAATGCAACCTATGACATCTGCATCGGAATTTGGGCGAACGGACCGGGCAGTCCGAGCTGCACGATGTACTCATTGCAGATGGTGCCGTAAGACTAGATAGAAAACAAATGGAGGCCGCAAAGAATCGATTGCGGAGGAAGGAAGAAGTCATGAGTACCGCTGGCTTGATAATACTAGTATTGCTGCTTCTGTCTGCTGTTTATACCGCCATCAAGATAAACAGAACGCCGAGAACATAGGAGAAAAAACCATGCCTAGAATCGCTCATGCTATTCACGATGAAAAAGGTGGAATTGAAGGCCTTATACAAGGCGATCAGGGAACAGAGGTCGTCTATCAGCCATACTACGCGAAAAACAAAGCTGGTGTACCGTGGACGCATGTTTTCCGCGCCAAAGATCGTGACATGGCAGAACGGATCGCACAGAACATGGAACAACTTGTCGAGAATAACAACATTGGATATTCTCAGAAGCACCGCTCGGATTGGTTCAGATCAGCTCTTGCAAACGGTCGTGATATCACAAAGGCAAAAGGCGATTGCGATTGCTCTTCCGGCGTGAACGGATGCGTATATCTAGCCGGGGGAAGTGTTGACCCGAACTTAACCACTCGAAGCATGGTGAAGCCATACAGGAACAGCGGACAGTTTGATATTCTGACCAGCGCGAAATACATTCAGTCTTCAGATTACCTTCGCAGGGGAGATATCCTCCAGCGAGACGGGCATACTGCCGTAATGGTTGACGACGGGAAATGTCCGGGAGCGGTTGAGAAAGAAGAAACCGAATGGCCACCAAAAACAAAGGCACACAGAATCATCACCGATGGCGTTAAAAAGTGGTGTAACGTCCGCAGCGGCCCGTCAACGCAGGACGAGATCATAGGACGTGCCTACCTCAACGACGTATTCAATGCTTACGCTTATGTAGAAGACTGGTATCAGATCGACTACAAAGGCCGAGAAGGATTTATTTACAAGCAATATGTTTCGGAGGTGGATGAATAATGGCGGAAGCAGTTACACAGCAAGAGTTCATCGGAAGAAAGCAGCTTTGCGACGAGCGCGATAAACGTTCAAGTAAAAGATTCTGCCAAATTGAAGAAAAATTATCGGAAGCCGCGCTTAATATCGCAAGAAGCGCGGAGATTCTAAACCGCATTTCTGAGACACAGGAAGATCACGAGCAGCGAATACGCGATATTGAAAAAACTGGGGCGACAACTGAACAGATCGAACAGACAGCGCGAGATCATGAAGCGCGTCTGCGCGAAATAGAATCGAAGGGCGGGAAGTGGTTCGACAAAATAGCCACCGCCGTTGCAGCGACAATCATAACCGCCCTAGTTGGGATCCTTATATACGGACAAGTTAAACCATAATGGATTAAATGCGCGCGCATTTATCATAAAAAAGAAGGGAGCATATCTTGTGAAAAAGAGACTCACATTCATTCTCGTCTTTGTCATGGCGATGGCGCTGTTCTTCGCCTTGACATCCACCGCAATGGCGGCAGGGAAAGACGCGCTGATCGTGGAGAACGTACAGAGCCCCGCTAAAGCTCAGGCGAACGTTTTCACGAACGAAGCCGTCAACTATGAATCCGAAGCAATCATACCGACCGGTGACGGCGTCGCCGGCGAAGATGGCGGCGAGACGCCGCAGATCGACGGTTTCTACACCTGGGCGGCACTGGGAACGTATTCCGGTATGGTAACATTCGTGATATTTGCGACGGAAATGCTTAAAAAGCTGAAATTCCTCGCGGCGGTGAAAAACCAGATTGTAAGTTATGTCGTCGCGCTGCTCGGGCTTATATGTGTGACGGTATTCACTGGGAAGGCAACGTTGCCGGGATTGATGCTATGTATTTTCAACGCATTGATCGTATCTCTCGCGGCAAATGGTCTATTCGACAGTGTAACGAAAAACGTGATAACGGCATCGAAAGAAACGAACGAAGCATCTACGGGCTACGAGAAACTTTAGCCAGCCAAAAGGGTCGCTTATCTGAGCGGCCCTTTTGCATATTAACAAGGAGTATACAGGCCAGCTGCTGGCCACACGATTATATAAATAAGAAAAATAAATATCATGTGAGACGAAAAATAAACACAAAAAGCCTGATTTTATGCCGATTTTTCACATGAGCAAAAACAAGCGTTATGGTTCAAGTCCCATCTGCCGCACCAAAGAAAACGACCACCCAAAAGGGTGGTCGTTTTCTTTGGTCAATGCTTCGAAAGGGACTTGAAGCCGCGCGCCGCCGCGTTTCGCGGCGGACACAACGCCGCGGTGCCGGCGTTGTGAGCGGCAGGCTTTGCGAGCGAAGACCGCCTGCGAAGCAGGGGTGTCTGATCGCGAGCAAAGAAGTCCCATCTGCCCATATGTGTGGTCGTTTTCTTTGGACTTCAATATAGAATAGATTGAAAGCTGCTTGCCATTGTGTTTTATGACGCAATTTATTGTTTCAATTCAGATTGTATCATGTTAGTATAAGAACCAAAGATTTTCATCGCAAAGGGGAGAATCGCATGATCTCGTTTGCTCCGTTTCCCGTGCTTGAAACCGAACGGCTTATATTGCGCAAACTGACGCTGGCCGACAGTTTGGATGCGTTCGCGATGCGCGCGGATCCACGGATGCACCGGTATACGGATACAAAACCGGATCAAACCATCTCGGAGACGGAGTCCTACATCCGAAAAATGACGCAGGGCGTCGACGAGGGGAAATGGATCATCTGGGCGATGGAACGAAAAGACACGCATCGAGTGGTCGGTATCGTCAGCATCTGGAACCTCGACGAACGGCACGGTACAGGTGATCTTGGCTACGGGGTTCATCCGGACGATCAGGGGCAGGGGCTTATGAAGGAAGCACTGTTGAAGGTCGCTTCGTTCGGATTTGAACAAATGCGCCTGCACACGCTGACAGCCTTTACGGAAGAGGGCAATCTGCCGTCAAAAAAACTTCTGGAAAATTGCAGGTTTCAGGAAACCGGGCGCGCAGACGATACGGGCGAAAACAACGATCAGGTCTATCACATGATCGAATATACGCTGGAAAACACAATGGAGCTTTATATCGTCGATGCGTTTACGAGCCGGATATTCGGCGGCAATCAGGCAGGCGTCGTACTGCTGCGAGAAGAACAGGGATACCCCGGCGATTCGACCATGCGGGAAATAGCTTCCGAGTTAAAACATTCCGAAACCGCGTTTGTAAAAGCGCTTTCGCCGGATGTGCTTCAGATACGTTATTTCACACCGGAGTGCGAAGTCGATCTTTGCGGTCACGCGACAGTTTCGGCCTTTATCGCCTTACGGGAAGAAAATAAAATCTGCGTTGGCGAATATACGGCAAAAACGAATGCAGGCGATCTGCGCGTTTCGGTGGAGCCGGAGATCGTATGGCTGGAAATGCCGCGCGTTAAACGAAAGGAGACTCTTTCGGAGAAAAAAGCTTCCCGTTTATACTCCGCGTTCGCCCTCGATCCGTCGGTTCAGCCGAAACATATTTTGCCATGCGTCGTCGACGCGGGACTGCCGGACATCCTTCTTCCGGTAAACAGCGAGGAAGCGCTGGACCGGGCGGTATTGAACCGCGCGGAAATCGCGCGGATTTCGGAAGAGACGCGCGTCGTAGGAGTGCATCTGTTTTTCTGCCCGCCGGAATCGAAATTCACGGCGATCTGCAGAAATTTCGCACCGCTCTGCGGAATCGACGAAGAATGCGCGACGGGCACGTCGAACGCTTCCCTGACCTATTACATGAGTGATCTGAATCTGATTCGAAAAGAGCGGATTAATCTATTTCTGCAAGGAAAATCGATGGGTAAACCCTGCGAAATATTCAGCAAAATGGACGAAGACGGAACCGTATTCATCGGCGGAAACGCAAAGGTGTCCGTAAAAGGCAAACTGATGCTATAAATACAAACATAAGAATGTCGAAACAGGAGAAAAAAGGATGTATGAACTGAACCAGATCAGCGAATGCTGTTACTATATCCAGAGTCCGGCGAAGATCGGCGTATTCAAACAAAAAAGCGGCGGCGTGTGCCTGATCGACAGCGGAAACGATAAAGAAACAGGTCGCAAAGTGCGGCAGATACTGGACGCCAACGGCTGGCGGCTGAACGCGATCTATAATACGCACTCCAACGCCGACCACATCGGCGGGAACAAATACCTGCAGTCGCAGACAGGATGCGACATTTTCGCGCCCGGAATCGAACGCGATTTTACGGTGCATCCGCTGCTTGAGCCGTCCTTTCTCTACGGAGGATTTCCGCCCAGCGAGCTGCGTCATAAATTTCTCATGGCGCAGGAGAGCGAAGCGGAACAACTGACCGCGGACGCGCTGCCGGATGGGCTGAGCGTCGTTCCGCTGCCGGGGCATTTTTTCGATATGGTCGGTTACCGGAGCGAGGACGGCGTCGTATTTCTGGCGGACTGCCTCTCCAGCCAGGCGACGCTGGAAAAGTACATGATCACGTTCGTTTACGACGTAGCCGCTTATCTCGACACGCTGGAACGGGTGAAAGCGATGGATGCGAATATGTTCGTTCCCGCCCATGCGGATGCAACGGAAAGGATCGCTCCGCTGGCGCAGCGCAATATCGATCAGGTACATGAAATCGCGGAGAAAATACTTGATTTTTGCATAACGCCCTTGATGTTTGAGGATATCCTGCAAAAACTTTTTCGCGAATACAGCCTTACGATGACGATTGAACAGTACGTTTTGGTCGGGAGTTCGGTCAAGTCTTATCTTGCCTGGCTCAAAGATGCGGGCAAGCTCGATTATCTGTTTGAGGACGGGCGGATGCTTTGGGTCAAGATTTAAGTAGCCGGGACAGGTACATATCTCTTTATATAAGTAATTGAGGACGATATCATGAAAGACTTTCCCGTGTTTATGAAACGACCGGCCAATCTGGTCCCGGTACGGCAGCAGAACACACCCGGCGTGGAAGGGTTTTACTATACCGCGGCGGACGGGAGCCAGATGGCGTTCTGGACGTGTACAAAAGACGCGGTATCGCAGGAACACATCCACGATTACGACGAATATATGGGCTGCCTGTCCGGCGAGTATCTCCTCCGGATCGACGGAGAGGAGATCGTCCTTCACGCGGGAGACGAAATCCTGATTCCAAAAGGCGCAAGACAGGGCGGAAGATGCAAAGCCGGTACGAGAACGATCCACGCGTTTGGTGGGACACGGATTTCGCCCCAATAATCAGCAAATGTTGCTTACTTAATTACTGTTAAACAACTAAATTTTGAACAATAAAAACAGGTAAAATGATAGGAACTTTCCATGTCCTGTGTTATGATTAAGTCACAGAATTTTTCTGACTTTACGCGTATGATCAGTTCATAGGCATTCCCACGGTTGATGCCTACGGGAAAAAGGAAGCCGCCTGCACGGATAATATAACGATGCAGTGTTGGATTCATGGGAGAGACCGTGCTCAAACAGGCTTTTGAAAGGAGCCGTTATGAAAATCAGAAAAGGTATATTGCTGGCTGCCGCGGTCATGCTTGCCGTATTCACGGTAGGCTGCAGTTTCAGCTTCAGCACTGCAAAAATTGAAGATGCGATCATGACCAACAGCGTGGATGCGGAAGGGAAGCCTGGCGAAGCGGTCACTTCTTTTACATCCAATGCACAAACGCTTTACACCTCCGCGGTGATTAAGAGCGCGCCGGATCATACTAAGATACGAATCGTATGGACCTATGTGACAAACAACCAGCTCATCGATGAAGTAGAGTTAGACAGCGGGACTGTATCCGATAGATACATCTATTCCGATCTATGGCCGAGCGCACCTTTGCCGGCAGGCGACTATAAAGTAGAATACTTCATTGAAGACCGTAAAGAGCCTGACGCAACCGTTCTGTTTACTGTGAACGGCGCATATCTGGAAGACATCCATATGACCTCTTATATGGACGCAAACGGCGTGCCTGCGGATACGATCGACACCGTAGATCCCGCCGGGCCGTGGTATGTCTCTGCAGTTCTGCGCAACACACAGCCGGACACGAAAATTCATTTTATCTGGTATGACACAAGCGGAACCGTCATCGACAGCTACGAATTCGATCCGGCAGGAGAGACGGACGTTTATATTTCCGGTTCTATGACGCTGAACTCCATCGCGCCGGAAGGACAGTATAAAGTGGAGCTTTATATCGACGACGCAGCCACACCCGCCGCGACGGTCGATTTCACGGTAAGCGCCATATCCTCGGAGAACGCGGTATCGTCCGCCGACTTCAAACTCTATACTCAGGCCGAAGGCGGCTTTTCCATCAAATACCCGGGCGACTGGCTGATGCTGGAAGAGAAGGACAGCCTGGCCGCCGGATTTTATCCGATCGATTATGCGGTGAGCGGGCAGGATGATCTGAATACCGTCATCGTATATACCTTGAAGGACACGACGGGCGGAAATACAATCGACGCGATGCTGAAACTCTGGGTATCTCTCAACGAAGATAAGAACCTTGAGAATTACACGCTTGTCGATCAGGGAACCGATACGGTCAACGGCTACGACATGGCATACTATGAATACAGCTGGACCAGAGACGAATACAATCTTTATTCGATCGATTTTCTGATCAATCAGGGGACCGATTTATATGTCATCACGTTTACGTCGACACAGGACGCGCTGGACACGCTGTATCCTTATGTGGAGCAGATGGTTCTCTCGTTTAACATTCTCTGATTGAATTTCTATCTATCAAGCGCCGCGGACGGCCGAGCGATCGGAACCGCCCGCGGCGTTTTTTTGAACGAAACCTGAAAAACGGTTACGTTGGACAGGGCAAGCAGAAATATGGTATGATCCACTGGATAAAAAGGAGATTACGGTCGATGGATTCAAAGGGAAAAAGCGAACTGGCAAAACGGTATTTTGAACAGGGATACAATTGCGCGCAATCGGTCCTGCTTGCGTTTGTGGAAGAAACCGGGCTGACGCAACGACAGGCGGCGCGTCTAGCCTCCACATTTGGCGGCGGCATGGGGCGGATGCGGGAAGTCTGCGGCGCGGTAAGCGGAATGTTTATGGTCGAAGGTCTGCTGAAAGGCTACGACGACCCGAAAGCAAAAGAAGAAAAAAGAGAGGTCTATGCGTGTGTACGAGATCTTGCGGATCGTTTCCGCGAAAAGAATCACTCCATCATCTGCCGCGAACTGCTGATCGACGTGGAAACGGCGCCCGGCGCTGAACCGGAAGAGCGCACGGACGCGTACTATGAACGGCGGCCTTGCGGCTGTTATGTTGCGGACGCGGCCGCCATCATTGCCGATCGGCTGAACGAGGCCGACGGCTGATTACGCGGAACAACAGGAGGGGAGAAATGCCGATCTTTGCGCAGGGTGTAACCAAAAACAAACTGACAATTCTCTATTACCTGCGTATTTCGAAGGTGGATATCACGCGCGATCAGCTGCACCGTGCGATGACGGAACATGCCCAGATGAGTTATTTCGACTTTCAGAGCTGTATGCACGACCTGGAGGAGGATGCGTTTATCGCCGCCGTACCGAAAGCGTTCGGGCAGGTTTACCGCCTTTCCGTACGGGGCGCGGACGCGCTGGATCAGTTTGTCGAAAGCTTGCCGGTTTCTTTGCGAGAGCGGCTGGAACGGTATGAACGTGAGAACAGGGAAGAAACGCTCCTGCAAACGCAGATCGTATCGGAGATGGACGAACTGCCCGGCGGAGGTTATGCCGTGCGCCTGCGCGCACTGGAAAACAACGCCGCGGTCATGGAGCTAACGCTCCGCGTTGCGACGCGCGATATGGCGCAGCGGCTGAGAACCAACTGGGAAAAGCAGTCGGAACCGCTGTATTCTTATCTGCTGACAGCGCTGCTCAAGAGCACAGAATAAAAAAAGAGCCCCGGCTCTTTTTTTATTCTTTCTTTTTTATTCTTTCTGTCGATTATCTTCCGCAGCGTAACCGGCGGATCATATCTTTCGGGTTCTGCGCTTCAAACACGGCGCTTCCGGCGACGAGCACCGTTGCGCCCGCGTCAAGACAGGGACCGGCGGTTTCCGGATGGATGCCGCCATCCACCTCTATTTCGACATCGAGTCCGCGTTCGTCGATCATGCGCCGCAGTTCGGCGATCTTCCCCAGCGATTCGGGAATGAACTTCTGCCCGCCGTATCCCGGATTCACCGACATGATGAGAACAAGGTCACAGTACGGCAGGACTTCCTTCACGGCGACTATGGGCGTGCCGGGGTTCAGCACAACGCCGGCCTTGCATCCGCCTTCGCGAATCTGCTGCAGAGCGCGGTGCAGGTGCGGTTCCGCTTCAACATGAACGGTGATCAGATCCGCGCCGGCTTGCAGAAACCAGGGGATAAAGCGGGAAGGTTCATTCACCATAAGGTGAACGTCGATCGGCAGTTTGGTCAACGGGCGAACCGCTTTGCATACAAGCGGCCCGAATGACAGATTGGGTACAAAATGCCCGTCCATTACGTCGAAATGCACCCAATCCGCGCCCCATGCGGACAGGGATTCGATATTGCGGCCAAGATTTGTAAAATCTGCCGAAAGGATGGAAGGCGCAATTTTAACCATAGTTATATTCTCCTTATGTTCGTCATAACAATATGTATTCGCAACGTCATACGGATCTAATCATATCGGTGTCTGCGGATTCGTTCGATTTCCGATTGGATTTCCAGATACCGGTCATATCTGGTCTTAGTAAGCGCTCCCTCGCCGAGCAGAGACTTTACCGCGCAGCCCGGTTCGGCAATATGGCGGCAGCCCGCGAAACGGCATCGTTCAAATGCGCCGTTAAATTCCGGCCAGCAGCCGTTGAGCTCGTCCTGTGTCAGTTCGCTCAGTTCGAACAGCGAAAAACCGGGCGTATCGAGCACCGCGCCGTCCAGAAACGGCCAGAGCTGCGCCTGCCTCGTCGTGTGTCTGCCGCGGTCGGTCTTCTTTGCGAGTTCGCCCGTCTCCAGCAGAAGCTGCGGGAAGAGCGCGTTAAGCAGGGAGGATTTTCCTACGGCGGATTGTCCGGCAAAACACGAGATTCGTCCCGTGAGCGCGGTATTGAGCGCATCCAGTCCTTCGCCCGTGCGGGAGGAAGCGAGAAGCGTTCTGTAGTTCGCGTAATCCGAACGGAACTGCTCTGTGATTTCCGGCTTTGCCATATCGATCTTGTTCAGTACGATCAGCGGTTCGATGCCGAGCGAATGCGCCTGAATAAGAAGCTTATCCGCGAGCAGCCAGTCGGGTTTCGGTACGCTGGCCGACAGAACGACTACAAGAAGGTCGATATTGGCGACCGGCGGACGCAGCAGCGCATTGATGCGAGGCAGGATATCGTCCAGAGAAGCATAACCGGTCGCAGGCATCGATATTTCGACGAGGTCGCCGACCATGGGCGTGATGCCTTCGTTACGAAACTTACCTCGCGCTTTGCAGGTGACCGTTTCGCCGCCGTCGAGCAGCACGTCATAAAAGCCGCCGATTCCACGGATGATTCTTCCGTGCATACGCCTCAGGAACCTTTCGCCGTAAAGGCGTAGTCCTGCTGTTTCACCTGTGCGCCGTCGCTGAAGAGGATCACTTCTCGCGTACCTTCCACGTCCGAGGTTGCGGTAAACGAGATCGGGATTTTTTCGCCCTTCTCCAACGCCGTCTCATAGAGGATTCGATAATAAGCGAGGCCGTTGTATGTTTCCTGAATGACGGCCATCACCTTGGTCCCGCTGCTGTCTACGTCAAGATTAAACGCGATATCCGCCTCATAGTTGTAAACCGGCATACCGCACACCGTCAGCGTGACCGGCGTTTCCGGAAGCACCTGCGAACCGGGCAGAGGATCCTGGAGGTAAACGACGCCATCCTCGACGATATCCGACTCCGCGTAGCGCACGAATACATTGTTAAACGAATCGAGGCGCAGCTGATCGAGCGTGAGATTCAACGGCAGGTCCATCGTATACGGCATGTCGAACGTCGTTTCGGAAGACGCGCTGATCACGATATCGATCGACTGCCCGTTTGTGGTTTCCGTATCCGGCGGGAGAGATTGTTCGCAGACGTAACCGATGGCGACCTCGGAGACGCGGTAACTGACGCTGCCGAGCACCAGTCCGTTTTCCTCCAGCGAGTGTCGCGCCTCGTCCGGGGACAAGCCGACAAGATTCGGAACGATCGGCGACGCGGGGCCGAGACTGACAACGCCGTAGATCGTCGTTCCGCGTTTGGCTTTTACACCGCCTTCCGGCGTCTGGCTGATAACGTCTCCGCTTGCGACCGTGTCGCTGTTTTCATAATCCTGAATTTCAAACGCAAACCCGAAATTATCCGCGCGCTGTTTCGACTCGTCTACGGAACGGTCGACGAGCGTAGGAATCACTTCGAAAATATCAGAATCCGTCTGATAGATGTCCCTCAACACCAGAAAAATGCCGATCAGCGCGGCGACAAACGCTCCCACCGAGATGCCGATCTTCAACGCGCCGTGCGTGCGCTTTTTTTGTGGCGGCCTTTTCGGCTGCTGCGATTTTTGATTGGGGATAAATCGCGCAAAATCGCCCGTCGGCTCTTTCAGCGCGCGCCGGAGATGCCCGCTCATCTCGCTCGCGGTGGCGTAACGCCGGGCGGTATCCTTATTCAGCACGCGGAGGATCACATCGTTGAGCGCCGGAGTTACTTTATTGCTCAGTTCAATAGGGGGAACCGGAATATCGCTGATATGCTTGAGCGCAATGGAGACGGAGGTATCCCCGTCGAACGGAACGCGTCCGGTCAGCATCTCATAAAGCATGATACCCGTAGAGTAAAGATCGCTGCATTCGGTGACAGGCAGCCCCTTCGCCTGCTCCGGAGAGAGGTAATGAACCGAACCTAGCACCGTGGAACCCGTGAACGTGACGGTGTTGGCGTCCACCTCGCGCGCGATGCCGAAATCCATGAGTTTTACTTTGCCGTTCTGCATAACGATAACGTTCTGCGGCTTGACGTCACGATGGATGATGCCTGCGGCGTGCGCCGCGCCGAGAGCGTCCAGCACCTGCACGACAAGCGCTACGGCGATGCGGGCCGGCATCGGCCCGTTTTCGTCCAGAATTTCTTTCAGCGTTCGTCCGTCCACGAATTCCAGCACGATATAAGGCAGGCCGTCCGTTTCGCCTACGTCGAACGCGCGCACGATATTTTCGTGGGACAGGTGCAGTACCGCGCGCGCTTCGCGTTCAAAGCGGCGGAGGAACTCCGCGTCGTTTCGGTATTCGTCCTTCAGCACCTTGATGGCGACTACTTTACGCGTGCTGAGGTTGACCGCACGGTAAACGTGCGCCATCCCGCCGGTGCCGATAAGGTCGATGATGCGGTAACGGTGGCCGACGATGGTCCCTTGTGCGATCATGCGGCGTCACCTTCTTCCAGACGGATTAAAACGACGGTGATGTTGTCCGTACCGCCGTAATCCAGCGCGAGCTGAATTAAAATATCGCACATGTTCTCAAGGGAACAGCCGGAAGCGAGCACTTGGATCAGGTCTTCTTCCGAAATGGCGCCGTGCAGCCCGTCGGAGCACAGAACGAGGATGTCTCCGGCGTTCCATTCGCGTTCGAAAAGATCCACGTCCACGATGGGAGAAACGCCGACCGCGCGCGTGATGATGTTCCGCTGCGGATGCTGCCTTGCCTCTTCTCGCGTGATGGCGCCCGCGCGGACGAGCTGTTCGACGAGGGAATGGTCGGTTGTGATCGTATCGAGATGTTCGCCGTCAAAACAATACATACGACTGTCGCCGATGTTCGCGGCGATGTATTTGCCGCCCAACAGGAGCGCTGCAACGAGCGTTGTTCCCATGCCGCGCAGAGTACGGTCCTGTTCGGCTTCTTCAAATACGCCGAGATTCGCTTTTTCGATCGCAATGCGCAGCTCTTCGAGTGCGCGCTCCGGTTCGACTTCCCGATCGAAGCCCTTCAGTTTTTCGATCAGCAGATTGCTGGCAACGGCGCCTGCGGCGTGTCCGCCCATGCCGTCGGCTACGGCAAAGAGCAGGGGAAAGCCGTCTTTTTCGGGGACCAGAAAGCTGTCCTCGTTATGGACGCGCTTTCCGATGTCAGTTTTCACTGCGTATTTCATGCAGTATCCTCCTGCGCAGCTGTCCGCATGCGCCTTCGATATCGGTGCCCATTTCGCGGCGGACGGTTGCGGAGATGCGGTTATCGTTCAGACGGGCGGCGAAGCGCTCCGCTTCCGCGCGGGAAACGCCTGCAAGTCCGCGTTCCGGAACGGGATTCAATGGAATCAGGTTGACGTGGCACAGGATTCCGCGCAGTTTCTTGCTCAGCGCGTCCGCGTCAGAAAGAGACGCGTTTACGCCATCGATCAGCGCATACTCGAAAACGACACGTCGTCCGGTTTTTTCCGCGTAGCGCTTGGCCGCCGCGATTACGCTGTCAATAGGATACGTCTTGTTGATCGGCATCAGCGTGGTGCGTGTGGAATCGTCGTGCGCGTGCAGGGAGATCGAAAGCGTTACGTGAGGCGCGTCTTCCGCAAAACGATCGATCTTCGGCACAATGCCGCAGGTGGAGAGCGAGATGTTGCGCGGGCTGATCCGGAGCCCGTCCTGCGCGGTGACGCGGTTTAAAAACGCGACGACGTTGTCATAGTTGTCCAGCGGCTCACCGCTGCCCATCAGCACAAGGTTCGTTACCGTACGCTGATCGGGGTCTTTCGGCGGCTCGTCCCGTTCCACCGCGAGAATCTGCCCCAGCATTTCGCCGATCGTGAGATTTCGCACACAGCCTTCCAGCGTCGATGCGCAGAACCGGCACCCCATGCTGCAGCCGACCTGTGTGGACAGGCACAGCGTATTACCATAATGATAGCGCATCAGTACGCCTTCCACAAGGTTTTCATCCTCCAGGCGGAAGAGGTATTTCACCGTTCCGTCTTTTTCGGAGAGGAACTTTTTTTCAATGAAAGCGCCGCCGTAAGGCAAAGCAGAGAGCTTTTCACGCAGCCCGACGGGAAGGTTGGTCATCTCCTGCGGACGCGCGCCGCGGTTGAGCCAGCCGTAAACCTGCGCGGCCCGGTACTTCGGTTCGCCCAGCTCAGCGATCAGCGATTCAATTTCCTGTTTGTTCAGGTCGGCTAACGGCATCGGATCATCCTCGCAATAAAGAATCCGTCGGTTCCGTGCAGATGCGGAAGCAGCTGGATGCTTCCGTCGTTTTCTATCGGGATTGGAATCCGCTCCGGCGAAAATTCCTGGTGACGCTGTAAAAAAGATTCGATCTGCTCCTCGTTTTCACGGCGCGAGATCGTACACGTCGCGTAGAGGAGGATGCCGGAAGGTTTCACATAATTAGCGCACGCGTCGAGAATGCGCCGCTGAATCGCGGCCAGCGCGGCGATATCCGAATCCGACTTGCTGTAGCGGATATCCGGCTTGTCACCTAACAGGCCGAGTCCGCTGCAGGGCGCGTCCACGAGTACGCCGTCGAACGCGCTTTCAAAAGCCGGATCGAATTCGGAAGCATCTTTTTCAAACGTTTCCGCTTCCACATGCAGGCGCGAAAGCGTTTTATCCAATAGCTCCTTACGGTGCGCATAGAATTCAAAGCAGGTTAACTGAATCTTATTCCCGCAGAGGCTCGCGAGATACGCGCTCTTGCCTCCGGGCGCGGCGCAGGCGTCCAGTACGCGTCTGCCCGTCATATCGCCCATCGATCGGCAGGCGAGCATGGCGCTTTCGCCCATCACGGTAAATTTCCCTTCCTGAAAAAGCGGATTTGCGGCAAAATCGAACCCGCTCTCCAGCGTGAGGGAGTTTTCGTCCCAGCGATCGACCGTGCTGGCGACGGGAAGCGCGCGCTGCAGCTCTTCCCGCATGAAAGGATACTGCGCGCGCACCTCGATTTTTGAAACAGGGCGGGAAAGCAGTTCTTCGGCATTCTCTGCGCCAAAGCGGGAGACCCATTCCGATACGATCCAGGAAGGGTAACTGTACTGAATTGACAGACGCCCGATTGTGTCGTCCGGAAACGCCGGCAGCGCGTCGCGGGAGCGGTCGATATTGCGAAGCACCGCGTTGACGAAGCCGGTAAGCGCAGGCTTGCCGATCTCGCGCACGAGTGCGACGCTTTCAAAAATCGCCGCATGTGCGGGCGTGGAAAGGAACAGCAATTCGCAGACGCCAAGCCGCAGAATGCCGCGCACGAGAGACTTTTGAGCGCCTTTGACAAAGCGAGACAAATAATAATCGATGGTAAGGAGATGGTCGAGCGTATGGTAAACGAGCGCGGCGGCCTGGTTGGCCTCGCGCTCCGGCAGGGACGCCGTCAGTTGTTTGACGCGGAGATGCGCATACGCGCAATGGTCTGTGATATCGCACAGCGCGAGAAGCGCCTGTCTGCGCGCGTTCAAGCGAGCACCTTTCCTTCCAATTCTTTTCCCATGAGAAATTCCCTTGCGCCGAGGCGTTTGCCGCCCGTCGCCTGAAGCTCCAGTATCTCGAGCCATCCGTCCGCACAGCGTACGAATAAACCGGATTTCGTATTTCCCGACAACAAGCCGATGGGTTCAAGTCCCATCTGCCGGCCGGATGATTGCGATTTGTGTATTTTCAGGACGCAGCCGTCCAGCATTGCGTACGCTCCGGGCCAGGGATTCGTGCCGCGTACGCGGTTATGGACGGACAAAACGGACTGCGAAAAATCGAGCCTGCCGTGTTCTTTTTTCAGCATGGGACACTTCGTCGCCAGCGTTTCGTCCTGCGGCGTACGTTCGAGCGCACCGGACTCTATTTCGGCTATCGTGCGGCGGAGCGTTTCCGAGCCGAGGACGGCCATGCGCGCGGTTAATTCGCCGGCGGTTTCATTTTCGCCGATCGCGACGCGGTCGACAAGCAGAATATCGCCTGTGTCCATGCCGATGTCGGTCATCATGGTCGTAATGCCCGTTTCCGTTTCGCCGTCGATGATCGCCCACTGGATCGGTGCCGCGCCGCGATATTTCGGGAGCAGGGAACCGTGCACGTTGACGCATCCATAGCGGGGGATAGAAAGATTCTCCGCGGAGAGAAGCTGGCCAAATGCCGCGGTTACCATGAGCTCGGGCGCGAACGTTTTCAGTGCGGCGACGCCTTCCGGCTGGCGGATTTTTTCAAATTGAAAGACAGGGATGCCGCGTTCCAGCGCGTACGCCTTGGTCGGAGGCGCCGTAAGCGCAGCGTGCCGTCCGACCGGACGATCGGGCTGCGTAAAGACCGCGAGCGTGTGCCCGCTGCGATATAACAGGTCGAGCGAGGGGAGTGCGAATTCCGGCGTGCCGAGAAAAGCGATCCTCATCCCATGTTCTCCTGCTCGTGATTGTCCTGGTCGAAACCTTCCGGCGGTTCGGTTATCTTTGTCAGGTAGACCACGCCGTCAAGATGATCCAACTCATGCTGTACGGCGCGCGCGTAAAATCCGTTCGTATCATACGTGTGCTTCTTGCCGTACCTGTCGCAGCCTTCCACGATCACATGATCGGCGCGTTCGACATAACCGCTCTGCCCGGGAAACGAAAGGCAGCCTTCATAACCGCCTTGATTGCCTTCGCAGAGAATGATCTTCGGATTGACGAGTTCCACTCTGCCTTCGCCCGCGTCGACGACGACAACTCGCCGGAGAATACCGACCTGCGGCGCGGCAAGGCCCGCTCCATCGGCGGAGCTCATCGTTTCATACAGATCGTCAATCAGATCGGCAAGACGCGCGTCATATTTTTCGACGGGTCTGCATTTTTTATAGAGGCACGGATCGTCGTCCGTGCGGATCGTTCGCAGTGCCATGGATCAACCTCCTTTATCAACCAACCGTATTGTACTAAAAAACGGAAACCCTGTAAAGAATCGAAGCGGTTAAGTAAAATTCTACTTTAGGTTAATACGATAAAAATGAGGTTGTATGAAATTCTACTTTAGGTTGAATTTATTTTTACAACTAGAAAAACAGTCTATGTTCAAGTTTTACGGTTTATGACATAATAGAACCATGAAAGAGAGGGAAACAAGTATGGAACAACAAACGATGGGGAAGCGCATCATGCAGCTTCGCAAAGAAAAGGGGTACACACAGGAACAGCTCGCCGAAATGATGGGAGTTTCGGCGCAGGCGGTCAGCAAATGGGAGAACGACGTGTCCTGTCCGGACATTTCGATTCTCCCGCAGCTGGCGGAAAAACTCGGTGTTACGACGGACGAACTCCTCGGGGTAAAACCGATCGAACCGAAAGTGGTCATCGTGGATTCGCAGAACAATAAGGAAGGGGACGGTAAATTTTCCGTTTCCTGGGACGGCGGGAAGCACGTCAAGAAAGACGGCATCTGGTTTGCCGTTCTGATCATCGTTCTCGGCGCGGCGTTTCTCATTCAACGGCTCGGCATCGTATCCTTCGGAATTTGGGGAATCGTTTGGCCGGCGGTCATCATAGGGCTCGGCGTGAGCTGGATGATCAAGCGGTTTTCAATCTTCAGCCTCGCGGTTGCCGGGCTGGGTCTGTACTTTCTGCTGTTTCATCTTGGAGAGATTACGTTCGTACTCACATGGAGCGTTATCTGGCCCGGATTGCTCGTACTGCTGGGACTTACGATCCTATATGAAGCGCTCGTTCCGCATAAGAACAGGTGGTGCGGCGTAAACTTCAATAGGGACAAGCATTCCCGCAGTGAATATAAGGAAACCAACGGCTTTGTGCATTACGACTGCTCCTTTTCGGAAGAGAACCGTAAAGTGCTCGTGGAGGAATTCTCCGGCGGCGACATCGATCTTTCGTTCGGGAAAAGCGAACTCGACCTCACCAACGTAAAGAGGGTAACGCCAAACGCAAAACTGGATGTTGACGTATCGTTCGGAACCTTCGACCTGATCGTGCCAAAGACGATCCGCCTGTATGTTAAGTCCGATAAAGCCTTCGGCGCCATACAGATGAACGGGGAGCCGAATCCGAACACGAGCGAATCGCTGGTTGTGAATGGAGACGTGTCCTTCGGAAACATGAATATATTCTACCGGTAAGAATCTAAAGAAAAATCGCGCAGAGCAATCTGCGCGATTTTTTGTTTCCTGAATTTCACTTGCATTGTTTAAAAAATCAGGTCGTAAATCAGCCGGATAAACAATAATCCCAGAACGGCGAGGACAAACGGCCTGACGATTTTCCCGCCGTTCCTCAGGAGCAGCCCCGCGCCCAGGAAATGCCCTGAGACGGCGAACACGGCGGCGATCAAGCCGAGCGGCACGATCGTCTGGCCATTGAGCAGAAACACGGTAAGGCTGCCGATATTACTCGAGAGGTTGGCGATTTTGACGTTTCCCGCGGCAAGGCGAAGCGGCAGTTTCGCCAGCTGTGTATACGCGATGAGCAGAAACGTGCCCGTTCCCGGGCCGTAAAACCCGTCGTACATGCCGACGAACAGCGCGGTAAAACAGACGATCAGAAACTGCCGCTTGCGGTTCGCGGGTTCGAGCTCTTCGCCGCTCAGATCGTGTTTTCTGAGCACGACAAACGCGAGGATCGGAACAAGCGCGAGCATGATGTAACGGATCACGTCGTCTTCAACGGCGAGCACGAGTTTCGCGCCCGCAATCGAACCGAGCACCGCGAGCGCCGCGGAAGGGATCGCCGTCGGCCAGTCGACGCATTTGTTTTTGATAAAACGCGCGGTGGAGGCGACGGTGCCGATGCTGCTGGAGAGTTTGTTTGTCGCAATCGCGTTGTGCGGCGGAAGCCCCGCGATCAGGTACGCCGGCAGAGAGACCAATCCGCCGCCGCCTGCGACCGCGTCGAGCAGGCTTGCGGCGAACACGAGCGGGCAGATAATCAGAAGCGACCAATAAGAAAACGTCATACCGATTCGTTCTCTGCGCCCGGTCTGCCGAGCGATTCCGCCGTTTGGTCCTCGCAGAACTGCTGCGTGTAGAGATCGTAATAGTATCCGCGTAGATTCAGCAGTTCTTCGTGCGTTCCGCTTTCCTGAATTGCGCCGTTACGGATCACGAGAATGCGGTCCGCCGTGCGGATCGTAGAGAGCCGGTGCGCGACGATAAAGCTCGTGCGGTTTTTCAGAATGTGCGTGATCGCGTGCTGAATCAGCTGCTCCGTCTCGGTGTCGATGCTGCTCGTCGCCTCGTCGAGTACAAAGATACGCGGGTCTTTCAGTACCACTCGGGCAAAGGACAGGAGCTGTTTTTGTCCCGTCGAGAGGCGCGCGCCGCTCTCGCCGATCTCGGTTTCATAACCGCTTTCCTGTGCGAGGATAAAAGGTTCCGCGTGTACAAGCCGCGCGGCTTGTTTCACCTCCTCGTCGCTGGCCTCCGGCCTGCCGAAGCGGATGTTATCCTTGATCGTGCCCGAAAAGAGGTGCGGCGTTTGCAGCACGTACCCGAGGCTTGACTGCAGCCAGAGCTGCGATCGTTCGCGGTAGTCGGTTCCGTCGATGCGGATGGAACCTTCCGTCGGTTCATAGAATCGGCAGAGCAGGTTCACGATCGTGCTCTTTCCCGCGCCGGTTTCGCCGACGAGCGCGATCGTCTGACCCGCGCTGACGTCCAGTGAAAAATCGTCCAGTACGCGTTCTCCGCTTTTATACTGAAAGGACACATGATCGAACGTAACACGTCCCGTGATCGGTTCCCAGTTCTGCGGTTTCGGCGAGAGAATATCGCCGTATTTTTCCAGAACGTCAGCACGGTCCGTCACGTCCGGCTGCGTGTCCATCAACGCGATGACGCGCTCTGCGGAAGCCTGTGAACCCAGCATTTCGGCAAGGATATTTGCGAATTGCTGAATCGGGTCGAAAAGCTGCGTGCAGTAGGAGATAAACGCGACCAGCGTACCCGCTGAGATCGCGCCGACCAGCGCCGTAGCGGGATGCAGCACGCCCTGCCCGCCGAGCGTGAGCGCAAGTCCCGTCCCGATCGCGCCGAGAGACATGATAATCGGGAAAAAAGATGCTGAGATCAGCGCGCTTTTAATGCTGGCGCGTTTCATTTTCCCGGTGAGCTCGTAAAACTCGCCCGCGTTTGCTTCCTCGCGTACGAGCGTTTTGGTCGTTACCGCTCCCATAATGCCTTCGTTGAACGAGCCGGTGATGCGGGAATTGAGTTTTCTTGCCTCGCGCTGGTGCTTGAGCATGAGCTTTTGCAGGCGGATGCTGATAAACGCCAGCAGCGGAAGCACCGCAAGCGAAATCAGAGCGAGTTTCCAGGAGAGAGTGATCATAGTCGCGATGCAGCCGAGCGCGTACAGAAGCGACCAGAGCACGTCCACAAGGCTCCATGCGATCATCTCGGAGAGGCGCTCAATATCGCTCATCATGCGCGCCATGACATAACCGACCGCCGTGCGGTCGTAGAACGAGAACGAGAGTTCCTGCAGGCGAAGGAACGCGTCCTGCCGGATCTGATAAGCGATCGCCATCTCCAGCTTTCCCGCGCAGAGGATGAACGTGACCACACCAGAACCCTGCAGCAGAATGATGACGGCATAGAGCGCCGCGAACGTACCGAGCCCATCCGTCGATTTCGGCACGACGAAATGGTCGATGGCATATTTGGTAAACAGCGGGTAAGCGATGTCGATAACCGCAACAAATAGAAGCGCCACGATGACCGAAAAGAACAAATTCCTATGCTGGAGCGCGTAACGGTAAAGCCGTTTCCAGACGTTCCAGTCGATCTTTTTAGCGGCGAAATCCTGTTCTTCAATATACATATTATGCTTCGCCTCCTTCCGAGACGTTGTCCTGATTCTTATGACAGTATCTCATGCGTCGCCTCCGTCGGATACGGCGTCCTGAATTTCTGCGATGCGGCGGTACAGACCGTCCTGACGGAGCAGCTCGGCGTGCGTGCCCTGCTGGGTGATGCGGCCGCCTTCCAGCACGAGGATGCTGTCCGCCTCCCGGAGCGTCGTGATGCGGTGTGAAATCAGGAACGTGATCCCTTTTCGGTTCAACGCAAGCAGAGAGCGGCGGATGGCGGCGTCCGTCTCCGAATCCACGGCGCTCATGGAGTCGTCGAAGATCAGGATCGGCGCGTTCTGCATGAGCGTGCGCGCGATGGCGACGCGCTGCTGCTGCCCTCCGGAGAGCGTGACCCCGCGTTCGCCGACCATTGTGTCGTAACCATTTTCGAACGAAACGATCACGTCATGCACGCTCGCGGTGCGCGCTGCGCCGTACACGTCCTCCTCCGTGGAGCAGGGCGAGCAGATACGGATGTTTTCCATGATTGTGCGGGAGTAGAGGAACGGTTCCTGCAGCACGATGCCGATGTTGCGGCGAAGATGCCCATGCTCGATGTCGTTGACGTCTGTTCCCGCGATCGTGATGCTGCCAGACGTGCGGACATAGAGCCGCTGCAAAAGATGCACGAGGCTCGTTTTGCCCGAACCTGTCGCGCCGAGGATTGCGACGGTCTGGCCGGGTTTCGCGGTGAAGCTGACCCCGTCGAGCACATCGTTGAACCGGTCGTACCCGAAGCAGACGTTATCGAAGACGATATCTCCTGTCAGGTCCGGAGAAAGCGCTTTGCCCGGTTCCTTCTCCACAGGCGCGGAGAGGATCTCGTCCAGCCTTCCCAGGGAAACGGCGGCCTTGCCCATATCCGCGAGGATACGCCCGAGCTGGCGCACCGGCCAGGTCAGCATAGCGACATAGGTCGTAAACAGCGCGACGTTGCCGAGCGTAAACGTGCCGCGTTTGACGGCGAGCACGCCCATGCAGAGCGATAGCGCGATCTGCAGGTAGCCGGCGCTGTCCGACAGCCCCCAGTAGAAACCGAGGAGACGGATGAGCTTATAGGTTTTGTCACGGAACGACGTGTTCAGGCGCGTGAATTTTCCGATTTCGCTCTTCTGCTGCCCGAACGCACGCACAACGCGCATGCCGGTCAGGTTCTCCTGCAGCATGGTCGAGAGCGCGCCCTCCGCTTCGTCCGATGCGGTGAAGTACTTGCGCACATACCGGAAATAAACGAACGAGCTGACGGTCAGAAGCGGCAGAAACGCCATGGAAATCAGCGTCATTTTCACGTTGATGGAGAACATGACCGCCGCTGCGAAGCCGAACATGACGAACGTGCGCACGATCTCCATGAGCTGCAACTGGATGAATCTTCGTATGGTGTCTACGTCAGACGTGCAACGCTGCACGAGATCTCCCGTCGCCGCGTGCTTGTGATAATCGTAAGGCACATCCTCCAGATGTCGGTAAAGGCGGTCGCGCAGCGTTTTTGCCATGCCTTCGGAGGCGTACGCGATATTCTGCCTGCGTGTATAGGTAAAGAGGCAGTTCATACCCGTAAAGAGGACGAGCGCGGCGCCGCAGAGGATCAGACTCCGCATGAAATACGCCCGTCCGCCGAGGGATTCCACCCAAGGCAGCAGAAACGCGGGTGTGGAGGATGAGATACCCTGAATGACGTAATCCAGCGTAAAGCTGGTGACGTATGGCACGGCGTAGGAAAACGCCGTGGAGAGCAGGACGCTGACCGTCGCAAAGACGATATAATGCCGGTAGCCGTGCAGAATTTCCCCAACGAGCTTCCAGTTCGTCTTTTTGCGTTCGGTCTGCTCCTGAGCAGGTTTCTTCTTTTTTTTCATAACATATCCTGTGGGTTCACCTCGATCATGGCGAAAAGCTCGTTCCGATGGTCCGCGGCGAACGTATAAATCGTTTGGATCGCGTCGCTTAAGCGCGCCGTGCGAAGCAACTTGATCAGTATCTGGTAACGATAGGCACGCTGTTTTCTCTGGATGGGGGCGGGAGATGCGCTGTAGAGCAGCAGATCCCGCGCGCCATCCGCGCCGAGGCGTTCGTCCAGCGCGTCTTTGAGCTGTTCCGCATAGGCGGAAACGACGTCTTTGAGCTGGGGTTCGTCCTCGGAGGAAAACAGGATGCGGATAAACAGCGAAAACGGCGGAAAGACGGCTTTCTTTCGCTGTTCCAGTTCGTAGAAATAGAAGCTCTTGTAGTCGTGACCCTTCGCGTAGCGGATTGCCGGATGCGCGGGGGAGTAAGTTTGAACGACCACTTTGCCGGGGGATTCGTCACGCCCGGCTCGGCCCGCAACCTGCGTGAGCAGCTGAAAGGTGCGCTCCGTACTTCGGTAATCGGGAATCATCAGCGTCGAATCCGCCGCGACCACGCCCACGAGCGTCACGTTCGGGAAGTCGTGACCCTTGGCGATCATCTGTGTGCCAACGAGGAACTGCGCCTCTCCGCGCGCGAACGAGGTCAGCATCTGCTGCATCGCGTCCTTGGTGCGGACGGTGTCCGTATCCATACGCAGGGTAACGGCCTGCGGGAAAAGTTTCCGCAACGCTTCCTCGACCTGCTCCGTGCCGACGCCGAAATATTTGATAAACGGCTTCCCGCAGGCAGGGCACACATGGGGCAGCGGCTTGACTGAGCCGCAGTAATGGCAGCGGAGCCGGTTTTCGCCCTTGTGGTAAGTCATCGAGATATCGCAGTCGTCGCAGAAAACGACGTGTCCGCAGTTCCGGCAGGAGACAAAGGTGGAATACCCGCGTCGGTTGATAAACAGCATGGCCTGTTGCCCTTTTTCGCGGCACTCGCCGAGTAACTGGACGAGCCTGCCGCTGAAGATGCCGTTGTTGCCCGCCTGAAACTCCTGCCGCATATCGACGATTTCCACCTGCGGAAGCGGACGGTTCTGCACGCGTTCGGGAAGTTCCAGGAGTGTATAGCGCCCCGAAAGCGCGCGGTAATACGAAAGAAGCGAAGGCGTCGCGCTGCCGAGAAGCAGCGGGCAGCCGAATTGTTTCGCGCGGTAAGCGGCTACTTCCAGCGCGCCGTAGCGCGGGGTGGTTTCGCTTTGATAACTTGGTTCGTGCTCCTCGTCCACAATGATAAGGCCGACATTCTGCATCGGGGCGAAGACGGCGCTTCTCGCGCCGACGGCGACGCGCGCTTTGCCCAGACGAATCCTGCGCCACTCATCGAAGCGTTCGCCCGCGGAGAGGCGGCTGTGCAGCACCGCGATGCCGTCCGGGAACCGCTCCTGAAACAGGCCGACGGTCTGGGGTGTGAGCGAGATTTCCGGAACGAGCATGATCGCTTGGCGGCCGGAAACGAGGCAGCGTTCGATTGCGTGCATGTATACTTCGGTCTTGCCGCTGCCGGTCACGCCGTGTAGCAGCAGCGTCCCGTTTCTTTGCGCCATCGCCTGCGCGATGGCTTCTACCGCACGTTCCTGCGCGCCGTTGAGCGTCACCTGCTTATTCTCCGAGACCGCGCCTACGTTCGGACGCCGGAACGTGACGTGCCCGCCCTCGACGACATAGCCGCGCCGGACCAGCGCTGCAATCGCGCTCTGCGCATCCGGAACGAACGCGAGCACGTCGGAAACGGACATCTCCAGTCCGCAGGTCCTGAGTGTTTCGAGCACCTCATACTGCTTAGGCGCGCGGGGTTTGCCGCTCTTGTCCAACAGGGTTTGCAGCTGATTGTCAACCTCGTTCTGATTTGCCAGACGGATCGTGCGTTCGATTTTCTCCTTGACGCGGGAGCCGCGCAGCTGCGCTGGGATCATGAGCCGCAGCGCGTCAACGAGCAGGCAATAATAGCTCTTTACGATCCAGTAAGCCAGATCGATCTGTTCCTGCGTGAGGATGGGGTAGGGTTCGATCACCCTAAGCAGCGGTTTGAGCGCGGCGGGAGAAACGCTTGTCTGAGCGGCGGATTCCCGTGCTGATTCCGAAGCCGGATTCACGCGAATAACGAAACCCTCACGCTGGCGGTTGCCGGAGCCGAACGGCACGAGCACATGGCTCCCCGGAACAACAGCCATACCGTCGGGGACGAGATAGCTGTACAGTCGGTCGACGTTCGCGTGCGCGATATCGACAACGACTTCACAGGTTGGTTCCATGCCGTTCACCTCCTTGCGCAGGGTAAGTTCGATTCGATCTTGATCGGATTTTTCTCTTTCTGCGGTTCGCCAAAACCGCAAATAGCCCGCAAGCGGGCCGTCGCAAGCCGAAATTCGCGCCGGAAAGAAACCGGCGTGGGGATTCGGCAAGAATTCTGATCATGTCGTATAAAAACGGGAATGACGATCCCGTCAAGAATGCGGGCTTGTCAGTCCTGATAGAATTCCTTCGGATATTCCAGATTCAGCTCGTCGTGGTAAAGCTGATCGACCGCTACGGAAACAGGTTTACGGCCGTCGAGCTTATCCGGATCCGATTGCAACTGGCGCGCTCTCTGCGCGACGGCGGTGACCAGCATATAGCGGCACCCCGCCTTCTCGATCAGTTCGTTCAACGGTAAGTTCATCATACTGCGCTCCTGCCTCCTTGTAATTTCTCGATCAGTTCGCCGTTTCGGGAAACCCTGCAGCGTTCGGCGACGATGATGTCTTCCGCCCGGACGATCGCTTGGTCAAGGATATCGTTTACGACGACGTAATCGTATTTCCCGATATATTCCATTTCCTTATACGCCGTATCAAACCGGCGTTCTATGGTTTCGGAAGATTCCGTTCCGCGATGGATGAGCCGGGATTTCAGCTCGCTCATGGAAGGCGGCGCGATGAAGATGAGTACGGCGTCCGGGTATGCGCTCTTGACGCGCATGGCGCCCTGTACGTCGATCTCGAGAATGACGCTGCGGCCTTCGCGCAGTTCCTGCTCGACAAAGCTCTTCGGCGTTCCGTAATAATGCGTATTGAATACGCGCATATACTCTAAAAACGCGCCTTCGTCGATCATCTTCTGAAACGCTTCTTCGGTCTTAAAAAAGTAATGAACACCGTCGATTTCACCAGGACGCGCGGGACGCGTCGTCGCCGAAACGGACATGCGGATATCGCTGTTGCGTTCGACAAGCGTATTATTGATGGTGCCTTTGCCGACTCCGGCAGGGCCGGAGATTACAAGCAGCAGGCCGTTTCTGTTTTGTTTCATGTAAAAGGACTCCTCTCGGCTTCAGTCGTCAGTCTCGTCCGCCCGGGTGTCGAGACGGTTTGCGATGGTCTCCGGCTGGATGGCGGAGAGAATCACATGGTCGCTGTCCGTGATGACGACCGCGCGCGTGCGTCTGCCGCAGGTTGCATCGATCAGGCGCCCGCTCTCACGCGCTTCCTGAACGATGCGCTTGATGGGCGCAGACTCGGGGCTGACAATCGCGATCAGGCGGTCCGCCGAAACGATATTGCCAAAGCCGATGTTCACAAGACGCAGGTTCATCATAAGAGACGCTCCTTTAAGTTTCGGTTACGCATTGCGATTAACGGTATTCCGTGAGAATATCACTCGATATTCTGCACCTGTTCGCGGATTTTCTCGATCTCCGCCTTGCCGGCAAGGACCAGCTTCGTCAGTTCACCGTCGTTGGCTTTTGAGCCGATGGTGTTGAATTCGCGGTTCATCTCCTGCACCACGAAGTCGAGCTTTCGGCCGGCGGGCTCCTCGTCCGCAAACAGCGCGCGCATCTGCGCGATATGGCTTCTTAAACGAGAAATCTCTTCGTCGATGCTCGCCTTGTCAGCAAAGAGCGCGACTTCGGTCGCAAGCCTCGCGCGGTCCACTTCGACGCCGCCAATCAGGACGCTAATCCGTTCGTCTAGCTTGACGCGGTATTCCTCCACGACGACCGGCGCGCGAAGAGCGATCTTCTCGGTCAGCGACTCCACCGTATCGTTGCAAGCATTCAGATAAGCGAGCAGACGAACGCCTTCCTGCTCCCGCATGGAGAGAAGCTGATCGATCGCGGTTTGAATCGCGCTATTTAAAAGCGAGAGCACCGCGTCCGTATCTTCATCCGCTTCGCGGACGTTGGACACGTCAGGCAGCCGCAGCGCGGCGGCGAGGGAAAGATCGTCCTGCAATCCGAGCGTACGGTTTGCCTCGCGCGCGGCTGAGACGAACGCAGCAAGCAGGGGAGCGTCGATCTCCACGCTCCGCGCATCGCTGCGGAGGTTTCTATAATTGACGAATACGTCAACATGTCCGCGCGAAAGTCTGCCCGATAACGCGGTACGGATCGGATCTTCCAAAAACGTCAGATGTCTGGGGAGCCGCATTCCAACGTCAAGGTAACGGTGGTTCACGCTTTTGAGTTCCACTGCGATTTCACGCCCGTCCGAGGACGCGCTTCCCTTACCGTATCCCGTCATGCTGTACATCGTCTATCCCCCCAGGTCGCAATTACAAATTATAACATGCGTGAAGTCATCATACAAGCGTTCAAACGGAACAGATTGTCGTTCTGTTCAATTATATATAAAGCTTGTATAATTCGTCCGCGTGCGGTTCGCAGAGCGGTTCTCCGTCCGCGAGGCTTGTGTTTCCTTCGATTGCGCGGCCGATGATCGCTGCGGGGATGCCCTGCTTGCCCAGCGCATTGGTCAGAGACGCGCCGTCCTTACAGGCGATAAGCAGGCTGCCGCTGCCGATCAGACGGAGCGGGTCAAGGCCGAGCGCGGCGCAGAGCATACGCGTTTCCGCGCGCACGGGGATCGCTTTCATATCGATCTGAACCGCGCAGGCGTTCGCGCAGCCGAGTTCCCATACAGCGCCCAGCACGCCGCCTTCCGTCACGTCGTGCATGGCGGTCGCGCCGAACCGCATGGCGATTCTGCTCTCCGGCACGATGCTGAGCTGCCCCGCCATCGATCGCGCGGCGGACAAGACGGAATCCGGCAGGGAGGATAGGCGATCGGCAAAATCTTCCGCGAGAATCGTCGTTCCTTCGAGTGCGGCCCATTTCGTCATCACGATTTCATCGCCCGGCCGCATCCCGCGAAGCGCGCGGCTGCGCGCCTGTCGCGCGACGACCGTCGCGCTGGTGACCGCGCGGGTGACGGCGTCCGTGACTTCCGTATGCCCGCCAAGGATGTCTACATTGGCGAGCTGCGCCGCGGCGGAAAGGTCGTCTGCGATGCGGGAGATATCTTCCAGCGATCCGGCGGGCGGCATCAGCAGCGTAACGAGCAGGCCGACCGGCTCCGCGCCGGCGGCGGCCGCGTCGTTGCAGCTGACATGCACCGTCAGCCGCCCGAGATGCGCAATGCCGGCGGAGGTGATGGGGTCGCAGCTGAGCAGCACAAGATCGCCGCCGAGGTCAAGCGTCGCGCAGTCTTGCCCGATGGCGGGCGCGGAAAGCGGTTCCGGCCGGACGCGGCGGAATTTTTTCAGTACGAGACGTTCAAGGTCATCGTTATCGAGTTTACCGAGTCTGAGCATAACTGTGTCCAATCTATCGAAATTAAAATAGTTTCACTGTTTCTGATGCCGCATTTTCGCGGTGCGATATTCCGATCAGATCTAAGAATTCCGCTTCCGTCAGGAGGGGGATATTCAGTTCCCTGGCCTTGTCCAGTTTGCTCCCCGCACTCTCTCCATAAAGCACAAAGTCCGTGTTCTTGCTGACGCTTCCTGCGGCTTTCGCGCCGTTCTGCTCAATCAGCGTTTCCGCTTCCCGCCGTCCGAGGGTGGGAAGCGTGCCGGTGACGACGATGGTTTTACCCGCGATGGGCGAGGCGACGTTCGCCGCCGGCTCCTCCCGTGGGGAAACGCCGTAGCGCAGCAGCGCGTCGACCTGCGACGCGATGTTCGCGTCGCCAAAGAAAGAGAGGATGCTGTCCGCGACGATGCCGCCGACGTCGGGAACCGCGAGCAGTTCCTCTCGCGTTGCTTCCCGGACGGCTCGCAGCGTGCCGAACCGGCGCGCCAGATCCTTCGCGGTCTTACTGCCTACATTCGGAATGCCGAGCGCGAAGAGAAACGCACCGAGCGGCCGCGTCTTGCTTTTTTCAATTGCGTCGAGCAGGTTCTGCGCTTTTTTTTCGCCGAAGCGGTCGAGGGTTACGAGCTGTTCGCGCGTGAGCGCGTAGAGCTGCGGGACCGAGTTGATACCGAGGTCTTCGATGAGCTGTCCTGCGGTTTTATCGCTCAGGCTCTCGATGTCCATTGCGTCGCGGGACGCATAGTGGGCAATGCGCAGCGTGATCTGCGCCTTGCAGGAGAGCGAGTTCGTGCAGAACAGATGCGCGCCGTTTTCCTCCACATGCGCGCCGCAAACGGGGCATCTGGTCGGTTTTTGCACCGCTTGCGTCGCCGCGTCGTCCGGCACCGCGCCGAGGATTTCCGGAATCACGTCGTTGCTCCGGCGGATAAACACCCTGGAACCGATCCTGACGCGTTTTCTTTGGATGTCGTCATAGTTATTCAGCGTCGCGCGCTGGATCGTCGCGCCCGCGAGCTCGACCGGGGCAAGGTGTGCGAGCGGCGTGAGCTTCCCTGTGCGTCCGACTTCCCAGGTAACTTCTTCCACGACGGTGGTTGTTTCCTCCGCCGCGAATTTATACGCCATCGCCCAGCGCGGGAATTTATCCGTTTCACCGAGCGTTTCCCGAAGAGCGAAATCGGTTACTTTTACAACCATGCCGTCGATCTGAAAATCGAGCGTGCCGCGCGTCTGCTCCGCAAGGTCGATCTCGCGCTTGAGCTCTTCCGCCGTGCTGCAATAGCGGATGTACGGACTGACGGGGAATCCGTTTTCGGCAAGAAAAGCGAGCATCTCCCGCTGACTGGACAGGCTTTTCTTCTCAATGTATCCGATGTTATAACAGAAGATATCGAGCCTGCGGGCGGCGGTCACCTTCGGATCGATGTTCCGCAGCGCGCCGGCCGCGGCGTTTCTTGCATTTTTGAGCGGTTCGTCGGCGGTTTGATTCAGTTCTTCCAACACGGAGAGGCGCATGAAACACTCGCCCTGCACTTCCATCTTACCTTTGAACGGAATTGAACGCGGAATGGATTTAATTGTCAGAAGCTGCTCGAACACGCCGTCTCCCGTGATGCCGTTTCCGCGTGTCGCGCCCTGCGTGAACCGCCCGTTTTCATAGGTGAGGCAGACGGTGAGTCCGTCGAACTTATACTCCAGCGCGAACTCGACGGGTTTTCCCTCGGCGGCTTTGACCGCGCGCGCTGCCCAATCGGCGAGGGCTTCCTCCGTGCGGACTTTATCAAGACTGTATAGACGGCGGATGTGCGTATGCGGCAGAAACCTGCCCGCGCCCGCGCCAACGCGTACGGTCGGGGAACCGGGCAGAACAAAACCGCTCTCTTTTTCCAGCTTTGCAAGTTCGTCGTAAAGCGCGTCATATTCCGCGTCCGAAATGACCGGCGCGTCCGCGTCGTAATACGCCTCGGCATATCTAACCAACAACCTGGTTAATTCTTCCTGACGAGTCATAATATCCGCCTCCAGATAATTTAAAGGACTTCGATCGGAGCGAACGCCGCCGCGAACTTCTTGTTTGCGCCGGAATCAAACGCGATTTCGACAATACTCGAAGATCCGCTGCCGTTGACCGCGAGGACGGTACCCTCGCCGAACGCCTTGTGTCGCACGCGCTGTCCGGGCGAATAACTTACATCTTCGTTCGTAAATTGCGGCTCAGGTTTCGCTGTTTCGCGATGGATCGCGCTTTGCGCGCCGCCGCTCTTGAGCGCATGGACGGAGATGCCGAACGCCTGCTGCGGGGGCGCGCTTTTGAGCTGCGATGGTTTCGGCGCGGGCTTGCTGCTCGCGGGAAGCGCTTCTTCGAGTTCGGTCAGAAACCGCGAGGGCAGAGCGGGGGTAATTTTCCCGTACAGGAGCCGTTGTTTCGCGTGGGAAAGATACAGCTTCTGCCGCGCGCGTGTGATGCCGACGTAGCAGAGCCTGCGTTCTTCCTCCAGCTTGTCCGGTTCGTAGATGCTCTGCATGGAGGGAAACAGTCCGTCCTCCAGCCCGCAGAGGAAAACGACGGGGAACTCCAACCCCTTCGCGCTGTGCAGCGTCATCATCGACACGCGGCCGTTCTGTTCGTCCATGTTGTCCGTTGCGGAAAACAACGCAACGTTCTCAAGAAACGCCGAGAGCACGTCCACCTTCGTCTCGTCCATCGACTCGGTGAACTCACGGATATAACCCACAAATTCCTTGACGATGTCCGCGCGCGCTTCGTAGTTTTCCTTGCGGTCGGTTTGCAGGTATGCGTCGTATCCGATCTTTTCAAGCAGGTATTTCACCACGTCCGGAAATGATTTTATGCCGAACTGCATGTAAACATCGGACAGCAGTTCCGCAAACGCGACGAATTTTTCGCGCGCGGCTTTGGCGATATCGCCTTCCTTCAAGTGCGTGATCGCGTGCAGCAGCGGCTGCGTCCGCGCGCCGGCGAAGGCTTGCAGCGACTCGACGGAGCCGTCCCCGATGCCTCGGCGCGGAACGTTGACCACGCGCAGAAACGCGACGTCGTCCGCGCTGTTCTGCAAAAGACGCAGATATGCCACGATGTCCTTGACCTCCGCACGCTGGAAGAACGAGAGCCCGCCGTAGACGCGGTAAGGGATGTCGTAACTCTGCAGGTACATTTCGATGACGCGGCTCTGCGCGTGCGTGCGGTAGAGGATCGAGTAATCGTCGTACCGCCGGTCGCCGTACCGCGCGCCTTCGAGAATGCGGTTGGCAATGCGGTTCGCTTCGTCGCGCTCGTCCATCGCTTCGTAAACCTCGATGGGATCGCCGCCTTTTTTCTGCGTCCAGAGCTCCTTTTTCTTGCGGGAGCGGTTATTGGAAATTACAATGTTCGCGGCGTTGAGGATCACCTCGGTGGATCGGTAATTCTGCTCAAGGCGGATGACGGCGGCGCCGGGGAAGTCCTTCTCGAATTCCAGAATGTTGCGGATATCCGCGCCGCGCCAGCCGTAAATGCTCTGGTCGTCGTCTCCGACGACGCAGATGTTGCGGTGTTCGCTCGCGAGCTTCTGTACGATGTGATACTGCACAAGGTTCGTGTCCTGATATTCGTCCACGAGGATATAGCGAAATTTCTTGCGGTACTTTTCAAGCACGTCCGGGAATCGCTCAAAGAGTTGCACGACGAGAAGCAGCAGATCGTCGAAATCCAGCGCGTTGCACTGCCTAAGCTGTTTTTGGTACGCCTGATACGCAGCGACGACCTCTTTCGGCGCGTATCCGTCATGAAGATATGACAGCGCGTCGAGGCTCTGGTTCTTCGCTTCCGAAATCCGGCTGGAAAGCTCCCGCGGCGTAAAGACTTTTTCGTTCAGGTTGAGATCGCGGATGATCTTTTTTAGAAGCGACTGCTGATCCGCGTCGTCATAGATGACGAACGCGCGCCCGTAGCCGAGCGGTTCGATTTCGCTTCTTAAGATGCGCGCGCAGCAGGAATGGAACGTCATCACCCACATGTCGTTGACGCCCGCGCCTAACAGCGCGCCGACCCGCTCGCGCATTTCTCCCGCCGCTTTGTTCGTAAACGTCAGTGCGAGGATGTTCCAGGGCGCGACGCCCTTTTCCTGAATCAGGTACGCGATGCGGTGCGTAAGTACGCGCGTTTTACCGCTGCCCGCGCCCGCGAGCACCAGAAGCGGCCCTTCGGTCGTTTCCACCGCTTCGCGTTGTTTGTTATTAAGTGTGGTCAGATCCATGCTTGTCCCCCATAAACCGTTCGGAACATTATAACATAGCCGCGGGGTGCCTTTGAACCCGTAAGCGCGTAAAAAGAAGAAAAAGAACAAATGTTTGCATTTCGTTCTTCTTTACGATGCCGCGTTTCTCTGCTATAATCTCCGCATGAAATTGATACTCGCAACCAACAATGCGCACAAGATGCGCGAAATATTCGAGATTCTCGGATCGGATTTTCCGAACATGGTCACGCTGAGGCAGGCGGGGCTGGAGATCGACGTTGTGGAGGACGGGGATACGTTTCAGGCCAACGCGATCAAAAAGGCCGAAGAAGTGCTGAACGCCTCCGATTATCCAGCAGCGCTTGCGGATGACAGCGGGCTCGTCGTGGACGCGCTCGGCGGCGCGCCGGGCGTTTACAGCGCGCGGTATGCCGGAGAAGAGCATGACGATCAAAAAAACAACGCGAAACTCATGCTTGATATGACGGGTGTGCCTTGGGAAAAAAGAACCTGCCGGTTCGTCTCCGCCGTCGCGCTCGCACGAACCGGAAAAGACACCGTCTGTACGCTCGGAACGGCGGAAGGATTTTTACTGACCGCGCCGCGCGGAACGAATGGTTTTGGTTACGATCCTTATTTTTATTATCCTCCGTTTAATAAATCGTTTGCGGAACTGAGCGCGGAGGAAAAGAATTCTGTGAGTCATAGAAAGCGCGCGTTGGAGGCGCTGCAGGAGATTCTGCGGTGGGAACGCGCATGAAACGGATCGCTGTCGTTGCGGATTCTCATAATCTGTTTTCGCGTCTGCCGCTCGCCGCGGAGAAACTTGGCGAGGTCGACATGCTCTTCCACCTTGGCGATTACGCAATCGACGCGGAACGCGTTTCGGAGGCGCTGGGCGGCGTGCCGTTCTTCGCCGTCAAAGGAAATAACGATGTGGGCAGCGCTTATCCGGAACGAAGGATCGAACTCGTCGAAGACGCGTGGATCATGCTGGTGCATGGGGACAGGTTTTATAATCTCTATCAGCTGATCCATACTGCGCGTGAAAATCGCTGCGGCGCGGTACTGTTCGGACACACACATATGCCGCTCCTGCAGGCGGACGGCGAACTTCTGATCGTCAATCCCGGCAGTCTCTCTCTGCCGCGGCGGGGGCATAAACCCTCCTGCGCGCTTTTAGAGGTGGAAGGCAAGGACATCAACGTTATAATGATTCCGCTGATCTGACAGGAATATAGAATTGGCCTCCCTTGCGGGAGACCAATTTTTTAAAAATATTCATACTGCGGTTATCTCGATCGTATTTATACAACGGGAATTTCGCCGATGCTTTCTTCAATGATCTCGTGTGAAAAGTGTGAAAAGTCTGGCATTTCGTCCACGCTGTGGATGCCGAACTGCCGCAGGAACGCGTCGGTGGTGCCGAACAGCGTCGGATGGCCGACGACGTCCTTATGCCCGACCTCGACGATGAGGCCGAGTTTTAAAAGCTGCGTCACCGCGTAATCGCAGCGTACGCCGCGCACGCGTTCCACGTCCGAACGTGTCACCGGCTGGCGGTATGCGACGATGGCGAGCGTTTCTAAAAGCGACTGTGACACGCTCTTCGTTTCGTCCGGATTTAGAAGCTTTTTCACTTCGTCGATATAATCGCGGCTGCTGACAAGCTGCGCGGTGTCCGCAGTAACGAGAAGCTGGATCCCGCGCGCTTCTTCGCGGTAGAGATGCTCCATATCGGCGAGGAGGCTGCGCGCCGACGCGAGCGGCAGGTCGAGCACACGCGCCAATTCTGCGATCGCTACCGGATCGCCCGCAACGAAGAGCATACATTCGATTTTGTGAAACAGCGTCCGGTCTTCCATGTTCCCCCAAACAAATCAGATCTATCCCCGCGCAAATCGCGGATCAGTCTTCCGTTTCGTCCATGTATTCGTAGGATTCGTCGTCCAGCAGCAGCTTGTCCGCGCTGATGCGGATCGGCGCGAACGGCGCTTTCTGCCTCAGCAGGATTTCGCCGCGCGCGATCATTTCAAGAAGCGCCATAAACGTGACGATGATCTCCATACGCGCTGCGCCGGGCGAGAAAAGCTCTTCAAACGAGACTGCGGTTTTTTCCTGCAGCACCGTGCGGATGCGTCCGGTTTGCGAGCGGACGGTATACCGGTCCGGGCTGACGTGCTGGGAACGGATCGGTTCCGGCGCGTCTTTTTTACGTTCCAGCATCTCCAGAAAGGCGGCGAACAGCCCGTCCATCGTCGCGCCGTCGAGCGCTACTTCCTTCGGCGGGAGCGGCACATCCTCCGGCAGGCGCGTGCAGCTTTCCCGCGCGGTGTCGAACAACTCCCTGAGCTTTTCGCTCGCTTCTTTAAAAGCCTTATAATCCTGCAGCTGCCGGATCAGCAGCGTTTCGGGGTCTTCCTCCGCTTCGTCTTCTTTCGGCGGGCGGGGCAGGAGCTGTCGGGACTTGATATACAAAAGCGTTGCCCCCATGGTTAAAAATTCGCTCGCCGTGTCCATATCCAGTTCGTCGAGCTGATCCATATAGGAAAGGTACTGCGCGGTGATCTCGGAGACGAAGATGTCCTTGACGTCCACCTCGGCTTCTTCGATCAGATGCAGCAGAAGATCAAGCGGCCCTTCAAATTGCCGGAGCTGTACCGTATACGGCATGAGGTTTTCTTGGTTGCCTCCTTAGAAGGTATCCTTCAAAAGCCTGGCTAGAAGGCCTTTTTCAGAAGGTTTTCTTTAAAAAAGATTGACGAACCACGCGGCGATTGTAAAGAAGCCGGAGGTGATGCCGGAGATAAGATAGCCCAGCACCGTAGATACCACGCCAAGCAGCAGCAGCGCAAGCAGGATCCACTGCCCGTACTGGCGCAGGAACATGAAAAAACGCGGAATCTTGCGCACCAGCAGGCTCTCCAACACATGCGATCCATCGAGAGGATAGATCGGGATCAGGTTGAAGATCGCGAGAGCGAGATTGATCGTGATAATCGAGCCAAAGATACCGGTAAACGCCGGGTTGGTTCCGAAACCCCACTTCAGCACGCCCGCCACATAGATAAATGAAAACAAAAACGCGGTGATGAAGTTAACAAAGATGCCGGCAAGGGAAACGAGGATATCGTCCCGTTTGTAATTTTTGAAATTACGCGGATTGACCGGCACTGGCTTCGCCCAGCCGAAACCGACAAGGAGCAGCATGATAAAACCGATCGGGTCGATGTGTGCGAGCGGATTTATTGTCATGCGTCCGAGATTGCGCGCGGTCGGGTCACCGAGACGATAAGCCATATAGGCGTGCGCCCACTCGTGCACCGTCAGGCCGATAAGAATCGCCGGCAGCACATAAAGAAACTGAAGCGGGTTTTGAAAGAGCTGTACGATACGTGACAAAATCGCATGGTCCTTTCCATTTGAGATAATCATAATTATACGCGAACAAAAAACCGAACGCAATCAAGGCGTGAAGATGCGGCTGATTTTCCACAGTCTGTTCACAAACGCGTGAGGACGTTGCGGGGATTGACAAGTTTCATCCGGTTACGAACGATCCGCATTTGTGCGGAGTTTGCCGACGAGCGCAGCATCCGGTGTGACGTACAGCGTTTTATTGGTGGAGTAGACCACCATGCCGGGGTGCGCGCCGGAGGGTTTTTTTACGAATTTTCGCGGCGTGTAATCGACCGGAACCCCGCCGGAGGAGCGCGCCTGAGAATAATAGGCCGCGAGCGACGCCGCCTCGCGCAGCGTTAATTCCGGCGGATCGCCGTCAAAATCGACGATCACATGCGAACCGGGGATAGTTTTCGCGTGCAGCCAGAGGTTGCCGGGGCGCGCGGTCTGGAAGGTAAGCGTATCGTTTTGACGGTTGTTTTTGCCGACGTAAATTATAATACCGTCGCTGGACAGAAACCGCATCGGCGCGGAGGCTTTGTTTGCGGATTTCGCCTGACGCGTTTTATCGGGGCGGAGGTATTTTTCACGCACCAGTTCTTCCCGGATTTCGGAGAGTTCGTAGAGCGTGTCGCATTTTTCGATGTTTTCCAGCTGGCCTTCCAGGTAAGCGATTTCGGCTTCGAGCCCTTCGATTTGCCCCTCCGCATACGCTTTGCCGAGCTTTCCTTTGCGATATTGTTTGAAATACCGTTTCGCGTTTTCCTGCGCGCCGTAGGCGGGGTCGAGCGGAACGATACGCTTGACCGGAGGATCGACGAAGTAATCGTCGACAACGAGTTCGCTTTGGCCCGGTTTCGCAAGATGCAGGTTGGCAAGGATCAGTTCCCCATTGATTCGAGCGGCTTCAAACGCGTCCGTCTGGCGGATCGTTTCGAGGAACGCGGAATATTTATTCTGCGCGCGGCTCAGCGCGGCGGAGACCGTGTGACGCAGCGCAGCGCCGTTACGGCGTTTACGGACGATCTGGTCGCGGTCCGAAAAATAGCGATCTAGCGCTTCGCTCATGCCGGATACCGGCTCGGCTCTTGCGAAAAGACCGTCGGGAAGAAACGGCAGCGCGGCGACGGGCTCGCCTTCCGCGTTAAACGCGACGCAGGGCGCGTAAGCGCCCTCCTTCATCGCCCGAATCAGGGCGAACAGCGCGCCGCCGGATGGAGCCGCGGCGATCAGCGCCGCCGCCGTCTGCTTGGATACGCCGTCGAAGGAAGCGGTCAGCGCGCGCAGGGGGTTGGGGGAGAGCGCCGCTGATTCGAACGCCTCCAGAGGCGCGGAAAACGGATCGAGCTTGCCTTGCGGCGGGATCGGTTCGTAAGGAAATCCGGGAAGAAGCATGCGCGCGGCGTCGTCTCCCGCCGAGATGCGGCGAAGGCAGTCCACAATCGCGCCGGAAGGTTCCAGCAAAACAAGGTTTGCGTGTTTGCCGGTCAGTTCGATGATAAGACGCAAGGAAACCTCGTCGAAAAACTCGTTTCGCGCGAGAACGATAATTTCGCAGACACGGTCGGCGCCGAGCTGGCGAATGGAACAGATGCGCCCGCCGATAAGACGGCGGCGCAGCAGCATACAGAAGGCCGGCGCGTTGGCGGGATTATCGAACGAGCGGCTGGTGAGCTGCATCCGTCCGTTTTCGGCGTGCGTACTGACAAGAAGCTTTTGCGTGCCGTTGTTAGCCCGCACAGTAAAGAGCAGCAAGTCCCTTTCGGGCTGCTGCACCTTGTCGATCTTGCCGCCGACAAGCGGCTGGCATTCGTTGATTACCGCGCCGAGCGCGATACCGTCCATGGCCATTGGATGTGTTACTCCGATTTTTTCATGCGGTCCAGCACCAGACGGTAACCGCCTGCGCCGTACTCCAGGCAGCGGTTGACGCGGCTGATGGTCGCCGTCGATGCGTTAAAGCGGTGCGCGATGTCCTGATAGGTAACGTCCGCGTCGAGCTGGCGGGCCACCTGCCAGCGTTGGGCAAGCGCCTGCAGTTCGTTGATCGTACAGATATCCTCGAAAAAGCGGTAACACTCCGTCAGGTCGCGCAGGGAGAGAATCGCGTGAAACACGTCGTCTAGTTCCTGACTTTTCAGCCTGGATTCATATGCGTCCATACAGATGCGCCTTTCGTTCGGAATTCTTGGATGCAGAGAAATTAGTAAAATACTATCATCATATAAACAATTATGATTTTATTCGCTTTCACACTGGAAAGCAAGAAAAAAGGACACGCCTTGACGGCGTGCCTCAATCTGAAAACCGAGCGGGGGGTTACTGCGCCGCGGCGCGTTTTTTCGCAAGCTGCGACTTTTTGCGGGCGGCAGCGTTCTTGTGGATCATGCCTTTTGCGGCGGCATGATCGACCGTGCTGACGGCCGTCAAATACGCTTTTTCTGTTGCGGCAGAGTCTCCGGCATGCAGCGCTTCGTCAAAGCGGCGGATAGTCGTCTTCATCTCGGACTTGGCCGCGCGGTTGCGAAGGGCTTGCTTCTCGGTGATTTTGACACGCTTGATAGCGGACTTGATATTTGCCAAAACAATTCACCCCCTGATTCAGTCTTGAATTTCACTCGAACAGAAGACAGTTTAGCATACCGGAGCGTTGAATGCAAGCAAAATATCGCACCATAGCGTATTTCCTTTCTTGCGTTGCACGTATGCTTAAATAAACGGAAATACGTTTCACATACCAGCGTGAAGTGTGACTAAGTCCCGAAATACCGCCGTGCAAAGGCATATTTCACATTTTCGTTGCATTTTCAAAGTTGACGCGTCCGTCATTCGTGGTATAATAATTTTCGTGATTAGCACTCAACAAAAAAGAGTGCTAACAAATAGAAATTCATATCGAATATATAGGAGGCGCAACTCGTATGAAACTGAAACCTTTGGCCGATCGCGTGGTCGTGTTCAGCATTGAGAACGAAGAGGTTGTCAAGGGCGGCATCGTCCTTCCGACCGCCGCAAAGGAAAAACCGCAGATGGCGGAAGTTGTCTCGGTCGGCCCAGGCGGCGTTGTGGATGGCAAGGATGTCGTCATGTACGTCAAAGCGGGCGACAAGGTGATCTGCTCCAAGTACGCAGGCACTGAAGTCAAGCTGGACGACAAGGAATATCTCATCGTCCGTCAGAGCGATATCCTCGCGGTCGTGGAATAATCAGGAGGGAAACACATTATGGCTAAGCAACTGAAATACAGCGAAGATGCGCGCAGAGCGCTCCAGACCGGCCTTGACAAGCTGGCCAACACCGTGAAGATCACACTTGGTCCCAAGGGACGCAACGTCGTACTCGATAAGAAATACGGCGCGCCCCTGATCACCAACGACGGCGTGACCATCGCAAAGGAAATTGAGCTGGAAGACCCATTTGAAAACATGGGCGCGCAGCTCGTCAAGGAAGTCGCCACCAAAACGAACGACGTCGCGGGAGACGGAACCACTACGGCGACCCTGCTCGCGCAGGCGATCGTCCGAGAGGGTATGAAGAACGTCGCCGCCGGTGCGAATCCGATGGTAATCCGCCACGGCATCGAAGCCGCCGTCAATGAAGCGGTCGAGGGCCTCAAGGCGCTGAGCAAGCCCGTCGGCAACAAGACCGCCATCGCACAGGTCGCAGCGATTTCTGCGAGCGACGAAAACGTCGGCAAACTCATCTCGGACGCGATGGAAAAGGTCGGCAACGACGGCGTTATCACCGTCGAAGAGAGCAAGACCATGAAGACCGAGCTCAACATCGTGGAAGGCATGCAGTTCGACCGCGGATACGCTTCCGCATACATGGTCACCGATACCGAAAAGATGGAAGGCATTCTGGATAACCCTTACATTCTGATCACCGATAAGAAGATCAGCAATATTCAGGAAATCCTGCCGATTCTGCAGCAGATCGCTCAGCAGAGCCGCGCGCTTCTGATCATCGCCGAGGACGTCGAGGGCGAAGCGCTCACGACAATCGTGCTCAACAAACTTCGCGGCACGTTTAACTGCATCGCCGTCAAGGCTCCGGGCTTTGGCGACCGCAGAAAGGCTATGCTGCAGGATATCGCGGTACTGACCGGCGGCGAGGTCATCTCTTCCGAAATAGGCCTCGACCTGAAGGAAACACAGGTAAGCCAGCTGGGCACCGCGCGTCAGGTCAAGGTGGACAAGGACAACACCATCATCGTGGAAGGCGCGGGCAGCGCCGAGGAAATCAAGGCGCGCGTCGCCGCGATCAAAGTACAGATCGGCGAAACAACGTCCGATTACGATAAGGAGAAACTGCAGGAACGTCTTGCCAAGCTCTCCGGCGGCGTGGCCGTTATCGCGGTCGGCGCGGCAACCGAAATCGAGATGAAGGAGTTCAAGCTCCGTATCGAAGACGCGCTCTCCGCGACCCGCGCGGCCGTGGAAGAGGGCATCGTCCCCGGCGGCGGCGTAGCGCTGCTCAACGTGGCGGATCGCGTGAAAAAGCTCGCTGAGAAATCGAGCGGCGACTTCAAAACCGGCATTAACATCATCCTGCGCGCGCTGGAAGAACCGCTTCGCCAGATTGCGATCAACGCGGGCGTGGACGGCGCGGTCGTCGTCGAAAACATCCGCCGCGAGAACAAACCCGGCTACGGCTACAACGTCGCAACCGATAAATACTCGATCCTCGCGGAAGAGGGCATCATCGACCCGACCAAGGTTACCCGCAGTGCGCTGCAGAACGCGGCTTCCGTTGCGGCGATGGTCCTCACCACCGAGAGCCTGGTCACCGACATTCCGACGCCTCCGACGCCCGCCCCGGCGCCCGGCCCGGATATGGGCGGCATGTACTAATCCCAGCAGAATAATCAAATGGAACGCGGCGAAAGCCGCGTTCCATTTATATAAGCATGAACCATATTAACTTGTTCACAAAGTTGACTTTGCCAATCATAACGGCGAATGGTATAATGTCGGGATGGAAAAAAAGAGCGGCACCCAACAGATCGTCTCCGACGTGCTCCCGGGTTCACCTGCGGAGATGTTCGGCATTGAGGCCGGCGACGCGCTGCTTTCCATCGACGGAGAACCGGTTGTCGATCTGATCGACTACGAGCACCTGACAGCGCGCGAAGCGATTACGCTGGAAATTTGCATGAAAAACGGAGCAGCTAAACGCGTCGAAATCAGGAAAGAAGAATTTGAACCGCTTGGTCTGGCATTTGCAACGAGCCTGATGGACAATATGCGTACCTGTAGGAATCATTGCGTATTCTGCTTTATCGACCAGATGCCAAAGGGCGGTAGGTCGAGCCTGCATGTGAAAGACGACGACTGGCGAATGTCGTTCATCATGGGCAACTATATTACGTTGACGAATTTAGACAAAGCGGAACTCGACCGCATCATCCGCCGCAGAGTCAGCCCGCTTTATGTGTCTCTGCACGCGAGCGATCCGGACGTGCGCCGATTCATGATGAAAAATCCGCACGCGGGGGAGATCGTTTCGCAGCTTAAACGTCTCTCGGACGCAGGACTGAAGTTCCATCTGCAGATCGTGCTCTGCCCGGGCATCAACGACGGGGATGTGCTGCGCCGGTCGATCGACGATATGCTGAAATTGTATCCGAATGCGCAGTCGCTCGCGGTTGTGCCGGTCGGGCTGACGCGTTACAGAGACGGTCTCCACCCTCTGCGCAGCTACACGGCGGAAGAATCGCAAAAACTGATCTGCGAAATCGAAAAGCGGCAGCAGGAGCTTCTGAAACTGTGCGGAACCCGATTCGTGTTTCTGGCGGACGAGTGGTATACTCATGCCGGACGGACGCTGCCCATGTATGAAGAATACGAAGATTTCCCGCAGATCGAAAACGGCGTGGGGCTGCTCCGCCTGTTCGAACGGGAGATGCTAGAAGCGCTGGAGGATCGCGAACCGCTCAAACAGTCAAAGCGTTTTCTCATGGCGGGCGGCGTATCCGCGGAACCGTTTTTTCGAGAATCGTACAAACAGCTCCTGCCGTATGGAATCGAGATCGAAACCCGCGCGGTACGAAATGATTTCTTCGGAGAGAGCGTAACGGTCGGAGGACTGGTGACGGGTGGAGATCTGATCGCCCAGTTAAAAGGAGAAAACTTCGGATGCGCGCTGCTGATTCCTCGCGCGATGCTCAAGGCGGACGAGGAAGTGTTCCTAGACGGAGTGACGAAGGCGGAGGCGGAAGCCGCGTTGGGAACGGGAATTATCCCGGTTGCGACGGGTGACGACCTCATAGAGATCGTATTTTCAGAATAACGAACAGGGAATCGTTTCGGGTGATTTCAACCGGATCGTGGTTCCAATAAGGAAAGATTATGAAAAAACCGTTGGTGGCGATCGTCGGACGCCCGAATGTCGGCAAATCGACGCTGTTCAACCGCCTGATCGGCCATCGGGTCGCAATTGTGGAAGACACGCCGGGCGTTACGCGCGACCGCATCTATCAGGATGCGGAATGGCTGAACTATGCCTTTACTTTGATCGATACGGGCGGCATCGAACCCGCGAACGAGGACATCATCGCGCGCCAGATGCGGCGGCAGGCGGAGCTGGCGATTGAAACGGCGGACGTGATCATTTTTCTCGTCGACGGCAGGGAAGGGATGACAAGCGCGGATATGGACGTCGCCGATCTGCTGCGCCGTTCCAACAAGCCCGTCGTGCTCGCGGTCAATAAAGTCGATGCGCCGAAGTTTGAAGAGGCGATGTATGAGTTTTATGCGCTGGGGCTTGGCGATCCGTTCACGATCTCCGCGTCGCAGGGCCTGGGACTTGGCGATCTTTTGGACGAGATCGTGAAGGATTTTCCGAAAGATATTGAGGAAACCGGAAGCGAGCGCGTGAATATCGCGGTCGTCGGCAAACCGAACGTCGGTAAATCGAGCCTTGTCAACGCGCTTCTCGGAGAGGAACGCACGATCGTCAGTGAAATTCCGGGCACGACGCGGGATTCCATCGATACGCCGTTTACCAGAAACGGCCGCGAATATACGCTCGTCGACACCGCCGGCATCCGCAGGAAACGCAGCGTTGAGGACGAGTCCATTGAACGCTACAGCGTGATCCGTTCACTCGCCGCCATCCGCCGCGCGGACGTTGTGCTTATCGTCTGCGACGCAAGCCAAGGCTTAAGCGAACAGGACGTACGCATCGCGGGTTACGCGCACGAAGAGGGCAAGGCAAGCGTGCTCATCGTCAATAAGTGGGACCTCGTCGAAAAAGACACGCACACAATGAACGCGTTCCAGAAAAGTCTCGGTGCGGATCTCTCGTTCATGAGCTACGTACCAATGCTCTTCATCTCCGCGAAAAGCGGACAGCGGGTAAGCAAGGTACTGGATCTCGTCGACCGTTCATACGAGCAAAGCCGACGCCGGATTCCGACCGGCCAGCTCAACGACACGGTCAGCGAAGCGGTTACGATGAACGAACCGCCGAGCGATAAAGGGCGTACGCTGAAGATCTATTACGCCACGCAGGCGTCCGTACAGCCGCCGACGTTTATCATATTCGTCAACGATACGGAGATTGTGCATTTCTCCTATGAACGGTATCTGGATAATTTTTTCAGAAAGACGTTCGGCTTCGAGGGAACCCCGATCCGGATCTTCTTCCGCAACAAGAAGAAAGAGGCCGAATAATTCAGATCAAATGTATATAATACCAGAAGGAACTCCGTTTCGGATTTTCTTCCGCAAAGACTAAGAAGGAGTCCGAATCATGACATTTTTTACCGGTTTTTTTCCCCTGCAGATCTGGTCCGCGGCGCTTTGCCTGGCGATCGGCTATCTGCTTGGCAACATACAGACGGCGATCATCGTCAGCCGCGCGTATTTTCACGACGACGTTAGAAACCACGGCAGCGGCAACGCTGGCAGCACCAACATGGTGCGCGTGTACGGTTATGGCCCGGGGGCGATTACGTTTGCCGGCGACGCGCTGAAGGCGTTCCTTTCCGTACTGCTGGGTCAGCTTCTCTGCGGGCAGATCGGAGGGTATATCGCCGGGCTGTTCGCCGTCGTTGGGCACTGCTGGCCGGTTTTCGACGGTTTTCGGGGAGGGAAGGGAGTCGCGTCTTCGTATACCATAGCGATTCTGACGTTTCCGCTCGGCGCGCTCGGCGCAATCGCTATAGGCGGCATAATTCTTCTGATCAATAAAAAAATGTCCATCATGTCCCTTTCGGCAATGCTCCTGTTTTTCATCGCGACGCTTGTATTTCGCATCAACAATCTGCCGCTGGCGGCGCTTGCGGGCTTACTGACCGTGATCGTTTTTGTGCGGCATATCGAAAATATCCGGCGCCTCGTTCACGGAGAGGAACAACGGTTGCGCAAAGAAGGGAAATAACCAAAGAAAGACGAACACGAAAGCGCTTCCGGAAAGGAAGCGCTTTTATGCCGATTGTCTGTTGATCAGCCGATTTAGAAATGCTCGATGATCAGCCGATTTAGAAATGTTCGATGATCAGCCGATTTGGAAATGTTCGATGATCAGCCGATTTGGAAATGTTCCCGGACGGCTTCTGCGGCGCGCAGTGCGTGCACGGAATCCACGCAGAATTCGATGCGCGTTTCGCTCGTCGTAATCAGCCATATGTGAATATTTTCTTTGCGGAGCACGGAGAAGAGCTGCGAGGCGACGCCGTGCTGCAGCGACATGCCTGTGCCTTCCAGCGTGAGCTTTGTCAGGTCGTCCCTCGTGCGGATCGTGCAGCCGTAGCCGTTTCGAGTGAGTTCGTTGATGGCGTTGAGCGCCTCGGAGAGGTCCTGTTCCCCGAGAGAAAAACCGATGCTCAGGCTCTGCTCGTCCGGCTCGGAGCAGGCGATCATATCAACAAATACGCCGTGGGCCGCGATGACGTCGAACACGCGGGATGCGAACGCGTCTTCCTTGGCAAACGAGCGGATGACGACGGCCGCCTGCTTTTCCAGCGAGAAGAGGCGGGAAGCCGCGTCGTGTTCCGTCACGACATTTTTCATGTTGTACAGGCCCGTCTGCTTGCCGACGAGGAACTTCGCTGCACGCAGCGCGCCCTGCGCGAATACCTGCTTGCTGAACGCGCGGTGCGTAATTTCGATGATTTCGTCGTTTCCGATGAACTGCACCTGATGCTCGCCGACGACTGTGCCGCCGCGGACGGAATGGATGCCGATCTCGCTGTCCGTACGGCGTTTATTCTTTTCATGTCGGCCATAAACGAATTCTTCTTCCTCCGGCGAGATGGAAGCGATTGCGTTCGCGAGCATCAGCGCCGTGCCGCTGGGGCTGTCCACTTTTTTGCGGTGGTGGGTTTCGATGATCTCCACATCGAAGTTTGCGCCGAGCGTGGAGGCCGCGAGCTGTATGAGCTCAAGCTGCAGGTTGACGCCAAGGGACATGTTTCCGGTTTGAAAGACGGGAATCTGATCCGAGGCGGAGCGAATAAGTTTCAGCTCCCGTTCTCCGAGGCCGGTGGTTCCGATAACGACTGGGATTTTTTTCTCCAGCGCGTAACGCAGAATATCCGGTGTAGTCGCGGGCACGGAAAAATCGACGATGACGTCTGCCGATTCTTTTACATCGTCAAGAGTTTTATACAAGGGGCAGGCATACGCGGATGCGCAGTCGAACGGGTCGACGCCGGCGACAGCGGAAAAAGCGCCGCTCTGCGCTTGAATCGCTGCATACACGGCGCGTCCCATCTGACCGCAGATTCCGTTAATGAGTACCGAAATCATATCAGTCCTCCTAGGCTTGTTTGATGCATCAGATCAGCTCGTATCCCTTCAGCGTGTCTTCGATGAGGCGCATGCTTGCTGAGGAAGGGGGGACAAGCGGCAGGCGAACGTCCGGTTCGCACAGCTGCATGAGGCCCATCATCGCCTTCAGCGGGATGGGGTTGACCTCGCAGAACGCGGCCTTCCAGATCGGGATCAGCTGCAGCTGCAGCTGACGCGCAAGCTGGAGGTCTCCCTTAAAGAACGCGTCGCAAAGCGCGTGCATTTCACCCGGAACGATGTTCGCGATCGTGGAAATAACGCCTTTGCCGCCGATGCTGAGCACGGGCAGAACGTGGTCGTCGTTGCCGGAATAGATGTCGCACTGAGGGGCGAGAGCCGCGAGGCTGACGATCTGCTCAATGTTGCCGCTGGCTTCTTTCGCGCCGACGATATTCTCGTGCGTGCAGAGTTCCGCCATGGTTTGCGGCAGGACGTTCAGGCCCGTACGGGAGGGGACGTTGTAGACGAGAATCGGCGTTTCCACCGCATCCGCCACCGTAAAGAAATGGCGGACAAGCCCTTGCTGCGAGGTTTTATTGTAATATGGCGTCACGATCAGCAGCCCGTCCACGCCGATGGCTTCGGCGGACTTGCTGTTGGAGATGACTTCTTCGGTGTTGTTGCCGCCGGTGCCGGCGATGACAGGTACGCGGCCGTTGACGCGCTCCACGACAAACTGGATTACGCTCAGGCGCTCGTCCATCGTCAATGTTGAACTTTCACCGGTCGTTCCGCAGCAGATGATCGCATCGGTACGGTTTGCGATCTGAAGCTCGATCAGCCGGGTAAACGCCGTGAAATCGACTGCGCCCTTTTGAAATGGCGTGACGATCGCGACGCCGCTTCCGCGAAAAATTGACATTTTGTTACGCCTCCCACTGACGAATAAGTTCCTGCGCAATCTGCACGGCGTTGGTCGCCGCGCCTTTGCGGATGTTGTCCGCAACGCACCAGAAGTTGATCCCGTTTTCCACGGAGAAGTCGCGACGCAGACGCCCTACATAGACGGGATCTGTGTCCGCAGCGTAGATCGGCATGGGGTAGAGACCTTTTGAGGGATCGTCTTGAACGATCAGGCCTTCCGTGCTTTCCCAGAGCGCACGGATGTCCGCAAGCTCAAAGGGCTTTTCCAGCTCGACATTGATGCTTTCGCTGTGGCCGTGGAACACCGGTACGCGAACGGTGGTCGCCGTCACGCGCAAGTTCGGAAGGCCGAGGATCTTTCTTGTTTCATCGATCATCTTTTGTTCTTCCTTCGTGTAGCCGGTGTCGAGAAAAACGTCGATCTGCGGCAGCACGTTTCCCGCGATGGGGTGCGGGAACTTCTTTGGCGCTTCGCCCTTTAAGCCGTTTTCAAGGTCGCTGTAACCACCCATGCCCGCGCCGGAGACCGCCTGGTAGGTCGAGTAAATGACGCGCTTAAGGCCGTATTTGACGGAGAGCGGCTGAAGCGCCACCATCGCCTGTATGGTCGAACAGTTGGGATTTGCGATGATTCCTTTATTTTTATACATGGGGATATCGCCCGCATTCACCTCCGGAACCACGAGCGGGATATCCGGGTCCATGCGCCAGGTGCTTGAATTATCGATGACCACCGCGCCGGACGCGGCGACGATGGGCGCGAAAATTTTCGAGGTGCCGCCGCCCGCGGAAAAGAGCGCGATATCGACGCCGAGATTCTTGAATGCATCCTCAGTCAGTTCGCGGACGGTATAGGGTTTGCCCATGAACTCGACGGTAGTGCCCGCGCTGCGCGCGGAAGCAAAGAGGAAGTATTCCGACGCGGGAAGTTTTCTCTCTTCCAGCACGCGGAGGAACATTCTGCCGACCATACCTGTAGCGCCGACGATCGCGATCTTGTATTGTTTCATGGTAACCGTGTTTGCGTTTCTGAACGATTGGAACGCAGCCTTTCTTATAGTTAGGATGATTTTAATAAATATCCAATGGTTTGTCAAACAGGATCGACGATATTATAGGATATATATTTGCGGTGCCGCGGAATCTGTTGTACAATAAAAAATCGAACATGCGATCGGTATGGTTCATGAACGAATTGTAAACGAAAGCAAGCGTTCCTATATCATATGATATATATTAGGAATCGCGATGCGCGAAAGGAGACGGCGGATGGCGCGGGAATACGGCGATTTTGCTGCCGTCTACGATCGGCTTATGGCGGATGTGGATTATGCAGCGTGGGCGGAATATCTCGCCTCTTTGCTGAAAAGCGGCGGGGTACAGCCCGGTGAACCGGTGCTGGACTGCGCCTGCGGAACGGGTGAGATCACACTTCGCCTCAGCAGGGAAGGATACCGCATGACCGGCGTCGACCTCTCGGAACAAATGCTGGAAATCGCGCAGAAGAAGGCGCGAAAAGCCGGCTTGAAGATTCCGTTCGTCTGTCAGGACATGCGCTCGCTTTCGCTGCACCGGCCCGTCTCCGCGATCGTCTGCGCCTGCGACGGGGTGAACTATCTTCTCTCGGACATGGATGTGAGCGCGTTTTTCGTTTCCGCAAACCGCTCGCTGAAACCCGGCGGGCTGCTGCTGTTCGACTTCTCCAGCGCGTACAAGCTGGAGCACATGCTCGGCGGACAAACGTTCGGCGAAGATGGAGCGGACTGCACGTACCTCTGGCAAAATTGCTTCGATCCCGAATCGCGCCTTCTGGAGATGCGGCTTGCGTTCTTTTTACCCGACGGAACGGGCAAGTATACGCGATTCGACGAGCGGCATGTACAGCGCGCGCACACGATCGACGAAATTTTCGCCGCGTTGGAACACGCGGGGTTTATGCTCGAAGGCGTTTACGACGCGTTTACGTGCAATGCACCGCATGCTGAGAGCGAACGAATCCAGTTCGCCGCGCGAAAGCGCAGCGCGAAATAACTGAAAAAGAGAAAGAGAATCTGAACGTATCAATGAAGACCAATGTTTTACGATACAAACTTGAACAGAAAGACCGCCTGATCCAGTGCGTCGCGGCGGACGGTATGGTGCGCGTTTCGTTCATCTTCGGCACCAACCTTGTGAAGGAAGCGCGGCGCGTGCATGGCCTCTCCCGCGTGGCGACCGCCGCGCTGGGCAGGCAGCTTATGATGACCGCGATTATGGCTGCGGACCTGAAAGGCGAAAACGACCTGGTGTCGACGATCGTAAAAGGAGACGGCCCCGCGGGCAGCATGATCTGCACAGGGAACAGACTGCTGGAGATCAAGGGCTCCGTATTGAACGGGGACGTCGAACTACCGCCAAACGAATCCGGCAAGCTCGACGTCGGCGGATTCGTCGGCCGCGAAGGGAAACTCTCCGTCGTCAGCGACCTTGGACTGAAAGAACCGTACGTTGGGTTGTGCAACCTCGTATCCGGAGAGATCGCGGTCGACTTCGCCAACTATTACTCTTCCAGTCTCCAACGGCCCGCGCTCGTCTACCTCGGTGTGCGCGAGCGCGCGGAAACCGGGGAGGTGCGCGCGGCTGCGGGCGTGTTCGCGGAGCCGCTGCCAGGCTGTCCGGAAGATGTGATTGACTGTCTGCAGGCGAAAAGCGCACAGATCGCGCGTTTTTCCGAGCGGCTCGACGAAGGTGAGACGCCGGAGGAACTGCTCGAGAGCGCGTTTGGCGAACTCGGGTTAACCTATGCGGGAGAACGCGAGCCTGTATATCGCTGCGACTGTTCGAGGGAACGCATCGAGCGCGCGCTGATTTCGACCGGATACGACGAACTGACTGAAATGATCGAGGAAGACCACGGCGCGGAAGTTACCTGCCGCTTCTGCGACAAACGATATCAATTTACGGAAGAGGACCTGCGCTCACTGCTGCTTAGCGCGAGCGCGAGAGAAGATGAAGACGAATAAGACGGGAAAAGTGATTCCGTTTTCCCAAAACGCTACGTTTTATATGAAGCGCGGCGCAAAGGAACTCGAAAAAAACGATCTGTTCGCGGCGATTGGGAAATACCGCGAAGCGTATGAGCGCGCTCCGGAAGACCCGGAGATCGCCATCGCGCTGGCGGAGATTTTAAGCCAGATGCAGCGGTTCGAGGAGAGCAACCGGATCCTGTTTCAGTTGATGACGGACAGCGAGGAAACACCGCCGGAGTGCCACTTTGGCCTTGCCTGCAACTATTTCGGCCTGCAGGATTATGACAGCGCGGCGGACAGCCTGGAAGATTATCTCGAGGCGGAGTCGGACGGAATTTTCGCTGCGGATGCGGAAGATTTTCTCGACCTGATCGACGACGACGACGCGATGTATGAAACGACCGGCTTAAAAACGGACGACGATTACGAAGACAACGCCGTCTGCCATTTCGCGCGCACTCTTCTCGCAAGCGGGGACGTCCGGTACGCAATCGAGGAGCTGGAGCACCGGCTCGGGGAATCCCCAAAGTCGATTAAAGTACGAGAGCAGCTTGCCATCGCCTATTTCGTCGCGAACCGAAGGGATGAAGCGAAAAAGACCGCACACAGTCTCTTGAGCGAGGATCCTGCGGATGTGCTGGCAAACAGCACGCTCGCGCTCGCGGAGATCGAGGAAGGCAACCGCATTGCGGCGAACGCGCGTCTGGAAGAAATGATGAAACTCCGATCGCTTGAACCGGAGGAATTGCACAGCGTGGCCGTACTGCAGCTCGACCTGGACCGCTTTGCCGACGCGGAGAAGACGCTCTCGCAGTTATTGCGCGTGATGCCGTACGATGAAAATGTGCTGCACAAATCAGGTTATGCTCGTTTTATGCAGGGGGATGCGGACGGAGCGAAACAGTATTACCAGAAATTATTACGCATCGATCCGCACGATACGGTCGCGAAATATTACTTAAACCAATGCAAGCACGCGGACGGCGCGCAGAAACGAACCAACGCGAAGTGGATCATACCGTATCAGGTGCCGTTTGGCGAGGCGTTCCGGCGTCTGAACCAAATCAACCGCATGATTGCGCTGCCGCACGAGGAGCTTTACCGCATCTGGACGGAAGACGCCGCGTTTCGCGACCAGCTTGTCTGGGCGACGACGCTTTCGGATATGCGGGTAAAAAAAAGCATGCTTTCTCTCGTGTTCACCTTTGGAGACGAGCGGTCCGAGCGCATTCTGCGCGAATTCCTGCTGCGCACCGATCAGCCGGACGAACTCAAACGCGCGGTATTCGGAATGCTCAAGCACCTTGAGGCGAAAGAACCGTATATGGCTTACCTCAACGGCCGCTGGATCAAAGGACGCGTAAACATGCTCGAACTGGACTACCGAATGCCCGCTTCTTATGAAAGCGTCATGCAGCTGATCATGCAGTATATGCTTGGTAACTGCCGCGAAGAATGTTCGATGGAAGCCGCGAATATCTTTAAACGCTATATCGATAGCCTGCAGCGGAAATTCCCGCGTATCTCCGCCGCGCAGGAAATTTCGATGGCTGCGGCGCTGGAGCTCCTCGCGAGGCGTTCCTGCGGGGAAACCGTAACGGAGGAGGAGATCGGGTCGGTCTACCGGGTAACGAGATCGCGCCTTAGAAACGCAATCACGAAGCTCTCCCCGTTTATCGCCGCACCGGAGGAAACGAAATGAAATATTTCGCGACCTGCAAACTGGGGCTTGAATCTCTTGTAACGCGACAGCTGCACGATCTCGGTATCGAGGTGCTGGAGACGGCGGATGCGCGCGTGGCGTTTTCCGGGGGACCTGCAGAGATGGCAAGGGCGCTGCTATGGCTGCGAACGGCGGAGCGCGTTCTGCTCGTCGCGGAGGAGTTCGACGCGGAGACGTTTGACGAATTATTCGAAAAGACGAAAGCCGTGCGCTGGAAACAATTTCTCAAGCCGGAAACAAACATTCACGTAACCGGAAAATCCGCGAAGAGCGCGCTGTTTTCGGTCAGCGATTGTCAGAGTATCGTAAAGAAAGCGATTGTAGAGAGTCTGAAGGCGGCATACCGGACAAAAGAGATACCCGAAGGCGGGAGCGAGATCATCGTAGAGGTCGGCATTCTCCGAAACCGCGTTTCACTCTGCCTCGACTGCTGCGGCGCGGGACTATCGCGAAGAGGATACCGCACCTATAACGTCGCGGCGCCGCTGTCGGAAACTCTCGGCGCAGGAATCGTGCTGCTCTCGCGTTACCGCGCGGAAATGCCGTTGGTCGATCCCATGTGCGGCTCCGGCACTATGCCGATCGAGGCCGCAATGATCGCGCAAAACATCGCTCCGGGGCTTTTGCGCTCGTTTGCCGCAGAAGGCTGGTGGTTCCTCGATCCAAATATCTGGAAACTGGAACGGCAGCGCGCGGCGGATACAAGGACGGACCGGAAAATCGAAGTCCGCGGCTTCGACATCGACGCGCACAGCATCGATCTTTGCAAGCAACACGCGAAAAAAGCGGGCGTTTTCTGCGACTGGCGCGTGCAGGACATCCGGAATTTTTCTCTGTACGAACAAAGCGGGGTTATCGTCTGCAACCCGCCGTATGGCGAACGGATGCTGGATAGGGAAGGCGCGCGGGAGCTTTGCCGCGTGATGCGGCGTGTGTTCTCGCCGTATCCCGGCTGGAGCGTCAACGTATTTTCCGGCATGCGGGATTTCGAGCAGTTCTATGGCAGGCGCGCGGATAAGCGAAGGAAACTCACCAACGGCGGCATGCCATGCACGCTGTATCAATACTTTGGAGTAAAGGACGTATGAAATTCGCGGTAATCCTCGGAGACGGAATGGCCGACTGGCCGGTCGACGAGCTCGGTGGCAAAACGCCGCTCGACGTCGCCGTGCATCCGGCGATGGACAAGCTTGCACAAAACGGCGAATTCGGGCTCGTGAAAACGGTCCCTGACGGCATGACGCCCGGCAGCGATACGGCGAACCTTTCCGTGTTCGGTTACGATCCGAAACGGTATTATTCCGGCCGCTCCCCGCTGGAAGCCGCGAGTCTCGGCATACCGCTCACCGAAACCGACGTGACGTACCGCTGCAACCTCGTGACGCTGTCCGCAGAGACCGATTTGTCCGAAACGACGATGATCGACTACAGCGCGGGGGAGATTTCAACCGGGGAAGCAAGCGAACTGATTCAATTTCTCGACGGGCGGCTGGGCGGCGAAGGCGTGCGTCTCTATCACGGATTTTCTTATCGGCATTGCCTTGTGCTCAACCATGCGGAAACCGGCGCTATACTGACTCCGCCGCACGATTTTTCGGGAAAGCCGGTCGCAGGCAGGCTGCCTGCGGGAACAAACTCGCCGCTGCTGATGCGATGGATGCGCGCGGCTTACGAGCTGTTGAAAGACCATCCCGTGAACAGGGCGCGCGTTGCGGCGGGCAAAAACCCCGCCAATGCGATCTGGTTCTGGGGCGAAGGCAGAAAACCCGCCCTGACGACGTTTTTTGAAAAAACAGGGCTGAAAGGCGCGGTGATCTCCGCGGTCGATCTGATTCAGGGAATCGGCCGCTGCGCGCAGATGGAGGTCGTTAAAGTCTCGGGAGCGACCGGCACATACGAAACAAACTTCGCGGCGAAAGCGGCCGCCGCAATCGACGTGCTTTCGCGCGGGGCAGACTTTGTGTACGTTCATATCGAGGCGGCGGACGAATGCGGCCATCACGGGCAGCTGAACGAAAAAATCTACTCGATCGAACAGATCGACCAAAAGATTCTCAAGCCGATCTGGGACTATCTGGAACGCTGCGGCGAGGATTACGCGATCCTCGTGCTGCCGGATCATCCCACGCCGATGAAGATCCGTACGCATACGTCAGACCCGGTGCCGTTTGCGCTCTACCGAAAAGGCAACGCGGCCGGGCGGGGGATTCGTTATACGGAGAACGACGCGAAGTCGACAGGGATATTTATACAGGAAGGATATCGACTGATCGACCGCATGAAAAACGGCGCGTGATATCATTCGCTTCGATTCTATGCGAAAGCGAACCGTTGGTAACGCCATAGAAAGGGCTTGCAAATATGAGCGCATTCGTGTATGATACACAATGCGTCTAGGAAAAGCTTTGGAGAGATGGCTGAGCTGGTCGAAGGCGCACGACTGGAAATCGTGTTTACCCCTTAAAGGTAACGTGGGTTCGAATCCCACTCTCTCCGCCAAAAAGTCCCCAGTTTGGGGGCTTTTTTCTTTTCTATTATCATGCGCAAATTATCTTATAATTTGCAAGTCTTGAAGTTGCTGCTGTTTTGATACTATTTGGATAGTGAGAATCAGGGAAATCGCCCCATACGGAAGCGTACGGATATCAGCTGATCCATGCCCTGTTACTGCGTGAAGGCTGGAAAATCAATCGAAAACGGATCTGTAGTCTGTACAGACAGGAAGGTTTGAACCCGAGAAAGCCGTCAAGTCGCAAGAAAATCAACGTTGAAAATACTCCTGAAAAGGGATTGGCGTCTGCGATTAACAAATGCAGGTGTATGGACTTCGTATCCGATCAATTGTACAATAGGAAGCGGTTCATGGCGCTGACGATGCCGGACACGTTCAGCCGTGAGAGGTTGGCCATCTGCGCGGAAAAATCGATCAAGGACGAGCAGGTCTGCGACAAGCCGAAAAAACAACGGCAGCCCGCATGCTGCCTCAGCGGATCAAGGCCGACAACGGTTCTGAGTTTAGCTTACGGGGCTGGACGCGTGGGCGTACTTCAACAAGGTCAAGCTGAACTGCTCCCGGCCCGGTCAGCGATTGATTCACGGAATTATTTGCCAATTTATTGAAATATCAGTACAATCAAGTGAATTGTGGAATGAAGGGTTATCCTATGCTGCGCATTCAAAAAAACAAGCCAGATCGTATTTTCATTCTTCTATCCCTGCTTCTGTGCATGGCACTGCTGCTTTCTTCGCTGTTATTTTGGGATCGTCTGATGATCTATACCGACGATTCGTCGGCCAATATCAACATGGATATCACACGCGAGGTAGTGTATCCGCTCTTCCTCGCCATGATGCGTTCGATTTTCGGTTCACAGGGGTACCTGATCCCGACCCTGATACTGCAAAACATTCTCGCCGGATTTGGGGTTTGGTTTTTCTGTATCTATTTGTATAATACGTTTCGCCTCCCAAAGTTCCTGACGTTGATGATCATGGGCGGCTGCGACCTGGTACTTCTTTTTATTGGCAGGACATTGTGCTACGTCAGCGCCATACAAACTGAAGCGCTCGCTGTTCCGCTCTTCTTCCTGCTGATGCGGTATCTCCTGGAATCTGCAGCGGAACTGCGGTTTCGGCCGCTGATTCCCGCCGCGATTTTGACTTGCATCGGCGTGCTGCTGCGTGCACAGTTTCTCATGTTCGTCGTGCTTTTTTCACTCGTTGCCGGATATGTTGCCATCTCCCAAAAAACGTTTCGGAAAGCATTCCTACCCATCCTGGCAAGCGTCGCCGTCATACTCGCGCTGACACGTATCCTAACCATGACATACCATTACTTCGCAAACGGCGTGTTTACCACTACGCCGTTTGGCAACCGACATATCGCCACGCGGATGCTGTATGTTTCAGACATGGAGGATGCAGATCTATTTCAAAATGACCCTGCGCTGCAAAACGTCTTCATTCTGGCAGAAGAAGAGATGTTTGCACTGGGCCGTAATTATTCCGCGGTCTCAAATGCGGACGTTCTGACGCAGTATGAGCATTTGGAAGCGAATTTTGACGCTGTCTTATTCTACTCAATGCAGCCTGTTCTCGTGGAGGAACTGTTTCCCGACTTCTTCACCTCCACCGATCCTGCTATATGGGTCACATTCGACGCGAAAGCCGGTGAGTTCATCCGTCCGCTGCTTGCGGACAACGCTGCCAAATATCTGCAAACAGTCCTAAACGCCCTTATCGTCGGTGTAGTCCGCTGCAATTCGTTCTACTCGCTGCGCTTGAGCCGCTCAATCAATCTCTGCTCCGTTTTCTTCTCCCTCGGTATGTACGCCACATCCGTGAGTCTTGCTATATATGCCATCAAAAAGCGCCGCGCGTCGGGTATCTGTATGGCAACCGTCCTGATTATGATTTTGGGCCTTGCCGCCGTACCCTCGCTGTCGCTGTTCCCGTCCACACGCTACATGTTCTATGCCATCGGCCCGTTCTATGCCATCCTGGCCATTCTCGCGTATGAATGGGTTTGTGATCGCGTAGCCCGCGTCCGATCTAAGCGGCAACCGAACGGCCTGATCATGTGAACGCGAATTGCACGCTACCTGATTCCGGTACAGGGCGCCGTCAACCCGCTAAATCAACGATTCGTCAAGCAAGGAGTCAATTAGGGAACCACTTGCTAACACCGGGTAGGTTTTTATAGAATCGCAGTGAAATACGCGAGCGACTGACATAGTATCTCTTAGGTTCGTGTTAAAGATAACGTGGGTTCGAATCCCACCTTCTCCGCCACAAACAAGAGGGAGCGCTTGATGCCCTCTTGTTTTCACATTAAGTTAGAGGGATTCGAGAGACGGGTATCCTTCGTTGCGCCGTCAACTTGTCTTATATGTTTTTGTAGTGTTATAATTGCTTGAAATTATTTCTGTTCCATAATAAAAAATCTCGCAGGTGAGGTTTCATGAAAACGCATAAAAGAGCGATCAGAGCGGCCGAATGTCCGGATCGTAACGAATCTGAAAAAACGAAGATACCGCTGTCCGCGTCAATTGACAACGAGTGCGCCGGACGGAATATAAAATCAAATAGAAAACGAACCCTCCTTGCAATCATCATTACAATGCTGATATTCATTGCGGTCACACGCCTGCTTTCATTAAGCCACGGATTGCGGCTTCACCCTGACGAATTGGTGTTCTTCAGCTCTGCGAGCAGTTTGTTTCTAAACAGCCCTTATCACGCATTTAAAGCGTACCCGGAAGGTGCATTTTTCATGCAGATGCCCTTTCAGATGGTTCGGCAATTCGCATTGCTTCTCATACACTTTGGAGGCAATACGCAGATAAGCGGCGCGCACCTGACGGGAAGGCTTGCTTCCGTTTTCTATTTTTCATTGGGCGCCGTGCTCGGCTGCACGTTTCTTAATATCATACAAAAGAAAAAGCTGCCGATCCTTCTATATGCGATTACTATCGTATTTTCTCTTTTCCAAATTGAGCAATCCAGATATGCAACAGGCGAAGCGCCTTCGTTTTTTCTGATGATGGCAATGCTGAATCTGCTTGCGTTATCTCTGCGATCCAATAAAACAAGCCTCCTGCTAGCGGCTGCATTTGTGGCAGGCGCGTTAGGAGGCGTCAAGTACCCGCAGATTTATTTTATACTTCTTCCCATCGGCGCCGCGTTCATGATTCAGCGTTCCGCTAAAAAAACACTTATCTTCCATATCTTGCTTATACTGGCCTGTTCGACCGCCGGATTTATCTGTTTATCGCCGTCCGTTTTAAAACCGGGTTTTTTATGGGATGCTGTGTTTCGAGAAACGGGAGCCTATCTAGATCATCCGAATATTGTAGCTGCCGGAACGCCGTTGGGGCACCTGACAAGCTTATCGTTGTTTCACTTTCTGTATGCGGATGTTCCTTTTGCCCCCATCTTCGCGATTGCAGGTATGGTTTTTTTATTCAAAAACAACGAGAGGTCGAATTTCAGGACGTTTTTCTCGCTCATCGTTCCAATCGTACTGCTTGGCTTTTTCATATATAACCTGTTCATTCAAGCGCTGTATTTCAGGACATATTATATCTATTTCTGCGTTTGTATGATCTATGCAGCCATCGGCATGTCCGAGCTGTTTGCACGAAAACGCATCAAACAGCTCATTCTTGCGTTGCTGTGTATTATGATCGTCAGAGGAGGATTTTTCACTTATTTGTTAAGTCAGCCTCAAAAGGATGCCGTCGCACCTTTGTATACGCATGAAAAGTGGTCGGATCGCGCTGCCGTTACCGTCACCGGTACAGGGTTTACCGAAGGAGATATTCCAGGTCAGGCAACGCAAATCAGCATGTATGATGCGTTTCTTTCCTTAACGCCTTCTTTGAATGCCGGCGAATTTCAAATGATTGGCGGGTATCAGTTCGGCATCGCAAGAAATAGAATTTTTGAAATGAAAAACGCCGACGTTATAAGCGCGACAAACGGATGGGATTCTTTCCGAGAGGAAAACGATCCATATCTCTTCTATAAACTATATCCCGATTATTACTACGATCTGTTCGGTTTCTGGCTGGAAGGCAATATGGAAACATATTATGAGTTTCCGAGCGTTTACTATTATTATAAGCCTTCCGCCGACTGAGCCGTCCTATTGAAATGTTAATCAAAACGATTGTGTATCGTTCATTTTAAATCGTTCTAGCTGGCGCTCTCTGAGGTATAATCGAGTAACATATTTAAAAAGGCAACGAATCCTTTCAGGAAATTTACGGCATCTGAAATACCGCCATAAACTCCGAGCCGAACGCGCGGAGCGATACCGTTTTGGTCAATCCGTCCAAATAAACTTGCGTACCATACATCGGCAGCCATGTCTGGCGCGGTTCCAGCGTTTTGTCGGTACAGAGCTGCAGTCCGCGCGGGTTGACCATCACGTAATCCGCGCCGCGCGCGATCTGATAGTACCCGACAAAAATCAGACGCATTCTGCTCCGGTATGAAGCGGGCAGGATATGATACGCCTTATCCAGCCCGTCCCCCGTATACCAGTCGGTAGAAGTAACGGAGATCTGTTCCGGCGAATCGACTGTGTCGATCAGCTTCATCAGCGCCTGCGCCTGAGAAACGTTCCAGTAATCAAGATCGTATCGCGCTCCGGGATCGACGCCCGCAAGTTTGCTGAAATATACGAATTGGAATGGGTGGCTCAGAACAACGATCAGCAGCATCGCGAGAATCTGCGCCGATGCGGCGCCGATGGATACGCATTTCCATCTGCCTTTCAGCCAGTCGGTCAGAAACTGGAGCCCATAAACAGCCAGCAGCAGGAGCAGACCGTAAAGGAAATAGAAATGTCGCCAGCTGTCGTAAAGGATCGGGCGGCTGACCATCGCGAAACAGAGAAACACCCAGACGCAGGCGATACAGATCAGATAATATTTATGCGCGCCCGAGAAGAGTTCCTTCGCTTTAAACCGAAAGGCGTTCACCAGCGCGGTTACATTTCCAAAGAGCATCAACGCGACGATCAACGGCGGCGTAGTGATGGCAATCATCACAGGGATGTAGTGCCACGGCACGGGTCGGCATGCCTTGCCCATATAAAAGACGAAACCCGGCCAGTCGGAGAAATTTGACGAGCGCGCGAACACATATTCGATGAAACGGATTGGATCAGCCCATGCGCCGGGCGTCAGCGCAAGATAGAATAGTACGAACGATACGGCAGCAAGCAGACCGAGCAGGAGTCTCTTCACGCTCCACTCTTTTTTCACCGAAATGGTAACAAGGTATAAAAGCCCGCATAGGCCGAAGAAGAATAAACCGGAAACTCGCATGTTCGCCGCGAGCGCGCCGAAGAGCGCGAATGTCAGCGCGGAACCGACGCGGGTGCGCTCGATGAAACGAATGCAGAACCAAAGGCAGAGGAGCACCATGACCATTGCCATGACGTCTTTGTTGTTATAGTGCGATTCCGCAAAGAAACGCGGGCTCAGGTAGAGGAACAGACTCGCAATCACGCCGTATCCCCAGCGTTTGGTCAGAAACTTGGCGATGCAGTAGATTGAGAAAACGCCTGCCATGAAGATCAGGAACGTATATCCGTGCCAGAGCAGCATGAGCGTACGCGCGCCGTCCTCGCCATACGAGAAGAACAAAGCGGGCGCGAACGGGTAGTAGACAGACTGGCCGTGGTCGATATCCACGTTTTCGGACGCATCCGGGAATTCGATCCCTGTTGAAGACTGCGCGGGTTTATTTTCTGCGCCGAGAAACAATCCTGCGTATTCGCGGACATTCGAACCAAGCGTTCGGATCTCGGTCAATTCGTCCCACGGCATGCCGTAATCCGGAGTAACAAACAGGCCGGCGGCTGTCATGACGAGAAAAAGAATCGCGACGATCCAGCGGCGGTATCGATTGATCCAGTTCAGCATATCGTTATCTCCCGTTTGTGTAGGATGAAATGTGTTGACCATTACTTTATCGGATTTTATTGTTTTGTCAACGGTACAATCATATATTAGCCAAAAACAACAAGAATATGTTTGTTGTCGTTCTAAAAATAAAACATAGAAAAGAAAATTTGTTGATTTAACTCATTTTTTACTGCTGTTCATTCTGTTGCGATTGTGTATAGTAATAGTATAACGCGTAAACGGCAACAAACAGGAGGGAACCGAATGAAAATCGGGTATCGGATCTTATTCTGGATTTTATCCGTCGTTTTTTTGTTTCTCGCGTTTGCGTTTATCTTCTCAAACCTTTTATCCGGCGCGCTGATGCTCGCCGCTGCGGTGATTGTCAATCCGCTGTTTATCAAGGGCGTACATTTGAAAAAGGGCTTGACCGCGTTGTTGGTCATCGGCTTTTTTCTCGCGTCGGTCGCGGTGCTGCCCGGCGAAAAAGGAGAGTCACAGACGCGCACGGCGGTGGGAAGCGGGCAAGCGACACAAAAAGCCGGAGACGATTTACTGTCGGAGAAAACTTCGCGCTCCGGTCTTTCATCGGATCTGACGGTGACCGGATCGCTTGCATCCGTCGCGAAATCGGAGGTTCCATCTGCTGAGGAAAATACCCCTACGCCGACATTGACCATAACGCCGTCTCCGGCGCTTGTGTCGACGCCCGCGCCGACTGACACACCTGCTCCGACGCCCACGCCGACTGCTAAAGCGACTACGACGCCTATACCGACTGAGAAACCGACTCCGTCGCCCACAGCGATTGCCAAAACGACTCCGACGCCTATACCGACCGTGAAACCGACTTCGTCGCCTGCGCCCGCGGCGGCACGCTCCCGCGCGCAGGTATCGAAATCATCGATTATACCGACGTGATCGGAAGGGGAGAGTATGCGTCGATAAAGATCAAAGGGGAACCGAATACAGTTTATGATTGCAGCGTAGAATATAAATCCGGAATGTCAACGGCGGACGGCCTTGGGCAGGAACGATCCGACGCGCAGGGATACGCTTCGTGGACATGGAAAGTAGGTACAAGAACATCCATCGATTATCGCCCTGCGATCTATGTGGAAGGCGGCGGCGATTCGGTCAGCGTAACGTTCCGCGTTACAGAATAAAGCGCCGCGCGATGCGGCGAAACGTTAGAAACAGTAATCAGAATTTTCTCACGAAAATATCGCTTTGCTCGATCAAGCTTTCGATTGTGTCGATTCCAAGCTGATGGAGAATCGCAATAACATATGGATTATCGATCGGCGTTTCATAGGTCGCTTCCGCGCCGTAACGGACGACGTCGGCACGTCCTTCCTCCCGCGGAAGGATCGCCTTCGGTCCACCGACGCAGCCGCCGAGGCAGCCCATACCCTCGAAGAAGTTCGCGCAGCCGTTGCCCTCGAGAATGTCGTTGAGCATCTTCCTGCAGTCGGGCACGCCGTCTGCGTGCCGCGTGCTGATATGGATTGGCTTATCCGGATGGATCCGCTCCAAAGTCGACTGAACGGCCTGACTAACGCCGCCTGCGCCTGCGTAAATGCGGCCCGCCTTTGAGGAATGGTCGCGCTCGTCCTCCTCAACCTCGTCCAGACGGATGCCTGCGTAATCGAACACGTCCTGTATCTCCTGGAATGTCAGTACGAAGTCGGTTGAATCGGCGACGTCCGCTTCGCGCGCTTCGGCTTTCTTCGCGAGGCACGGGCCGATGAAAACCGTGACCGCGCCGGGGTGGAGTTTTTTGATCGCGCGCCCGCAGGCGATCATCGGGGACACGGAGGCGGGGACATAAGGCATGAGCTGCGCGTAGACTTTTCGGATCATGCCGATCCACATCGGGCAGCAGCAGCTTGTCAGCTGAAAATCTTCCTCGGTTTGGATATTCTGATCGAACTCCAGCGCTTCCTTAAGCGTAAGAATATCTGCAAACAACGCAACTTCCAGCATGCCCGTAAAACCGATTTTTTTAAACGCGGCGCGCAGTTTGTCGGGCGTGACCGCCGGGGAATACTGATTGACGAACGCGGGCGCGATCATTGCGTAAACAGGCGCGTCGGAATTTCTTAACGCGTTTAACGCGGGTAATACATCCCGGCTTTCGGTCAATCTTTTTTCTTCGCAGCTGCGGATGCAGTCACCGCAGCCGACGCAAGCAGCGGGATCGACCGCGATGCCGCCGTCCTGAATAAAGAGCGCGTCAAAATAACAGCGCGCGCGGCAGCGTTCCTGCCGCTCGGATGAACAATCGCAGGCGCCTGTGCGGATGACGAGAGGATATTTCTCCGGCTGCAGCAGGCAGGAGAGATGGTGAGGATCGTATCCCTGCTCCCGAACGAGATCGAGCTCCTGCGCAAGCAAACCGTTTACCGCGCTCTTTAAGAGGCGGTTGTAGAGTTCTTCAAAGGTCATTTGCATCACTCCCTGCGCCGTTATTCTATCATGCCTTAAGAACTCGTTCAATCGGCGTGAGAAGGCGGAATCGTTGCTCTTGACAAAAGCAATTTATCCGTCTATACTGTGCATACTGTATATGAACAGAGAGAAAGGGACAGAATTGAACGTTATCATTCGCAACGCCAGCAATCAACCGATTTACGAACAAATTTATACGCAGATCAAGGCGGCAATCCTCTCCGGAGAACTATCGGAAGGTGAGATGCTGCCTTCGATACGGCAGCTTGCGAAAGATTTACGCATCAGCGTGATTACCACAAAGCGCGCTTACGACGAACTGGAGCGCGAAGGTTACATCTATACCGTCGCGGGAAAAGGGTGTTATGTGGCGTCGAAGAACACGGAGATTATCCGCGAAGGACAGCTTAAAGTCATTGAAGAACATATGCGAGAGATACTCCGCATTGCGCCGTCCTGCCGGTTATCGGCGGAGGATGTGTTGGAGCAGTTTCGCGTGATCATAGAGGAGGAATCTAAGCAGTGAATGCAATCGAAATCAAAGGAGTAAGCAAGCAGTATCCCGGATTCTTATTGGATCACATCAACCTGACACTGCCGCAGGGAGCGATATTAGGACTGGTCGGCGAAAACGGGGCGGGAAAAAGCACTACCATCAAATTATTGATGAACGCGGTAAAAAAAGACAGCGGCTCCGTGCGGATACTAGGCGTGGACAACGAAGAAGAGGCGTTTCGCGAAACAAAGGAAGAGATCGGCGTCGTGCTGGACGAAGCGTATTTTCCGGAAATGCTGACGGCAAAAAACGTAAGCGCCGTCATGCGGCATACGTACCGGCAATGGGATGACGTTTGCTTTAATCAATTTTTGAACAGGATGGAACTGCCGAAGGACAAAACGTTTAAAGATTTCTCGCGAGGCATGAAAATGAAGCTTGCCATCGCGGTCGCGCTCTCGCACCGGCCGAGGCTGCTTGTTCTCGACGAGGCGACCAGCGGGCTCGACCCGATGATTCGCGACGAGATACTGACGATATTCAACGACTTTACGCGCGACGAAGAGCATTCCATACTGCTATCCTCCCATATCGTGAGCGATCTGGAAAAAATCTGCGACTACATTGCGTTTCTTCACAAAGGTAAATTGATCTTTTGCGAAGAAAAAGACCGCTTGTTTGAAACGTATGCCGTTGCGCATTTATCGATGGACGAATACAACGCGCTGCCTGCAGGAGCTGCGGTCGGCATGAAAAAAAGCGCTTATGCAGTTGAGACGCTCGTGCGAAAGGAATTTATGCCAAAGTACATCCAAACGGAATACGCCGCGCTGGAAACGATCATTCTTTTTTTGGCGAAAGGAAGGGAGACCGAATGAGAGGACTGTTGATGAAAGACTTCTATACGCTGGCAAAGCAATTGAAGCTGGTGCTGGCGTTTCTCGCCGTTATGGTGATCATTCCGGGCATCAATAAGTCGGCCTTTGCCATGATCTACTTCGCTATGATGCCGATTACCGCGCTTGCCTACGACGAGCGCAGCAAATGGGACAGCCTTGCCGCCATGATGCCGTATTCAGCCAAAGATATCGTGCTGAGCAAATACCTGCTCGGTTATATAGGCATGGGCGCTGCCGGCGTTTTGTCTTTCGTTGCGAACGCGATCGTTCAACTTTTCAAGCATAGCCCGGTTACGATGGAAGACACGCTAACTATTCTGCTGATCATGTGCGTCGGGCTGATCCTGCTTGCGTTTAATCTCCCGTTTATCTTTAAACTGGGCGTTGAAAAGGGCAGGATCATCTTTCTGATCATCATCGCGGTGACCGTCTTTGCCATGATGATGGCTGGCGACAAGATAAAATTGCTTCTCGAATACAACTTCATGCAACCTGCGCTTCTCACGGCGGCAGCGGTGTTCATCGCCGTATTGGTCAACGTTGTTTCGTTGTCAATTTCAAATTCGTTCTATAAAAAGAAGGCGTTTTAAATAGATATAAACTGATCATTCACGGAAAACGCCCGACATATTTGCCGGGCGTTTTCATCTAGCGAATCGGGTTGAGGTATGGGGATTGGGGATACTATTCGTAATCTTCGTCCTGCAGCGCGTCGTAGCCTTCTTCGCCCGTACGCACTTTAATGACGTTCTCCACATTATAGATGAAGATCTTGCCGTCGCCGATATTCCCGGTATACAACGCTTCCTTGATGGTTTTAACCATCGTATCGACGGGTATTTTCGTGATGACAATATCCACCTGCACTTTCGGCAAAAGTTTTGTCTCCACCGGTACGCCGCGGTACATCTGTGAATTGCCCTTCTGCATCCCGTAACCGAGCACGTTGGTGACCGTGATACCGGTGACGCCGATTCCGTCGAGCGCCTTCTGGAGACCGGCAAACTTTGTCTGGCTGGTTACGACGGTAACCTTCGTGAATTTTGCGCCGGGGTGCGTGCTGTCCTTGATGGGGATCGCGACGTGATCCGGCACGGCAATGACAGGCTTGCTCATTGCGGATTCGCCGATGTCAAGAGCAGGAACGGTGATCATGAAATCGGCATAGCTGCTCGCAAGGCCGTGTTCTTTGATATCGAGGCCTTGAATCTCTTCCTCGGCGGAAACGCGCAAACCGTTGAACTTTTTGATCAGGAAGAAGATGCCGATCATCGTGACGGCTGTCCATAATGCGATCGCTCCTGCGCCGAGCGCCTGAATGCCGAGCTGCGACCAGCCGCCGCCGTAGAAAAGGCCCTTCACCGTTGAGCTGGGAGCGGTGTCCGTCGCAAACAAGCCGACCGCGAGCGCGCCCCAGAGGCCGTTGACGCCGTGGACGGCGACCGCGCCGACCGGATCGTCGACATGCAGCTTGAGATCGATGAACTCAACGGCCAAGACGACCAGGATACCCGCAACCGCGCCGATGATGGACGCGCCGAGCGCATCGACGTTCGCGCAGGGGGCGGTGATGGCGACAAGGCCGGCGAGAGAACCGTTGAGCGACATGGATACGTCGGGCTTGCCGTTTTTAATCCAGGTAAAGAGCATGGTTACGACCGTTGCAACGCCGGGCGCTACCGTTGTGGTCAGGAAGATGGACCCCATCTGAGAAACGTTGACGGCGGCTGCGCCGTTGAAGCCGTACCAGCCGAACCAGAGGATAAATACGCCGAGCGCGCCGAGCGTGATGGAATGACCGGGAATCGCTCGTGACGTTTTCTTGCCCGTCTTCGCGTCTTTGACATATTTGCCGATACGCGGGCCGAGGATCGCGGCGCCGATGAACGCCGTGATGCCGCCTACCATATGGATCGCGGAGGAACCGGCAAAATCGATGTAACCGATGTTCCAGAGCCAGCCCTGCGGGTTCCAGACCCAGCCGGCTTCCACAGGGTAAATTACAAGACTGATGATCGCGCTGTAGATACAGTACGCGGAGAACTTCGTGCGCTCCGCCATCGCGCCGGAGACGATCGTAGCCGCCGTGGCGCAGAACACGAGGTTGAATACGAAACTTGAAAAATTGAAGTTCGCGAAATCTTTAAAGATCTGAAAGTCCGGCAGACCGATCACGCCGAAGAGATAGTTTTCCGACATCATCAGGCTGAACCCCAACAACACGAAAACGACCGTACCGATACAAAAGTCCATGAGGTTTTTCATGATGATGTTGCCCGCGTTCTTAGCGCGCGTAAAGCCGGTCTCGACCATCGCGAATCCGCCCTGCATGAAGAACACGAGCGCGGCGCCGATTAAAAACCATACCGGAAATACGACGCCATTGACTGTATCCAGAATTTCTGACATACCGTTACCCCCTAAAATAAAAATAAGTCAAGGGGCGCCGTCCGAATAATACAGACAGCGCCCTTGCTTGACTTTCAAACAATATATCGGATTGCACGAAGGAAAACAAGCCCAAATCTTGAATTTTAGTAAAATTATATATAATAACTGTTATTGCAGGCTGTATTAATAGAAATTATAATATTATTAACAATAAATACGGAATTAAATTGTGAGATGAAATAAAAGAATATATCAAATTTTGAATTGCGATAACAATTCTTATTTTAAACGCTACGTTTTTAAACAGTTAAGTTTTCTTTCGATTGTGAAAAAAAGATGAAGTCGAAACAAACACGATTTTCTATAGTTGACAAAATGTAACTACTGTATATAATATAATAGTAAACGATGAATGCTATTGTGGTTTATTACGGAGGGGCAATGAATATTCAATATAAAAAAGGCGTGCTCGACCTGTGCGTGCTCTCGCTTCTGTTCAAGCGGGACTGCTATGGTTATGAAATCTCCGAAAACCTTTCAAGCAGGATCGAGATTGCCGACGGAACCGTATATCCGATTTTAAGGAAATTGAAAAGCGACGGGCTTCTGACGACTTACTTATCGGAAGAGAGCGGGGGTCCGCCGAGAAAGTATTATCGGCTGACGGAACTCGGCAGAAAGACGTATCTGGCCGATCTGAAGGATTATCAGGCGTTTTCAAAAACGATAAAATCGATATTGGAGGGCGAATCGATATGAACAAGCAAGAATATCTGAATGAATTATCCGCGCAGCTCAAAAAGAACGGAGTGGCGGACGTAGAGGAAATCATTTCGGAATACGAACAGCATTTTCTTTTTAAACTTGCGGACGGGTTTACAGAAGAGCAGATCGCGACGAAATTGGATTCCGCGGAGCACATCGCCGCGCAATTCGCATCCGTTCGCGGGGAAGCGAAACGCTCCGGCGGAAAGAAAGCGCTTATAGTACTTTGGCTTACGCTGATCGGCATTTTCGAGGTGGCGCTCTACGCGGCGTTCCTTTGGTTTATCGTCGCGCTGTTCTGCGCTTCGCTGGTACCCCTGGCGCTGGGCGCGGAACTGATCGCGGGTATGAATCTCATGAACATCCTGCCGCCAATGCCTTATGGCGCGGCAGTGATATTCGGCGTTATGCTGCTCTCTCTCTGCGTGTTGCTCATCGTCGCGGCACTGTATTGCTTCGCATACCTTCGCCAGATGGTACGCGCGAGCCTGCGCTGGCGCAAGAACCTGCTTGGTGACGAAGCGCTTCCGCCGCTTCCTGTCAACCCGCAAATTTCACCAAAAGCAAAACGCATGATACGCGGTGTCTTCCTCTGGGCGCTTTTGATATTCGGCACGACGTTCGTTGCGGGCTTCGCGGTTCTCGCGATCTACACAAACGCGTGGGGATTCTGGCACGCGCTGGGTTGGTTCGGCTACCCGGCCGCGATACATTGACCATCTGAGAGAAAGAAAGGCAAAATCATGAAAACGGCAGTCATCACAGGCGCGAGTTCCGGCATCGGACTCGCCGCCGCAGCGGAGCTCGCTCAAAAAGGTTATTCCATCATCGGCGTTGGACGAGATCAAATACGATGCGCTTACGCGGCAGAAGAGATACAACATCGTGCGCCGGAGTCGAAAATTACGTTCTTTTGCGCAGATCTGCTCCAGCAGCGCGAGGTTGTACGCGTCGCGCGGGAGATTTCAGAACTGCTCGCTCTTCAAAACGGAGGCAGGCTGGATGCGCTGATCAACAACGCAGGATGCGTACGCAGCTGGTACACAACCACGGAGGAAGGATATGAGCAGCAGTTCGCGCTGAACCACCTTGCGGGATTTCTTCTGACGTATCAACTGCTCCCGCAGCTCAAACGCGCGGGAGGCCGGGTGCTCATGACGGGCAGCGAGTCGCATAAAAACACACGAATGCGCTGGCGGGACGTTATGCACACGAACGGGTACAACACATTGGCTGCCTATAAGCAGACCAAGCTGAGTAACATCCTGTTTGCGAAAGGATTGAACGACCGCTATCGAGACGAAGGGATTCGTGCGTATGCGGTTGATCCGGGGCTGGTTTGCACCGACATCGGCAATAAAAGCACGGGCGGTCTGGTCAGCTGGATTTGGAGCCTGCGAAAAAGGCATGGCGCTCAGCCGGACGTTCCGGCAAAAACATACGCATATCTTTGCGAAACGGATCCCATGCCGGAGGAACTCTATTACTATCGCTGCAAACCGAACCGGTACAGCCGGCAAGTGACGCGCGGGAACGCGGATCGGCTGTTCGCGCTCAGCGAACGGCTCTGCGGCATCGAATATCCGAAGAATATCGATACGTGAAAAAGGAGAATATCATGAATGTAATGATCACAGGCGCGAGCGGCGGACTGGGCCGCGCGCTTGCCAATGAATGCGGGAAACGGGGTTATCGCCTGTTTCTGACCGATATCAACGAAGGCGGCCTGAAGGCGATCCAGCTGGGACTGGAGCGTCAGTTCGGGGTAACCGTTTCAACCGCGGCATGCGACCTGACGAGCGACGAAAGCGTGGATGGGCTGATGAAAAAAATCGATCGGTACGGGATTCGATTCGACAAGCTGCTCAACGTCGCGGGCGTCGATTACGAGGGCGGATTTCTGGAGCGCTCGCGTCAGGATATCGTGCGCATCATATCGCTCAACACCGAAGCGACGCTGCGGATTACGCACGCAATTCTAAACCGGCGCAGAGAGGGCAATCCTTTTTATCTGCTCTTCACCTCCAGCCTTGCGAGCATGTACCCTATGCCGCTGAAGGCGACCTATGCCGCGTCGAAACGTTTTTTGCTCGATCTTGCCGTCGCGCTGCGCGAGGAACTGCGCTCCCAGCACGTCAACGTGCTCGCCCTCTGTCCAGGCGGGCTCGCGACCACGCGCGAAGCCATGCGCGGTATCGCGGCGCAAGGGGTGATGGGGGATGCGACGACGAACCCGCTGGAGATTCTCTGCGGGAAAACGATCGACCGACTGATGAAACGCGGCGGCGTATACGTTCCCGGCGCGATGAACCGCACGCTTTCGTTTTTTGGGAAACTACTGCCGAGACGCTGGATTGCCGCCGTGATTTACCACAGATGGAGCAAGGCGCAGCAACAGTGGAAACCGGTGGAGTTTTCTTCGGAACGGTCCACACCGGCTTAAGTTCGCGAACAGCTGAAAAAAAGAATATCGTTCCGACGATTGCTTTCTGTGACGGCGTCGTTTAAAATACTGGATATGAAATTGCAACCCGAATGCGTGGCCTGTATCATAGCGCAGGTAAAAACCGTCACTCAGATGCTGCATCTACCGCAGATGAAAGCGGAAGCGGCGATTCAGGAAACATACGATTTTCTGAAAACGGCGAATTACGAAGGCTGTACGCCCGAGTCCATGGGCGACCTCTGGCAAATTCTGCTTTGCAGCATTGGAGAGAGCGACCCTTATGCGGCGATCAAATCCCTCTGCAATCAGGAAGCGGAGAGACTTGTGCCTTCCACAAGCGAGAAAATTGCCCACGCAAACGATCCTTTCGGCATCGCGCTGAAATACGCCGTAGCTGGGAACCTGATCGATTACGGCCTGGAGCACCCGGTATCCATCGAAGAGCAAAACGCGTTGATCGATGCGATCGCGTCAACGGATTTTTCCATCGACGACAGCGTAAAACTGCGCGATGCGTTGCATGGAGCAAAATCATTGCTCTATCTGGGGGATAACGCGGGTGAAATCGTATTCGACCGCCTGCTGATCGAACAGATCAACGAACAGTACCCGCAGATTTCGGTGACATTCGTTGTAAAAGGTTCCGCCGTGCTGAACGACGCGACAATGCGGGACGCGCTGGAAGCCGGCCTGGACAAGGTCTCGCGGGTGATCGACAACGGAGACTATTCGCCGGGGACGGTGCTTCTCCGCTCAAGCGAGGCGTTTCGACACGAGTTTGCTGCATCGGATGTGGTGCTCAGCAAAGGACAGGGGAATTTTGAAAGCCTGAATGAAGAAAATAAGGAAAATCTCTTCTTCCTGTTTACGGCGAAGTGCGATACCATCTGCGCCGCAGCGGGCGTGCCTAAACTTTCGATTGTATGCATGAAGAATTAATCGAATTTAAATACATAAAATAGTACTCGTTTCAGCGCCGTGATCTCAACGGCGCTGAATTTTTAACGAGAAAGATATGAATATTTTAAATGATAGGATAAGAAATCTTCTTGACAGACAAATCGTATATGTTATAAAATAACATTAATAAGAAAACAAATAACAGATTACTCTAAAAGGAGGTATTATATGGCAACGCCGGTCATTATGCCGCGCCAGGGTCAGTCGGTCGAGAGCTGTATCATCACCGAGTGGAAGAAAAAGGTCGGAGACGAAGTTCATGCCGGCGACGTGCTCTTTTCCTATGAAACGGACAAATCAACCTTTGAGGAACAGGCGAAAATAGACGGAACGCTTCTCGCCGTATTTTATAACGCGGAAGACGACGTTCCCGTGTTATTAAACGTCGCGGTGATCGGAAGCCCCGGAGAATCGTTTGCGGAGTTTGCGCCGGAGGGAACCGACGGCAAAGCGAAATCAGTGGAAGCCGCGCCGAAAGACACACTTACCGAACAACCACCCGCGGCGGCAAATGCGACCGCTGCGCGCGCGGAGGGTGTTTCACCCCGCGCGAAAAACGCGGCGGAACAGTTTGGCGTCGATCCGGCGCAGGCGTCGCCGACCGGACCGCACGGCCGCGTCATCGAACGGGATATAGAAACTCTGGTAAAAGAACAGCGCGTAGGCAGCGGCATTGGCGGACGATTGACACCGGCGGACAGCTCTGTTGTTTCGCCTTCGATTTCACAGCGAGAAGAAAAGCCCACCGAATCCTCGTCGGCTATTTCTTCCGGCGCACAGGACTACGACGAAATCAGGATGCCGAATATCCGCCGCGTGATCGCAAAGACCATGCACGACAGCCTCGCCGAAATGGCGCAGCTGACGCATCAGACGTCGTTTGACGCTACGAGGATGCTCGCGTTCCGCGAGAGCCTGAAAAACGCGCCGGACGGCAACGACTTCCCGAAAATTACGATCAACGATATCATCCTGTTTGCGGTTTCGCGCGTGCTGACCAAGCACGAGGCTCTTAACGCGCATCTTGTCGGCGATAAAATGCGTTACTTCAAGCACATCAACCTTGGTATCGCGGTGGACACGCCGCGCGGACTGATGGTACCGACGCTGTTCGAATCGGAAACAAAGTCAATAACGCAGATTTCCATCGAATCCAAGGCACTGTCGAAGTCCGCGATCGACGGAACGATCGGCCCCGATCTGCTTCAGGGCGGTACGTTTACGATCAGCAATCTCGGCGCGCTCGGCATCGAGAGCTTTACGCCCGTTATCAACCCGCCGCAGGTTGCGCTGCTCGGCGTTTGCTGTATTACGGAGCGAATCCGTACGGTATACGGACAAATCACCGCGTATCCCGCGATGGGGCTTTCGCTGACCTACGATCACCGCGCGGTGGACGGCGCACCCGCAAGCCGCTTTTTAAAAGATTTGGTGAATGCGCTGGAGAACTTCGAACTGCTTTTAATCGGATGAGGAGGATAGGACTATGACGTTTGACTTAATCGTACTCGGCGGCGGGCCCGCAGGTTATCTGGCAAGCGAGCGCGCGGGGCACGCGGGGCTTAGCGTACTCTGTATCGAAGATCGCAACGTCGGCGGGGTCTGCCTCAACGAAGGCTGCATCCCGACAAAGACGCTTCTCTATTCCGCGAAAATTTTCGACGGCGCGGCGCACGGAGAGCGGTACGGCGTGACCGCCGAAGGGCTGAAGATCGACCACGCGAAGGTCGTCGCACGAAAGGACAAGGTAGTAAAAACGCTGGTCGCCGGCGTTACTTCCGCACTCAAGGCAAACCACGTGACGCTTGTCTCAGCGCACGGCGAGATCAAAGGAAAAACCGAGGAAGGGTATATGGTGGATGCGGCGGGGGAAACCTACATCGGGAAACGCCTGCTGATTGCGACGGGTTCATCGCCCGCGGTTCCGCCTATTCCGGGACTAAAGGAAGGCCTCGCGTCCGGTTTCGTCTGTACAAACCGCGAAATCCTCGCGCTTACGGAAAAGCCGGAGCGGCTTGTCGTCATCGGCGGCGGCGTTATCGGCCTTGAACTCGCGAGTTATTTCACATCGATCGGATCGAAGGTGACAGTGATCGAGATGCTCGACCATATCGCGGGGGAAAACGACGCGGAACTCGTTTCTATCTTGAAAAAAGGCTTCGAAAAACGCGGCGTGACGTTCCATCTCTCCGCGAAGGTCACCGAAGTTACGTCAAACGCTATTAAGTATGAGAAAGACGGCGCGACGCAGGAAGCAGTCTGCGATAAGGTGCTTCTTTCCATCGGCCGCAGGGCAAATACCGCCGGCATCGGGCTGGAGAGCATCCATGTGCTCACGGAACGCGGAGCGATCGTGACGGACGCGCACATGAAGACGAACCAGCCGGAGGTCTACGCGGCGGGCGATGTCAACGGCAAATCCATGCTTGCACATACAGCGTACCGCGAGGCGGAGGTCGCCATCAATTGCATGCTCGGGAAAAAAGACGAAATGCGCTATGAAGCGATCCCCGGCGTGCTCTATACAAACCCCGAATTATCGTCGGTCGGAGAAACGGAAGCGAGCGCGAAGTCGAAGGGGCTTGACTGCTCCTGCGTGAAAATCCCGATGCGTTTCTCAGGACGTTATCTTGCGGAGAACGAAGGCGGCGACGGCGTGATGAAGCTCGTGGTCAACAACAAAAACCGCCGCGTGCTCGGCGCGCAGGCGCTTTGTAATTATTCCAGCGAGTTTATCGTTGAGGCAGGCACGTTCATCGAACTCGGCCTGACGATTGACGAGATCAAAGAAATCGTTTTCCCGCACCCGACGGTGAGCGAAATCATCCGCGAAGCGGTTTTCCAGTACTAGACAGCATAAATCAGAGCAAACTGTGTGTAAAAAATAAGGAGAAATGAAATGGCAAAGCAGCTGTTTATCGACCCGAACGTGGTCAGAAAACCCGAAACGCTGTCGTTTCCGCAGATTCCGGTCAACCAGTATCAGAAAAACGTAAGCGATGAGAAAAAGAATTTCACGAAAGTGGAATTTCTGAATATTTACCGAGACATGGCTTATATCCGCGAATTCGAAACCATGCTCAACCTGATCAAAACAACCAACGAATACTGCGGTATACAATACAACCATCCCGGACCGGCGCACCTCGGTATAGGACAGGAGGCGGCGTATGTCGGCGCGGCGTACGAGCTCACGCTCGACGACTACACATTCGGATCCCACCGCAGCCACGGCGAAATTCTCGCCAAGGGGCTTCGCTCGATCGAGATCCTTAATGAAAAGAAACTCGCGGAGATCATGGAAGGCTTTTTCGGCGGGCGCACGCTCGCGGCGATCAGGGAAGACGGAAAAGCTGCGAAGGAAACCGCGTTTGATTTTCTACTTTACGGCATGATGTGCGAAACGTTCGCGCGTAAAAACGGATTCAACCAGGGCCTCGGCGGTTCCATGCACGCGTTTTTCACACCGTTCGGCATCTACCCTAATAACGCGATCGTCGGCGGCAGCGGCAGTATCGCGCCGGGTGCGGCTCTGTTTAAACTGAGCAATAAAAAGCCGGGCGTGGTCATTTGCAACATCGGAGACGGTTCCATGGCCTGCGGTCCCGTTTGGGAGGGATTAATGATCTCCGCGATGGATCAGGTGCGCACGCTATGGGGCGATCACGGCGGCGGTGTTCCGATTATATTCAATATCAACGATAACTTTTACGGCATGGGCGGTCAAACGCGCGGCGAAACAATGGGATACGACATGGTCGCCCGCATCGCTTCCGGCGTCATGCCTTCCGCCATGCACGCGGAGCGCGTGGACGGATTTAATCCTCTCGCGGTTATCGACGCGTACAGGCGTAAAATTCCTGTTGCGAAAAAGGAAGGCCCTGTGCTTCTGGACCTTATTACTTACCGATTCAGCGGGCACAGCCCGTCGGACTCCGGCACCTACCGCACAAAGGAAGAACTGGAAGCCTGGGAAGCGCAGGATTCTATCCTGTCCTTCGGCAGACAGATCATCGACGCGAAGATCGCCGAACAGGAAGAACTGGACGCGATCTGGAAGACGGTCAGGGATCGCATGCTGCTCAACTTCAAACGCGCCATCGATGAAACGATTTCCCCGCGCATCGATATCTTCGGTATGGAGAGCGATTATATCGGTAACCTGATGCTGTCCAATAAAACCGTCCGTTCGTTTGACGAAACAAGAAAGCCTGATATGCTGCTCCCGCGCGAGGAATGCCCGCGTATCCAGCAGATTTCGAAAAAAGCACGCTTTGGTCTCGAACCGGACGGGAAACCCGTCAGCAAAAACCGTGTGTATCAGCTTCGTGACGGACTTGCCGAGCCTATCATCAACAAGTTTTACGAAGACCCGACGCTCGCCGCGTTCGGCGAAGACGTCCGTGACTGGGGCGGCGCGTTCGCGGTTTACCGCGGAATGACAGAGGCGATTCCGTATCACAGGCTGTTCAACACGCCGATCGCCGAGGCGGGCATTGTCGGCGCCGCAATCGGATACGCCATGAGCGGCGGCAGAGCGGTTGCGGAGCTCATGTACTGTGACTTTCTGGGCAGGGCGGGGGACGAGGTGTTCAACCAGCTGTGCAAATGGCAGGCGATGAGCGCGGGTATGCTCAAAATGCCCGTTGTTCTTCGCATGAGCGTCGGCAGCAAATACGGCGCGCAGCATTCGCAGGACTGGAGCGCGCTGGTCGCGCACATTCCCGGCCTCAAGGTCGTATTTCCAGCGACGCCTTACGACGCGAAAGGACTCATGCAGTCTGCGCTGAACGGTACGGATCCCGTCGTCTTTCTGGAAAGTCAGCGTATCTACGACGTTGCCGAGCTTTTCCACGCGGAGGGCGTTCCGGAATCGGAATATGAGATCCCATTTGGCGAGCCGGACGTCAAACGCGCAGGAAAGGACGTTACCATCCTCGCCATCGGCGCGACGCTTTACCGCGCAATCAAAGCGGCGGACATGCTGAAGGAGCAATACGGCATATCCGCGGAGGTGATCGACGCGCGTTCGCTGGTTCCGTTCAATTATGAACCGGTGATCGCGAGCGTGAAAAAAACGGGACGGATCGTCGTGACCGGCGACGCCTGCGAGCGAAACAGCTTCATGCGCAACCTCGCGAGCAATATTGCGGAACTCGCTTTCGACTACCTCGACGCGCCGCCCGTCGTCGTCGGCGCGAAAAACTGGATCACGCCCGCGCACGAACTGGAAGACGCGTTCTTCCCGCAGCCGGAATGGATCTTGGACGCGATTCACGAGCGTATCCTTCCGCTGAGCGGACATGTGTGCAGGCATAACTTCACGGAACTGGAGCAGATTCGCGAAAACAAATGCGGCATCTGAGTTTCACAGTGAAAATTCGGCGGCGGATATGGTATAATATTCGTCGCCATACTTTTTATCATCTGAAAGGAATCCTTTTTTCATGAAAACGATCGAACAAAAAGCGATTACCAACATCCGTTTCCTCGCGGCGGAAGCGGTTCAAAAAGCGAACAGCGGTCATCCCGGACTTCCCATCGGCTCCGCGCCGATGGCTTTCACGCTCTGGAAGCAGATGCGGCATGATCCGAAAGATCCGAAGTGGTCTGGCAGAGACCGCTTTGTGCTATCGGCGGGTCACGCATCCATGCTGGAATATTCGCTTCTGCATCTTTTCGGCTACGGCCTTCCGATCGAAGAACTCATGACGTTCCGGCAGTGGGGCAGCAAAACGCCCGGTCATCCGGAGTATGCGCACACCGTCGGCGTAGAAACCACCACGGGGCCTCTGGGGCAGGGTATCGCGAACGCGGTCGGCATGGCGATGGCGGAGGCACGGCTTTCCGCGGAGTTCAACCGCGAGGGTTATCCCGTTGTCGACAACTACACCTACGCGCTGACCGGCGACGGCTGCCTGATGGAGGGCGTCGCTTCGGAAGCGGCTTCGCTTGCGGGGCATCTCGGCCTGGGGAAATTGATCCTGCTTTACGACCGCAACGAAATCACGATCGAAGGCAGCACGCACCTCGCGTTCACCGAGGATGTCGGCAAACGCTTCGAAGCGTACGGCTGGACGGTTCAGCATGTCGCTGACGGCGAAGATACGGAAGCGATCGCACTGGCGATTGATCGTGCGAAAGCGGACAAAACGCACCCGTCGCTCATCATCGTGCGCACAGAGATCGCGCACGGCACGCCGAAGGCAAATTCCGCGAGCGCACACGGAGAACCGCTGGGCGAAGACGCGATCAAAGCCATGCGGGCGTTTTACGACTGGAACGAAGCGCCGTTTGCCGTCCCCGAAGACGTGAAAGCGTACTTTGCGGAATTGCAGAAGGGATACAGCAAACAGCACGCGGAATACGACGCGATGTTCGCGGCGTATCAGAAAGCGTATCCCGATCTGTATCAAAAGTGGGCCGCATGGCATGATAAAAAATTGCCGGACGCGCTCAAACAGGATGCGCGGCTTTGGAACGCTTCCGGTTCCAAAGCGACGCGCGCGATCAGCGGCGAACTGCTGAATATCTTTGCAGAATATATACCGAATCTCTTTGGCGGCAGCGCGGATCTCGCGCCGTCCAACAAGACCGAGCTCAAGGGGAAAGGATTCTTTGCAGTGGAAAACCGTTCCGGCGCGAACATCCATTTCGGCATTCGTGAGTTCGCGATGGCGGCCATCTGCAACGGAATCCAGCTTTACGGCGGATTCCACGCGTTCTGTGCGACGTTCCTTGTATTTACCGACTATCTCAAGCCCGCGCTTCGCCTTTCCGCAGTCATGCGTCAGCCGGTCGTCTACGTCATGACGCACGACAGCATTGGCGTTGGAGAAGACGGACCGACGCATCAGCCAGTGGAGCATCTCGCCGCACTGCGCGCAACGCCCGGCGTGCTTGTCATGCGCCCCGCGGACGCAAAGGAAACGGCGGCCTGTTATCTTATGGCATTTGAAGCCGACAAACCTTCCGTGCTCGCGCTGACAAGGCAGAATCTGCCGCAGTACGCCGAGACGGGAGAAGGGGCCTATCGCGGCGGATATATCCTAAGAGATGCGAAAAAAGGCAAACCCGACGTGATCCTGATGGCGAGCGGCAGCGAAGTTGAGTTGCTCTATAAGGCTGCGGACCTGCTGGAAGCGGAAGGCATTGGAAGCCGCATCGTATCCATGCCCTGTCTGGATTTGTTTGACGATCAGGAGGAGGCATACAGGGAATCCGTCCTGCCGAACGCGATCCGCGCGCGCGTCGCCGTGGAAGCGGCTTCCGCATACAGCTGGGATCGTTACATCGGTCTTGACGGCGAAGCCGTCTGCCTTGACCACTTCGGTGCCTCCGCTCCCGCAAATATCCTGTTTCAGGAATTCGGGTTTACGGCGGAAAATGTCGCCAAAGCAGCGAAGGAAAGTATTGCGAAAGCGAAAAAACGGTAAACAGAACGAACGCAAAACGCCGTATCCTTACTGATGCGAAATGAAAAGGGGAACGATTGAACCGTTTTCTGTCAACTAACTGCGTCGATCCGTATGAAAACCTCGCGCTCGAAGAGCTGCTCTTCGAGACGCAGGGGGTGGGTGTGACGTTATATCTCTGGCAAAACGAACGCACTGTTGTCATCGGAAGAAACCAGAACGCCTGGCGAGAATGCCGCGCGGAGCTTTTGGAAAGCGAAGGCGGCAAACTCGCTCGGCGGTCTTCCGGCGGGGGGGCGGTCTTTCACGATCTCGGCAATCTGAATTTCACGTTTCTGCTGCCAAAGGAACGCTATGATCTTTCGCGTCAGCTCGGCGTGATTCAAAAGGCGGCTGCTTGTTTCGGTACCGATACGTCGTTTACCGGAAGAAACGACCTTGTTTTGACCGCAACGGGAGAAAAGTTTTCCGGCAACGCGTTTCGTTTCTCCGGCGGCGTTGCACTGCATCACGGCACGATACTGATTTCGGCGGATCTCACGCGGCTGGGACGATACCTTGCGCCGCCGCAGATGAAGCTGGATGCCAAGGGTGTGAAGAGCGTGGTCAGCCGGGTGACGAACCTTGGCCAGCAAAACCCTTCGCTGACGGTTGAGAGCATGAAGCAGGCGTTAACGGAGGCTTTTGAGGCGGAATACGGCGCATATGCGCACCACTCCTGGGATGCGATCGATCACACGGCGCTGGAGGAAAAACGAAAAACGTTTGCATCCTGGGATTGGATTTACGGCGTGACGCCCGCGTTCAACGTCTCCTTTGAACATCGGTTCGATTTCGGGTGCGTGGAACTGCTACTCAACGTTCAAAACGGATCGGTCGTATCCGCCGCGTGCTATACGGACGCAATGGATGCGCTGCTCGCGCAGCGTGTGGAAACGCTTCTGATCGGCTGTGTCTATGGCAGTGGACCAATCAGCGAGCGATTGAAAAACGGCAGAGCGGAGGAAACGGCGATTGCCGACTTTTTTGCCCGGCAGATATTCTAGGTGAATGTAAATTGAAGTCCGCGGTCACGCGGACTTTTTTATGAAAAACGGTTCGAAATCGTTCGTAACAATATGTTATAATGCAGCAGAACGATTGTATTTGAGGTTGCGAATGAAGATGACGGCGGTGCTCACGGGGATCACGGGCAAGACAGGCGTCTATGCCGTTGAGCGCCTGATGGAACGAAAAGAGGAACTATCGGAATGCCGCTTCCGCGCGGTCGTGCGTTCGCGCGAGAAAGCGGCGTTTCTTGCGGAAAGCGGCCTGCCGGTCGAGCTGTTCTATGGAACGATTGAAGACGAGCCGTTCTTCACGGGCGTGTTGTCCGGCGCAGATACGCTGTTGCACATCGTCGGCATTCACACGTCGATGCGCGTCGTGCCGCTCGCGATCAAAGCCGGAATCAAACGAATTATCGCCGTGCATACGACGGGTGTATACTCAAAATATAAATCCGCAAGCGCTGAATACAGGAAAATCGACAGGGAGATGACGCGGCTGTGCCGCGAAAACGGCGTTTCTCTGACTATTCTGCGACCGACGATGATCTATGGGGGCCTTGACGACGAAAACGTCGTCAAGTTCATCGCGATGATGGACAGGCTGCCTGTGATGCCTGTGGTTTCCGGCGCGCGGTTCGCGCTCCAGCCCGTTCACCGGCGTGATCTGGGTCGCGCGTATGCGGATGTCCTGCTGAGCGGAGCGACGGCGGGGAAGGACTACGTGCTCTCCGGTAAAGAACCGATTTTACTGCGCGATATGCTCACGGTAATTGCAGGAGATCTGAATAAACCAGCGCGTTTCGTATCAGTACCATACTGGATTGCGATATCGGGCGCGTGGATATTATTTCTGATCACACTGACCAAAATCGATTATCGAGAAAAAGTGCAGCGTCTTGTCGAGCCGCGCGCTTATCCGCACGACGAGGCGATGCGCGACTTCGGATACTCACCCGTCGGATTTGATTCGGGAGTAAAACAGGAAGTGAACGATTATCTGATGAAAAAACACAGAATCGAAAACTGAAAAAGACGGATAGGAGAACACACATGGCAGAGAAACTTCGGTTTGGGCACAGATTTTCCCGTTTTTCGCAGGGGGCGGTCGCGCTCATCGCGCTCGTCATCTTCGCGTTTCTTTCCATCGTCGGCCTGGTGCAGACCTGCCACGTGGATATCGGCTTTTCAACGGGGAACGACGAACACGTCTCGTGGAACCCTGACCATATCATCATCAATCTCGTCGTATTTACGGTGCTTCTGGTACTGGCTCTGCTGCTGATGCGGGTTCAGGTTAAACGGAAAACGGTATTTTGGGTTACGGCAGGGTCTGTTCTGATCACCGCAGCCGTCGGCGCATGGTGGGTTCTATCCGCGCACGCGACCCCGACCGCAGACTCGAAAATGATCACAATGGGCGCGCAGCAGCTCATCAGCGGCGAAGCGCAGAGCGTATTGTCAGGCGATTATTTTCACGTCTATCCATTTCAGCTTGGATTCCTGCTGTTTTCGGAAGGATTTTTCCGGATATTCGGCGTAGGCGCGTTTACGCAGTTTCAATTGATGAACGTAATTTTAGTCTGCGCAAACGAAATTGCGGTGGTTCTGATTGCGAGGGAACTATTCGACGACGCGCGCGTAGAGCTTCTTACCGCGATTCTTTTGGCTCTTTGCCTGCAGCCCGCGTTTTTAAGCACGTTTATCTATGGCACGATTCCCGGTATGATGCTTGCTACGTGGAGCATCTATTTCGTCATTCGCCTGATTAAAACAGGTAGGTTTGCTTCTATGATTCCCGCGTTCATTTTCATTATGATCGCGATAATGATCAAGAAGAACTTCTGGATCGCACTGATCGCAGAAGCGGCAATGATATTTCTATATGTGCTTCGAACCAGAAAACATCTTCTGCTGATCGGCCTTGCGGTCATGTTCGCGGGATCGGTGCTGCTTCCTAAAGGCGTTCAGGCATATTACGAGGACAGAATAGGGATATCCTATGGCAAGGGGACGCCGCAGCTGGCGTGGCTTGTAACTGGATTTCGCGATTCGAGCCTGGGTCCCGGCTGGTATAACAGTTATACCAGCAACGTTCTGCGCGATAACGATTTTAACTATGATCAAACGCTCGCCCTGTGCAAAGCGGATTTTCTCGAGCGCGCACAACTGTTTGCCTCCCGCCCGATCTATCTCGGCTCGTTTTTCTTTAAAAAAATCACAAGTCAGTGGAACGAACCTGAATTTCAGTCGCTCTGGAGCAGCGCGACGGAACCCAACAACGACAGAAGCGCACCGATCTCTGCGTTTGTCGAAAGCCTCGGCAGAGGCGAGGCGAGCGATACCGTTCACGAATATTTCAACCAGCTGATGCAGTTTGTCTATCTTGCGATGACGGTCTCCTTTTTCGCGTTTTTTCGAAAGAAGGAGGAACGGGACGAAGCGCGTATGATCATACCAACCATTCTCATCGGCGCTGCGGTGTACCATACCCTGTTCGAAGCGAAGTCGCAGTATGCCATTATCTATGTGCCGATGATGCTGCCCTACGCCGCGTTTGGCGTCAAGTGGCTGAGCGATCGGCTGAAGAAGAAAACAGGCACGCAATCCTGACAGAATGCAAAGAGGCGAGGATTTACCCCGCCTCTTTTTTTGCGTCTGGATTATTACTCACCCAGGCCGATGTCGATCAGCGTGCTTCCGCCGTTGGTGACTTTTGGCAGTTGTCCGTCCCACTTCTGCAGCGTTTCATACTTCAGCAGCGTATCGCTCAGCGATTCCGCAATGGTACGGTTGCTTTCCGCCGTCGCGTTCGCGAGCAGTTTGATCTTGTCCGCCTCCGCCTGCGCGGCGATGACCTGTTTCTGCGCTTCGGTGTTGGCGATGACGAGCGCCTGCTCCTGCTCGGTGCGGGTTTTGATCAGATTCTGTTCGGCGACCTGCTTGGCTTCGATCGCGCTGATGTACTCCTCAGTGAAGTCCCAGTTGATGATGTTGAGATCGTCGACGATGATGCCGTATTCGTTCAGCTTCGTATTGAGGTTTTCGTCTAGTAAAACGCTCACTTCTCCGCGGGAGCTGACGAGCTGCTGCGCGGTATAGTTCGCCGTCACGGCCTTCAGCACTTCGTTGATCGCCGGAACGACGAGGACGTCGTCATACCCGAGACCGACCTGCTTGTAGACCTCCGCGCTGGAGGACTTGTTGATGTGGTAGTTGACCGCGATGACGGTGGACACCGTCTGCAGATCTTTGCTGAAGGCTTCGGTGGTGACTTCGGTTTTCACAATCCGGTTGTTTATGGCGACAACCTTCTGCGCGAACGGCACCTTGAAGTGGATTCCCTCCTGCAAGACGATAGGACTGACCTTTCCAAACGTCAGGATGACGCCTGTCTGGCCCGCTTCGACGACCACGATGCTGCCGGCCAGCACGATGATTACCAAAATTAACAGGATCAGGTAACCAGTGATTTTTCCGACGGCAAAATTTCCTGCTTTATCTCTGAACATAACACTCTCCTTTATTGTCATCTGAAATTATTATACCATATCGTCCGTCGCGGTCAATTCGCACGCACGTAAGAAAAGATAAAAGCGGGTAACGCCCCGCTTTTCGTAATTCTTTCTGTTTATTTCTTACTGTAAGGCGTATTATCCAGCGGCAGTTTGGTACGAAAAACGCCGTCGCGGTTGTAATACGCAAGCTGCACCGCCGGCGCGGTGGGGATGGAACAGATCTCGCCGACGCCTTTCGCGCCGCAGGCCAGATTGTCCTTTGATGCTTTGCCGACGATGATCGGGTGAAGCTCCGGCGTCATGTTCGCTTTGAATAGGCCCAGGGTTCCGAATCTTCGCGTGGGTTTTCCGTTTTCCAGCGGGAAGTCTTCGCTCAGCGCGTAACCGAGGCTCATGACTACGCCGCCTTCGATCTGCCCTTCGAGCGAAACGGGGTTGACCGCACGCCCGACGTCATGCGCCGCCGTGACGCAGGAAACGCGGTCGTCGTCGTCCAGCTCAACCACATGCGTCGCATAACCGTATGCGATGTGCGAGACGGGATTTGGCTTATCCGACCCCATGGGATCTGTGACGCCCTCGTATTCGCCCAGAAAGCTCCGGCCTTCCAGCGCATCCAGCGAACCAGCCGCATCCATCGCCTCTTTTACCAGTTTCGCTGCGCGAACAGCGGCCTCGCCCGTAAAAAGCGTTTGTCTGGATGCGGTGGTGTTGCCCGCGTTCGGCGCATTAGAGGTGTCCGGAACGTGATAGACGATCTGTTCCAGCGGCAGGCCGGTGATTTCCTTGACGAACTGCGTTTGAATCGTACCCATACCCTGACCGATGCAGGCGGCGGAGGAATGCAGGTGCAGCTTTCCGCCAAGTACTTCGATCCGGCAGCGGCCGATATCCGGCACGCCGACGCCGAGGCCGCTGTTTTTCATCGCGCAGGCGATGCCGGCCTTCGGGCTGCGCTCCATAATTGAACGAACCGCGTCCAGTGTCTCCACGAGGGCGGTGGTTTCGTCCGCAAACTGTCCGTTGGGCAAAACCTGACCGGGACGGATTGCGTTTTGATAACGGAATTCGAACGGCGTTAACCCGACCATTTCTGCAAGCTGATTGATGTTGCATTCCGTAGCAAAGCAGCTCTGCGGCACGCCGAAGCCGCGGAACGCGCCGCCCGGCGGGTTGTTGGTGTAGTACGCATAACCTTCGATGTCTACGTTTTGATAATTATACGGCCCCGCAGCGTGCGTGCATGCGCGCTGCAGCACCGGCCCGCCGAGAGATGCATAGGCGCCGCTGTCCGCGAAAATGCGCGCGCGCATGGCGGTGAGTTTCCCCGTCTCGTCGCATGCGGTAGTGAAGTCCATCTCCATCGCGTGCCGTTTCGGGTGGACGAGCAGGCTGTCCGCGCGAGAAAAGCGAACCTTGACCGGACGCTTGAGTAAATAGCAGGCGAGCGCGGCGTGGTGCTGCACGCTCATGTCTTCCTTGCCGCCGAATCCGCCGCCGATCATCATCGCCGTGACGCGAACCTGCTCCGGCGAAAGCCCGAGCAGGGCGGCGCATTCCTTGCGCGTCTGATAAACGCCCTGATCGCCGCTAAAAACATGCACGCCGTCGCCTTCCGTTTCGGCGACCGCGCATTCAGGTTCCAGAAACGCATGGTCGGTAAACGGCACGCTGTAATGATTAGTCACCACGTGCGCGCTATTTTGAATCGCCAGATCGACATCTCCGCGTTTTACAAACTGAAATGAAAGCAGGTTGTCCTTTCGATCGAGATGTACGAGCTCGAAACCGTCTTTTCTCGCGTCCTCCGATGAAAGGATGGGACACAGCGGTTCGTACTCCGCCTTGACGGCGGCTTTTCCCGCCTCCAGCGCGGCTGCGTTTTCCGCGACGACGAGCGCGATGGCGTCTCCTAAAAAGTGCGTGATGCCGCCGACGGGGATCATCACGTCGTAATCCTGAACAAGATGGCCGATCTTCTTTGCGCCTGGGACGTCGTCCGCGGTGAATACGGCGGCCACGCCGGGAACGGCCTTTGCGGCGGAGGTGTCAAGTGAGAGGAGCTTTGCGCGCGGATACGCGCTGCGTACGGCGGAACCAAGAAGCATGCCGGGCAGGTGTATGTCGTCGGCATACATGGCTTTTCCGAGCGTTTTATCGACGGCTTCGATTCGCCGTATGCTGTCTCCGACGCTGCCGGGCAGCTCGGTTTGCGGCACTTCTGTGTTTTCGCGAAAGAGTTTTGCCGAGAGGAGCACCGCGTCCTCGATTTTCTTATAGCCCGTGCAGCGGCAGATGTTGTTTTTAATCGCTTCTTTAATTTCCGTGCGGGAAGGAGAAATGTTCTGATCAAGCAATCCTTTCGCGCTGATGACCATACCGGGTGTACAGAAACCGCACTGCACCGCGCCGGAAACGGCGAATGCGTACGCGTACACGTTTTTTTCGCGAACGGAAAGCCCTTCGACCGTGACGATCGACTTACCGTCTAGTTTGTCCGTCTGCTGGACACAGGCTTTCGTAGCCTTTCCGTCGATGAGCACCATACAGGTGCCGCACGCGCCTTCGGAACAGCCGTTTTTCACGCTGGTTAAAAGAAGCGTATCCCGCAGAAACGGAAGCAGCTTTTGATTTTGATCTACGGAATAAGTTTGTCCGTTGACGGTGAGCAGCGCCATGAGATTCCCCCTGATAAAATTCGGTGGAATCATGCAGAACGGTCAGATCAGATATCCGTAATCCCGGATGACCGCGCTGATGATTTTTTCAATGTCGGGATCGATTTTATTTTCGCCAAGCTTCACGGAGGCGACCTCATCCAGACGAAGCTTGACTTTTCCGCCGCCGAGTATGAGGAAGCCTTTGTTTTCACTCTGGTCGAATTCCCGCTCCGTTGAGAAGAGCGTGAGCTTTTCTTTGTAAGGCGCGCTGTCGTAAGGGCAGAACGCCGTGCAGTTGCCGCACTCGTTGCACATACGGTCGACATGGATGATCTGCGGCATATCCATGCCTTCGACTTCTATGGCGATATTCGCGCGGTTCGGACAGACCTGTACGCAGCACTCGCAGATGGTGGAGCAGGCAAGGCAGCGCTCCGTCTCACGGCCTGCGCTGTCGTAAACCGCCAGAGATCCTTGTTTTGCGAGGCAGTTGCCGGAACAGGCTTTCGACTCTTGCGGAATCGTGACGGCGTATTTACCCACGATCGCATCCGCGACTTTGCGCGCGTCCGCGATGGCTTCCACGACCGTAGCCGGGCCGCGGTTTGCATCCCCGATGACGAACACGTTTTTTTCGCTGGTTTCGAGCGTATCGGGATTTACTTTTACCGCACCGCGTTCAGTGAGCGCGATGCCGCTGTCTATAAAATCCTTTGCGATCACTTTTTCGCCGATCGCCGAAACCAGAAGCGAGCAGGGGATCGCGACCAACTCGTCCGTTTCCACGGAGGAACGCCTGCCGCTTGCGTCCGGCTCGCCGAGCACGCATTTTTTACAGATCAGCCTGCCGTCCTTGATCGAAACGGGGCTGAGCAATTCCTGAAATTCGACGCCCTCTTCGAGCGCGAGCTGCAGTTCTTCCTCGTCCGCGGGCATATAGCGCCTTGTGCGGCGGTAAACGATGCTCGCGCTTACGACGCCGTTTATGCGCTTTGCCGCGCGCGCGGCGTCCATCGCGGTATTGCCGCCGCCGACGATGACGACGTGCGCGCCGACATCTTTCAGCGTTTCGCATTTATACTGTTCCAGGAAATCGAGCACGTTCATGCTCTCGCCTTCCGGCAGTTTCAGATTACCGTGCTCCCAAGCGCCGGTTGCGAAGATTACGTGCGTAAATCCGTTCTTTTTTAGCTCTGCGACGCGGGGGGCAATGGTATTGACCTTGATCTGCGCACCCATGGTTTTCAGCAGGTCGACGTCCCTGTCCATGCCGTAATCGCCGATTCGGAACCCCGGAATCACATAACGTACGATCCCGCCGAGCTCCGCGCGCCGTTCGAATATGGTGACTTTCGCGCCCTGACGGCCGAGCAGATAGCCCGCCGCCATGCCCGCCGGACCGCCGCCGACGATGGCGACGCTAGCGTCCGATTTTCCGGAGGGTTTCAATTGACCGATCAGGCTGTCGAATCCCTCGCGCGCGGCGAGCAGTTTCGCGTCGCGAATATGCACGCTCTCCTCATAGAATCCGCGCGTGCATTTATCCATGCAGCGGTGCGAACAGATGCGACCCGTGATGAATGGAAGCGGATTGCGTTCGAGGATGAGCTTCAGCGCTTCGGCATATTTCCGGTCGCCGACCAGACGAACATATTCTGGGATATCCTGCTGAATCGGGCAGCCGTGTTCGCAGGGTGCGATGAAGCAGCTGGTCAGCGGGACTTTTTGTTTGATTTTGCGGATGGGCAGCGGTTTAACGGACTTCCTGTGGCGTTCGTCCGTGCGGGCGGCGCGGGCGAGGTAAGCGACCTTGCCGACCGAAACGCCTTCGAACGGGCCGTATTCTTCTTTTGCCAGCTTTTCGGCGATCTGCTTGGCACGCTGGTAACCGCCGGGCTTTAACAGCGTCGTGGCCAATGTAACGGGCCAGATGCCCGCGTCGTAGAGTTCCGCGATGTTGTAAAAATCCGCGCCGCCGGAGAAGGAAATGCGGATTCTGCCGTCGAACTCGCGGCTGAGACGATGCGCCAGTTCAATGGTCAGCGGATAGAGCGAACGCCCGCTCATATATATCTCGGTTCCGGGCAGTTCGTTTCGCGCGATGCCGACGGGGAAGGTGTTGGTCAGCTTCAACCCGAACTGAACGCCGTTTCCGCAGGCGAGATCGATCAGGCGTTTGAACATCGGGATCGCGTCGCGGTACTGCAGATCGTCGTTAAAATGAAAATCGTCGAAGACCAGATAATCGTAACCCATGTCGTCCAAGGTCTTGCGCGCAAACTGATACCCAAGCAGCGTCGGATTGCATTTGACGAACGTGTTCAGCCTTTTTTTCGTGATCAGATAGCTTGCGATGCGCTCGATCTCCTGCGGCGGGCAGCCGTGGAGCGTGGAGAGCGTGATCGAGGAGCAGATATGCGGCGAGATGCCGTCGATATATTTGGCGTCAACTTTAGTAAAGCGGCTCAGGTTCTCCTTTGCCCATGCGGAGCACGCTGCCCAGACGGGCGTGGCTGACGCATTCTTCAGGCCTTCGATAAAACGGTCGATCTTTTCGCTCGTGATTCCCTCGAAGTTATAGCCGACGCTCATATTGAACATGAACCCTTCGGGCCGGCCCAGATCGTATTCCCAGCTGAGCAGTTTGAGTGCGTACCATGCTTTCACATATTCGTCGAACGCCTCCGCAACGCGAAGTTCCGTCGACCATTCTACGTTATATGCTTCGTCCTCCGCGAGGATACATGGCTTTGATACGGGAAGATCCTCTCCGTCCAGCGTCTGTACGGTTTTCAGTTCGAAAAAGCGACACCCCGCGTAATAGGCGGCGATCAGGTTCTGCGCCAGCTGCGTATGCGGGCCTGCGGCGGGGCCGAACGGCGTCTCCAGATGCTCGCCAAACAGGTCCAGCATTTTTCCCTTCGGCGCGATATACGGGCGGCGGACGCCGAATACGCTGCCATGTGTGCGCTCTTCCAGAATCCAGTTCATGAGTTCCGCAAAGGGGATCGGGGTCATTCGGTCGGACATATGCGCCTCCTGGGTAAATTCATCATACGATTCTGTAAACCGGGAATCGGTTGCTTCTCCAACACGAGAATCTGCGGGCAACGAAGCCGTTATCCGTTGATCGACTTCCAGAGTCTGGCCGCGCTGTCCCGGCAGGCGTGCATGACAGACTTCTCATCTGCAACCAGAACTTTTCGATCCTTCATCAGCACTTTGCCGTTGCAGACCGTGGTCACTACGCTTCGTCCGTTCATTCCGAACAGAATGTGTCCGTTAACGTTGCCGCCGTCCATTGGCGTCAGCGGGTCGTAATCGGTCACGATCACGTCCGCATACGCGCCCTTTTTGAGCACGCCGAGCGGGCGCTCGAAGAAGCGGTTCGCGATGCGAGGATTGTTTTCAAACAGCATGGCGGGGATTTCACCCCAGGCTACGGTCGGATCGCAAAGGTTGTGTTTGTGAATGATGTTTCCGACTTTATAACTTTCGATCATGTCGTTTGTGTAGCCGTCGGTGCCGAGACCGAGCAGAATGCCCTCCGCAAACAGACGGATGACAGGGCCGCAGCCGACCGCGTTGCCCATATTGGACTCGGGGTTATGAACAACCATTGTATCCGTTTCCTTCAGCAGAGCCATTTCGGACGGACTGACGTGAACACAATGGATTGCGAGCGTTTGATTTCCAAGGATCCCGTTTTCAAACAGGCGCTCGACGATGCGTTTATTATACTTTTTCAGAGAATCGATCTGATCGCCCGGCCCTTCCGCAACGTGCACGTGAAACCCCGTATAGGACGGGGTATGCTTCCGGCAGCGTGAGAGCGTTTCATCCGACAGGGTAAACGCGGCGTGCAGCCCCATCATACCTTTCAGCATGTCGCTTTTATCAGCGGCAGCTTTTTGAATCATCCGTTCGTTTTCCAGAATTGCCTCGGCCGTCTTCGCTTCTCCGTCGCGGTCGGAAACTTCATAGCAAAGGCAGGCGCGGACGCCTAGTTCTTTCGCCGCGTCAGAAAGAGTATCCAGACTGCCGGGGATGTCATAGTAGCTCGCGTGATGGTCGAACACGGTCGTGACGCCGTTTTTAATGCAGTCGATGTATACGGCGTAAGCGGAAAGTCGGTCATTTTCTTTCGTCAGCAGGCGGTCGATCTTCCACCACATGCCCTCAAGGATGTCGTTAAAGTCATGCGGCTGATACCCTTTAATCGAGAGCCCGCGCGCAAACGCGCTGTAGATATGGTTATGCGCGTTGATCAGCCCGGGCATGATCACGCCGCCGTTTGCATCAATCCATTCGGCTTGCGGATATGCCTGGCGGAGCGCGTGCGCTTCGCCTACCTCGAGGATGAGGTTATCCTGAACGGCGACAGCGCCGTTTTCAAAATAACGGCCCTGATCTCTTGTGACGAGCCTGCCGTTTCCGATGAGCAGCATAGGGGACCTCCCTTCACGTTTTCAGTTGTCACTTCTGCAACCAAAGAGTATAAGAACTGCAAATACATATAGATTATACTATACACAGGAATCAGGGGCAATACGTGCAGGACCGAAATCAGAAAATATTTGTTGTCATAATAATTTTGTTCAGCACTATTTTTTACTGTACATTTTGCGGATTTCAAGGTATGATAAATTGTGCATATGAGAAACATTATTATTGTAAGAAGCATGGATCCGATCCTTCTGTCGGAAATTACACTAATTTAAGAAATCATATCAAACGATCTATTGGAGTAATGGGATGAATCGCATTGCAGGTTACCGTTGTACGATATGCAAAAAAGAATATCCGTTTGAACCGGAACTGATGACCTGCCCGTCGTGCGGTGAAAAAGGTATCCTTGACATTGTTTATGATTACGCGCGGATCAGGCCAGTGCTTACCAGAGAATCGCTGAAGAAAGATCACGACAACAGCATGTGGCGTTACCGCGCCCTAATGCCGATCCGGGGCGAAGGATTAACGGATTTTCTTCGCATCGGCTGGACGCCCTTATATCGCTCCCTGAGGCTGGGGCGGAAGATCGGTCTAGATACACTGTATATTAAAGACGATGGGTTGAACCCGACCGGATCGTTGAAGGACCGTGCGAGCGGCGTCGCAGTCGCAAAAGCGATCGAACTCGGTTATGAGACGATCAGCTGCTCTTCAACGGGAAATGCCGCGAGCTCCTGCGCTGGCAGCGCGGCTAGGATGGGGCTTAAGAGCGTCATTTTCGTTCCGGAACGCGCGCCGATCGGCAAGGTCGCGCAGCTGTTGATCTTCGGCGCGAATGTCGTTTCAGTCAAAGGCGATTACCGGCAGACGTTCGAACTGAGCAAAGCCGCGATCGAAAAATGGGGTTTTTATAACCGCAACGCGGGCATCAATCCCGTGATGACCGAGGGAAAGAAGACCGTTGCGCTGGAAATTGCGGAACAGCTGCATTGGGAACCGACCGACTGGGTCGCCGTCTCCGTCGGAGACGGATGCACGATCGGCGGCGTTTATAACGGATTTTACGATTTGCTGCAGCTTGGCATGATAGAACGCATTCCGAAGATACTTGGCGTACAATCTACGGGCTGCTGCCCATTTGTCGACGCGGACGCGCGCGGAGGCGCGTTGGAACCGACGCCGGAAAACACGCTGGCGGACAGCATCGCGGTCGGCGTTCCCCGAAATCCCGTCAAGGCACAGCGCGCGGTGCGGGAAAGCAGAGGCGCGTGGATCGCCGTTTCGGACGAGGATATTCTGGACGCGATGCGCCTTCTGGGCAGGGAAGAGGGCGTATTCGGAGAACCGGCGGGCGTGACGGCGACTGCGGGAGTAAAGGCAGCTTTGGCAAAGGGAATGATCAAACCGCATGAAAGCGTAACGACTGTTTCTACCGGCAGTGGATTGAAAGACGTGAAAAACGCCATGCTTGCGGCAGGGGAGCCGTTTTTGTGCGAACCGGATCTCAAGGCGCTGGAAGCGAGCGAACGCATCCGCTGATTTACAAGCGTTGCGCAAAACTTGGTGAAGTGAACGAACTCCTGTGAGGTTCTGCAGTTACATGTCGCTATGAAAACACTACATATTGAAATCGGAAAGAGCAAACCAACACGATATTGAGTATGAAAATCAGTTTTTTTGACAGTTGTCCGTCTTTCTTGCGAAATAACGGTTGTTTCACCGTTCAACTGGTGTTACAATAAATCAAAATTTAACAGGAGGAAAAACATGAAAAAAATCATTGCTATTCTGGCTGTATTGGTCATGGCGTTTGCTCTGGTAGCCTGCGCAGGAACCGGAAGCGGAGCCAAAGGCATCAAAATCGGCGTCATTCTCGTTCACGATGAGAACACCGGTTATGATTCCGCGCACATCGACGGCATCAAAGCCGGCGCAGCGGCTGCCGGTATCACGGATGATCAGATCATCTGGAAGTACAACATTCCGGAAGATGAAACCTGCTATGATACGGCGGTCGATCTTGTTGAGCAGGGCTGCAATTACGTCTTTTCCGACAGCTACGGTCATCAGTCCTATATGCAGCAGGCCGCTACCGATAATCCGGAAGTGACCTTCGTCTCTATGACGGGCGATCAGGCTGCGCTGAGCGGACTGAAGAACTTCAAGAATGCGTTCCCCCACACGTTTGAGTCCCGCTACGTGTCCGGCGTTGTTGCCGGCATGAAGCTCAAGGAACTCATGGACGCCGGTTCCGTTACGGATCCGTACGTTGGTTACGTCGGAGCGTTCCCGTACGCCGAAGTGGTCAGCGGTTACACCGCGTTCTTCCTTGGCATCCAGAGTATGGTACCGGACGCCCACATGGACGTCATCTATACAAACTCTTGGTATGACCCGACTGCCGAAGCCGAAGCCGCCAACGCTCTGATGGCGAAAGGCGCGCACATCATTGGTCAGCACGCCGACTCTACCGGCGCACCGTCCGCCGTTCAGACCGCTCTGGATGCGGGTTCGGTTGTATACTGCGTCGGTTACAACATCGATATGCTAAAAGCGGCCCCGACCGCGGCACTGACTTCCGCACAGAATAACTGGGGCGTTTACTACACCTACGCCTTCAAGGCTGCCAAAGCCGGCGAAGACATCATGACCGACTGGTCCGAAGGATATGCGTCAGGCGCGGTTATGATCTCCACGCTTGGGCCGAGCTGCGCCGCGGGCACCGCAGAGAAAGTTGCCGAAGTGGAGGCCGCCATCAAGGACGGCACACTGAACGTGTTCGACTGCGCCAAATTCACCGTGGGCGGCGAGCATCCGACCAGCTACCTTGCGATCGACACCAACGGCGACTGGGCTGGCGACACCGGCGAAGCGATCGAGAACGGCATCTTCTACGAATCCAAACTTCGCAGCGCGCCGTACTTCGGCCTCCGCATCGACGGCATCACCGAGTTGAGCTGAACCAGCCTCGTATTGACGAACTAAGAACAAGAGGGGAAGACGGTTCTCCGTTTTCCCCTCAAATCGAACTCAAACTCATTGGAGAGCGGCGCCCCCGCTCTCTTTTTACTTTGAATCATATGAACCTTCAGGCAGCCAACGGTTTATTACGTTTTTATTTACTTTATGTTCAAAGTTATGCTAAAATATTTTCAGCAAGTCAGAATCTAATATAGAAGGGATCATGCAAGTGGAGAGTTCAGTAGCGATCCGAATGTTCAACATCACCAAAACATTTGGCGAGGTGGTTGCGAACGACAAGGTATGCCTTGATATCCGTCGGGGAGAGATCCTGTCCCTGCTCGGCGAAAACGGCAGCGGCAAGACCACGCTCATGAACATGCTGGCGGGCATCTATTTCCCCGACAGCGGCGAGATCAGAATCAACGGCGTACCTGTTACCATCGCCTCCCCGAAAGACGCATTCGATCTGCATATCGGCATGATCCACCAGCATTTCAAACTTGTCGACGTTCTCACCGCCGCGGAAAACATCATACTGGGCCTCAATGAAACGACGGTGGTCGACTTTAAACGCGTACGGGAAGCGGTCAATCAAATCTGCGACCGTTACGGTTTTGTCGTCAACCCGGATAAAAAAGTTTACGATATGTCCGTTTCAGAAAAGCAGACGCTGGAGATCGTCAAGGTACTCTACCGCGGGGCAGACATTTTGATTCTAGACGAACCGACCGCCGTACTGACGCCGCAGGAAACGCAAAAGCTGTTTTGCGTGATGCGGAACATGAAGGACGATGGCAAATCGATCGTCATTATCACGCATAAGCTGCACGAGGTCATGGAGATCTCCGACCGCGTCGCAGTGCTTCGAAAAGGACATTATATCGGGGATGTGCCTACGGCGGAAACGAACGCCATGAAGCTGACCGAGATGATGGTCGGACGCGCGATCTCGCTCGACATTGAGCGGTCGGAACCGTCGGATCCCAAGCCGCGTCTTGTGGTGAAAAATCTGAACGTATGCGATAAGGACGGGATCAGCCGCCTGTGCGACGTGAACTTTACCGCATACAGCGGCGAAATCCTGGGCGTTGCCGGTATTTCCGGCAGCGGACAGAAAGAGCTTCTGGAAGCCATCGCAGGGCTTCAGAGCTGCCGGGACTGCAGCAGTATCGAGTTTATCTCCGAAGAAGGACAGAAAAAACAACTTTCCGGCATGCATCCGATCGATATCAAACGTTTGGGCGTCGCGCTCGCGTTCGTACCGGAAGACCGTCTCGGCATGGGGCTCGTCGGCAGCATGAACCTGACCGATAATATGATGCTGCGCAGTTATCAGGACGGGAAAGGACCCGTTGCGAACAGGAAAAGTCCCAAGAAACTGGCGGAAACCGTCGTGAAAAACCTGGAGGTCGTGACCCCCGGCCTGAATACGCCGGTGCGCAGACTGTCCGGCGGAAATGTGCAGAAGGTGTTGGTCGGCCGCGAAATTTCGATGCAGCCGCAGCTCTTAATGTCCGCTTACGCCGTGCGCGGTCTCGATATCAATACATCCTATAATATTTACCATTTGCTGAGCGAGCAAAAGAAACGAGGCGCCGCCGTGATCTTCGTCGGCGAGGACCTGGATGTGCTCCTCGAGCTTTGCGACAGGATCATGGTGCTTTGCGCGGGACACGTCAACGACATCGTTGATGCGCGCGCGACGACCAAAGATGAAGTAGGATATTTGATGACTTACTTAAAAGAAGGGGGAAAGGATCATGAGTAAACAGAAAGTCATGACCCGCGACCCATTGATCCGCATGTCGAAACGGGACGGGATGTCCTTCTGGAAATCGCTGGGCGTCCGCCTGATCGGCCTTACGCTTGCGCTCGTTGTCTGCGCAATCATCATTTATGCGCTGACGAAGCTCAATCCGCTCAAAGTCTACGCGGCGATGGTTAAGGGCGCGTTCGGCACCAATAAACGCGTCTGGGTTACGATCCGTGATATCGTAATGCTGCTGTGCATTTCGGTCGGTCTCGCGCCCGCGTTTAAAATGCGTTTCTGGAACATCGGCGCTGAGGGCCAAATTCTGCTGGGCGGTCTTGCCGCCGCGGCTTGCATGATCTACCTCGGCAAGTCCATGCCGACGGCCGCGTTACTGGTCATCATGTTTTTTGCCAGCATGGCTGCCGGCGGCGTATGGGGAACGATTCCCGCTGTCTTCAAGGCGCGCTGGAATGCGAACGAAACACTGTTTACACTGATGATGAACTATATTGCCATTCAGCTGACCAGTTTCTTCGTCGCCAAATGGGAGAATCCGTTCGGTTCCAACACGGTAGGCATCATCAATCAGAATTCACGTGCGGGTTGGTTTCCGGCGGTATTCGGGCAGATGTACATGCTCAACGTCTTCATCGTCGTCATTCTGACGGTGCTGATGTATCTCTATCTTCGTTACAGCAAGCAGGGATATGAGATCGCGGTCGTGGGCGAGAGCGAAAATACCGCACGGTACGCGGCGATCAACGTCAAGAGCGTCATCGTTCGAACGATGGCGATCTCCGGCGCCGTCTGCGGCATCGCAGGGTTTATCGCGGTCGCGGGCGCGAGTCATACCATCTCCACCAGCACGGCGGGCGGGCGCGGGTTTACCGCGATCATTGTCGCCTGGCTGGCGAAATTCAATACTTTTGTAATGGTGGCCATTTCCGCACTGATCGTATTCTTACAAAAGGGAGCGATCGAAATCGCCTCCCAGTTCGATCTTAACGATTTTGTTTCCGATATGATCACGGGCATCATCCTGTTTTTCATCCTCGGAAGCGAGTTTTTCATCAACTATAAAATCCGGTTCCGCGGGGCAAAAAAGGAGGCAGGCAAATGACGCAGATCATCTCCCTGATTCAGGCGGCCGTCGTATTCGGCACGGTGATTCTCTTCGGCGCGGTTGGCGAAATCCTCGCGGAGAAGTCGGGCAACCTCAATCTCGGGGTGCCGGGCATCATGTATCTCGGCGGCATTGCGGGACTGATTGCTGCGTTTATTTACGAAGGCAACGCAACGCATCCGGTTGCGTTCGTTTCATTGATCATCACACTGCTGGCTGCGTTTCTCGCGGCCATGCTGGGCGGCTTGATCTATTCCGTACTGACCATTACGCTGCGCGCGAACCAGAACGTCACCGGTTTGACGCTCACGATCTTCGGCGGCGGATTTGCCAACCTGTTCGGCGGCACGCTCAATAAGATGGCTGGCGGCGTAGGCCAGATTTCCGTCGCGCTCACGAGCGGCGCGTTCCGAACCAATATTCCATTCCTTTCGGATCTCGGCGCGGTCGGTAAAATATTTTTTTCTTACGGGTTTATGGCGTATCTTGCGGTCATTCTTGCGTTTCTCGTCAGCTGGGTTCTGAACAAGACCAGCATCGGGCTTAACCTGCGCGCAGTCGGCGAGAACCCGGCGACGGCTGACGCCGCCGGCATCAGCGTGACAAAATATAAATATCTAGCGACCTGCATCGGCGCCGGCATCACCGGCTTCGGCGGACTGTACTATACGATGGACTATATCAAAGGAACCTGGTCAACGGACGGAAGTATTGAAAAACTCGGCTGGCTTGCGGTCGCTCTGGTCATATTCGCAACCTGGAAACCGCGGCGCAGCATCTGGGGCGCGTATCTCTTCGGCGCGCTGTTCTGGCTGTTCTTCTATATTCCCGGGCTGACCAGAAGCTCGCAGGAAATCTTCAAAATGCTTCCGTATGCCGTCACGCTGCTTGTGCTGATTATGGTAGCGCTTCGAAAGAAACGCGAAGATCAACCGCCGCACAGCCTCGGAGCCGCGTATTTCCGTGAAGAGCGCTGACAAAAAGAATCGATCAAAAAACCCGCAGGCTTGCGCTTCGCGGGTTTTTAAAATCAGGAATACATATAGGCAAAATTTTATTTTGTTTCCCGAACATTTTTTCTAATTCAGTGTTGTAATACTGAAATAAGAACTATATAATAAATGCAATCGCAGAAGCGAATCAAAATTCAGGAGCGTGTGCAATGAAATACGATCGAATCTACAATTTTTCGGCCGGCCCGGCTACGATGCCCGTTGAGGTTCTAGAGGAAGTCGCGTCGGAGATGCTGAACTACAAAGGCAGCGGGATGTGCGTGATGGAGATGTCGCATCGAT
>JAEWUO010000021.1 GCA_023459335.1 Bacillota bacterium
CACCGCGTTTGGCGAAACGCTGGAGCAGGCCTCCATCGACACGCTCAACGCGGGCGTCATGACCAAGGACCTGGTCGGACTCGTTGAAGGCACACAGCCGAAAGCGGTGACCAGCATCGAATTCATCCGCGAAATCCGCAGGCGGTTGGCCGAAAAACTCGCGTGACTTTTCTGCCCGTGTGACGAAGATTCACGCGGGCTGTTTTGACAGAAGATTCATCCCCTCGTCATGCGCCGGACACAACCGTCCGATAGAATCAGGCTGACGAAAATCTGCCAGAACGGTATTATCAAATGCCATAAGGAGCGTGAATTTCCTATGGATCAAACGAAATGGAAGCGCGTATTCTCCATTTTTGCCGCCGTTGTCCTCATCATCGCGTTCGGATGCGGCAAAGCCGCGGCAGCCGGGACAACGCTCGAGGACGCCCCGAACGAAACCGTCGCGACCGGCAGCGAGTCGGACGGAATCGACAGCGACAGCGAGCCGAGCAGCTATATCGGCAGTTATAACGTGGACGAAACGACAGACGAAGCAACCGGCGGTTCCTTTTTATCCGGCGCCGCGGATGAAAACGCGATTCTCGTGCAGAACGCGGGTGCGTTTACCGTCTCCGGCGCGGATATCCAAAAAACCGGCGACGCCCAGAACGGCTTTTCCGGCGGTACGAACGCAGCGGTCGCGGCGGTGTCAAAGGGACAGATCAAACTGACGGGGAGCCGCGTCACGACGGACGCGCTCGGCGGATTCGGCTTGATCGCGTCCGGCGAAGGGTCGTCCCTGTCCGCCGAAAACGGCGATGTGTCCACTGCCGGCGAATCTTCTCCCGCGATTGTGGCGGCGAACGGCGGAACGGTCGTTTTCTCCGGCGGAACGCTGTCCACCGAGGGTACAGATTCCCCCTGTGTGCTGCTCGAAGGTGGCAGCGTCTCGTTTAAAGGCGTTTCGCTCAGCGCAGCAAGCGGCGAACTCCTGCGCGTCCTCTCCGGCGCAAACGCACTCACGCTGGATAACACGGGCATGACGGCCAACCCGATCATCGGGGAAGGATCGACTCTGAAACTGACCTTGCTCAACGGCGCCGCGTTCTCCGGCGAACTCGGAAACGAACCGCCCGCAAAAGTCAGCATATCGCTCGACGCTGTCAGCACGCTTACGCTCGCGGCGGACACCTACCTCGTCGCACTGGTCAACGCGGACACCGCGCACCAGAACATCCAGTCCAACGGATATTCCCTCTATTACGACTCCAACGCGCCGGAAAACGCATATTTGAACAGTCAGTCCTACGCGCTCCCCGGCGGGGGGTATTTAACTCCGATGATCTGAGAAACGGCATTGATTTAAAAAAGCACGCGAAAACGCGTGCTTTTCTATGTTTTCTCCGCCGGTTATGATATATCTGTTGATGAAAACTTTTTTCGGTTCGATGCAATAAATTCCGTATTTATCCGTCAATAGAGTGTAAAGGATGTATCGTATGGCGATTGAGTTGGACAATATCAGCGGATGGTACTCGTTCTTCACCCGAGACGGGGAGAAGCTCATCCGTTTTGTCCAAAACCGCGCGCACCGCATCAGCAAAATGGACGCGGAGGATATCGTCGCGGACGTAATGCTCTCGCTCGTGAGCAAATTGGAACCCAACGGAACCGTGGAAAACCTCGCCGCCTACGCATACCGCTCCCTATGCAACCGCATCGCCGACTACGAACGCAGCCGCAGCCGCGTCACCAGCCTCGACGGCATGGCGGACGAGGACGGGGAACTTCCGCTCCTCGCGATGCTTTCGGCGAGCGGCGGCGACGAACCCTTCGCTGCGGAGGAACGGGCGGAGCGGATGCACCGGCTGACAGACGCCATCGGCAGGCTGGAACCGCGACAGCGCGCGGTTCTGATCGCGACGGAATTGAAAGGAAAATCTTTCCGCGAACTGTCGGACGCATGGGGCGAGCCCATCGGAACACTGCTCTCCAGGAAAAGCCGCGCGGTGAAAACGCTGCGGCGGATGCTGGAGGACGCGGACGTGTGACATCCGCAAGACAAACGAAAAAGAGTATTTAAGGAGACAACATCATGAGTGAAATGAAGAAACACGTATCAAAACTGCCGACGTGGGCGAAATATACCCTCTACGCCGTCCTCGGCGTCGCAGGAGCAATCCTGCTGGGGCTGCTCTTCGGCAATGTGACCATGTGGCTATGGAACTGGCTGATGCCGAAGTTCTTCAGCCTGAAAACGATCACGTTCTGGGAAGGCATCGGGCTCTTCCTGCTGGCGCGTATCCTGTTCGGATTCGGCGGCTCAGGCGGCGGAAGCGGCGACCACAACTCTAAAAAATGCAAAAAGCACCGCAATGGGGAAACCGCGGAAAAAAAGGACTGGAAAGACTGGGAGTATTACGACGACTGGTGGGAAGAAGACGGAAAAACCGCTTTTCACGAATACGCCGAGCGCATGAAGACCGAACCCCGCGAGAACGAAGAACCCAAAACGGAGGAATCGTAAACACACAAAAAGCGGATGCATTCGTCGCATCCGCTTTTTCTTTTTGGTCTATTGTTTTTTCCGCTCCGCGAGTTTCACGGAGATATAGATCGCGATGCCCAGCCCGACGAGCCCGCCAAGTACGGCAACCCAGGGGAACGACTGCCCGCGCACGCTCTCGAGCGTAGGCAGAACGGTGTCCACGTCGCTAGTAAACGTCACCTTTGTCGAAGAGGAAGCAACGCGTATGCGTTTCGTGGTCGTCGAAGCCGTCGCGGCTTGATCCGCCGCCGAGGCCGCTTCCTGCTGCGTCTCCGCGTCGTCGGTCGTCGCTGCGCTGGTCGTACCGCTTGATCCGCTGACGCCGCCCCTGCCGCTCATGCCACCGGTTGTATCTTCTTCCCATACGGCAATAAAAGTCAAATCTCCGGTCGTTCCTTCGGGAATGATCATGGGGTCCGTCGGGACAACGACACTCATTGCTTCGCAGATCCAGCCGGAAAACACATAACCATCCTTTGTCGGGTTCATCAGTTGCATTGCCGCGTCGCTTGCGGTGTAGCTGGTTGGATTCGTAGACGTTAACGCCGCGCCGGCAAGTCCGCCATAGTCGATATCATACCGAAGCGAAAGCGTATCCGTATTCTTTGTTCCGAGACGGTAGTATCCCGCCGTCGTCGTTACCGAGGTAATCGCTAACGGCGTGCTCGATGTCAGCGAGTTTGTCTTGACGTAAACCACCCCCGTTGCCGCCCGTTTTACATAGCCGGAATCATCCGAACCACCGCCGCTGTATGTGATGGAAGTAATGGTTTCACCGCTTGTCGTATCAAGGTTTTCCAGATTCAGTGTAACCGATACGCGGGCAACGCCGGTACCCGTGATCGTGGCGGCAATGCTTCTTGAAAAGTTGAACAGCGTTCCTTCAACAGTACTGCTGCTGTTATTGATCAGCAATGTGCCGGCTCCAATGGTGCCGTATACGTTAATCACTCCGCCGGTTGTACTGAGCGTATAACCTAACAATTCAAGCGTTACGCCAGAAGGTATTGTCGCCGTTCCGCTTCCGATATCGATATCTCCGGCTAAGGCAATCGTATCGCCCGATGACGCCGCACCCAATGCCGCATACAGCTCGGATGCATTGTTCACAATCACAGGAGATGGCGACGTCGCCGCAAGCGACGTTCCTAATAATATTGTCGCCGCTATCAGCGACAGCATGACGCGCCCTGTTCTTTTTCGCAAGACCTGTTTCATTCTTCCATTCTCCCTGTTTCAGACTGCACGTTGTTTTCGTGCTAAATTACACTTCGTTTCTTATAACATAATAAAAAGCGATATTGGCAAAAACTTGACGGAAAGTCAACGCTTTATCGCGAGTTTTCCCGGTCGAATCTTTTTCTTCCTGTCGAAAAGCTACATAATTTCAATCGTTCTGTGCCACGCTTTTGCCACAACCGCCCAATATGATCAAAGGCGAATGAATTTGGAGGCGATAAAATCGTATGGAATCTTTCGACACATCGTTTACCGCTGCTAAGCAGAAGAAAAAGAAGCAGAAGCGCACGCGCAATATCATCATCCTCTGCGCGGCCGCCGTGCTGCTTGCCGTCGGCGCATTCGTCGTCATCACGCTCGTGAAACAGGAAGGCGATCAGACCAGTACGTTAAATTACCGTGTCGGCTCCGTTTCAAGCGGCGAAATCAGCTCGACCATCAGCGGAAGCGGAACGCTGTCCGCGCTGGAGAGCCAGAGCGCGACGACAACGGCGGAAGCCACCGTCACCTCGGTCAATTTCGTACCGGGCGACACGATCAAGGCGGGCGAAGTGGTCATGACCATGACGTCGCCGGACGTCGAAAGCGCGCTTTCGGACCTCAAGGACGAGCTGACCGACACGCGCGCGTCGCTTGCCACCGCCAAACAGCTCCTGACCAATCTCAGCGTCACGGCGAGCAAGGGCGGGATCGTCAAGGATATCAAGGCCGAGGCAGGGTCCATCGTGGATAGCATGGATTATCTCTGCCTGATCGCAACGGACGGCAAGATGCAGGTCAGCATCCCCGCGACAAGTGAAATGAGCCAATACGACGCGGTCACGGTCGTCGTCGGCGATGACGAGCAGGACGGCTATATCACCAAAATCAGCGACGGCGCGGCAACGATCGTGTTTACCGATGATTATTACCCCGTCGGAACAAGCGCAACGGTACTCAACGCAAACGCGGAAACGCTCGGAACGGGAAACATGACTGTCAATGAATACGTAGAAGTCACCGCGGCGTCCGGCAAGATCGCTGCCGTCTCGGTGAAGGATGATCAGCGGGTCAGCAAGGGTTCCACGATCTTCAAGCTCGCCGAAGGTGCGCCGACCGCCGCCTATACGACGCTGAAAGAGACCGAGGCGGATCTGCTGGATCAGATTCAGACGCTCGAGGATCTGCTCACCGTCAAGGCGGACGCGGACTGCACGCTGACCTCGCTTTCGGTCAAGGCCGGGGAAACGGTCTCCGCCGGTACGACGGTCTGCACGCTGACCGGAACAGGCGGGTTCACGCTCTCTCTCTCCATCGACGAACTGGATATCGCAACCGTCGCACTCGGCCAGAATGCAACGGTCACGCTCGACGCGCTGGACGGCAGCTTCAACGGTACGGTGACCAATATCTCCTACTCCGGCAGCGGCAGCTATGTCACGAGTTATACCGCAACCATCACCACCGATCCCATCGAGGGCGCATATCCCGGCATGAGCGCTTCAGCGGATATCATTACCGATACCAGCGGAGACACGCTGATCGTGTCCGTCTCCGCGGTGCAGTACGACGGCGATTCGGCATATATCTACCTCGCGGACGATACGGCAGCCGTCGGCACGACGCTGGCGGAAGGCGAGATCGATTTGGATAAGCTCACAAAGATGAACGTCACAACCGGCATGTCGGACGGTTCCTATATCGCCATCACGGCGGACGGACTCGCCGCGGGCGACCTTATCTGGGTGCCGGAACGCGAGAGCACCGCAGCCTATACCGAGGACGACTCCACCACAACCACATTCAGCTTTGGCGGACAGGGCGGTATGATGGGCGGCCAGAGCGGCAGCTTCCAGCCTCCGAGCGATATGGGCGGCAACTTCAGCGGCGGTAATTTCAGCGGGCCGACGGGCGGCAACTGAGGCGCGCTATGCTGAAAGAATACCAGACACCATTCCGGTTCCGTCGGAAAGGAGCGTGCCATGCTACGGCTGGATCATATTTATAAGACCTATTTTGTGGGGGACGAAACGGTTCACGCACTCGACGACGCTTCCCTGCATGTGCTCCCTGAGGAATTTGTGGCCATCTGCGGCCCGTCCGGTTCGGGCAAGACGACGCTGATGAACGTCATGGGCTGTCTCGACCTTCCGGATTCCGGACGGTATATCCTGGACGGGATCAATATCGCGGAGTGCACGGATCGGGAGCTTTCCCTGATTCGCAGTGAGAAGATCGGTTTCATTTTCCAGCAGTATAATCTGCTCGATTCGATGAGCGCGCTGGAAAACGTCGAACTGCCGCTGATCTATCAGAAACTCAATCAAAAGGAGCGCATTGAGCGCGCGAAATCCGCGCTCGACCAGGTGGGGCTGGGAAACCGCATGCAGCACCGCCCCAGCCAGCTCTCCGGCGGCCAGCAGCAGCGCGTGGCGATCGCCCGCGCGCTGGCCAGCAACTCGCGTGTCATCCTCGCGGACGAACCGACGGGCAACCTCGACAGCAAGAGCGGGCAGGACATCATGCGGCTGATTCAGAAGCTGTCGCAGCAGAGGTATACCATCGTGCTGATTACGCACAACGATGAAGTCGCGCGGCAGGCGCAGCGCACGGTCTATGTACGCGACGGACGGCTGTTTAACGACTTGCAGGAGGCGGACGCGGTATGACAATGTTTTTCAATTCCCTCCGTCTCGCGGTTCGTTCGACGCTCGCAAACAAGATGCGTTCGTTTCTGACCATGCTCGGCATCATCATCGGGGTCATGAGCGTCATCGTGCTCGTCTCCATCGCGCAGAGCACGACGAGCAGCATCACCAACGCGATCTCCTCGATGGGATCGGATCTTTTAACCGTCACCGTGACCGACGAGGACATCTCACTCAACGCGGACGATTATCTAGCGCTCGAGCAATACGATGCCATCGCGGGCGTAGCTCCTTACCTGACCGTGAGCAGCACGGCCAGAAGCGGCTCCAACTACACCTCGATCTCCGCTGTCGGCGTCACGGAAGAGTACATGGACATCGCCGGACGCGATCTGGAGTCGGGCCGCGCGATCGTTCCTTCCGACCTCGACTGGCGCACCTATACCGCCGTGCTCGGCGCCTCCGTGGCGGGCGATCTGTTCGAGAGCTACGACGTGCTGGGCAAGACGTTTACGATGAGCGGGCACACGTTCACGATCGTCGGCCTGCTGGCCGAAACCGGATCGGATACGGACACACAGGTCCTCATCCCGTTGACCACGGCGCAGCGCATCGCGGACAGCACCGCGATCACCACCGCGTATGTCAAATCCGCGTCCACCGGAGACGTAGACATGGCGCAGGCGCTTGCGGAATATCAGATGCTGACGCTTACCGGAGATGAAGATTCCTATACCGTTTACAACATGACCGAAATCCTCGATACGCTCGACAGCGTCATGAGCACCCTCTCGATCATGCTCGGCGGCATCGCGGCGATCTCGCTGCTGGTCGGCGGCATCGGAATCATGAACATCATGCTGGTCTCCGTGGCGGAACGCACGCGCGAAATCGGAATCCGGAAAGCCATCGGCGCGCGCAGGAGCCATATCCTGATGCAGTTCCTGATCGAAGCCTGCGTGCTCTCCATCCTGGGCGGGCTGATCGGGCTGGGGCTGTCTGCGCTGGGGCTTCGCATCTTCGCGATGGTATCCGACATGACGATCGCCCTCGAATGGCGCGCGGCGGTCGGCGCCCTGCTCTTCTGCGTGGTCATCGGCGTGGCGTTCGGCAGTTATCCCGCCGCAAAGGCGAGCAAGATGACACCGATCGAGGCTCTGCAACGCAACTGACACGCTTTCTTCCCTCCGCCGCCTCACACGGCGGAATGTCGCCCTGGCGCCCCGCGGACGAGCTGTCTGCGGGGCGCGCGCGTTTATGCGGATGTTTTGACAGTGGGTTTTCCGCAGGGTATAATGTTTGCATCCTTTACAAGGAGCATATCGCATATGACGCAATTCTCGGAATCCTTTACCATCACCAAAAAAGACAACCTGCGTTATAATTTCTTTCTGATGCAGAAGAAACTCGTCGCGACCAGCGTATTGGTGTTCGTGATTATTTTCGCAATGGTCGGGCTGCTCCGGTACGCACGCGGCGGCGGCATCTCGTCGGCAATCCTCAACGGTTTCCTGATGGCGGTCGTGGGAACGCTCATATTGATCGGCATCAACATCTTAATGGCGGTAATGCGCATCAACAGCTATTATAAGCAAAAAAAACTGACCGAATTCTCCGTCACCTTCACGGCGGATAAATCGGGCATCCACGCTACCTCCGAACGGGGCAATTCCGACCTTGCCTGGGACCGCATCGTCGCCGTGCGCGAAACGACGCACGCGTTTTATATCTTCATCACGGACGCGCACGCGAACGTCATGCCAAAAGATCAGTTTTCCGGTATAAAAGCGATGGAAGCGTTCCGCTCCCTGGTGGATCAAAACGTCGAAAAGAGCCGCCTGAAACTCAAGCAGGCGTAACGAACAAGCGGGGAACACGGATCAAGTTATGTCATTTTCCGGCAGATTCACGATCACAAAGCAGGATAACATCCAATACAATTACTTTCGTATACAGCGAAAGCTGACGGGGCTCGCGGCGATGGCATTCGTTATCCTCGCGCTGCTGGTCTCGCTGATCCGTTACGGGCAGGGCGTTTCGATTCAAAACGCGGTGCTCGGCGCGCTCGCCGTGGCGGCGGGAGGCGCCGCGCTGCTAATCGGTTTTCAGATGGCCTCCGTCGTCTTTCGTGTCAACAGCCTCTACAAAAAAGGCAAGATGGCGGATTTCACGGTCCACTACGTCGTCGACCAGACAGGCATCCACGCAAAGAGCGAACGCGGGGATGCCGACTACGCCTGGAAGCAGATTCTGCTTGCGCGGGAAACAAGGCACGCGTTTTACCTGATCGCGGGAAAGGACCGCGCCGTAGTTATCCCCAAGGGCCAGATCGCAGGCGAAAAAGAGCTGAACGCGCTCCGCGCGCTGTTTCGAAAGTATGTCGCCGCGGAGCGGGCGCAGGTGGCGAAATAATCTTGTCGGCTGGAAATCAAACCTGACATTCCATTGTCAGGTTTTTTGTTTTATACTGATGTCGTCATGAAGAACAACCGACTGTTCCAAATCGTCTATCTGCTGCTGGAGAAAGGCACGATGACCGCGCCGGAGTTGAGCCGCGCGCTGGAGGTCTCGGTGCGCACGGTCTACCGCGACGTCGAGGCGCTCTCGATAGCGGGGGTCCCCGTTTACGCCACGCCGGGAAAGCACGGCGGCGTGTCGCTCATGCCCAACTACGCGTTCGACAAGGCTCTGCTTTCGGACGAGGAACAGAACCAGATTTTGTACGCGATCCAGAGCCTGCGCGCCGCAGAACAACCCGTGGACGCGTTATTGAATAAACTCGGCGGCCTGTTTCAAAAGCAGAACGCAAACTGGATCGAGGCGGACTTCTCACGCTGGGGGCTCGTCAAGACGGACGGCGTCAAGTTCGACCGCCTGAAATCGGCGCTGATCGGCCGCCGCGCGCTGGAGATCGTCTACTGCTCCTCCAGCGGGGAAACCGGCCGCCGCGTGATCCTGCCGGTCAAGCTCGTCTTCAAGGACAAGAGCTGGTACCTGCAGGCGTACTGCCGCGCGGCGGAGGATTACCGCCTCTTCAAGGTGAACCGCATCCTCGAGATGACCGTGCTCGAGGAACAATTTTCCGATCTGCCGGGCGAGCCGCCGCCCATCGAGATCGAATCTCCCGATATATCCCGCTTTTCACCGGTGTCGCTGCGGTTCTCGCCCGCCGCCGCGTTTCGTGTCTACGACGAATTCGACCGTTCGCTCATCGTCCGGGAACCCGACGGCTGCCTGCTCGTATCCGCGCGCATGCCGGAGGACGGCTGGGTGTTAAGTTATCTGCTGTCGTTCGGCCAAGAAGTGACGGTACTTGCGCCGAGCGCTTTGCACGCGCAGATTACGGCGCATGCAAAAGCCATCTGGGAGCACCATGCGGGAGGACAAACTTAGAAAACGTGACAGGTCTGTGTCAGGTTCTTTCCGATCATATGATCGGCAGGATCGTCGTATTCCTATAAAGAAAGGCAGCCCCGTATGAAAGCTCCGGAACAAATCGATCGAAGCCTGCTCGCGCCCTGCGGGCTCATTTGTCTGCTTTGTTCGCGGCATCTCGGCAAAAACCCCTGCCCGGGCTGCCTCGCGCGGCTGGACGATCCGGACGCGTACAAACGCAAATGCGTGATGCGCGCCTGCGTTATATCACGCGGTTATAACACCTGCGCGGACTGCGCGGAACGCCCGTGCAAACGTATGAAAACGTTTCAGAAGCGCTATCTCGGCGGCTACGGCGTGGACCTCGCAGCCGACGCGGAAGCGCTCCGCCGCGAGGGCGCGGAATCGTTCCTGCGGCGCAGGAGTGCTTTCCATACCTGTCCGGACTGCGGGCATCTGATCGACCTGCATTTCGGAAAATGCAGCGGCTGCAAAAAACAATATCCGATCGGAAAAGGAAGGACGCCCATATGAACTGGACCCAACGCTACCCGAAAGCGCAGCAGCCCACGCTTCGGGAAATATCGGATTTTATCAGTAACCCGCTCTGGGGAGAACTCTGCGCCTGGGTGGAAGGAAGTTATTCCATAGAGCCAAAGGTGGAACACAGCACCTGCAGCGGCGCGCCGGGCTGGAACGTGAAATACAAAAAAAGCGGGCGCGCACTGTGTACGCTCTACCCCGACGATGGATTTTTCACCGCGCTCATCAGCATCAGCGCAAAGGATATGCCGGAGGCGGAACTGATGTTGCCGGCATGTTCTCAATATCTGCGCGACCTCTTCGCGCGCACGGGTATATTCAACGGCGCGCGCTGGCTCATGATTTGCGTGACCGATGTAAAGGTACTGGATGACGTTAAGCAACTTCTTCGTTTGCGTGTCCCGCCGAAACCGCAGAAAATTATGTAAACATCTGTTCGCTTTTTGCTTTTTTCTGATATACTGAAAGCAAAAAAGGACTGGTTGCCGCACATGAGGCAAATACGGAATTATTCGGAGTTTGTGAACGCGCTGTTGGAAGCGGGCTTTTCTCTTGGCGGCGGCAGCAGCGACGGCATCTTCGCGCTGATCCCCTGGGGCTGGGAGGAGCGGCCGCCGTACGATACCCCCGTCCGCTGGCACACGGGAAACCCGGAAACCGACCCGTGGGAATGGCGAATGCGCGTGCTGGACGAGCGTAAAGACATCGCCTACGGCAAGGTGTTTTTCAAAAAAAGCGGATTTATCACGGCAGACTGGGCGCCGTGCTTTCTCGCCGCCCGGCGGGGCAAGGCGGACTTCGACGGCGCATACGCCGACGGAACTCTGAGCCACGCGGCGAAGCGGATCTATAACACCGTGCTGGAATACGGCACTCTGCCGCTGCATGCGATCAAGCAGATCGCGGGCTTCACCTCCGAGGACAAGAGCCGCTTCGACGGCGCGCTGACGGAACTGCAGATGCGCATGTATCTGACCATGTGCGGCAGGCAGCAGAAGCTCTCGCAGAAAGGCGAGGAGTACGGCTGGTTTTCCACCGTGTTCTGTACAACGGAGCAGTTCTGGGGAGAAAATATCTTCGCAAAAGCGGCGAAGATCGCGAAAGAAGAAGCCGTCGAGGCAATCAGGAAGCAGGTTCTTGTACTGAATCCGCAGGCGGAAGAGAAAAAGATCAGCAAGTTTATACTTGGATAATTAAAATACACACAGTAAAAGCGGGCTTTCGCCCGCTTTTGTTGTTGCTGTCGATTTAGCCGAGTTTCACCGTGCCGACGGTTGAGAAGTCGGAAAGCGAGATGATCGTCAGGCCGGAATCGCCGAGGACGTAGAAATAGTCCCCGATGAACAGGCCGCGAAGGTTCCAGCTCGAGAGATCGGCGGTCATGCCGACCTTTGCCGCCAGCTCGAACCCTTGATTCGCCGTGTAGCGGTAAATATAGTAGCTGCTGTCCGCCGGGAAAGCGATCAGGTTCTTCTGCGCGTCCACGAGGATAGCCTTGTGGTTATTGCCGACGATGGTCCAGCTCGCGTCCACGTTCGCCTTGGCGACCTCCCTCACATTCGTCTTGTCGGAGGTATCAAACATCGAGAGCTTCACGCCCTGCATCCTGCCGGTGTTGTCGTCCGCGTTATACCCGATGCCCAGCAGCAGGCTGCCGCTGAAAACGTGCAGGTATTCCGAGAATCCCGGAATCTTCAGCGCGTCCAGCACGCGGGGATAGGCGGGGTTGCTCAGGTCCACCGCGAACAGCGGATCGACCTGGCGGAAGGTCACGAAGTAGCCGATTTCCCCGTCGAAGCGCACGCTCTGCACGGTCTCGTCCTTGGCGAGGTTTTCGATCTTGCCGAGGATGGTCAGGTCCTTGTCCAGCGTGTACAGCGCGTTGGTGTTCGTGTTGTCGTATTCGTAGGTGTCCACGCCGTCCGTATAGATGCGCTGCTGCCAGGCGTTGAGCGTGGTCACGACGCGGAACACGTCTTTGTACTCATCCATCGCAAACTGGTTCAGAAGGCTACCGGGCACGCTGCCGGAAGCGAGTTTCACAATCTGCCCTTCGCTGATACCGAGCAGCACGAGGTCGGTGCTGTTCGAGCCGTTCGTGATCTGCACGTTCTTGCCGTCCTTGTCCGGTGCGATGGGCAGGGTCTCCTCGCCGTAGCGCGCGATGGCAAGCAGCATGTGATTTTCGTTCGCATAGAGCTGGCTCGTGCCGCCGAACACCGCCTTGGCGGAGGTGAAGTTTGCCCCGCTCTTGAGGTTGATGGTGCCGATTACGGTATACGCCGCGTTCTGCGGATCGCTGCCGAAGTAGAGGTCGACAGGCATGAGCAGCTTGCTCTCCGTTCCAACCGAGGTGGACGGGATGTAGGTCACCGGCGTATCCTTGATCGGGTTGTAGATATACTGCGAGGTGACCAGGTAAACGTAGTCCCCGATCATACGGGAGCTGACGTAGCTGCCGCTCTGTCCGAGCGAAACTACCTGCATGGGTTTCGCGGGATTGCTGATGTCGTAGATGACCGCGCTGGTCTGATCCAGATTGTTCTGGTAACCGCCGTTTACGTCGTTGACCCAGACTACGTTGTAGCTCTGCGTGATGACGACGAGCCGGCTGCCGAGAATGAACAGTTCGGAATTATAGCCCCACCAGGTGTCGTCCGCGGAGAGCGAAGTGCTCGAAACGAGCCTTGTCGCCGCGCCGTCCGCATTGAGGATGTTGAGTTGGTTTCCGGCTACATAATAAATGTAGCTGCCGTCGGTCTTGACAATATCCGCCTCGTCCACGCCCTTGACCTGCACGTTGGTGCCGGAATAGTCCTGCGTTCCGCCGCTGGCCATGGGCGCTTCCGCGGTGGTTGCCATCTTGACGTCCGCCGCGGCGGGCGCAGCAGCCGACATTGCGCCGTCGGTTCTCGCGCTTTCCAGCATCACGCCGCCGCTTGCGCCGTATACGCCGGATTGCAGCTTTTGAATGAGCGCGTACATATCGTCGTAGCTTTTCACGCTGACGGTTGACTCTGATTCCATAACGCCCGCCGCCGCCGTATCCGAAGTCACGGCGGATTCCGCAGCCGGCGAAGCGCCGTCCGCGGCGGAAGGCTCCGCGCTGTCATACTGCGCGGACAGCATCGGACTTACCGGGGCCGACGTTTTTGAACCGCCGGTGACGAGCAGCGTTCCGAGCGCGCCGACCGCGACCAGCGCGAACGCCGCGAGCACCGCGCCGAAGCGCACAAATTTCTGTCTAGGCGTGAGAGCAATTTTCTCCCGCGCGTGTTTTTCCTTGATTTCCATGAGCAACGTCTCCTTTGCTTTCAGCTTGTCGTTGTCACGGATATACTGCTCTTTAAACATCCTGAAACTCCCCTTTCAACTGTTCCCGCAGCATATCGCGTGCGCGGAAGAGATGGGATTTCACCGTGTTTTCCGTTGAGCCCATGATCTTTGCGATCTCGGCGACGCGGTACCCCTCGTAATAATGCAGATGCACCGCCGTGCGGTATTTCGCCGGCAGCGCCAGAACGTAAGGGTAGACCTCGGTTTCCGTCTGCATTTGTGTGAGGAGGTTCTCGTCCTCCGGTACGGTGTTTCGCCGCCATGCGGACGTCAGCAGAGACTTCGAGCAGTTGATGGTCACCTTTAAAAACCAGGCTTTCTGGTGTTCGAGGCTGTTCCAGACGGGCTTTGCGCGCAGCGCCCGCAGGAACACTTCCTGTACGATATCGTCCGCATCCGTTCCGCTCTTCGTCCGCAGAAACGCCAGGCGGTATACCGTATCGGCATATTCCGCAAACAGCGCGTCCGCGTCGTCGGCAGGTATCGGCACATTGGGTTTGGCCAGCTGTTCCATAACCGTTTTTGTACCTCTCTCTTCCACCCATAACACTCCGTATCTATACGGAAGGTTGCAGGGGAGCGGGAATTTAATCGTTCACAGTTCCGTGTGTCTATGCAGAATAATCTGCAATTTATTATAGCATACGCATATCCGTCGCGCTCCGTGATCCCCCGCATTGACAAAACAATTTCTCTCTGTCTATAATACTAGCGAAATCTTATGATTTTTTGCGGGAGGACTCCGATGATTCGTTAACGCACTTGGTATTGTAGAGGAAAGCGGAAGCAGAGTATGCGTCCGCCGTTTACTTGCGATGCCAAACGCGTGCGCGAACCAGAAACGGGTTCTTTTTTTGTTGCACGGGGTTTGGCATTGCCTCTTTTTCAGACGGGAGGTTTGAACATGTCCCTGATACGCGTCAGCGATCTTACTTTTCATTATGAAGGCAGTTACGACAATATCTTTGAGCACACATCCTTTTCCATTGACACAAGCTGGAAACTCGGCTTCGTCGGGCGAAACGGGCGGGGGAAAACAACATTCCTAAGGCTCCTGACGGGGGAACTCGATTCCGGCGGCGCGATATCCGCCTCCGTCGCGTTCGATTATTTTCCGTTTCCGGTACCGGACGCAAGTCTGACTACGGAGGCGGTGTTCGCGTCCGTCTCGGACGCGCCGCGCTGGCGGCTGGAAAAGGAGCTGAACCTCCTCGAGGTGTCGCCGGACGCACTCGATCGCGCGTTTTCCACGCTCAGCCCCGGAGAGCAGACAAAGGTGCTGCTCGCGGCGCTGTTCTCACGGGCAGGGCATTTTCTGCTGATCGACGAGCCGACCAACCACCTCGACATGGAGGCGCGCGCGGTGGTCAGCCGCTACCTCGGCGGCAAGCAGGGATTCATCCTGGTCAGCCACGACCGCGCGTTTCTCGACGGCTGCGTGGATCACATTCTCTCGATCAACCGCGCGAGCATAGAAGTGCAAAAAGGAAACTTCTCCAGCTGGGAGGAGAACCGCAGGCGGCAGGATAACTTTGAACGCGCAGAAAACGACCGCCTCTCGCAGGAGATCGACAGCCTGCGCGCGGCGGCGCGTAGAACCTCCGAATGGTCGGACCGCCTAGAACGCACGAAGATCGGCGAACATTCGCTCGATCGCGGCTTCATCGGCGCGCAGAGCGCGCGCGTGATGAAGCGCGCGAAATCCGCCGAGCGGCGGCAGGAAAATGCGGCAAAAGAAAAAGAAAAACTGCTGAAAGATTTGGAGCGCAACGACACGCTGAAGGTTACCCCGCTCCGGCATCATTCGGATATTTTAGTTGAAGCGCTCGGCCTTTCGATCGCTTATGGGGAAAGAACCGTCTGCGGCCCGCTCGATTTCACCCTGCGGCAGGGGGAGCGAATCGCGCTCTGCGGCAAAAACGGCAGCGGAAAGAGCAGCATCGTCAAGCTGCTTACGGGCGAAGACATCCCGCATACGGGTTCGCTCCGGCTCGCGAGCGGGCTGATCGTTTCCTATATGCCGCAGGATACGTCGTTCCTGCAGGGGACGGTGCTGGATTTCGCCCGCGAAAACGGGCTGGACGAAACGCTGTTTCTCACGATCCTGAGAAAGCTGGACTTTCCCCGCGTACAGTTCGAGAAGGATATGCGCGCGTTTTCCGGCGGGCAAAAGAAAAAAGCGCTCCTTGCGAAGACGCTCTCCGAACGCGCGCACCTATATGTCTGGGACGAACCGCTGAACTTTGTGGACGTGCTTTCCCGCATGCAGATAAGGGACCTGATCCTCGCTGCGAAGCCCGCGATGCTGTTCGTGGAGCACGACCGCGCGTTTGTGGACGAAATCGCGACGCGAAGGATTACGCTGTAGCGTCCCCCGGCGCGCCGCCTGCCGGCGGTTCCGGCTTAACCGCTTCTTCCGGCAGCAGGTATAATCTCCGCATGAGTCTCTGCAGCGCCGGGATCTTCAGGATGCCGAATACGATCAGCGTGCCCGCGAGGTTTAGAAGCACGTCGTCGATATCGCAGCTGCCGCAGGCGAGTAGGAACTGCGCCGCCTCCACCGCGACGAGCACGAGCGCCATGGTCAGCACGAAGATCCAGAACCTGCGCATCGGGCGAAACAGGCATGGCAGAAACACCGCCATCGGCATAAACAGCATGGCGTTGCCCACAAGGTTGCTCAGGGGTATTTCCATACCGATATAGTCGTATTTGATCGCGTTGAGATAAAGTCGCACGGTTTCAAGCGGGATAAAGTTCGTCATGCGGTCGAAGTCGGCCAGATAATCCGCCCGCGACTGCGCGAAATTCGCGTAATCCACGCGGGAAACGATCAGCGCGCCGGCTAGTACGGCGCAATAAAAAGCAAAAAGCGCAAACAGCGCGAACCGCACCGCGCGGCGGCGGTCCGCTTTTTCCGGCATCGCGCGCGTGAGCAGCCAGGTTCCGAAAAACAGCGGCGCACAGACGGCGGCAATCAGCAATAGGCCGTGCAGCACATGCCGCATACCGGATGTGTATATCATGAACAGCTGCCAGAGCATGACGGCAAGCGCCGCGCAGAGCAGCAGAATCCCAAAGGTTTTTACGCTTTGTTTTCGTTTTTCCACGCGGGTATTATAACATAAACGACATGGATAGTTGAGAAAATACTATGGCGAAGCAGCGCGAAATTATGATTCTTCCGACGGAGTTTCCGTCTTTTTTTCTGATTTTTTATTTTTGGACCGTCTGGCGAAAATGGATAAACAGGCGCCGATGGTGCTTCCGACTCCAAACACGCTACCGGCGCCCAAAAACATACTTGGTATAATAATCGGCATCATTGGGTTATCGGGGAGACCGATTTTGTTTACGTTTTCCGAGTCTGCTTTTTTCTCCGTGTTACTCATCGCTTCGCCTCGCGTTATTTCGATAACAATACGTCTGCGGTAAAGGTGGCAAACAGTAAAAAGGCCGTAATGGCACAGCACACAATAGCGCCGGAATAATAGGACATCTTGCGGGAATTCTGTTTTTGATTAAATGCGATGATCTGCTGGCTCGTCCGGATCAGGCAGAGACTGTATTCGATTTCCGACATCTGCCGGACGGTGTCCAGATTGATGGTTTCATTCGGAAAACGCATGCTTTTGTCCGCTTTCATCGCCAGTGTCAGCAGAATAATGCTGCAGACCGAGAGCAGCAGAGTTACTGCGTAGATCGCGACGATCAAATAATTCACCGTGCTTTTTGCTGCAATGGCGACCAGCTGCGCGACGCAGACACCCGCCAGCACCCCGCTGAATTGGAGGAAGATCCCGCTGCGCGAAAGGATACTGGCCCGCCGCGCCTCTTCGATGTGATATTCGTCGTTGAGCACCTGAAAACACAACGCAAGGTTCTTTTCCTGATCGTCCATATGACTGCATTTATACAATGATCGGTTCCTTTTGTCAAGTGGATCCCGCGGCGCGTTTCTTGCGCGGCTCCGCTCAAGCGGATATAATGGAAAAGGCGGCGGACACGCCGCTTCCCTGTCTCATCGGACACATCAAACTTCATCAGCAGGAGGACGGTTTTGTATGCAGCATCTTCTTTCCAGAGGCCCGTTACTCGATACGAACGGCGCGCTCGCCGAGGCGGGATACGCCACCTCGCTGGTCAAAACCTACGACCGAAAAGCGATCCGCGGCGGCGCTTCCCGCATCAAGGAGTGGGACTATTATCTCATCTATAACGGCCGCTACGGCGTCGCGCTGACGATCGCGGACAATTCTTACATGGGACTGCTCTCCGCGTCGTTTCTGGACTTTGAGGCAAAAGCGGAAAAAACCGTATCTCCGATGTTCTGGCTGCCGTTTGGAACAACAAAATTTCCCGCGAGCTCGGAATCCGGCGATCTCGCAAAGAGCGTCAAGGGCGCGTCCGGCTCGTTTGCGCACGAATCCGGCGGACGGCGGCTGAAATTCCACCTCGATAAATTCGACGGGGACAAGCCGTTCGACTGCGATATTCTGCTGACCGACGCCCCGCGCGATACGATGGTGATCGCCACACCGTTTCCGGAGAAGAAGACGGCGTTTTATTATAACCAGAAGATCATCGCGATGCGCGCGCAAGGCAGTTTCACGATCGGAAACGAAACGCGTCTGTTCGACCCCGCGGACTCCTTCGGCATGCTGGACTGGGGGCGCGGCGTCTGGACCTACTCCAACACCTGGTACTGGGGCGCGGGGCAGGGCGTCGTAGACGGCCGCGTAATCGGCTTCAATCTCGGCTACGGCTTCGGCGACGTGAGCGCCGCTTCGGAAAACATGTTGTTTGTCGACGGCGTTTGCCACAAGCTCGAACGGCTGACGTTCAACATCCCTGTAAAAGACGGCAGGGACGATTTCTTCTCGCCCTGGACGTTTACCTCCAGCGACGGGCGGTTTGAGACCGAATTTCAACCGATCCTCGACCGCGCGGCGTACACGTCCGTCGGCCCGCTGCTTTCCGACCAGCATCAGGTGTTCGGATATATGGACGGTACGCTCACTATGGACGACGGAGAGAAGATACAGCTCAAGCGCTTCCTCTGCTTTGCGGAGAAAGTATCCAATAAATGGTAACGCCTTCGGGCGCGTTTCATCGGGCGGAAACAGGTGATCGGAAAATGGCTTCTCCAAGTAATTACGATCTCGTAATCTGGGACTGGAACGGCACGTTATTAAACGACACGGAGCTTTGCTACCGCATCGCCAACGAGATGCGCGTCGAGCGCGGCATGGCGCCCATGCGCGGCGTCGAGGATTACCGTGCGTGTTTCACGTTTCCCGTAATCGAATACTATAAACGCATGGGGTATACGTTTGAGGACGAACCGTTCGAGGACATCTCCGTGCAGTTCGTCGCGATGTATGCCGAGCGTTTCCGCGACATTCCGCTGCAGCCCTGCGCGACGGAAGCGCTGTCTGCAGTACTGAAAAGCGGCGCGCGGCAGGTGCTGCTCTCCGCAACGGGGCAGGAGAAGCTGGACGAGCAGGTTGCGCACTTTGGCTTGAACCGCTACTTTGAGCGAGTGATCGGAGGAAGCAACAACCTCGCGCACGGCAAGGCGGATTACGCGGCGGAATTCCTGCGCAAAAGCGGGGTTTCCCCCGCGCGGGCGCTGTTCGTGGGCGATACGGATCACGATTTTGAGATTGCCTCGTCGATCGGCTGCGGCTGCGCCATCCTTGTGCCGGGGCACCAGTCCCGCGCGCACCTGGAGACGCTGGGAGCGAGGCTGATCGAGAGCTTGTGCGAAGTGGAAGGGCTGCTGTAGCATGTAAAAAAAGAGTGCCGCGCGGCACTCTTTTTTTATGGAATCAGGATTTGCTGAACACCCGCTTGAAGAGCCGCTGCACTGGCGGCATGGCGGCGACGACGACGCACAGGATCGTATCGATGCCGATCGAGAAGAAATTATAGACCAGCGAATACGCCCAGACGTTGGTGAACCCGTAATCGGCCGCATAGGAAGCGAAGAACACGGCTCCGGAAACCGTGCTGGCCATCATGCGCGCAAAGCCGCCGACCGCCGCGCCAAGCGGGAGATTTTTCGGGAAAAAGCTGGCGAGGCCGAGGCACGTGAACGCCACGAAGTAGTCGAGGATGAACTGGACGGGATGCACGATGTACGCCCCCTGAATCACCTGCAGCAGCGAAAACGCGAACGCCGCGGTGAAGCCGTACGCCGGACCGAAGTATGCGGCGTAGGCGAAGATCGGCAGCATCGAGAGCAGCGTGATCGATCCTTCATACGGAAGGGTGAAGAGCTTGAAATAGCTCAATACGAACGCGAGCGTGATGGACAGCGCCCCGTAGACGAGCACCTGCGTACGGTTGGGTTTGCCCGCAACCGCTTCGTGCGCCGCCGCCGCCCGCGCCTTCGCGCGCCTTGCGTAAGCCGCGACCGCCCAGATAAGAAAGCCGAGGATCACCACCGCGCCGAGCAGCATGTACAGGTCGATCCCCTCCAGAGAGGCGAGTTTGCTGAACAGTTTGAATTCCATTTTGTTTTTCTCCTTTTCGCATAAAAAAATAGCCGCCAGTGAGACGACCATCAAAAAGAAGCTGCGATATGTATCACTTTCCTTCGATGGCATGACCCAACAGGTTCCAAGGGTACATCTCAGTCCGGCTGTTCTTCCGGACGCCCCCGTGATGCGAATCAGGATACACGCTTTTTACGCGCTTGTCAACCTTGACAAAGCGATCGTTCCACCGTAACATGACGTTGTATTCCGGCGGCGAAACGAGCCGACCCATTCCGCAAAGAAAGTGAAACAACCCTATGCGTTTGGATAAATACCTGAAAGTAAGCCGCATCATCAAGCGGCGCACCGTCGCCAACGACGCGGCGGGCGCGGGCCGCGTCAGCGTCAACGGCAAGGTCGCCAAACCCTCCACCGAGGTGAAGGAAGGCGACACGCTCGACCTCCTGCTCGGAGGAAGGCATCTTTTGGTGCGCGTCGAGAGCCTGAAGGAGAGCGTGCACAAGGAAGACGCGGCGGGCATGTATACCGTGCTCGGCGGGGACGCGGAGCGATGAGCCGCGCGGTCGCGGTTCTCCTGTGCGCGGGCGGTTCCGTGCGCATGGGGTTCGATAAACTGATGGAACCCATCGCGGGAAAGAACGCGATTGAGCGTTCGATGGACGCGCTGATCGCGGGCGGCGCGGAAGAGATCGTGTTCGCCGTTTCGCCCTCCACGCGCGGATTTGTCGAATCTCTCGCCTGCACCGTTCCGAAGAAGATCGTCGAAGGCGGCGTTCTCCGCTCAGAGTCGGTAAAAAACGCGCTTGAGGCGATCGGGCGCGCGGACATCGTGGCCATCCACGACGCGGCGCGCTGCATGGTATCCCCCGAGACGGTGCGGGAGAGCATCGCGAGCGCGGAACGATTCGGCAGCGGTGTCGTCGCGGGAAACGTAACGGATACGATCATGCAGCTCGAAGGCGAAACCGTCCTTCCGCTGGATCGAAGCAAGCTTATCCGTATGCAGACGCCGCAGACGTTTCGCTTCGAGCGCATCAAGGCAGCCTATGAAACGGGCGATCTGAGCGCGGTGACCGACGACTGCGCGCTTTATATCGCCGCGGGCTACACGCCGCATTTTGTCTGCAAGGAGGGCGAGGCCGCGAACCGGAAACTCACTACGGGCGAAGACTGGCAACTTGCCCTCGCGACCTATGCGCGTTTCGGTACGGGGTACGATACGCACCGGCTCGTCGAAGGGCGGAGGCTGATCCTGGGCGGGGTGGAGATTCCGTTTGAAAAAGGCCTGCTGGGGCATTCGGACGCGGACGTGCTGACCCACGCGATTATGGACGCTCTGCTCGGCGCTGCGAGCCTTGGCGATATCGGCAGGCTTTTCCCCGACAGCGACGCGGCGTATGCAGGCGCGGACAGCGTCGGGCTGCTCCGCGAAGTCGTGCGCCGGATCGAAGCGCTCGGTTTAAAAGTTGCGCATGTGGACGCGACGGTCATCTGCGAACGGCCGAAGATCAAACCGCACGCGGCGGAGATGGCGGTGCGCCTTGCTGCCGCGATGCGCGTTGCTTCCGACGCCGTCTCGATTAAAGCAACCACCACCGAGGGCATGAACGACGAGGGAAAGGGCTTGTGCATCTCCGCAAGCGCCATCGCGTCTCTGGTGTAATCCGTTTCATCCCCCATAAAACAACGGCGCGGAATTTCCGCGCCGTTGTTTTGTTTTAAAAAGCACCGTGAATCGTAAACTCCGCGCTTGAAAAGTAAGAATCCCGAAAATAGCGTTTGAGCGGAGGCGAATAGGTCAGCACCGTCAGCCCGTGCGAAGCGGGGTCGAACGTCAGCACCCGCAGCTGTCCGGTGTCGATCCCATACTCCTGATAGTTATAAAGCATTGCGCTCACACGCCGGTCCGGTACGCCGTCGCCGGTATCGTCAAGATCGTCCTCCCGATACCCCGTTCCGCAAACATGGCCGCAGAGGATCAGGCGTACGTTCGGATTCGGTTTCACAACGAGATCGAACATCTGCTTGCCGACGACGGTAAAACGTCCGTCGTCCGCGATATACCCGTGAAAGAGCAGAATCGCGGTGCGATTTCGGTTTCGCCGCAGCACGTCGTTCATCCAGGGCGCCGCTTCCAGTTCGCTGTTCCAGCCCGCACCGAGCAGCAGAAAATCGGTTCCGCCGGCGGAGAGGTGGCGTAGGCCGCGCGTCCGCCTTCAAATTCGTTTTCAGACGGAATGCTTTTTACCGATTCCCGCTCAAGGTATGCGCTGTAATCGTTCCGTTTCATGCTGAGCTCGTGATTGCCCGCAACGGCGAGATAGGGCAAATCCTGCTTAAACTCGTTATAGCAGGTGTCAAACTCCTTCCACTGCCAGTCTGAGAATCCGTTTTCCACGGCATCCCCCGTCTGAACGACATAGACGATACCTCGCGCCTTGCGTTCGTCTTCAATCCATTTGCCCATCTGTTCCAACCTGCCGGAGTAACGCGTGTAGGACATCGTCTGTGTATCGGAAAGCCAGACAATGGAAAACGGCGTCGGACGCGGGGCGATATTTTTTCTTGAACCAAAGGTTGACGGTAAGTCGATGATCGCTTGTAAAGAATCCGGATCGGATGCGATTTGCGTTGAATGAACAGTAAAGGACGTATTCTGATCGAGCGGTGGATTTTCTCCGGGCTGCGCTGTCGGACGCACCGGCGGAGGAGATGTCTTCGGCGCCATCAGCGGCCCGGCACTCCGCGCTCGCGGAAACGGCGGACGAGCCGGCAGGGGATCCGCCGACTGGAATTGATGTGAGTAACTAACAGCAAACGCCGTTGCCAGCGCGAATGCGGCGGCAACTGTCCCCTTCCAAAAACGTCCCATATAACGGCGAGTTTACCATAACGGGATATAGAATGGAATCAATTTTTCGTAAAATTTTCACCTTTTTGCCACAAAAAAATCAACTTTATTCAAATTGTTGCGCTGTAACTGTTCTTTTCGGTAATCGTACTTTCGTCGCTTTTTTTATCGTATTTACCTGTGCTTTTTGATTAGGTGTGTTGCTTTGCTCCTCATTGTCACAAGGCAGTATAAAAATGTAATATTCTTCAAACCGAAAAGTAACGATGCGTAACAAGATCAACGCCATGTTGATTATGTCTATGTATTCGTGTGCTCCGTTCCTTATTCCGGCGGGCTTTCTTGTCAAGCTCCTGTTGCGGAGTTGTTTGTTTTTTTTGCCCGCTCGTGTATACTGTTGATCAGCGGTTACCCGCAAGCGCACGCTTGTGCGGTCGGCCGCCCGTTTCCACTTGATTTTCCGGAGGAACTATGAAGCGTATCGCCATTCTGACCGCCTGTCTTCTGCTGCCGCTGCTTGCGGCCTGTACGGGCGCCGCATCGGAGCCTGCCGCAACCGCCGCGCCGACGCCGGAGCAGCCGCGGGAAAGTACGCCGGCCGTCGTCGTATTTGCCGCAGACACACCGGAACCGGTCGGCGAGGTGACCCCGGCGCCCTCCGCGACGCCTGTTCCCGCGGTGAGAAACCCGTCGGAGGATCAGCTGTTCACCGATCTCGACACGCTTCGCCTGGTCTCCGTCAACATCAGCATTTCTCTCTATGCCGAAGCGTCCGCGGCATCCGAACCGACGCGCCTTGTCAACGAAACCACGCTGCGCAGCGTCAGCGAGCTGATCGTGCTGGGCGAAGAAACCTCGCCGGAAGGCAAGCTGTTTTATCATGTGCGCGCGGCGTTTTCCAGCGATACGGGTTATGTGCGCGCGTCCGATACGCATACCAGCAAACTTTCGCAGAGCGGTGTGGCCGGTTATGTGATCCTGAATTCATCCGGCTGCTCCCTCCTGTTTGAACCGAAGGCGACCAGCGCCGTGCTCGCGCAGAAAGGCGGCGTCGCCGCGCGCGTCCTCGGCGCATACAAAGAGTATTACTATGTCATCGTCGAAGACGGAAGCTGCGGCTTCGTCGATCCGATGCAGGTGACGGCAATCAGCCGCGACGCGCTGATGGAGCGGTTCGCGTTTGAAGTCGCCCCCGCGATCGCCTCTATGAAAGACGACCCGCTGACGGAGGCTTCCGCCTCCAACGCGGCTAAGATGCTCCGCGTGGGCGAAAACAGCGCGGCCGTCGCGTATTGGGACACCGCGCAGTCCCATGCCAGCAGCATCAACCGGCTGAAAAAAGCGACGATGGCGATGCTCGGCAACGCCGCCGGAACGGGACAAAAGCCCGTCGGTCATCAGGGCATCCAGTATCTGCCGTGTCTGGAGGTTCCTCCGCTGACGGAAGGCGAGGAACTGCAGCAGGGACTGGATTTCAACCTGCACGGGTCCATCTACACCGACAGCCCGCTGACCAGCGTAACCGCGGAGTTCGCCTCGCTCGGCAAGAGCGCGTCGATAAAGAAAGCCGTCACGTTCGATCCCAGCGCGAACGTCAACGGCTATTCGCTGGAAAACAGCAGCCTGCCGCTCGAGCAGAAATCGCTGGACCGTTTGTTCGACATCAGCAATCTCCGTGCGGGGCGCTACCGCTTTACGCTGAGCGCCGCGACTTCGGCGCAGCCGGACGGAATCAAGCTGCTCTCCGTCGAATGCAAGATCGTCGACACCGATCGTATCATCCTGACGCAGAACAAGTTTGACGACAACTACAATGAAGCGCTGAAGTTTTTCGGCGGGAAAACGGATAAATTCGTCTTCCATTATTCGCTCAAGGATACGCGCGATATTGCGACCGAGAACGACTGGCGCAATACCTATATCGTGGAATCCAGTCTGGGGCGCGTCCACAAGGATGCGGTGCCATACTTTGAAACAGCGAACCATTATCTGGATAACACCTATCTCCGCGTCACGAGCGTGAATGCAAGGACTGGAAAAACGTCCGGCACCGGCGTGATCCTGCTCAAGAGTCTGATCGGGAAAGAAACGTCCTACGTGCCGCGCTTTCAGTCCAACATGGAATATGTGAGCCATCATACGCTGGGAACGGCGATCGACGTCAACGACGACATGTACCCCAACTTCAACATCCTCACGAACCACGAGCTCATCGGCGACGAAGTGAGAAACCATCTGACGTACAACGGCATTAAAACCGACGACGACGGGCGGCAGTATTACGACTTCACCTACGACGGAAGTTACTCCGCGCGCTTTGAGCAGGTGCCGAAAACCATCATCAACTACCTGCTCTATGAACTGGCGTTTTTCCGCGCGGGGTTCCAGTGGGGGTACTACTACGAGACCGCTTGCGACGGCATGCATTTCATGCTCACGGAAAACGACATCAACCGGCATATGCACTCGGACATCGGTCTTCGCAAAATCTACGAATACATCGAGCCGGAGTGGACGTATGTGCCGACCGCGAGTCCCGCGCCGGACACGGCGGCCACGCCCGCGCCCTGACGAACGCAAAAAAAAACGGGAGCAACCGCTCCCGTTTTATTTATTTTCTCGACCGCCCTTTATTGCGCCGCTTGGCGCCGATGGTGCCCGGTTTGGGTTTCGCCGCCCGTTCCAGCGCTTCCTCGCCGGAGAGCTTTCGGATTTCGTCCCGCAGTTTCGCCGCGTGCTCGAACTCCAGTTCCCGCGCCGCGGCGCGCATCTCTTCGGTGAGCATCTTGACCCGCACGGCCTTCTCCTCCGCGCCCATTTCGTCTCCCGTGTCCTCGATCTTGGTCGTGATCAGCAGCGTTTCGCGCACGGCTTTTTTGATGCTCTGCGGCGTGATGCCGTTCTCCTCGTTAAACGCGCGCTGCAGCGTCCTGCGGCGGTTCGTCTCGTCCATCGCGTACCGCATGGAAGGCGTCACCGTATCCGCGTAGAGGACAACCCTGCCTTCGACGTTTCGCGCCGCGCGGCCGATCGTCTGCACGAGGCTTGTGGACGAACGGAGGAACCCTTCCTTATCCGCGTCAAGAATCGCGACCAGCCCCACTTCCGGTAAATCAAGCCCTTCTCTGAGAAGGTTTATCCCCACCAGAACGTCAAAATCACCCAGCCGCAGGTCGCGGATGATCTCCATACGCTCGATGGTTTCGATGTCCGCGTGCATGTAACGCACCCTGACCCCCATGCCGTCGAGGTATTCGGTGAGATCCTCCGCCATGCGCTTGGTCAGCGTGGTGACCAGCGTGCGGTAACCCTTCTGCGCCTGCCTGCGCACCTCCCCGAGAAGGTCGTCAATCTGCCCTTTGACGGGTCTGACCTCCACTTCCGGGTCAACGAGACCTGTCGGACGAATGATTTGCTCCACAACCTGCGTCGCCCGCTTGATTTCGTATTCCGAGGGCGTCGCCGAAACGCAAATCATCTGCGGGATGCGCGCCTCGAATTCAGGAAACTTCAGCGGGCGGTTGTCGAACGCGCTCGGAATACGGAACCCGTAATCGACCAGCGCGGTCTTTCGCGCGAGGTCGCCGCGGTACATCGCCCCGATCTGCGGAATGGTCACGTGGCTCTCGTCGACAAAGAGCAGGAAATCCTTTGGGAAATAATCGATCAGCGTAAACGGCGGCTGGCCGGGTTTTCTGCCGTCGAAGTAGCGCGAGTAGTTCTCGATGCCGCTGCAGTAGCCGATCTCCCGCATCATCTCGATGTCGTACTGCGTGCGCTGCTCGATCCGCTGCGCCTCGATGAGCCGGTCCATGCTCTTGAATTCGTCCCTGCGCTTGAGCGCGTCCTCCCAGATCTGGTCGATCGCCGCGTCCAGCTTTTCCCGGCTCGTGGCGTAGTGGGACGCGGGGAACACCGCGATGTGCGAGCGCTCGCCCAACAGCTCCCCGGTCAGCGAGTTGACGTCTACGATTCGCTCCACCTCGTCGCCGAAGAACTCCACCCTGACCGCGGTTCCGGCGCTCGCGACGGGGAAGATGTCCAGTACGTCCCCGCGCATACGGAAGGTGCCGCGCGAAAAATCCAGGTCGTTCCGCTGGAACTGGATGTCCACGAGCTTTCTGGCGACTTCTTCGCGGGAAATCTGCATGCCTTTTCTGAGGGAGACGGACATGCGGATGTATTCCTCCGGATCGCCGAGCGCGTAGATGCACGAGACGGACGCGACGATGATCACGTCCCGCCTCTCGTTGAGCGAGCTTGTCGCGCTGTAGCGGAGACGGTCGATCTCCTCGTTGATGTCCGTCGTTTTCTCGATGTAGGTATCCGACGCGGGGATATACGCCTCCGGCTGATAATAGTCGTAGTAGCTGACGAAATATTCCACTGCGCTGTCGGGAAAGAACTCCCGAAACTCGGAGCAGAGCTGCGCCGCGAGGGTCTTGTTGTGCGCGATGACCAGCGTGGGTTTCTGCACGCGCTCGATCACCTTCGCCATCGTATAAGTTTTGCCGCTGCCGGTGACGCCTAAGAGCACCTGCGCTTTATCCCCGCGCAAAACGCCCTCCGTCAGGCGTTCGATGGCCTGCGGCTGATCGCCGGCGGGCTGATATTCGGATACGAGTTTAAATTCATTCATAGGATTCCAATCGCGATCGGCTCCGCACCGCGCGTCAGTCGATTTCGTATACGACGGTCTTACCGTCGATCCGGTGCGCATAGATATACTCCCGCGCTTCTTCGTGCGCGGGATGCTTGTCGTAGACCGCGATCGCGTCGAGGTCGGCGAAGGTGATCGTCAGCGCGAGGTCGTAGCTCCGCTCCCCGTTGCGCCAGATATCCGCGCCGGTCTCCATCGAGAGGATCTCCGGAATTTTGCCTACCATGCCGTGCAGCTTTTCGATCACGGTCGGCAGGCATTCCTCCGGGTCACGGAATTTAAAAAGTACGATATATTTCAGCATGGGTTCGCTCCCGTCTGATCTTACTCAATTTTTATTGTCGATCGGCGCGTTAAAACTCGAAATCTACCGTCGCGGTTGCCGTGCGGTGCGCCTTGATGTACGCGCGCGCTTTCTCGTGCTCCGGATGGCGGTCGTATGTTTCGAGGTCTTCTTTCGTATCGAAGGTGACGATGAGCGCGAGGTCGAAACTGCGTTCGCTGTGCTTGAAGTCGCGTCCGGTTTCGATGGTGCGGATCTGCGGGATTTTTTCCTTGAGATCCATCAGCATTTTGCGCGCAACGGGCGCCTGTTCGTCCGGGTTTTCAAATTTGGTGAAGACGATGTGTTTGATCATTTTATGATTCTCCTTTATTTCAAAGCGTTACGCGAAAGAATATCTTACTGCGCCTGTGTTTGATTATTATTATCAAACAATCAAGGCATACCGCTTAAAAATTCTCCTGACACGCAAGGATCAGCGAATCCTCGGCCTTTGCCAGCCCCTGCTTCTGTTTCCAGTCGACCGCGACGAAGTCATTCAGCATCCTGACAAGCTGTTCGTAGCTCCTTTTTTTCGCGCTCGCAACCGCCTTCTGCGCGGGATACGGTTTCATGCCCAGTATCTGTGCGATCTGCGATTCCGTCTTGCCCTGCATGAGCAGCTGCTTGACATTCAGCACCTGCCGTACATTCCGCTCGCAGAGCGTGGCGAGCCCCATCGCGCTCTCGGCGGGATCGCCGACCAGCGCGGTCAAGATGCGGATTCCCTCGCGCTTGTTGCCCGCCCAGAGCGGGTCCATGATTTTAAACACTTCGTATTCGCTCGAGGGATGGACGCACGCTTCCACCGCTTTCACCGTCACGCGGCTGCCAAAGCCGACGTATGCGCCGAGCTGGAGCAGCGTATTTTCCAGCGCGCCGAGGTCTACGCCGAGATATTGCACCAGTCGCACCGCCGCCATATCGTCCAGAGGAATGCCGTTTTCTTTCGCGCGCTTCTGCAGAAAGGCCTGCGCCTGCCCCGGTTCCAGCGGGTTGAAGCTCACCGAACGGCCAAGCGCGTTGACCGCCTTATACAGCGGGTTCGCCGCGGGCGCTTTGCCTGGCCGGACAAACACCAGCACGGTCGAATCCGGCACGTTTTTTGCATATTCCTCCAGCGCGTTTGCAGTGTCCGCGTCGAACTCCTGCACCACGACCACGCGGAGATCGTCGAAGAACGGCAGCGTCTCCGCCGCCGCCTGCACCTCCGCGGGCAGCGGGGATTTGAGGAAGCTCACGTTCATTTCCCGCAGTTCGGGGTTCGTGCGTCCGACGACCGCCCTTACGCCCTTATTGAGGCTGTACGGGTCCTCACCGCAAAAATAATACGCACCGCCGAGAGGGGTTCCGCCTTGCAGCGCCTTCATGAATTCCATTCCGTCCATAGGGGTAATTATACCATCCTCTGCGCGTCTTGCAAACGATTGTTCTCAAAACAGAAAGATTTATTTCTTTTGCTTTTGTTTTTTAATAATACAGCAATTTGATTTTTGACAATTCGCGTCCACAAAGTAATCCACATGCTGGGGATAACTCTGTGGATAACGGCAGAAAATCCCAAACCAGACTACGCGGCCCTCCCAAAAAACGCCGTTTTCCGATGAACAAACAATGACAAACCCAAACGGTTGTTCACACCATGCACAGAGTTATCCACATTGTGTACCATACAAATCAAATCCGATCACAGCAGCGCCCAGAGCGCGGCCGACGCGGCAAACAGAGCGCCGGAATACAACGCGCGGCGTTTCGCATTTCGCAGGCAGAGGCGTGAAGCGAACACCATTGCCGCCAGCCACAGCAAATACGCCGCCGCGTCCGGCGGGGGCAGGATCAGCGTGACGCTGCCGCCGAAACGCGCGACGGCGAGAATCACGCTCAGCGCGAGCCGCGCGATCCAGCACACTGCGCCGCCCAGCGCGAGCGAAAAATACGACAGCAGCACGCCGGCAACCGCGGGGATCAGAAACACCCCCGCAAGAGGAATCACGAACAGGTTCGTCACGACCGACAACAGCTGCGCCTGCCCGAAAAAGTACGCGCTGGTCGGCAGCGTACCGACCACAACCGCCGCGCTCGCGCCGATGAGCCCCGACGCGCTGGAGCCGAGCCGCATCAGCGGACGCTGGAATACCGGCGCAAGCAGAATCATCGAAAGCACCGCCACAAACGAGAGCTGGAACCCCGCGTTCCAGAGCGAATAGGGGTTATACAGCAAGATCAGGATGAACGCGGCGGAGAGCGAACTTGCCGCGTCCAGCCGCCGTTTCAGAGGAAACGCCATCAGTCCGACGCAGAGCATGATGCCGCTGCGCACAACCGGCGGGGAAAACGCCGTAATCGCCGCATACAGCGCGCAGAAGACCGCGACGGCAATAAAGCGCACCCAGGCGTTCCGGCGGAAGAGCAGCGAAAACGCCGCCGCGAGCAGGGAAACATGCAGGCCGGATACCGCCAGCAGGTGCGCGATGCCCGTATTGCGAAACGCCGTCAGCATCTCATCGTCGATATCCGACGTATCGCCCAGAATCATTCCC
>JAEWUO010000022.1 GCA_023459335.1 Bacillota bacterium
GCAACGAGGACTCTGTGCTGCTGCTTTCGGACTTGCAGGGCAACCTGATCGACCGAATCAGCTGGCAGCCGGGTCTGCCAAACGGACTTTCGGTGGTCAAGGATGCTTCCGGCGCAGGCGTCTACACCGCGTTTCCAACGTTTGAGGCCGCCAACAGCGACAAGACGTTTACGGACACCAAGGTTACCATCATGGACAAGAGCGACCCGATCCACATCAACGAGGCGCTCAAGATCAATACGCTCTCCCGTGTCGACGAAGACGGCGAGCGTGAGGAATGGGTGGAGCTGAAGAATTTCTCCTCCGCTCCGGTTTCACTCTTTGGCTACTTCCTTTCGGACGACGGGGACGATCTCTATAAGTTCGCCCTGCCGGACGTTACGCTGGCTCCTGGCGAGTGCCGCGTCGTCTTTCTTTCCGGCAAGAACCGCACCGGCAGCGAACTGCACGCGAATTTCAGCCTCGCCGACGACGAGAACGACATCTTCTTTACCAGCCTCAACGGCATGCGCACCGAGAGCCTTTCGCTCGCGGGGGTTACGCGGGAGAACGTCTCCGTTGGACTGGACGACAACTGGAACATACGCTATTTCGCTTCTCCAACGCCGGGGGGCGACAATGCACACGGATTTGAAACAGCCGACCAGATCGGCTGTTTCGACAATACGGGCATATTTATCAGCGAAGTCTGCGCCTCGCAGGAGATCGGAGATAACGACAACGACTGGATCGAGCTGCATAACGGGTCAGACGAGGCGGTCGACCTGATCGGCTGGACGCTCAGCGACAGCAAAAGCACGCCCGGCAAGTATACGTTCCTGCATGATTCCATCGATGCGGGCGGATATCTCGTTGTCGAATGCACGAACAAGCCCCTCCGGCAGGGCGCGTATACCGCGCCGTTTTCCATTTCGCCCGACGGCGAGACGCTCGTGCTGTATAACGCCGCGGGCTCGCTGGTCGATTCGTTCGATACGGGGTCGCTCGCACCCGGAGTCACGAGCGGAAGGGTGGAGAGCGATCCGACCATCGAACGGGTGTTTTTTTCCAGCCCGACGCCGGGAAAAACGAATGACGACGATATCACCACCGGCGTGGCGTCGCAGCCGGTATTGTCCGACCTTTCGCTCTACCATACCGATGCGTTCCCGGTAACGATTTCCTGCGACGATCCCAACGCGGAAATCTACTATACGACGGACGGGACCGAGCCGACGTACAGATCCAATCGTTACGCCGACCCGATCGAAATAAAAAAAAGCACGTCCCTGCGCGCTGTTTCGTATGTCAGCGGCAAACGCGCGAGCGGCATTTCAACCGCGACGTATCTGTTCGCGGAACCGCATACCGTTCCCGTGGTATGCATTTCGGGCGACCCCGATCTGATCCACGAGGTCATGCGTGTCACAAAGAGCTCCGAAAAGGTCGAAAGGCCGGTTTATATCTCCTTTTATGAATCGGACGGCACGCTGGGCGTTTCGTTCCCCGCCGGATTGAAGCCCAAGGGCGCGGGGACGCTGGTCTACGCGCAGAAGTCGCTGAGCATCAATCTGCGCGACGGATACGGACAGAGCAGCGTGACTTATCCGTTCTGGCCCGGATATGAGTTCGATACGTTTTCCTCCCTTGTCGTACGAAACAGCGGTCAGGACTGGGGCAACGCGCGCATTCGGGATTCTTTTTCCAGCGCGCTGGTCGAGGGGCTGCACATCGACAACTCCGCAACGCGTCCCGTCGTCGTCTATATCAACGGCGAATACAACGGGCTGTACGATCTCAACGAAGACCAGAACAGCCAGTTTTTGGAAACGCATTACGGCATCGACGGGGATACGGTCGAATTCATCCGCCGCAACAGCGGCATCATCAAGGGCGATAATGACGACATCAAACGCGTCCGCGCCTTCGCCGTCAGCGAGAACCTCGGTGACGACGAGGTCTTCGCGGAGTTTTCGCAGTGGGTCGACGTCGAATACTTCACCGATTATTTTATCGCGGAGACCTATATCTGCAACTCCGACATGTTCAACCAGAAATACTGGCGGACGACGGATTACAAGCTGAAATGGCGGCCTGTGTTCTACGACCTCGATTCTTCGTTCAGCACGGCTACGCGCGACATCATCGGTCAATTTTTCAACCCGAACGGCGTGCCCTCGTTTAACCAGTCGCTGACTTATTTCGAAATCTATATCGGGCTGAAGCAAAATAAAACGTGGCGCGATTACTGCGTCGAGCGTTATGTCGAGGTTGTTGAAAAGTACTTCAACGCCGAACGCGCGACCGCGCTGTTCGACCAGATGGTGGACGAAATACGCCCCGAAATGCCGCGTCAGATCGCAAAATGGGGGAAACCGGATTCGATGCGCACCTGGGAAAACGAGATTGCAAAGATGCGCTCCAATGTCGAGGAGCGGCCCGCATACGCTCTGGAAAATATGCGCCGATACTTCGGCCTGTCCAAAGCGGAACTCAACGAACTTATCGCGAAATACTCAAACTAATCCCAGAATACCGCAGAACAGCCGCAATTTATGCGGCTGTTTTCCACTGCGCGTCCCAAATAACCGCCGGTGAAACGACCGAAAGCCGCGTGTCTGGGCACTTATGAACGAACGATGAAACAATGCAACATTCAAATGGCGTTCATTTACACCCAGCCGCGTTCATGCTAAAATAATATGAATACACATAAGCTGGTGAACGAATGAGAATCCTCGGAATCGATCCCGGATATGCGATCCTCGGTTACGGCGTGATCGACGCCGCGGGGACGAAACTGACGGCGGTCGATTACGGCGTGATCGAAACCACGCCGGACGAGCGGCTGCCGGAACGCTTGAACCGACTCTATGACGGAACTTGCGCTCTGATCCGGCGGTTTCAGCCGGATCTTGCGGTATTTGAAGAGCTTTTTTTCTATCGGAACACGACCACTGCGCTCGCCGTAGGCGCGGGGCGCGGGGTAGCCGTGCTCGCGGCGCAGCAGGCGGGCATTCCGCTTTATGAATACACGCCGATGCAGATCAAGCTTGCGGTTACGGGAGACGGGCACGCGGACAAAAAGGCCGTGCAGCAGATGACGAAGCTGCTCTTATCCCTTAAATACCTGCCGAAACCGGACGACGCGGCCGACGCGCTGGCTGCGGCCATCTGCCACGGCTGCACGATCGGCCCCGCGGCGGAAGAATACCGGATCCGATAACGGGTCCGCGGAGGAAGTTTCTTTGTACGCATACATCAGCGGAATTGTAGACGAACTGCGGCCCGACCGCGCCGTGCTGGAAGCGGGCGGCGTGGGGTACGAACTCTTTTGCAGCGCGATGACGCTCAAACGGTTAAAAGCGGGGCAGAAAGAGCGGCTCTATACGCATCTGCATCTGGCGGAAGGCGTAATGGCGCTGTACGGTTTTTACGAACCGGACGAAAAAGATATGTTTCGCAGGCTCCTGACCGTAACGCGTGTCGGCCCGAAGCTTGCGCTCTCGGTGCTCTCCGTGCTGACGCCGGGGGACGTCGCCGCCGCGATCGTCACGGACAACGCCGCCGCGTTTGACCGGGTGCCGGGCATGGGGCGAAAGACCGCGCAGCGCGTGCTGCTGGAGCTCAAGGAACGCGTGGGAATCGGCGAGATGCTGGGGGGAGAATTCAGTCTCGACGCGCCGGATATCCGTTCGGAGGCGATCGCCGCGCTCGTATCCCTTGGGTACGACGGGCTCGCCGCTGGAAAGGTTGTCGCCGCGATCGAAAAGGCGGAAAACGTGGAGTCGCTCATCACGCTCGCGCTGAGAAAACTCGCAAAATAACGCAAGAAGAAACGATAGAAATGAAAAACAGGAAAATCGAATTAGAAATACTGCGGAAGCGATACGATAAGGATACCGGATGGACGAACGCCTGATCAGCTCCTCGATGCGCGAGGATGAAGCGAAAACCGAATACTCCCTCCGCCCGCGTATGCTTGGCGAATACATCGGCCAGCACGCGGTGAAGGATCATATGCGCATCTACATCGACGCGGCGCTAAAACGCGGCGAACCGCTTGATCATGCGCTGTTTTACGGCCCGCCGGGGCTGGGCAAGACCACGCTTGCGGGTATTGTGGCGAACGAGATGGGGGTCTCCATGCGCGTGACCAGCGGGCCCGCGATCACGCACGCGGGCGACCTTGCGGCGCTGCTGACCAATCTTTCTCCCGGGGATGTGCTGTTTATCGACGAAATCCACAGCCTTAACGCGAACGTCGAGGAAGTGCTCTACCCTGCGATGGAGGATTTCGCGCTCGATATCATCATCGGGAAAGGCCCCTCTGCGCGAAGCATCCGGCTCGACCTGCCGAAATTTACGCTCATCGGCGCAACCACGCGCATGGGGTTGCTGACTTCTCCGCTGCGCGACCGTTTTGGCATCAAGGAACAGCTCGCCATGTACGACGCGGCATCGCTGATGGAGATTATCGTGCGCAGCGCGCATATCTTAGGCATTACAATTTCACAGGAGGGCGCGGCGGAAATCGGTTCCCGTGCGCGCGGTACGCCGCGCGTCGCAAATCGTCTGCTGCGGCGTATCCGCGACTATGCGGAAGTGCGCCGCGAGGGCGAAATCGATCTGACGGCAGCGAACGAAGGGCTGGAGATGCTCGGTGTGGACGAGCTTGGGCTGGACGAAGTGGACCGCCGTATGCTCACGACGATGATCGTCAAATTCGGCGGCAGACCGGTCGGGCTTGACACCATCGCCGCCGCGACGGGGGAAGACGCCACGACGATCGAAGACGTATACGAGCCGTACTTATTACGTCTCGGGTTTATCGCGCGGACGCCGCGCGGGCGCATCGTCATGCCGGCGGGGTACGCGCATATGGGCTATCAGGCCGACACGCAGCAGCTGAAACTGGAGGTTGAAGAATGAAACGCAGGGAAATGAAACTGCTTCTGGAAGAACGCTTCGAGCGCATCGCGCTTTTGGAAACGCGCATCGACACCATGGATCAGCTGGTCGAAGGGTTTCGTTCGCGGGAACAGGCGATCCTCGATACGCTGCAGTCGGCAAAGGATAACGCCGAAAAAACTGCCGCGCATGCAAATGCGGAAGCGAAAAAAACGCGGGATAACGCGATGCAGGAAGCGAACGCGCTCCTCGCGGATGCGGCCGCCGCTTCCGACGCGCTGCGCGCGGAGGCGGAACGCCGCGCGAAGGAGATCCTGATCACCGCAAAAGCGGAAAGCGACCGTATGCTCCGGGACGCGGAGATCATCAAACGCGAGTATGAAGAGATGGTGGAGCTGTTTAACGCCATGCTCGACCATAACGCGAGCGAACTGCAGACGTCCGCCGCACGTTTTGCCGAATTCGTCAAGAGCAGCAAGATCGAACCGGTTGAAAAAAGCTCCGAAGGGGAAGCATTTTATAAATCCGTAGGCGCGCTCAATGACGTTTCGCTACCCGATCCAAGCGGTGATCCCGCGCTTTTGATGCGAAATATTTACCGGATTCAAAACCGTCCCATGCCAAATGACAAGCCCGTGCGTTCGATGGATGAAACAGATCCTGACGCGCGGCAGGCGGAGGAGGAACCGTTTTCCGAAGCGGCCTGGGCAAATGAATCGCAGAAAAGCCCGACCGAACCGCAGGCGGAATTTACGAAGACGTTTGACGATGCTTATAACGAAAGCGAGTTTGTCGTACGCGCGGACGGCTGCCACCTGACGCAGTCGCAGGCGGAGCATATGTTCGGCGCGCTCTTCTCCGCGCCGGAATCTTCGGAAAATGCGGACGACGCAAAGACGGCGCCCGAAACGACCGAGATCCCGGGCGCTTCTTCAGCGGCGGAACCGACAGGCGAGACGGAACGCGAACCTGACGCACAGTATGCCGAGAGCCTTACCACGGGCGAAACGCTTGCTCTGGACGGAGACCCGATCACGCAGGCGGAAAAGCCGGAAGTGGCGGCGCAGGATTCCGCTGCGGCGGCGGCCGCCGAGCCGGAGACGAAACCGGGTACAGGCGTGACCAGCGCGGAAGCGGGGAGCGTATTCGACGATTTCTTCTCGATGCATTCCGATCCGGCATCCGCGGTACCGCTGCGGACGGAACCGGAAACCGCGCCTGAGCCGTATTCCGAAGCGGCCCGGACGGACGACGCGTTGCCGGGCGACCGCGAACCGCAGGCGGAGGGAAGTTCGTTTTCCGGCGAATCGGAGACCGACACTGAAACCGAACCGGCTGACACAGGCGTTTCGGCGGACGCACAGCGCGCGATCGACGATGTTCTGGCCGGTCTGGGCGTGACGGCCGCTGTGACGCAGCAGGATCTGACGGAGCAGCCGGCGCCGTATTCCGAGGCGGCCTGGATGAACGACGCGGTACCGAGCGACAACGAGCCGCAGGCGGAGGGGAGCCTGTTCTCCGGTCAAACGGAATCCGCTTCCGAACCCGCGCAGGCGGACGCGCAAAGTGAGATAGACGATATACTTAGAAGTTTGGGCGTGTCGGTTGAACCCGGGCAACCCGAAAAAGAGCAACAACCGGCGTCGTATTCCGAGGCGGCCTGGATGAACAACGCGGTGCCGGACGATAACGAGCCGCAGGCGGAGGGGAACCTGGTTTCCGGTGAAACGGAATCCGCTGCCGAACCCACGCCGGCGGACGCGCAGAGCATGATCGACGATTTGCTGAAGAATATGGATGTGACGGCACCCGCGCAGCCGGAAACAGCAAACGGGCACGCGCAGGCACAGGGCGTATCGGAAGCGGATGCCGAACGCGCGTTTGACGAATTTATCAATTCAAAAATGGAACCTTTTGCACCCGCTGCCGACGCGGCGGAGACGGCAAGGCCCGCGCAAGCGCAGCCGGAGGCTTATTCCGAAGCGGCATGGATACGAGAGTCGACGCCAAGCGACTTCGAACCGCAGGCAGAGGGGACCCTTTTTGTCAGTGAACATGAGCCTGCGCCCGCTTCCTTTGAGCTCTCGCAGGAGGATGCCGCGGCGCAAATGCGCGAGATCGACAATATTCTCTCAGGCTGCGATCTTCAGGTGCCGTCCGCGCCCGCCGAAACCGGCCAATCGGAACCCGCCGCAGAACCCGCGCCGTATTCCGAAGCGGCTTGGGCGCAGGATACGTTTACGGGCGGCCGCGAGCCGCAGATGGAGGGCACGCTGTTCCCTTCGGACGAACCGGAGCAGGAAGAGCCTGCGCCTGCGCCGCGCCGCTACAACGAGTTTGGCGAACTGCGCGAGTGGGAGCCGGAGCCCGAACCGGATATCGGCGATATGCCGACGGTTTCGCGCTATGTCGGAAACAATGGAGCAGACGAGGAAATCTCTCTGGACGCGCTGCTCGAAGAGATCATCAAAGCGGGTGAATAACGACGTTTCACGCCTGATTTTTCTTCCGGAGGTTTTGCCATGAACTGGAAAAACATCGATAAACGGCAGCTTATTCTCATTCTCATCGCGGCGTTCGGCACATTTCTGCTCTCGATTATCCGAGTGCAGGCGGACGCGACGACCTCCGCGCTTGGCGCGGTGAACGCGTACGCGTCGCTGCAGGACGCGGGTATCTTCGCATCCGTTCTGGCGCTCGGCGCACCTTGGGGCGTAATCGCACCGGTCTTCGGTATCGTGCTCGGCGATATCGTGATGGGCAGCAAAGATTTTATCATTGGGAACCTGCTGATCCGGAGTCTGATGGCGCTGTTCGTACTCGCCTTTGCAGCCAAGTGCGACAACTGGAAGAAAAGTTTCGTCGTCGCGGGCATGACGGAAGGAATCATGATTGTTTTGTTCGCCGTGTACGATCTGCTAATCATCCGGGAATTTCGGGTGGTCGGCATCACGCTGCTGCTGCAGCTCGTGCAGGGCGTCGTCTGCGCCGTGATCGGCGCGGTCGTGCTGCGGTTTATGCCTGTGATGCAGCCTGAGAAGATGCTGGAAATCCGACGCATCGTCGACTGATCGGAGGGACCATGTTTTTAACCGTACTCGGGCGTAACGGCCCGTATCCGCGTCCGGGCGGCGCGTGCAGCGGTTATCTGATCGAGGACGGCCCGACCCGCGTACTGATCGACTGCGGCGCGGGTGTGCTCTCGCGCCTGATGGAACATGTTCATCCGGCGCATCTGGACGCAATCGTCCTGTCGCATCTGCATTTCGACCATTGCTCCGATCTTTTCGTTATGCGTTACGCGCTCGACCAGCAGGATGTGCGCGAGGGCGAGGAAAAGCGGCGCGTGCCGCTTTATACGCCGAACGAACCGTTTGAAACGCTCAGGGCGATCACCACTGGCGCGCTCTTTGACCAGCATTCGCTCAAGGGCGGGGACGAGATCCGGATTGGCACGCTGCATTTTCGTATTGTGCCGATGGCGCACCCCGTTCCGGTCAACGGCATGCGCATCACGGATGCGAACGGCGCCGTGCTCTTCTTTACCGGGGATACGAAGCCGTTCCCCGGCATGGAGCAGGGTCCGCTGGGAGCGGACGCGCTGCTCGCGGACGCGTGCTTTGTCGACGAATCCGAAACCGGGCCGCATTTGAATGTGAAAGAAGCCTGCCGGCTCGCGCGGGACGCGGGGGTTAAAACGCTGTACCTCACGCATTTATGGGGAAAACGCGATACGGAAGAAGCCGTTAAAAAAGAGATTGACTTTCCGTCCGCTTTTGTGGTAAAAGAACGGGGGCGGTATTGCATTTAGCGGCCCGGCGCGCGCTGCGATTCCTGTTTTCCTTATTGTAATAAGCAGGCAGGGCGGCCTTATGATTTGTTTAGAATGATTGAATATAAAACATGGAGGGAACCCATTATGGCAAAGAAGACGATCGAAGACGTAGACGTAACCGGTAAACGAGTGCTCGTGCGCGTGGACTTTAACGTCCCGCTGACCGAGGACGGCAAAGTCGCAGACGACAAACGCATTGTCGCCGCGCTGCCCACGATTCAATACCTGCTCGACCATAAGGCGAAGGTGATCCTTTGCTCGCATCTGGGCCGCCCGAAAGGCGTCACTCCCGAATTTTCCATGGCGCCCGTCGGCGAGCGGCTCAGCGAGCTGCTGCCCGACACGCGGATCTGGATGGCGGATGACGTCATCGGCGAGTCCGCCAGGAGCGCGGTCGCAGATATGAAGGAAGGCGAAATCGTCCTTCTGGAAAACGTCCGCTTCCATCCCGAAGAGGAAAAAAACGACCCCGAGTTCGCCAAGCAGCTGGCGAGCCTCGCGGAGCTGTATGTATCGGACGCATTTGGAACCGTTCACCGCGCGCACGCGTCCACGGTCGGCGTCGCGGCGTATCTGCCCGCCGTCGCCGGATTTCTGATCGGCAAAGAGCTCAGCATCATGGGCAAGGCCCTGGAGGATCCAGAACGCCCGTTCGTCGCGATCCTCGGCGGCGCGAAAGTATCCGACAAGATCGGCGTCATCACGAACCTGCTTGAGAAGTGCGATTCGCTGATCATCGGCGGCGGTATGGCGTATACGTTTTTAAAGGCGCAGGGGTATCAGATCGGCACGTCTCTGCTGGATGCGGACAGCGTCGGCCTCGCGAAGGAGATCATGGCGAAAGCGAAAGCGAAAGGCGTGAATTTTCTGCTGCCGGTCGATAACGTAATCGCGGCGGAATACAAAGCGGACGTCGAGCACAAGGTAATCGGTTCGGATAACATCCCCGATGGCTGGATGGGACTCGACATCGGGCCCAAGACCAGAGAAGCGTTTAGCAAGGTCATTCTGGAAGCGAAGACCGTCATTTGGAACGGACCAATGGGCGTGTTCGAAATGCCCGCGTTCGCCGAGGGAACCCGCGCGGTCGCGGCGGCCTGCGCGGAGTGCAAGGGCACCACGATCATCGGCGGCGGCGATTCCGCTTCCGCTGTAAAAAAGCTCGGCTTTGCCAAGCAGATGACGCATATCTCCACGGGCGGAGGCGCATCCCTCGAATTCCTCGAAGGCAAGGTGCTGCCGGGCGTCGCCGTGCTCAACGATAAATAAACGGTTCATCCACCCGCCGGAGCGCAGAACCTGCCTCCGGCGGATTGACAATCGCCAACGGAAACAATATTATCGCAAACTGGAAAGGAATCATCGTATCATGAGAAAACCAATCATCGCAGGCAACTGGAAAATGAATATGACCCCCGCGGAAGCGGAGCTTCTCGTTGTGGAACTCATCCCGCTGGTTAAAGACGCGGCGTGCGACGTCGTCGTCTGCCCGCCGTACGTCGACCTGGCGACCGTAGGCAAGCTGCTCGTCGGCACCAACATCAAGCTCGGCGCGCAGAACATCCATTGGGCGCCCAAGGGAGCCTTTACCGGCGAAGTCAGCGCGGACATGCTGCTGGCGATGGGCGTCAGCTACGCCATCGTCGGACACAGCGAACGCAGGCAGTACTTCGGCGAGACCGACGAGACGGTCAATAAGCGCGCCAAAGCCGCGCTGGAAGCGAACATCACGCCTATTATCTGCGTCGGCGAAACGCTCGATCAGCGTGAGAGCGGCGTGACCGATACGATTGTAAGCAAGCAGACCGTCGCGGCCCTTGCGGGATTTTCGGCGGAAGAGGTCGTCCGCTCGGTCATAGCCTATGAACCCATCTGGGCGATCGGCACTGGCAAGACCGCGACCAGCGAGGATGCGAACACGACGATCAAAGTCATTCGCGACGCGATCGCCGGCGTTTACGGCAAAAAAGTAGCGGACGAAGTTCGCATTCAGTACGGCGGAAGCATGAACGCGAAGAATGCCGGCGAACTCATGGCCATGCCGGAGATCGACGGCGGTCTCATCGGCGGCGCGAGTCTCAAGAGCGAGGACTTCTCAAAGGTGGTTCATTTCTGATGACGAAACCGATCACCGCATTAATCATTCTGGACGGCTTCGGCTGCTCCAAGGAGAAGGATTTCAACGCCATCAAAACCGACGGCGCGGTCAATATTTCACGCCTGTGGAACGAGTATCCACATGTGCAGATCGCCGCGAGCGGCATGGACGTCGGCCTGCCGGACGGCCAGATGGGAAACAGCGAGGTGGGCCACCTCAATATCGGCGCGGGGCGGATCGTCTATCAGGAACTCACCCGCATTACCAAGTCGATTTCCGACGGCGACTTCTTCAAAAACAAGGCGTTTCTCGGCGCGGTTGAAAACTGCAAACGCCATAACTCCGCGCTGCATCTGATGGGGCTTTTATCCGATGGCGGCGTACACTCGCATAACACGCACCTCTATGCGCTTGTGCAGCTTGCGAAAAACGCCGGTCTGGATAAAATCTACGTGCATTGCTTCATGGACGGGCGCGACACGCCGCCGAGCAGCGGCAAAGGCTACGTCGAAGAGCTGGACGCGAAGCTCAGGGAGATCGGGGCGGGCAAGATCGCGACCGTGATGGGGCGTTACTACGCGATGGACCGCGACAACCGCTATGAACGCGTAGAGAAGGCCTACGCCGCTCTGGTTTACGGCGAAGGGGAAACGGCACTCAGCGGCGCGGAGGCCATGCAGAAGAGCTATGACAAGGGTGAGACGGACGAATTCGTGCTGCCCACGATCGTGCTGGAAAACGGCAAACCTACGGGAAAGATCTCGGCAAACGACAGCGTGATCTTCTTCAATTTCCGTCCCGACCGCGCGCGCGAAATCACCCGCACGCTGGTGTTCGGCGATTTCGACACGTTTCCGCGTAAAAACGGTTTTTTCCCGCTCTATTATGTGACGATGACGCAATACGATAAAACGTTCGGCGAGCGCGTACACGTCGCCTACAAGCCGGAGTCGCTGAGCAATACGTTCGGACAGTATCTGGCGGAGCACGGGCTGACACAGCTGCGCATTGCGGAAACGGAGAAGTACGCGCACGTTACCTTCTTCTTTAACGGCGGCGTGGAAGCGCCGAACCCCGGCGAAGACCGCGCGCTGATCGCATCCCCGAAGGTTGCGACTTACGATCTCAAACCGGAGATGAGCGCGTATGAAGTTGCGCAGGAAGCGGTGAAACGCGTCGAAAGCGGTAAATACGACGTGATGATCCTGAATTTCGCCAACCCCGATATGGTCGGTCATACGGGCGTGATGGCGGCTGCGACCTCGGCCGTGCACGCGGTGGATATCTGCGCGGCAAAAGTGGTGGACGCGATCCTGAAGACCGGCGGCCGCTGCATCATCACGGCGGATCACGGCAACTGCGAAAAAATGTGGGACTACGCGGAAAACGTGCCGTTCACCGCGCATACGACGAACCCTGTTCCCTGCATCCTCGTGGACAACGATCGTAAAAATGTCACCCTCCGCGAGGGCGGGCGGCTGAGCGATCTCGCGCCGACGCTGCTCGAGCTTTTAAAGCTGCCGGTACCGAAGGAAATGACCGGGAAATCGCTGATTGTCGGCTGATTTGCGGCGGTTTTCCGCTTGCAATCGAATCCGGTGCGTGTTATAATCACAAGGCTTAGGCGCCGGAATGACGGCTCCGAACGCGGATTATCGCTGATCTCTCTCCGGCTTGTGCGGCAGGAAACCGCGCATCAAGGAGATCAAAATTGGAGGAATTTTCAAAATGGAAACTGCGGCGCTTATCATCCGTATCGCGCTGATGTTGATTTCGATCCTGCTCGTCGTCGTCGTGCTGCTGCAGAAAACGAAGAGCTCCGGCCTCGGCGCGTCGTTCGGCGGAGAGACCACTTCCTTTACTTCCAAAGGCAAAGCCGCAAGCCGCGAGGCGAAACTCCAGAAACTGACGATCATTCTTGCGGCAATCGTCGGTGTGCTCGCATTACTCCTGACCATTTTCTAAGGGTTGGTTGAGCGAACCACTGCGGCGTGCCGAAACGGCGCGCCGCTTTTTCTGCCAAAACAAGCGCAGGAACCATGACGGAAACGGACAATCGCCGCCGGTTTGATACGCGGACAAGACGCTTGACTTGCCGCGCATGAGCCGGTAAACTGATTGTAAAATAATATATTATTTCCGTCGGAAAGGGATAGGGCTGTTTCCATGCCCAAGAGACGCGGGGTAAAGCCGGTTGCGCAAAACCGCAAAGCGCACCACGACTACTTCATCGAGGAAACGCTGGAGTGCGGCATCGAACTCTTCGGCACCGAAGTCAAGTCGCTGCGAAAGGGCGCATGTAACCTTAAGGACAGCTACGCGCAGGTGAAAAACGGCGAGCTGTTCATCATCGGTATGCACGTCAGCCCCTATGAACAGGGCAATATCTATAACAAAGACCCTTTCCGCACGAGAAAGCTGCTTGCGCACAAAAGCGAGATCCGCAGGCTGCAGTCCGCTTCCCAGAAAGAGGGGATGAGCTTAGTGCCGCTCGAAATCTATCTCAAAGACGGGCGGATGAAGCTGCTTCTGGCGGTTGCCAAAGGAAAAAAGCTATACGATAAACGTCACACGATCGCCGAACGCGACGCGGACCGCGAGATGGAAAGACGGATCAAGGAGGACAGATCATGAGAAACCTGCCGTTTACGAAGGAAGGGCTGGAGGCCATCGTAGAAAAGTACCCGACCCCGTTTCATATTTACGATGAAGCCGGCATCCGCGCGAACGTGAAACGACTGCAGGAGGCGTTCTTCTGGAACGAAGGATTCCGCGAATACTTCGCGGTCAAGGCGCTGCCAAACCCTGTGATCATGAAGCTGCTTTATGATATCGGCTGCGGAATGGACTGCTCGTCGCTCACCGAACTCATGCTCTCCCGCGCTGTGGGGATCACCGGGAAGGATATTATTTTTTCCTCCAACGATACGCCGGCCAGCGAGTTTCAGCTCGCAAGCGAGATGCGCGTACTGATCAATCTCGACGACATCACGCACATCGACTTTCTTGCGGCGAACGGCGGCATTCCAAAGACCGTCTGCCTGCGCTTTAACCCCGGCGGCGAATTTCTGCTCGGCAATACGATCATGGGTAACCCTGGCGAAGCGAAGTATGGCATGACGCGCGATCAGCTGAGCGTCGCTGTGAAACGCCTGCTTGCGCTCGGAGCGACCGAATTCGGTTTGCACGCGTTCCTCGTGAGCAACACCACCGACGACGAATATTATCCCGCGCTGGCGAAGAAGCTCTTTAAGACCGCCGTGGAACTGCACGAGGAAACGGGCGCGGTCTTTACGTTCGTCAACCTATCCGGCGGAATCGGTATCCCTTACCGCCCTTACGAGAAGGAGACGGATATCCGCTATATCGGCGAAGAGGTGCAGCGCGAATTTGAACGCATCATCGCGCCGAGCGGGATGAAGGTTCGCATTTTTACCGAGCTGGGCCGCTATATCACGGGTCCGTTCGGTTATCTCGTCACCCGCGCCATCCATAAGAAGGAGACGCACAAGAAGTATATCGGCGTGGACGCCTGCGCCTGCAACCTGATGCGCCCCGCGATGTATGGCGCGTATCACCACATCACGGTGATGGGCAAGGAGAACGACCCGCTTACGAACGTTTACGATGTGGTCGGTTCCCTCTGCGAAAACAACGATAAGTTCGCGATCGACCGCCCGCTGCCGCGCACCGAGCCGGGCGACCTGCTGGTGATTCACGACACGGGCGCCCACGGTTTTTCGATGGGATATAACTACAACGGCAAACTCAGGAGCGCGGAACTGCTGCTCAAACCCGACGGGAGCGTTCAGCTCATCCGCCGTGCGGAAACGCCGAAGGACTACTTCGGCACCCTGGATATCCTGCGCCTGCCGTTGTAACGCCGCATCGAAACATTCGCGTGAACAGGCGGAAACATTCTGCCGGCCTTGCTTGACGCGCCGTGCCGACAGGCATACAATAGAATTGCGCGGAGAGAAAATTCCGCGCATTCGTGGGGGCGAACCTGGTTTCGACGGGGATCGCCGAGGTTGGATAAGCGAGCCGAAGCCCCGGGCTTCGTTAAAAACGGGAACAGTTTAAAGTAACTGACAACAATACTTTAGCTGTCGCTGCTTAAGCAGTGACCGTTCGCCTGGGAAAACTTACCGTCTCAGATACGGGCGTCATTTAGGGTAGGGAACGAACCCGCTTAAGCTTTGCGGCGGGCCGGATTTATGAAGCTACTGAAGCCGATATCCTGCCGGAGGGAGATCGGGGGAGGGAATGTAAAACCCCGGATACGCTCGTAGAAGGTCTGGTTGAGGGGTTTTCGGACGGGAGTTCGACTCTCCCCGCCTCCACCAAAAAGAAACAAGCCCGCAAGGGCTTATTTCTTTTTTGGCAGTAAGTTCGAAAGGGAGTCGAAGCCCGGCGCAGAAAAGCCACGGAGCGGCTTTTCCCGGGCCGTTACCGAGTCAAACGGACGGCTGAGCAGGGCGATGAGTTAGTCAATCTGCTATTGCCGTAATGCGCGGCTCACGTTGCCAACATGTTCAGCAGCCAACAGTTCATATATGAACGTATCAGCTTTCACTGCACTCGCTTTTTAATTTGGGCGATTCTCTTTTATGGACAACCTGTTGTTTCCATATCCTGTTTAATTTTTTTGTCTTTTCATTCGGATCGTGTTGTATATTTGACAGTTGGGAAATAAAGGTTTAGTATGAACCATATACAAATTCTGAACGTGCGAATCTCTTGCATATTGTTTTTCATATTTATTTCGGGTTGGGAGCGTAAAATGATGGAAGAAGAGTATCGGGTTGAAACTGACTCCGAAACAAATCGGTATCCCCAATCGGGAAGATTTCAACTTTACGAAGGCATGCAGATCGATCACAAAGAGGGGGACAAGGCGGTAAAGCTGTGGTTTTTACTGGCTGTTCTTTGGTTTGCGGTTTTCACGACTTTTGGACTTTTACTGGCAATTAAGTTCTTCTTTCCGACTTTTCTGGGCGAAGCATCCTGGCTGACGTTCGGTGTGCTGCGGCCCGCGCATGTAAACGGCGTTCTGTTCGGGTTTGTCTCATCCGGCCTTCTGGGAGCGATGTTCTATATCGTGCCGCGGCTTTGCGCGATCCCGATGTATCAACCGCGCCTGGCAGCCGCGATTCCGGTTCTCTGGAACGCGGCGGTTCTTACCGGCATCATCTGGATTCTCTTCGGCGGATCACAGGGCAGGGAATATGCGGAACTCCCGTGGGCGATCGACGTCGCGGTCATGGTTACGCTTCTGCTGATGGCGTTCGTGGTCATCGGGACGATCGTAAAACGGAAAGAAAAAAAGCTTTACGTGAGTCTCTGGTATTATGCCGGAACGATGCTGTGGTTCCCGATCGTATACTTCATCGGAAACGTTATGTGGCATCCGGCGACGGGCGCGTTAAACGGCATACAGGATGCCATGTTCAACTGGTATTACGGCCATAATGTGCTAGGGCTATGGTTTACCACGCTTGGAATCCCGGCGCTTTATTACGCGATTCCGCGCATCATCAAGCGGCCTCTTTACAGTCACCTGTTATCACTGATCAGCTTTTTCAGCATCGCTTTCTTCTATACCGGCGTAGGCGCGCATCACTTGCTTCAGGCACCGATTCCCGAATGGGTCAAGACAATCGCCGTCATGATGACGGTGCTCATGCTTGTGCCAGTATTGTCGTTTGCAACCAACATCGTACTGACGCTGCGGGGTTCCGGCGCAAAGGTGCTGAAGAACCCGATCCTGATGTTCCTGCTTTTCGGATTTGTCAACTATATTTTCGCATCCGTGCAGGGTTCCATGCAGGGCGTACGGCTCGCAAACGAGTATCTTCATTTTTCACAGTGGACGGTCGGGCATGCGCATCTTGCCCTGCTGGGCGGTTTTGGGTTCATTGCCGCAGGCCTCGCGCTGTGGATTGTTCCGCATTTGCTGAAGTCGCGTATTTTCAGCAAAGAACTGCTGAAAACGAGTTGGTGGACGGCGGCGATCGGGTTTACGCTCTTTTTTCTTGCCATGACGATCACCGGTTTGATCGCAAACGCAAACTGGTGGAGCCACATCAATGTGGTTGAAACACTGCCGACGCTGCGCATTCCGTTTGTGGTCAGAGCGATCACCGGCGGACTCGTCGTCGTCGCCGCATACATGGTCGCCGTCAATGTGCTCATGACGTTTAAAAAAGGCAGGGATCTGCTCCCGACGGAACTCTACGATCATCCGGAAGGGAAATATGTCATACCGCATTCGGCGTTCCAGAGAAAGAGCCAGCAGAGAATCAGCCTGCCGGTTATATTTGCGGGCGGGCTTGCAGGCTTTACCGTTATGACGTTTATGGTTGTCGCGATGCCGTATATGTTTACGGCCAACGCGCCCAGCGACGACGGCGCGGCGCATGTGCTCTCGGTTTCTCAGCAGCGCGGCGAAGACGTATATAAAGCGAACGGATGCTTCTATTGCCACAATCAGTTTATTCGCGAGTTTGACTGGGCGATGGGCGATAACTCCGAACCGGGCGATTACTACTATTCCAGCCCGAATTTCATGGGAACCGAACGAACCGGCCCGTCCCTCGGCGCGATCGGCGGAAAACGCCCGTCCGAATGGCATATCTTCCACTATACGGATCCGCGTTCCGTTTCGCCGAGTTCCATCATGCCGCCGTTCTCGTTCCTGTCCAAAGAGGATCTGAGCGGGCTGGTGGACTACATTCAAAATCTTGGCGGATACGACCTCAAGACGAACAATTATCAGCCGCTCGTACCGCTGGAATACAGGGGCGTCGAGAATCCATACAAGCAGCTGATGTCGCAGGTGAATCTGAGCTACAACGCAAACACGCAGGAATTTACCGGAACGGACGCGCAGGCGCAGGAATGGGCGGCGCTGTATGAAGAAGGGAAGTCCCTGTTTACGCAGAAGTGCCTGCCGTGCCACAGCTGCTCCGGCAACGGGCAGGGCACGTACGCCCGGCAAACGCTGGCGCATCCCGCCAACCTGAACGAGAGAATTTCCAACTTCCCCGATCCCGCGGACGCATATCACTTCTGGCGGGTGAGCGAAGGCGTCAGCGGCACCGCGATGCCGCCGTGGGGCTGGTCTCTCAGCGACGATACGATATTTAAAATCAACACCTTCGAAATGAGCTTTGTTAACGGATCGCTCCGTACCGTCTCCGGCGATGTATCCGACCAGGAAGGCGATGCGTTTGACGAACAGACGCATATCAAACCGGCCATCGCAGGCACGCAGCAGGATTTCATCACGGGACAAAGCATCTACAACATGTACTGTGTCGTATGCCACGGGCAGGACGGAAAAGGCAACGGGCCCGCGTCCATCCGCTCGGACGGCGGCTATATTACGCCTGTTCCCGCAAACTTTACGGAAAGCGGCTCCGACTTCACAAAATACGGCCGTTACGTATGGAAAGTACAAAAGGGCGTCGAGACCACGAATATGCCGCCCTGGAGCATGGCGCTGAACGAAGAAGAAATATTCGACGCGATATTCTACATTCAGGGATTTTCCAAAGCGGAAGATTACAACAGCAAATGGGCGCCGTTATATACGGATGAGTTTGCCCGTAATCTAAAGGAGCAGAGCCATGAGTGAAGCAGCAATCGGCCTGATCATTACCAGCGCAGGGATATTCGCGGTATTTGCCGGCTTGTTTATCTGGGGGCTGGTCAGCGGTCAGTTCCGAAACGTCGAAGAGTCGAAATATCGCATATTCGAAGCGGAAGACGCGCACGAAGAGAAGAAAGGAGAGGAGTCGCATGCCTAAGCTGCCCGGATTCTTTATGACGTCATTTTGGGTGTTCGTTGTCAGCGTCGTGATGATCGTGCTGTTTGTCTGGATGTTTGCGAGGGGCAAAAAGTCGTACAGCGTCGATGACACCGAGTCCCATGCCGAAAACTTTGCAAATGTAATTAAAGAAGGGCACGGAGGAATGACGGCCTTTCTATGGGTAAGCTTTGCTTTGATCTTCTCCTGGACCGCTTATTATCTTGCGGTGAACTGGTCGCAGTTTAAAGTGATTGCCGCGCTTAGAAATATTCTGGGTTGAGGTAATAAATCATGAAAAACAAACGAACGAAAACTTTATCAAAAAGGTTATGCACCGCTACGCTGTCGCTGGGGCTGCTGCTGAGCTGCATGGCGTGCGCATCCTCTTCGCCGCAGCCGGGCGTAAAAATAATCGAGCCGGTGAATCCGGCTGCCGGGGATGTGACGATCTCGGTCAAGGTAACGGGTATTTCCGAAGACAGCGACGGGCATATCATCTACTATCTGGACGAATCCGCACCCATATACTACGATCATTCAGCGGTCAGTAAAGCCGGAACGTATGCAATCTCCGAGGAGACTTCCTATATCTGGAAAGGCGTTACCCCCGGCGAACACAAATTCTCCGTCCAGCTTGTGGATAAAAACAGCTCGCCGCTGCCGGAACCTGCCGTTGACAGCGTGACGGTTCAGGTCGGGGCGCCAAACGGCGCGCCGAAATTGGATATCACAAACCTTGCGGAAGGCGATTCCCTTCCGCCGGGGAACATACTGGTCGTAATCGGAACGGAGAACTTTATCGTCAGCCGCGAACACATGGGCGTGATCAACCGCCTTGGCGAAGGGCATCTGATCTATTATATCGACGAAGATCCGCCGACGGATACGGGCGTACCGGCCACAACCGATACATCGATGGTCTCGACTGCTGAGAGCCATCTATGGAAAAACGTGACAGAAGGCAAGCATACATTCTCCGTTCAGCTGGTCAATAATGACGATACGCCGCTGGATACGCCGATTGCCGCGACCGTTACGATCGACGTGAAACCATGATGCAGCATTTTTGGAAGTATAGAATGTCCATATGAAGACCATATGCAAACTGCTGAAATCGACAGGGCTGGCGGTAACGCTCATCCTTGTCATTTCCATACTCTGCCTGATCGGTATATTGCTGCCGCAGATACCCGCCGCGTTCTCCGCAACGCCGGAGGGATACGCCTGGTGGGTAGAAAATGTAGCTGTCGAACAGGTGGGGTACAGCATCTATACAATCGAAGCGCTGGGATTATTCGATGTGTTCCGCTCGGGCTGGTTCATCGGCGCAACGGCGCTTCTGATACTGAATATTCTTGCCTGTTCGCTTACCCGCTTTCAGTCGATCAAAAATGAACTGCAGAAATCCGGCGCGATGCACGACGCAGCTTTTTATCGAACCGGAAAACACGTTTACGATCAGCAAATTCCATCAGGTCAACAACTGCTCGGCGAAACGATCGAATGCGTTCTGAACGACCGCCATTATTCGGTGGTTACGGAGAAAACGTCCCGGTCTGTTTACTATTCCGGAGAAAAAAGAAGACTTTCCGCATGGGCGACGGTTCTGATCCATTTCAGCCTTATCCTGCTGCTTGTGGGCGTAATGGTCGGATCGCTGTTTGGATTCAAAAACGATTCGTTCATCGTCGTCGAAGGCGGAACAAACGCCATAGGCAACGGAACGGATCTGACGTTGTATCTGGAGTCGTTTTCAGATGAGTACTGGGAGGACGGAACGCCGAAGGATTACAAAAGCGATATCTCCATCTATAAAGACGATAAAAAGGTAAGAAGCGCAACGGTGCGCGTCAATCACCCGCTCTCGTATGAAGGCGTCAGTATTCACCAGGGGTTTTTCGGGCAGGCGGCGGGATTGAGCATTTCGGACGCGCAGGGAAACGTGATATTTCGGGATGGAATCGCCCTGACAGGAAGTCGGACGAACGAAGGCCTGCAGCGACCGGAAGGCGAGGCCAGCCTGCCGCAGGGTCAATATCAACTGGTTGTTCTGGGAAGCGCGGTCAACGGCGCAGACCCGTACATCGGCAAGAATCAGGTCGGGATAGAATTTTACGATCGGGACATGAACTTCATCGGCTGGCTGATTCTGGACGACAACAAGCCGCAGAAACTGGGCGAATTAACGTTTCAGTACTCTGCCCTGCAGTACTCGGGATTTTTGATTTCGAAAAATCCGGGCGCCCCGCTGCTCGGGATTGCGGCGGCGCTTTTCCTGATCGGGCTCGGTATGATGTTTTATTTTCCGCACAGACGAGTTTGGGTGAAAACCGAAGCCGTAACAAAAGATGTTTCCCGCATCTTACTCAAAGTATACGCGCAAAAAGAGCTGGGGCTGGAAAGCGAATCGCTCTCGCTGCTCGCCGCACTGGGGTTTTTGGAAAAACCGGAAGGGAGCAATCTTGAGTCCTGAAACTGTCTTGTTCTTTGCCTGCGAATGCGGGGTGATCCTGTCCGTGCTTGCCTTGATCGCGGCTATGATTGTCGCGAAGAAAAATCGTGACGCCGCCGCCGCGAAAGCGGACAAAGTCGCGCGCACGATCGCAATGACAATATCCCTGCTCACGATCGCCGTACTGACAGCCTTTCTGGTAATAAGAGCAATCCGCACCGGGCATGGCCCGTTTACCAGTATGTATGAATTCGCGATCGCTTTTCTATGGGGAATTCTTACGATGAGCATGGTTTTCTCCTGGAAATACAAGAACCTTGTGCTGCATCTTGCCGGGTTCTTTGCGGGCGGCTGTCTGATGATCTACATCAGCACGCTCTCCGGCGAAGCGGCTCCTCTTGTTCCGGCGCTGCAAAACAGCCTGCTGCTGACGGCGCATGTATTCTCGGCGGTCATCGCATACGGAGCGTTCACGATCGGTTTTCTTTCTTCCTTATTGTATTTGATTCAGAAAAACGACCGGATTGCGGCCTTGCCGCCGCAAAACAAGCTTGAGGAGATCAGTTACCATTCCGTGATCATCGGCTTCCCGTTTATGACGCTGGTGATCGTGCTCGGCGCTATCTGGGCGGATATCGCCTGGGGTGTATTCTGGAACTGGGATCCGAAGGAAACGGCAAGCCTGGTGACGTGGCTTCTGTATGCTGGATATTTGCATACGCGCCTGATGAGAAAATGGCGGGGTAAGAAGAGCGCGATACTGTTGATCGTTGGATTTGCCGCAGTGATATTTACTTTTTTCGGCAACTATCTGTTTGACGGCCTGCATTCGTATGTGTAACTCCCGCTAACGGATTGGAGATTGACATGAGCATTGAACAGCAGATGCACATCATCGGAATTGTCATGGGATGGATCATCGCAGCGGGGTATCTGTGGTCCGCGCTCAACTTTGTCGTAAAGCGGATCTACCGAAATCGAATTGCCGGACTGCCTGCCGAATCCACCCGCCGTAAACGGTTTACATCTTTCATGCGATCGGTAGTCGGGAGTCATACATTTGTGCCTCTGTTTCTCCTGACAATCATGTTGCTGCACTTACTGATGGAACTCATCCACGTGGGTTTTTTCATCACCGGTGTGATCGCGATCGGATTAATGACGTTGCAGATTGGTTTGGGTATATTCGGGGCGACGGTTAAGAAAAAAAGAATGGGCACATGGCTTAAGATACACCGATTTGTTGCGGCATTGCTTCTCGTTTCAATATCCGTGCATGTCGTCACGGTCGTTCTGATCAAGCCATAAGAGCAGCTGTTCGCCATGACCTGAAATGTTTAGAAAATTTACTTAGTGACATCGAAACGGATGATTAATGAGCCGACAAAAGATTGATACAACATCTGCGGCTTGTCTGACTTTTGTCGGCGAATATAGTATTTAGAAACAATTTATTGCGGCGACCTGTCAACATATAATTAATTGTGATAAATTCGTCATTTTGAGACGGGGCGGTTATTTGCAACGCGATATTGACCAGGATCAGCAGAAAAATACACTCATGCAATAACACCGGCTATAATAAGCAAGTCTGTTTTTGTCAATTCGATAAAAGAGAGCCGAAACCGGGGTTTCCACCCTCGACAAGGCTCTAACGAAAACCTCTCAGCAATGCTTTCCCACCCCGAAAGAATCATAAAACGCGATCTTGAGCTCGATGATGCTGAGCTGCTTCTTCAGGTCACCGATCTGATTAAGAATCGATTTCCGGTGGTCGACCATCATCTGCTTTCGGCAGGGCGCGGTGGAATCGCCCTCCATAAAAAGGTCGATGTACCGTTTGATGTCCTTAATCGGCATTCCGGAGTTTTTCAGGCAGCAGATCAGCTTGATCATATCCAAGTCGTTTTCGCTGAACTGCCGGTTCCCCGATTTGCTTCTCGTTACGAAAGGCAGCAGGCCTTCCTTGTCGTAAAAACGGATGGTGTAAACCGATAAGCCGCAGAGCTTCGCAATTTCGTTGATGGAATACATGATTCGTTCTCCTTGCGTCAAAAAAAGCTTGACTTCGATAGAACTCCAGGGAATACCATGAATATAGAGGATTCATCGGTTCGATGCAAGTGTATGAAAAGGATTGATCGGAGGAACGGACGTCATGCGGAAAAGAAAGCTTGGGAAAAGTGATTTGACGCCGGGGGCGATCGGCCTCGGGTGCATGGGCATGTCGGAGTTTTACGGGGAGAGCGACCGCCGCGAATCGATCCGCACGATCCACAGGGCGCTGGATCTGGGCGTTACGCTGCTGGACACTGCGGACATGTACGGCGTCGGCAGAAACGAGGAACTGGTGGGCGAGGCGATTGCCGGGCGGCGCGGCGAGGTGGTCCTCGCGACGAAATTCGGTTGTGTACGCGGATCGGACGGCGATTTTCTCGGCATCAGCGGGCGGCCGGAGTATGTGAAACGCGCCTGCGAAGCGAGCCTGAAACGCCTCAAGGTTGATGCGATCGACCTGTATTACCAGCATCGCGTCGACCCTGAAACGCCGATCGAAGAAACCATCGGCGCGATGGCGGACCTGGTGCGGGAGGGCAAGGTGCGGTATCTCGGCATGTCCGAAGCGGCCGAGCAGACGATCCGACGCGCGAACGCGGTGCATCCGATTACCGCCGTAGAAACGGAGTATTCGCTCTGGAGCCGCGATGTGGAGGACGAGATACTGCCCACCTGCCGCGAACTGGGCATCGGGTTTGTTCCTTACAGTCCGCTGGGCAGGGGGTTTTTAACGGGACAAATCAGGAAGTTCGAGGATTTTGCCGCGGACGATTTCAGGCGGTATGTGCCGCGGTTTCAGGGTGAGAATTTCCAGAAAAACCTCGTTCTCGTCGATCATATCAAAGAACTCGCGGCGCAGAAGGGATGTAAGCCGTCTCAGCTCGCGCTGGCGTGGCTGCTGGCGCAGGGGGAGGATATCGTTCCGATTCCGGGGACAAAACGGATCGCCTATCTGGAGGAAAACGCAGGTGCGGTTCAGCTCCGACTGACCGCGGAGGAAATCAGGCGCATCGACGGGATCGCTCCGAAGGGAGCCGCGGCGGGGGACCGGTATGAGGATATGGAGGGGCTGGATATTTAGTTTTATGCAAATCACATATTCTTTCATCAAAACAGACCTGTTGCCGGGTCTGTTTTCATTCTGCATGGAATGAAGAGAACAAAATGAAGTCAACAGTTCACGCATCGTTCGTTGCGCAACACGTGTCTATTTGTGTTGAAAATGTGTTGAAATACAATCAAAAACAGAGAAAACGGTAGAAAATTCCAGTAAAATCAGTAAAAAATTATCGTAATCCCTTATAAAACCATGACATTTATCTGTTACGCTGAATCTAGTCAAATCAGGTTTATCACACATATCCGCACATCCAGACAATTGAAAAGAGGGCTGTAACATGAACAATGCACAAAGTCATTGCAGCTGCTGTCAACAGGACGGCAATGAACCATTCGGCGAACTCGATGCGGCCATCGACCTGTACCGGGACAAAGAAGGCAACCTCATCCAGATTTTGCACATCGCGCAGGAACTTTACGGATACCTTTCCCTCGATCTGCAGCAGTACATCGCGGAAAAACTGAACAAACCGCTCTCGGAGGTATCGGGCGTGGTGACGTTTTACTCCTTCTTCTCCACCAAGCCGCGCGGCGAGCATACGATCCGCGTCTGCCTTGGTACGGCGTGCTATGTGCGCGGCGGGAAGAAGATCGTGGACGCGCTGCAGAAGACGCTGAACGTCGACATCGGCGAAACGACCGCGGACGGAAAATTCACGTTCGAGGTCGCCCGCTGCATCGGCGCCTGCGGGCTCGCGCCGGCGATGATGATCGACGACGTCGTCTATAAGCAGGTAAACATCAACAAGCTCGACGCGATCCTTTCGCGCTATTGAGGGGGTGAACCGATTGAACGACAACATGGTAAAGACGATTCAGGATCTCGAGCAGATTAAAAAAGCGTATCTCGACGAGACGGCCAAGAGCCGGTATCAGATTCTTGTCTGCGGCGGCGCGGGCTGCGTTTCCTCCAACTGCGGGGAAGTGCGCGACGCGGTGATCGACGAACTCAAACGAATCGGCATGACGGAACAGGTGATCGTGCGCGAGACCGGATGTATCGGCACCTGCGCGGCGGGCCCCGTGATGCTGGTTCTGCCGGACCGGATTTTTTATACAAAACTCACCCCGCAGATCGCGCGGACGATCGTGCAGAAACACATCGGCCGCGGTCAGGTGCTGGAGGAGTATACGTTCTACGATTATTCGCTGAAAAAACGGATTCCGAAAATCGACGACATCGACTTCTTTAAAGAGCAGGTGCGCATCGCGCTGCGCAACTGCGGCGTGATTGAGTACGACAGCCTGGACGCCTACATCAGCCGCGACGGCTATTTCGCCGCGGCCAGAGCGCTCAACGAGCGCACGCCGCAGCAGGTGATCGACGAAGTGAAAAAGAGCGGCATGCGCGGGCGCGGCGGCGCGGGATTCCCCACCGGCGTGAAATGGCAGGCGGGGCACGACGCGAAAGGCGAACGCAAGTTCATCGTCTGCAACGCGGACGAGGGCGACCCCGGCGCGTTCATGGACCGCAGCATCCTCGAAGGCGACCCGCATACCGTCATCGAGGGCATGCTGATCGGCGCGTTCGCCATCGGTGCGAGCAAAGGCTACGTCTACGTGCGCGCAGAGTATCCGCTCGCGGTCGAGCGCCTCGGCAAGGCGATCGAAGAGGCGCGTGCGCGCGGCGTACTGGGCGAAAATATCTTCGGCAGCGGATTCTCCTTCGATCTGGAAATCCGCATCGGCGCGGGCGCGTTCGTCTGCGGCGAGGAAACGGCGCTCATGGCTTCCATAGAAGGCTGCCGCGGCGAGCCGAGGCAGAAACCGCCGTTCCCGTTCCAGAGCGGCCTGTTTAAGTCTCCGACGATTATCAACAATGTGGAAACCTACGCGAGCATACCGGAGATCCTGCGCAGAGGCGGCGAATGGTATTCCTCCTTCGGTACGGAGAAGAGCAAGGGCACGAAGGTGTTCGCGCTCGCGGGCGATGTGGTCAACACGGGCATCATCGAGGTGCCGATCGGCAAACCGCTCGGCGACATCCTCTTTAATATCGGCGGCGGGCTGCGGGACCGGAAAAAGTTTAAGTCCGCGCAGATCGGCGGCCCCTCCGGCGGCTGCGTGACGAGGGACAACCTCAATACCCCGACGGATTACGAATCGCTGCAGGCGCTCGGCGCGATCATGGGTTCCGGCGGTCTCATCGCGATGAACGAGGACACCTGCATGGTGGACACGGCGCGCTTCTTCATGGACTTCATCCGCGACGAAAGCTGCGGCAAGTGCGCGGCCTGCCGCATCGGCACCACGCGCATGCTGGAGATTCTGGAGCGCATCACGCGCGGCGAAGGCGAGGAAGGGGATATCGAACTGCTCGAAGAGCTGGGCGAAACGATCAAGGACACCGCGATGTGCGGCCTCGGCCAAACCGCCCCGAACCCCGTTCTCTCGACGATCAAATACTTCCGCGAGGAATACGAAGAACACATCCGCGATAAATACTGCCGATCCAGCGTCTGCGGCTCGCTCTTTATCTCCCCTTGCGAAAACACCTGTCCGGCGAACATCAACGTGCCGGGGTATATGAGCCTCGTCGCGGCCGGCAGGTTCATCGACGCGTATAACCTGATTCGTCAGGAGAACCCGTTCCCGGCGGTCTGCGGCCGTATCTGCACGCACCCCTGCGAGGCGAAGTGCCGCAGGCGTTCGCTGGACGAAGCGATCTCCATCTGCGAGATCAAGCGCTTTGTCGCGGATTACGCATACCGGAACGAGAAGCCGTACGCGCAGGATCTCGTTTTCCCGAAGAACGGCAAGCGCGTCGCCATCGTCGGCGCGGGCACCAGCGGGCTTACCTGCGGATATTACCTCGCGCGCATCGGGTACGAGGTGGACGTGTACGAATCCGAATCGGTCGCGGGCGGCGTGCTGGCGTTCGGCATTCCGGAATATCGGCTGCCGAAGAAGGTGCTGCAGCATGAGATCGACCTCATCGCGCAGGCCGGCGTCAACATTCACCTGAACACCGAAGTCGGCAAGGATATCACGTTCAAGGCGCTGCAGGCGCAGTACGACGCGGTCTATATCGCGACGGGCACGCAGTTCCCCGAGAAGGTAAACATCCCCGGCGAGAATCTGACGGGCGTGCTGCACGGCATCAACTTCCTTAAGGACGTCAATCTCAGGCACGACCTCAACCTCGGCACAACAGTCGCCGTCGTGGGCGGCGGAAACACGGCCATCGACTCCGCGCGCACGGCCCTGCGTCTCGGCGCGGAGCATGTCGTGATCCTCTACCGCCGCACGAAGGACGCGATGCCCGCAAGCAGCGAAGAGGTTCAGGCGGCGCTGGACGAAGGCATCGAGCTGTTGGAACTCGTCGCTCCCGTGCGTTTCCTTGGCAACCGAAACGGAAAAGTGGTCAAGATCGAGTGCCAAAAGATGAAGCTCGGCGAGTTCGATAAAAACGGCCGCCGCAGGGCGGAGCCGATCGTGGATTCGAACTTCATGATCGAGGTGGATTCCGTCATTCCGGCGGTGAGCCAGTATTCCGACCTCCCGTTTATCAAGAAGAGCGAAATCGGCGTCACGTCCTGGGGTACTTTCGTGGTGGACTATGCCAACATGATGACGACCATGCCGGGCGTCTTCGCTGGCGGAGACGTCGTGCGCGGGCCGGACACGGTTATTCAGGCGATTGCGGACGGTAAGAACGCCGCGGTTTCCATCGATCTGTATCTCGGCGGAAAAGGCAAACTGAACAAAGGCGCGCCGATCGAGATTCCCGATAACTTCAGCGACGACGAAGTGGTCGAGCACAGGCGCTTCGAGGTCGACGAACTCGACATCGAAAAACGCAAGACGACGTTTGACGAGGTGGTGCTGGGCTATCACAAGCTCAGGGCGATGGCCGAAGCGATGCGCTGCCTGCACTGCGACAGGAGGTAGGTGATCCGCATGAAACATATTACGATCAATGGAAAAGCATACGAAGTGGACGACGACCTCACTATCATCGAGGCCGCGAAACAGCAGGGGATCCAGATTCCGAGCCTGTGCTATCTCGAGGGCGTGCATCAGTTCGGCTCCTGCCGCATCTGCGTCGTCGAGGTGGAGGGCGCGAAAGCGCTTGTGCCGTCCTGCATGACAAAAGTATCCGAGGGGATGGTGATCCAGACCAACTCGGAACGCGTGCGCCGCGCGAGAAAAGTGCTCTACGAGCTGCTGCTCTCCGACCATTCCAAGGACTGCCTGAGCTGCAAAAGGAACCAGAGCTGCGAACTGCAGGCGCTGGGCAAGCAGCTCGGCGTCGAGGCGACGCGGTTTGAGGGCGCGCGCAGCGAATGCGTGATCGACGTATCGACCTCCATCACGCGGGACATGTCCAAATGCATCCTCTGCCGCCGCTGCGTGACCGCCTGCAACGAAATTCAGGGCGTGGGCATCATCAACGCGCAGAACCGCGGCTTTAAAACCGTGATCAGCCCTGCGATGGAACTCGCTCTCGGCACCGTCAACTGCGCGTTTTGCGGGCAGTGCACGGTCGTCTGCCCCGTCGGCGCGCTGAAGGAAACCGACTCCATCCAGGCGGTCTGGGAAGCCATTAACGATAAGAACAAGCGCGTGATCGTGCAGACCGCGCCCGCCATCCGCGTCGCCATCGGCGAGGAATTCGGGAACGAACCGGGATCGCGGGTCACCGGAAAGCTCGCCGCCGCGCTGCGCAGGCTGGGCTTCGACGACGTGTTCGATACGAACTTCACCGCTGATCTGACGATCATGGAGGAAGGCACGGAGTTTCTTTCGCGCGTCAAGAGCGCGCTCACCGGCGGGGAAACGATGCTGCCGATGATCACGAGCTGCAGCCCCGGCTGGATCAAGTTTGTCGAGCATTCCTATCCGGATTCGCTCGCGCATCTTTCCACCTGCAAGTCGCCGCATACAATGCTGGGCGCGCTGGCGAAGTCCTATTACGCGGGCAAGGTCAAGCGCGAGCCGAAGGATATCTTCGTGGTATCCATCATGCCCTGCACGGCGAAAAAGAGCGAAATCGTCCGTCCCGAAATGCAGAACGACGGCCTGCCGAATGTGGACGCCGTGCTCACCACGCGCGAACTGGCCAACATGATCAAGGAGATGGGCATCGACTTCAACAACCTGCCGGACGAGGAGTTCGACAGCCCGCTGGGCATGTCCACGGGCGCGGCGGATATCTTCGGCCTTACGGGCGGCGTCATGGAGGCGGCGCTGCGCACGGTCTACGAGCTCGTGACCGGCCGAGAGCTGCCGTTTGACGGGCTGCACGTAACCCCGATCGTCGGCCTCGACCAGGTGAAGGAAGCGGCGCTGACGATTACGGATCCCGTGGAGGGCTATAAGTTCCTCGACGGCGTGACGGTGCGCGTTGCGGTGACCAGCGGACTTGCGGGCGCAAACATGCTCATGGAGCAGGTGGCGAACGGCGCGTCCCCGTACCATTTCATCGAGGTGATGGGCTGCCCCGGCGGCTGCATCATGGGCGGCGGCCAGCCGCGCTCGGAAGATCCGGACGTGCGCAGAAAACGCCTGAAGGGGCTTTACACCGAGGACGAGGCGAAAGTGCTTAGAAAATCGCACGAAAACCCGTTCGTGACCCAACTCTATGCAGATTATCTGGAGCATCCGAACGGGCATAAATCGCACGAACTGCTGCATACGCACTATGTGCGTCGCGGCAAGTTCAACGAGCTGACGCAGGAGCGGTTCGACCTCGGCATCCGCGCGGCGGAGAAAAAGCGGGACAAGACCATCGCGAAGGTAGCCGCCGACGCGGCGGCAAAGGCCGAAAGCAAGGCGCGCGGAGAGCTGGAATCCGTCCGCGTCCTCGCGCTGGAAGCGGAGAACTCACGTCTTAAAGCGGAACTGGCGGACGTGACCGAGACGGTCGGCTTCTTCAAGAGCGTGATCGCGGACTACGCAAGCCGGGATAAGTAATCCCGGCGCAAACGTAAAACACCGGACGTCTTTTCGCGGGGGCTACGGGATCGCGGCCCCCGCGACCTATGTGTCCGAACAAGAAAACGGCTGTGACGACGATTTGGCTTGAATCGCGGGCGCGGGCATTATAAAATAATACGGTATACAACTCTTTTATCATTTCGGAGGATTGGCGCATGAATTCCGACATCCGGATGCTGATTGTGGATCCAAACAGCGCCGCGCGCGGTGAAATCCGGCAGGCCGCCGTTTCGCAGGGGTATATCTGCGACGAAGCGTCGGACGGAATCACCGCGTTGAAGCTCTTCCGCCGGAACGATTACAGCGTCATCATCATGGACACCGACTTACCGGAACTGGACGGGCGGAACGTCTGCCGCCAGATCCGCAAATCCTCGGATGTGCCGATCCTGTTTGTCAGCGAGCGAAAAAGCGAGCAGGAGAAGCTCTGCGCCTTCGAAATCGGGGCGGACGACTTCATCGTCAAGCCTTTTTTCCCGCGCGAAGTGCTCGCCCGCGTCAAGGTGTTTCTTTACCGTTCGGGAAGCCAGAATAAAAGCGTGCCGTCCAAGATTACGTATAACGGGCTGTTCATCGATACGGTGTCACGCGAAGTTACGGTCGACGACCATCCGATTTCGCTTACGCCAAAGGAGTACGATCTTTTATTCTTCCTCTCGCAAAACCCGAACAAAGCGTATTCGCGCGAAGCGCTGCTCAACGAGGTCTGGGGGTACTGTTTCACAGGCTCGGACCGTACGATCGACACGCATGTCCGCTCCCTGCGGGACAACATCCGTCCGTACGACACCTATATTGTGACCGTATGGGGGTTCGGGTATAAGTTCGTCGTATAACGGCGATGGCCTTCTTCGGTTCATGCCGGCCAATCTGGCCGGCTTTTCTTTTGCACTTTTGTTGCGAAACATGCAACAAGACGGCAAATAGTGCATTGATTCCACGAAGCCGCGCCGATAGAATAAAGGTATCAAAAGTAAATTCACATTTCTTTCATGAAACAAATGGACACAATAACGAAGTAAACACAAAGGAGGCGCAACCTGGTGGGCGATATCGGCAAGGTCACGCGCCTGAGCGCGGATATCCGCATCTGCACAATCCGCGCGCTGGAAAAGGCTGGCTTCGGGCATATCGGCGGCAGCATGTCGGTCGCGGACGTGCTCGCGGTGCTTTATGGCGGCGAGATGAACATCCGGCCCGAGGAGCCTTCCTGGCCGGAACGGGATTATTTTGTGATGGGCAAGGGCCACTGCGGCCCCGCGCTCTACGCCGCGCTCGCGCTCAAGGGCTATTTTCCCATGGATTGGCTCGATACGGTCAATCAGCCCGGCACCCGCCTGCCGAGCCACTGCGACCGGCTGAAAACGCCGGGCGTCGACATGACGACGGGTTCGCTGGGGCAGGGACTGTCCGCTGCGGGCGGCATCGCGCTGGGGCTTCGGATGAAGGGCAGGAGCAACCGCGTGTTCTGCGTGATCGGCGACGGGGAACTGGAGGAAGGTCAGGTTTGGGAGGCGGCGACGGCGGCGGCAAACCTGCGCCTGAACCGGCTGATCGCGTTTGTGGACGAAAATAAAAAACAGCTCGACGGTTTCGTCAGCGCGGTCTGCGGCGGCGATCCGGTGGAAAAGTTCCGTGCGTTCGGATGGAACGCCGTGCGCGTGTGCGGCTGGGACGATACGGCGATTCAAAACGAAATCCGCGCCGCGTCAAGACAAACAGACGCGCCGAGTGTGATTGTGCTGGAGACGGTCAAGGGAATCGGCTGCAGCTTTGCCGAGCGGGAAACGATGAACCATTATATGGTGATCACGAAGGAAATGGCGGATGAGGCGGTCGCGGAAATCGAACGGCGGCTCGCTGCGGGAACGTATCCGGCGGGGGAGGGCGTATGACAAATCGTGTTTTTACGCCGAAAACAGACCGGCAGGATATGCGGTCGGCCTACTGCGACGCGCTGATTGCCGCTGGAGAAGCGGACGCGCGCGTGGTCGCGATCGACTGCGACCTTTCGGCATCGATGGGCACCGGGCGGTTTCGCGCGCAGTTTCCGGAACGGTACTTCAACCTCGGCATCATGGAGGCGAACGCCTGCTCCATGGCGGCGGGGCTTTCGGTGACCGGATTTGTGCCGTTCGTGCATTCCTTCGCGGTGTTCGCCTCGCGCCGCATGGCGGACCAGATCTTTCTCTCCTGCGCTTACGCGGGGCTGAACGTGAAGATCGTCGGCGGGGACGCGGGCGTAAGCGCGGCGGTCAACGGCGGCACGCATATGGCCTTCGAGGACCTCGGCGTGCTGCGCAGCTTCGTCGGGCTCCGGCTGTTCGAGCCGACGGATAACACGATGATGAAATTGCTGATTCCGCAGATTGCGGGACAATACGGCGTGGACTATATTCGTATGCCGCGCAGAAGCGTCGTCAAGATTTATGAAGAAGGAGAAGTTTTTACGCCCGGGAAGGCGAAACGGCTGCGGGAAGGGAAGGATGTGACGATCCTCGCTTCCGGCGTGCTGGTGTCCGAGGCGCTGATCGCCGCGAATCTGCTCGCGGCAGAGGGGATCGAAGCGGAGGTGCTGGACTGCTTTACGGTTCAGCCGCTGGATGCGGACATGGTTGCCGAAAGCGCGGCCAGGACCGGCTGCGTGGTGACCGCGGAAAACCACAACGTGACCGGCGGCCTCGGCAGCGCGGCGGCGGAGGCGCTCGGCGAGCGCAGGCCCGTACCGCTGGAACGTGTGGGCGTAAAAGGCAGTTTCGGCGAGGTCGGATCGCAGGATTATCTCATGGACCGCTTCGGACTGCGCGCGGGTGAAATCTGCGCCGCGGCGCATCGCGTCATAGAAAGAAAAAAACAAATCGTCTGATTTTTTAACAAAACCGATACGGAGGAGATAAAATGAGCATCGAACGCCTGAAACCGTTTATAAACGGTCAATTCATCGAGAGCAAAACGAACAAATACATGCCGGTCTACGACCCCAGCACGGGCGAAATCATCGCGGAAACACCCTGCTGTACAGCGGGGGAAGTGGCTTCCGCGGTCGCTGCGGCGAAGGCCGCGTTTCCCGCCTGGGCGGACACCCCGTGCGCGAAGCGCGTGGAGGTGCTTTACCGCTTCCGCGAACTTCTGATGCGGGATATGGACGAGCTGACTTACGTCCTCTGCCGCGAACACGGCAAAAACTGGGACGAGTCGCGCGGCGATCTTCTAAAGGTAAAGGAACCTGTCGAGGTCGCGCTTGGCGCGCCGTCGCTGATGATGGGCGAATCGCTGATGAACGTGACCTCCGGCTTTGATTCCACGCTCTACCGCGAGCCGCTGGGTGTGTTCGCTGGCATCGCGCCGTTTAACTTTCCCGCAATGATCCCGATGGGCTGGATGATGCCGATGTGTATCGCCACCGGCAACACGCTGGTGCTCAAGAGCGCGAGCATGACGCCGATGACGTCCCTGCGCCTTGCCGCGCTGCTCGTCGAGGCGGGGCTGCCGAACGGGGTTGTGAATATCGTTACCTGCTCTCGTAACGAGGCGGAGCTTTTGCTGACGCATCCGGACGTCGCGGGCGTTACATTCGTTGGATCCACGTCCGTCGGGCGGCATATCTACGCGACCGCCGCCGCGAACGGCAAGCGCGTGAGCTGCCTCTGCGAGGCGAAGAACCACGCGCTGGTGCTGGAGGACGCGCCGGTCGAGCGCACCGTCGCCGGAATTCTCAACTCCGCGTTCGGCTGCGCGGGAGAGCGCTGCATGGCGCTGCCGGTCGTGGTCGCCGAGGAGAAAATCGCTGACGCGCTGGTGAACGAAATGGTTCGCCAGCTGAAAGGAAAGAAGATCGGCCCCGCCTATGATAAGACGACCGATATGGGGCCGCTCGTAACCGCGGAACACAGAGAAAGCGTTCTGGACTGGATCGAAACCGGCATCGGCGAAGGCGCGAAGCTCGTGCTGGACGGACGCCGCGCGACCGTCGAAGGATACGAGAACGGATTCTATCTTGGCTTTACGATCTTTGATCGAGTTACGCCGGAAATGCGCGTCGGAAACTGCGAGATATTCGGGCCGGTGCTCTGCGTCAAGCGTGTGAAGGACTTCGAAGAGGGCCTCGCGCTCATGAACGCGAGCGAATTTGCCAACGGCTCGGTAATCTTCACGCAGAACGGTTATTATGCGCGGGAGTTTGCGAAGCGCACGCACGGCGGCATGGTCGGCGTCAACGTCGGCATTCCCGTCCCCGCGGGCATGTTCCCCTTCTCCGGCCACAAGCATTCGTTTTTCGGCGATCTGCACGTACTCGGCAAGGACGGGCTCCGGTTCTACACGGAGTCCAAGACGGTCACGACGCGCTGGTTCGACGAGGAGGAGCGGAAGCGTTCCTCCGTCGGCACCTGGGACGGCGCGCTGTAAGAAGCAAACGAAACCTCACTTTGACGCAGGAGGAAACGATATGAAACGGACGGGTGGACAGATCGCCATGGATTATCTGGAGCGCGAGGGCGTGCCCTATGTGCTCGGCATCCCGGGGCACGGCATCCTCGGCTTTTTCGATGCGCTTCGCGAGAGCGCGGAGGCGGGCAGAATCCAATACATCCAGGTCAAACACGAGCAGGCAGCCGTGCATATGGCGGACGGGTATTTCCGGGTCAAAGGCGAACCGCTCGCGGTCTTTACGAGCATCGGGCCCGGCGCGCTGAACACCGCCATCGGGCTCGCGACAGCGTATGTGGACTCGACGGCGGTGCTGCAGTTTTCGGGGGACACACACGTGCAGATGAAGGGCGTCGGCGTTTTGCAGGAGATCGAGCGGTATCAGGACAGCAACTTCATCCGCGCGCTGGAGCCGGTGGCCAAGCGCGTCTGGCGGGCGGAGTCGGCGGGACAGCTGCCGCGCATCCTCCAAAGAAGTTTCAACCAAATGCTGACGGGAAGGAAAGGCCCCGTTGTGGTCGCGCTGCCGATGAACGTGCAGGCGGAATATGCGGAAGTCGGCGCGATCCCCTCCCAGCGGCACCGGGCGGGTTCGCCGCCCGCCGGCGACGAACAGGCGGTGCGCGAGGCGGCGGCGCTTCTGCGGGAGGCGAAGCGTCCGGTTATCCTGCTCGGCGGCGCGGCGCTGCGCTCCGGCGAAACGGAGCTGTTCGTACGGCTTGCGGAGACGCTCGGCGCGGCGGTGGTCACCACCATGGCGGGCAAGAGCGCGTTTCCGGAGGATCACCCGCTCTACGGGTTCCATACGGGTTCCAAAGGCACGCCGCCGGGTCTGCACCTGACCGGCACGGCGGATGTGATCCTTGCCCTCGGCACGCGCTTTGCGGACGAGACAACCTGTTCCTATCGGGACGGCGCTGCGTTCTCGATTCCGAAAACGAAATTGATCCATGTGGACATCGACGCGGGGGAGATCGGCAAAAATTATCCCTGCGAAGTCGGAATTCTCGGCGATCTGACGCAGGTTTCCAGGCAGATTCTGGCGTCTTACGGCGCGCCGCGCGGCTGGAAGGGCGGCTCTTACGCGCGGGAAATCGAGACGAGACGGAACGAATGGCGCGCCAGCATCGGTAAAGGGCGCGAAAAGACGTTCGACAAGATCACGATTTCGCAGCTCATCGGCGAGCTGGAAGCGTGTCTGCCGGAAAATACGATCATTTCAACCTCATCCGGCAACACGCAGGCGCAGCTGTTTCAGGAGTATGCGTTCACCAAAGGGCAGAAGCATCTGACCACCGGCGGATTTTCGACCATGGGCTGGGCGTTTCCCGCGGCGATGGGCGCAAAGCTCGCCGCCCCGGAAAAACCAGTGATCTGCCTGCTCGGGGACGGGGATTTTATGATGACCATGCAGGAGCTTTCCACCATGGCGCAGTACGACATCCCCGTGGTGGTCGTGCTCGCCAATAACCGCGGCTGGATGGCGATCGAAGACCTGCAGCGCGCCGTATTGGGGAATGAATACGCGTTCGGCAACCGCTTTACGCAGGACGGCGCCGCGTATTCGCCGGACTTTGCGGCGATTGCGAAGAGCTTCGGCATCGCGAGCGAGAAGATTTCCGCGCGCGGCAGCGTGGCGGATGCGGTTTCCCGCGCGCTCGCGAGCGGGAAGCCCGCTTTGATCGAGGTTGACGTTTACGACGTTTACCCAGAATCCGGCGGCGCTGCGTACGGCTGGTGGGACGTGCCGATTCCGGCGCATATGGAACGGCGGCGCGCGCGGTATGAACGGGAAATCACGGAAGAGACAGTGTAAGGAGGCGGCCATCATGCGGATTGCGGTTCTTTCCGAAGTCAGCGCGCGCGCGAAAAACGCGGATATTCTCTCCGCGCTGAAGGAGCACGCGCAGCACGAGGTATATAACGCGGGCATGCCCGCAGAGGGCGATTTCGCCGAACTGACCTACATTCAGACGGGACTGATGGCGGCGGCGCTTTTAAACTGCGGCGCGTGCGATCTCGCCGTCGGCGGCTGCGGCACGGGGCAGGGTTTCCTCAACAGCGCCATGCAGTATCCGAACGTGTTCTGCGCTCTGATCGTCGATCCGCTGGACGCGTGGTTGTTTTCGCAGATCAACGCGGGCAACTGTATCTCCCTGCCGCTCAACAAGGGATACGGCTGGGCGGGGGATCTCAACCTGAAACTCGTGTTCCGCGAATTCTTCCGCGACCCGCCGGGCGCGGGTTATCCGCCCGCGCGGAGCGAAAGCCAGGCGCAGAGCCGCGCGAAGCTCGCGCGGATTTCCGTCCTGGCGCACCGAGATTTTTCGGATATTTTCGCCGCGCTGGAGGAACAGTTTATACTTCCGCTCAAGGATTGCGGCGTGTTCCTCGACCTGCTGCGCAATGCGCAGAAACAAGACGCCGCGAGGAAGATACTGGCCCGCATCGAGGGCGTTTAACGAAAACAGAGAGGAGGAACGCGCGTGATTCAGTCGCTTGATCGTGGCATTCAGATCCTGCTGATCCTCGCGGAAAAAAACAGCGCGGGCGTGACCGAACTTGCCGAATCGCTCGGCGTGGACAAGAGCACGGCTTCCCGTCTCGTGGAGACGCTGCGGCAGCGGGATATGGTGCGCGTCGACCCCGAAACGAAGAAATACCGGCTGGGGTTTCGTATTCTGCACCTCGGCGAGGCACTGAAGGACAACCTCAACGTGATCGCCATCGCGCGGCCGATGCTGCTCTCTTTAAGCGCGCAAATCAATGAGAGCGTGCACTTCTGCGCCTATAACAACGGCAGCGTATATGTGATGGATCAGGTGCGGTCCAACAAAAACTACGCCCTTTCCGCGACGGTCGGCATGATCGAACCGCTGCACTGCTCTTCCGTCGGCAAGTGCATCCTCGCATACCGGCGGCAGGAGACTATCCGCGCGCTTTTGGAAGATTACAAGTTTACGAAGTATACCGATCAGACGATCACGACACGGGACACGCTGCTGAAAAACCTCGAACAGATCCGCGCGCAGGGTTACGCGCTGGACGACGAGGAGATGGCGCAGGGCGTGCGCTGCATCGCGGTGCCGGTCTACGATTACCGCAACAGCGTGCGTTACAGTATCGGCGTTTCGGGCCCGAAGGCGGGTCTGTCCGCCGCGACCATCGAGGCGTACGTCCGCCGGATGATCGAAACCACGCGAAAACTCGGCGCGGCCATCGGCAGCACGCGGTGAAATTCATTTCCCGACATACAATTCAATAAAACAGTAAAACAGTAAAACAGTTTTGGTTCAGTCCGATTGCCCAAATCCAAAAAGAGGTGCCATATGGAACAGATGAAGTTTGTCCTGGTTGGCTGCGGCCGGATTGCGACGCTGCATGTCGCAGGCTATCAGAATCGCGCGGACGCCGTGCTCTGGGGAGTATACGATAAAAATCCGCAAGCCGCGAAGAAATTCGCCGCGGAATACGGCATCCCGAAAGTTTACGGCTCCTATGAGCAAGTGCTCGCCGATCCGGAGGTTACGGGCGTGGAACTGCTCGTGCCGCACCACCTGCACTGCGAGCTGACGGTTGCCGCCTGCAAAGCGAAAAAACACGTATCCGTACAGAAACCCATGGCGCTGTGCCTTGCGGAGTGCGACGAAATGATCGCCGCGGCGAAGGAAAACGGCGTGGTGCTCAAGGTGTTTGAGAACTTTGTGCACTATCCGCCGTATCTGCTGCTCAAAAGCATGATCGAGCGCGGGGAGATCGGAGCCGTGCAGGGTGTGCGTTATAAGATGTGCAACGCCTCGCTCTATTCGGACAACATCCCCGGCGCAGACGCGCGCGCGAAGCTGGCCGGCGTGAAAAACGAGGAAAACTGCCCGCATACGGGCTGGAAAGTCGACCCCGCGAGCTGGCTATGGCGGCTCAACGGTTCGCTCTGCGGCGGCGGCCCCGTGGTGTTTGACGACGGATACCATAAGTTCTCTCTGTTTCTCGATCTGGGCGGCGCGATCGAAAAGGTGTGCGCCTGGATCGACGAAACATCCGCGCTGCCCGGCATCATGCAGGACGTACCCGCCGTGGTTATGTGGAAATACGCGGATAAAAAGGTCTACGGCGTCTGGGATGTGACCTCCGCGCCCGATCTGTATATCAAAGGTAAATACTACACCTGCGACGAGCGTCTGGAGGTGACGGGAACGCGCGGCGTGCTGTGGCTCACGCGCTGCACGGCGCAAATGCTGGAAAACGTTGCCCCGGTGGTGCTCTATCGCGACGGAAGGGTAACGGAATACTGGGATGTGGCAAGCGACTGGCAGGACGCGTTTATCCACTCTACGGTCGACTTTATCGAATCGATCCGCGATCATCGCGAGCCGGTGCTTTCCGGCGAGCGCGGGCGCGAGGTGCTGGCTTTCGCACTCGCGGCGATGGCTTCTTCCGAACAGAAAACGGAAATTTACCTCAACGAACTCGACGACCGAAAAAAGCGGAAACGGCGCGGCGTTCTCTCGGTCTTCGGCAAAAAGCAGGCGTGACGCGGGCGCACTTTAATTTCGAAAGGGGAAACGGGGTATGGAACGGAGCAAGGGAAAACTGATTCAGAAACTCTGTTACGGCGCGGGGGACATCTACGGCGGCGGCGCGTTTCTGATCTTCAGCATGCTGTACATGAACTTTCTCGTGCTGGTCGAGGGGCTTCCGGTCGTGGCGACGAGCGTGATCGTATTCATCGGTAAAATCTGGGACGCGGTCACCGACCCGTGGATGGGGCGCATTTCGGATAAAACGCGTTCCCGCTTCGGAAGGCGAAGGCTGTATTTTCTGATTGGCATCATTCCGGTGTTCGTGTCGTTCATCATGATGTTCTACTCCTTCGGGATGCAGTCCACGCTCGCGAAGGTCATGTACTATACGTTCGCCTATATGTTTTTCGGTACGGCGTTTACCATCGTCATGGTACCGTATAACGCGATCCTGTCGGACATGACGAGCGACTACAACGAACGAACGAGTTTTACGACGGTGCGCATGCTCTTTTCCGGAGGCGCGGCGCTCGTCGCGGCGGTCGTGCCCGGCATGCTGATCAAGGCCGTCGGCGGCGGCGTCAACGGCCCCGCGCAGAAGGGCGGCTATCTGCTGATGGCGCTGGTCATGGCGACGATCTTCGGCCTCTGCTGGCTGTTTACGTTCCTTGGCACACGGGAAAAGGAAAACCTGCCTCCGCCGGAGCCGATCACCGTCCGCGACTGGCTCAGCCCGTTTGCCAACAAGGCGTACCGAAACTATCTCGGTATCTTCCTTTCATTTCAGGTCGGCGTCGACCTTGTGCTCGCGCTGATCATCTTTTATATCGATATCGTCGTGATGCAGTATGCAAACTACGAGCTGATCATGGGTGTGCTGCTCGTGTTTTCGATGATTTTCATGGCGGTTATGGGCATGGTCGCGCGGAAGAAAGGAAAGGCGTTTCCGCTGTTTATCGGCATGCCGGTGTGGATCCTGACCATGCTTGCGTTCCTCTTTATCAAGAGCGACACGCCGGTGATCGTGCTCTGCATCCTCGCGGCGCTGATTGCGGTCGGGTCCGCCTCCGGTAATCTGGCCACCTGGTCGATGCTGACGGACATTTACGACATCGACGAAATCCGAACCGCCAAGCGCAGGGAAGGTGTGTACAGCGGATTAACGACGTTCCTTCGTAAATTTGCGAGCGGTGTTGCGGTGCTGCTGCTCGGATTCGGCCTGCGGGCGATGGGGTTCGACCAAACGCAGTATAATATGCTCAAGTCGACATCAACGAATTTTGATCCGGCGTCCTACGCGCAGAGCGCGCTGGTTTCCGGCATTAAGTGGATGTTTGTGCTGATCCCGGTGGTGCTGCTGAGCGTATGCCTGTTTTTCGCGATCCGCAACAAGGTGAATAAACGCCGCTTCGACGCGATCCTGAGCGGCATCGACGCGTTCCAAGCGAAGGGCAGCCTCGCTTCGCTTTCCCCCGATGCGCGCGCGGATATCTTCGCGGTCACAGGGGAACCGGAGGAACAGCTCTGGGGCGGGAAATAAAACGGGCACAACTTCTTTACAGGCCGCGCATGCGGCCTTTTTGAGTTTACGGGTAAATATGGTTGATGTTTTTTCGGTGGAGCCGGTTCTTCCTGCGTGATATACTTTCCTCAGAAAGTGAGCATACGATGACGGACAAAGAAAAATACGACGCGCTGGTCGGGAAAGACGCGGCGTACGACGGGGCGTTTTTCGCCGCCGTGAAGACCACCGGAATCTTCTGCCGGACGACCTGCACCGCGCGCAAACCGAAACAGGAAAACGTGTGTTTCTACGATACGGTTCGCGAGGCGATGGCCGCGGGTTACCGCCCCTGCAAGATTTGCAGGCCGATGGAGAGCGCGGACCGTGTGCCGGAGGATATCACGGCTCTGCTGCGTGAGACGGAGGCGGACCCGCGGTTTCGCATTACGGAGTGGGAACTGAAACAGCGCGGCCTCGACCCGAACACGCTGCGCAGGTGGTTTATCAGGCACTACGGCATGACCTTTCAGGCATACTGCCGCATGAACCGCATCAACGCTGCGTTCGGTGCGATCAGAGACGGCGGAAGCGTACTCGATGCCGCGCTGGAGAGCGGATATTCCTCCGTCAGCGGCTTTTCCGCCGCGTTTGACAAGGCCATTGGCGCCGCTCCGGGAAAGGCAAAAAAAGAACCGAAAAACATACTGACGTACAAACGGTTCGACTCGCCCCTGGGGCCGATGGTCGCGGTCGCGAGCGAAACGGGGCTTTGCCTTCTGGAGTTCGGCGACCGGCGTATGCTGGAGACGGAGTTTCAGGATCTCCGGCGGAGGCTGAACGCGGTGCTGCTGCCCGGCGCGAACAGGTTTCTTTTCGACACGGTCCGGCAGATGGAGGAGTATTTCGAGGGCAGGCGCACCACATTCGACGTGCCGCTGCACGCGCCGGGTACGCCGTTTCAGCAGCGGGTCTGGGCGGCGCTGAGAGAGATTCCCTATGGCGAAATCCGTTCCTACGGGGAGATCGCGGCGGCGGTCGGCGAACCCAAGGCGGTTCGAGCGGTCGGTACGGCGAACGGCATGAACCGCATCGCGGTCATGATTCCGTGCCACCGGGTGATCGGTGCGGACGGAAAACTGACGGGCTACGGCGGGGGATTGTGGCGCAAAGACTGGCTGCTAAACCATGAACGGGAGCACAAGGCAAAGTAAACGGGAAACAGCGATTCGAAAGCAGGGGAGAAACTCCTCTGCTTTTTTTCGCGTATGTGCCGCCGTACTGTACTCGAGCGGACGAAGCGAGTAAAATAGTATCCATATAATTAAACGGGGGAACGGATATGAGGATCTGCGAAGTGATCAAGGCGATGACCTATTATTTTACAGGCGACGCGCGGCGGGTCAGCCACTTTTTAAAGGTCTACGGTTTTGCCAAAACCATCGGCGAAGCGGAAGGGCTTGACGCGCGCACGCAGGAGATCCTGGAGATCGCCGCGCTGACGCACGATATCGGCATCAAAAACAGCGAACGGAAATTCGGCAGCTGTTCCGGAGAGCGACAGCAGATCGAAGGCCCGCCGGAAGCGGAGAAGCTGCTGTCCGGTCTGGGTGTCGCGAGGGAGATCATAGATCGCGTCTGCTGGCTCATCGCGCGCCATCATACGTATACAAATATTGCCGGATTGGATTATCAGATTCTGATCGAAGCGGATTTTCTTGTCAACGCATATGAAGACGATATGCCGTGCGAGGCGATTGCGAACGTGCGGGAGAAACTATTTCGCACCAAGACGGGGCTTGATCTGCTTGACTCGCTGTATCTGCGCGAAAAAGACGCCCCGTCACGCTAGGCAATTTCCTTATGGTGTGGTATGATAGCGGTTGTTTTGTAAGAAAGCGGGGAAGAAACCATGATCGCGGCGCATAACGTATCCCTACAGTTCGGCGGCAGGCCGTTGTTTGAGCATGTGGATGTGCAGTTTGTAAACGGCAACTGTTACGGCCTCATCGGCGCGAACGGGACGGGGAAATCGACGTTTTTACGAATCCTCTCCGGTGAACTGGAGCCGAACAAGGGAGAAATCATGCTCACCCCCGGGGAGCGCATCGCCGTGCTGCGGCAGGATCATTACGCCTTCGACCGTTTTTCCGTCATGGACACGGTCATCATGGGCTACGCGCGCCTGTATGAGCTGATTCAACAGAAAGAGGAGCTTTACGCCAAGCAGGACTTTAACGACGACGACGGCATCCGCCTCGCGGAACTCGAAGGCGAGTTTTCCGAGCGGGACGGATGGAGCGCGGAGTCGGATGTGGAGATTCTCTTAAACGGTCTTGGCGTGCCCGCGGAGCTGCACACGGCGCCTATGGCGGAGCTGGACGGCCCGAACAAGGTCAAGGTGCTGCTCGCTCAGGCGCTGTTTGCCAAGCCGGACATCCTGCTTCTCGACGAGCCGACGAACAACCTCGACGTATACGCAATCCACTGGCTGGAAGAGTTCCTGATCGATTTTCCGAATACGGTCATCGTGGTCTCTCACGACCGCCATTTTTTAAATAAAGTCTGCACGCACATCGTGGACATCGACTTCGGCAAGATGCAGATGTATGTCGGCAACTACGATTTCTGGTATGAATACACGCAGCTCGCCGCCCGGCAGGAGAAGGACAAGCGCAAGCAGAACGAACAGAAGGCGAAAGAGCTGCAGGAGTTCATCATGCGCTTTTCCGCGAACGCCAGCAAGAGCCGGCAGGCGACCTCCCGCAAGAAGATGCTGGACAATCTCGACATGGGCAATTTCGCGCCGTCCTCGCGGCGGTATCCGTTTATCCACTTCAAACCCGACCGCGAGGTGGGAAACGACATCCTCGCCGTCAACGGGCTGACGAAAACCGTCGGCGGGCGCAAGGTGCTCAACCAAGTGACTTTCGTTGTCGCCGGCGGGGATAAAATCGCATTTGTCGGCGAAGACGAGCTTGCCAGAACGACGCTGTTCCAGATCCTCATGGGCGAAATGGAACCGGACGCGGGCAGTTTCAAGTGGGGCGTGACGATCACCCAGTCGTACCTGCCAAGCGACAACTCCGCATTTTTTGACGGCGTGACCTACTCGCTCGTAGATTGGCTGCGGCAGTTTTCAAAAGATCAGTACGAAACCACGATTCGCGGCTGGCTGGGGCGGCTGCTCTTCTCCGGCGAGGAGGCGCTGAAAGAGGCGCGCGTGCTCTCCGGCGGCGAAAAGAACCGCTGTATGCTCGCCAGGATGATGCTTTCCGGCGCGAACGTCCTCCTCCTCGACGAGCCGACCAACCACCTCGACCTGGAGGCCATCACCGCGCTCAACGAGGGCATGACGGAGTTTACGGGCGTGATGCTCTTTACTTCGCACGACCATCAGGTGACGCAGACGGTCGCCAACCGCATTCTGGAGATTCTGCCCGGCGGCGTGATCGACAAGCGCGAGAGCTACGACGAGTACATCGAGGACGAAGAAGCGAACAGATTGCGGGAGCAGTGGAGCAAATAGAATAGTATTGGCTCCATCTTAAGAGAAAGCCGTTCAGGCGCAACGAGCGGCAGAACCGGGGACAGTCAGTTCATTCGTCGATCGGCACGGGACTGAACATACCGCCCGATCCGCGTGAAATACATGGATATCGGACAGATACGCTTATTCGATGAAAACGCCCTGCGTAACAGCTTGGCGTTTTTGTGTTAAGGTCTGGTTTTAATCACAAACTGTTGATGCGAATGACGTCTGCCGCTCGCAATGGAAACGGCGGAGATGATATGTAACAAAACCAAAAAGCACTTGTGAAACAAACCGGATCGCAAAACGCAAACTATATTGCGCGCATTATGACTTTGTCATCAAACGGAATGAAAGATAACAACGACACATTCCGACGTGACGGAATAAAAACGGGAATTAGAAATAATATTATCTATAATTATAATAGAAATATATAAAACACTCATAAATGGATCAAAAGTTGCTTGACATTCCATTACCGAAGCGGTAAAATTTACCATATCAAGGCAACCATATCAGAATATCGGCAATTTTACCGGGCAGTACGTTTTTTCGCCGCAAACGCCGGAAATCATAAGCAGGGAGGCTACCCAGTATCCATACTATCCCCGCAATGTTCCCAAACGAAAGAATACGAATCTGATTCTCACGATGCAGCCGGGAGCGGTATGAAGAGAAGCGTCGTTTTGCCAATCTAGCCGCAAAGTAATTTATCATGCGGGTGCAGGCCAAGCGGGACACCGATCAGGTGCCCATTCCATTGTGCGTCTTGCCGGATGATTCGCGCCGGTTGCCGGGTTGGATTTTAAAATCGGCCTGAGTTCGGGACGTCTTGATTATGACATCAACACAAGAAACAAAAGAGGAGCGCATATGACAGCCAGCCTGAAAGACCTAGAGCGGTTTATGGACGCGATTCTCAGGAGAACCGGTGTTTCCGGCATGGACTGCGCGATTTACCAGGAGCATCAGGAAATCTTTCGCTACTCTGCCGGATTCGCGGACATGGAAGCGAAAAAGCCGGTTTCAAAAGACGCTCTGTATAATATCTATTCCGCGACAAAAATAATTACCTGTGTTGCCGCGATGCAGCTGGTGGAACGGGGACTGATGCTGCTGTCCGATCCGTTATATGAGTATCTGCCGGAATTTCGGGACATGAAGGTAAAAACCGGCACCTTTGTCATTTCGGAAGCAAAACAGCATATTCGAATCATCGATCTTTTTACGATGACCGCGGGCCTCAGTTATGAATTGGATACGCCGCATATGCGGGATATGATACGGCAGACATGCGGAGATTTTAGCACGAGAGATTTTGTAAGGACCTTAGCGAAAGAACCGCTCCTTTTTGAACCGGGCACGGGCTGGAATTACAGTTACTGCCATGACGTACTGGGCGCCGTGATTGAGGTCGTTTCCGGTATGCCGTTCGGAGAATACCTGGAGAAAAATATTTTCATACCGTTGGGAATGAAGGACACCGGATTTTCAGTACCCGAAGAGAAGCGAGACAGAATTGCGCCGCAGTATGAGTATTCCGCCGAAACCTGCTCGGTAAAACGAATCGGCAGCGATTGCATCGGAGCGGCGGGGCTTCGGCACGAAAGCGGCGGAGGAGGGCTGATCTCTTCGACGGATGACTACATATTGTTCATCGACGCGCTCGCCTGCGGAGGCACTGCGAAGAACGGCGAAAAAATCATTTCTGAAAATACGATCAATCTCATGCGCAGAAACCGGATGAAGGGTGTGCAGATGGAGGCGTTTCGCAGTATGACGGCCGCAGAGGGAATCGGCTACGGCCTTGGCGTTGCGGTCGTCATGGATCCGGCGGCCGACGGCAGGCTGCTGCCGGCGAACGCATTTTATTGGGGAGGCCTCGGCGGAGTGCAGGATTTGGTCGATCCTTCAAACCGGATTTCTTATTTTGTAGCGCAGCACACCATTAAAAGCCCTAAAAAACTGATAGAACCTTATATGTTGAACATACTTTATGCAAGTTTATAAGGTTATATGAAAAACGGCTGAAATCAAGCGCAAAAATCGGTGATGAGAAAGAATAAAGGAAGGCTATAACGATGAATGACAGCTTAAAGAAGAAAATTATGTCCGCAGACGAAGCGGTCGCATTGATACCTGATGGCGCCACCGTGCAAATTACGGGAGCTGCGCTTGTTTGCTCCTCCGCAAAGATATTCAAAAACATTGAGAAATCATTTCTCGCGACAGGGCATCCCCGCGATTTATGCATCGTATCGGAGGGCTCGCCGAGCAGCGATGTGCCGGGTTACAGATATTTTGAGCATCTGACCCATCCGGGGATCGTTAAGCGCGTGATCGGCGGCCATATGGGGTATCACCAGCCGATATTTCCGCTCATTCGAAGCAACCAGATCGAAGGGTACAACGTCTCACAGGGTATTCTGTCGATTATGACCAACGAATATGCCGCGAATAAAGACGGTTATCTGACGAAAGTCGGTCTGCGTACCCAGCAGGATCCCCGATACGAAGGCTGTAAACTTAACGAAGGGATGAAAACGGAGGACATCGTTGAGCTTAAAGTGATTGACGGCGAGGAATACCTTTGGTTTAAAATGGTGCGTCCGAATATCGCCGTGCTGAAAGGAAGCTATGCGGATAAAAAAGGCAATATAACGTTCGAAGCGGAACCTTCCAATAACGATGCGCTGAACTCCGCAATGGCGGTGAAAAACCATGGAGGCAAAGTGCTGGTATTTGTTAAGGCGATCAAGGATGAGTATATCAATCCACGCCTGATTCATGTTCCATATTTTCTCGTAGACGCGATCATTGTCGACCCAGATCATATTCAGGCGGCGCCGCATTTGGAATACTCCCCCTATTTCTCCAATGAAGAGAGATGCGACGAGGAGGAAATGCAGGAGATCATTGAAAGAGAGACGAAAAACAGCGTCCGCAAAAGAGAGATTGCCGCCAGGGTAATCGCAAGACGCGCGGCGATGGAACTGAATCCGGGCGCCGTCGTGAATGTTGGATTTGGGATACCCCAGATGATCAGCGGGGAAGCGATCAATCTTGGAATCGATATCAACTCGATCATCATGACAACGGAAACGGGGCTCATCGGCGGGGTGCAGCTTCCTTCGGTATTCAGCGTATCCATGAATGCAGATGCCGTATACGATCAGGCGTCGCAGTTTCGATTCTATGAAGGCGGCGGACTGGATACAGGCTTTTTAGGCGCGCTGGAAATCGACGCGGATGGGAATGTGAACGTCTGCAAGAAAGGGCAGCGTCTCGCAGGGGTTGGCGGGTTTAATTTTATCGTTTATTCCGCAAAGAAACTGGTTTTCTGCTTCCCGTTCATGATCGGATCCGGTTACAACGAGGAAAACGGAGCGTTGATCCCCTTTAACGGCAAAGGCGCGAAGATCGTTCGCCAGGTGGAGAGCATCTCCATGAACGCAAAGGTGGAATTCAACCAGCATAAGACGGTTTTATATGTAACGGAGCGGTGCGTTTTCAAACTGACCGCGCAAGGGCTCGAACTCATTGAAATTGCCCCGGGCGTCGATCTGAAGAAGGATATTCTGGATCTCATGGAGTTCACGCCTTTGATTGCGGCGGACTTGAAGGAGATGCCGCGGGATTGTTTTTAATCGATCGGATGCGGCTTTCCGATCATATGGCCGGGTTGAACGGAACGCCGCCCGCAACGATCGGAGCAAGGCACCAGAATACGATGTGAGCATGCAAATTTTTACCGGATCAAGCCATACTTCTGAACTGACGCGGTCTCATTTCGGGAGAACCGGTAAAAATATGCCGGCTCCATTGTTTTTACAATCGGTTCGCAGCGAAAGCCATGCAGGAATCGAAAAACCGCCGTTCTTGAATCACGCAGCGCTTGGCTGCGGCGGTAAAAGTTGGAATCCGGACCGGGCGGAGGAGCAAATCTGCGGTGACGTATTGTTTTATTTGAGAAGAAATAGTATTGTAAAAGGTACAAAGTCTTAAAACATGCATGAGCGGAGATGAAAACATGCAGCAAGAAATCAAGATACTGATTTCAGTTTTATCAAAGATGAATATGGGAGACATGTTTAAGCCACATGTACATCCGTATTATCAGATCGATCATATTGTGCGCGGTAAATATGAGTTTAACGTAGACGGCCAAACGTTTATGGCGGGGATTGGAGACACTATCCTGGTCCCTTCCGACTGCGTTCACTCCTTTACACAAACCGGCGATGAAGCAGGATATTATTTTGAGGTAAAGTTCTCTTCTTTTTCCAAAGGCGTCATGGAGATGTGCTCGGACATCGGCTTTCTCGTAAAGAACGACGAGTTTTCGGGCAAGATTCTGAAAGAGATCGTTGAGGAAAACAACAATTCTACGCCGGACTCGAAAGATATTGTTGTGAATTATCTTTATACGGTTCTTTTTTTGCTGAGCACGCAAAAACGCCGGGAGAAAAACATACCGTCGAAATATATCGAAGTATCGGCATATTCCGCGCCGGTGCGCGATACCATCCGTTTTTTGGAAAATAATTATACAAAGCGTTTGTCTCTGGATGACATTGTGGCAGAAACAAAGCTTAAAAAAAGCTATCTTTGCGGACTATTCAAAAAGGAAACGACCGTCACGATCTTCGAGTGCCTGATGATTATTCGGGTTCGCAAAGCGGTGGAGCTTCTGACATACACAAACCTGCCGCTTACGCAGATCAGCGCTGAAACGGGTTTTGTAAACAGCACGCATTTCAACAGGATATTCACCAAGCATGTTATGATTCCCCCGGGTCAATTCAGGAAATACCTGAAATCACAGAACTTTTACTGGCTGGATGCGACCGCGGCAAGAAAAGGAAATCCGATTACGACCGCTACGCTGGGAGGCGAAAAAATCGACTTCCCCCAATTTTCCCAGGATTCATAACGAATTCGATACCCATACGAATTCAATTTCCGGCAAGCCCGGTGATTGCGTGGCCGCGTAAACTGCCGACGCGGAAAGCATCCGGCTATTTTCCTTTTTTACCAAAAGGGCAGCGCATTCGGACATCGAAAGTATCAATATGATTCGATCGAATGATGGACAGTGCGCTCGCAGATCGAAGTTGAATCATTCAATATAAAAAAACGCAGTTTGCTAGAACGCACGGGAGTTCAATCGCGGGCGTTTTTTCTATTTTCCGTTTTTTCATGCGCGCTTCGCCCAAAGACAGCGAAGGCGAAACGAAGCGGAATATTTATTTTTCGTGTGCGGCGCAGAATGATCCGCAATTCCGCTCGTGGATTGAAAGATAAAAAACGTAAAAATACCGGAAAAAATCAACACAGCGGAATATTGATTAAAAATATCTGTCATTATATAAAAGCCAACAAAATGCTTAATATAATTATTCATTATTGCTTGACATTCCTTTTAGCGAATGCTAAAATAAGCACAGTAAAAATAATGATGTGTAATGACATATTAAAACCATCGAATGATACCTGAACTTTCGCACCTGATAAAAAGAAATTGATTTAAAGAATACTGTTGAATAGATATCTTCTTGTCCGGCGGATAAGCTGAATAAGACGATGACAAAACAAACTGCCACGGGGGGAGAAGAAATAAAGCACCCTTTTTATCGTTATGCCTTTTTAAGGGAAGAGTTAGAAGAATAAGAAAGAAAATTCTATTCGATAGAGAGAACGGTTGATTTACGAGAAAGATCATCCGGGATGCGGTAAAACCGAAATCCGATGAAATAAACGATTTACAGATCAACAGAGAGGACATCACGCGGGAAATGACAGAGGCAGTAATCGTTGAAGTCGCACGAACTCCAGTTGGAAAAATCAGGCAGGCACTTGCATCCGTAGAACCCCATATATTAGCAAGCCTTGCGATGAAGCGCGTTGTGGAAAAATCGGGTATTGATCCGGCTACGATTGACGATGTGATTTATGCAAATCTGTTTGACTACCAGTACGGCAATTTTGCCAGAGTTGCGTGGCTGGCGACCGGATTTCCGATTTCGGTTCCCGCCATGTCGATTCACAGGCATTGCGCCAGTTCACTGAACGCGATTGCCATTGCGGCATCCCTCATCATGACGGGGGCGGCGGATGTGATCCTGGCCGGCGGATGCGAAAGTTACTCGCAACAGCCGTTTATGGTGAGACGGCCGGACACCGCTTACCCGGCGGCGCTTGAGTTTATTCAACAGAAAAACTCCACCGCGGAGGTCGGAGATCCGCCGATGATCCTCACGGCGGAAAACCTTGCCTCAAAGTATTCCATTTCAAGGCGCGAATGCGATGAATTCGCGCTGGCAAGCCATCAAAAAGCCGCCGCCGCATGGGAACGGGGGTTTTACGACGGAGAGGTTTTTCCGGTTACCGTCCCGCAGAAAAAAGGCGACCCGGTGATGTTTCAAAAGGACGAGTGCGTTCGCGCCGACAGTACGCTGGAAATGCTCGGCAAGCTCAAGCCTGTGATGCTGAAGGACGGCGTAGTGACCGCGGGGAACTCCTCGCCCATGAACGACGGCGCTTCCGCAGTCCTGCTGATGAGCAAAGAAAGAGCAAGGGAACTGCACATCAAACCCATGGCCAAGGTTGGCGCGTTTGCCGCGGCGGGCGTCGATCCCAATATTATGGGGATCGGTCCGGTCTACGCGACGAGAAAGCTCCTGCAGAAAACCGGACTCAGAATGGAAGATTTCGACATCATCGAACTCAACGAAGCCTTTGCCTCGCAGTCGCTCGCCTGCCTGAAGGAACTGAACGTTCCGGCCGATTCGGACAAGCTGAATCCGAACGGGGGCGCAATCGCAATCGGACATCCTAACGCGGCGTCGGGCGGCATTCTAACCTGCAGGACGGTACGACACATGCAGGAACACGATTTAAACCGAGGATTGATTTCGTTTTGCATCGGCGGCGGACAGGGCTTCTCCTGTGTAATAGAGCGCGCGTAATCAGCGCGTCATTCATATCGGGTTTCAAAGAAGATACATTTTTATTTTGCACAGCATCATGGAGGAAATCAAAAGTGGGCAATCTGAGCGGAAAATACGCGATCGTTACCGGCGGCTGCAAGGGGATCGGCGCGGCAATTGTAAAACGGTTTATCGCAGACGGAGCTGCGGGCGTTTCCATTTTGGAATGGGACTATGAACAGGCGAAGAAAACGGCGCTGGCAATCGATCCCTCCGGAGAAAAGGTCATTGCCGTAAGCTGCGATGTTTCAAATGAAGAGCAGGTTGCCAAGGGAATTCAAACCACGCTGGATACGTTCCATACAATCGATATTCTTGTCAATAATGCGGGAATTACAAAGGACGCCATGTTTCACAAGATGACCAACGATGCCTGGAACGCCGTTTTGAACGTCAATTTATTCGGCACATACTATACCTGCAAATACGTAATACCGATTATGCGCGAAAAATGCTATGGAAGGATTGTCAATATCGCGTCGGTATCCGCGTTTGGAATCGCGGGGCAGGCAAACTATGCCGCTTCCAAAGGCGCCATTATCAGCCTGACAAAAACGTTGGCAAAAGAAGGCGGCCCCAAAAACATCACGGCGAATTGCGTAGCGCCCGGCTATATTAACACGGATATGTACAAAGCCGTTCCCCCGGAAATCATAGAAGAACACATGAAGAGAATTCCGCTCAGGCGGCTGGCGGAACCGGAGGAAATCGCGAGTGTAGTCGCGTTTCTGGCGAGCGACGATTCCAGCTGGGTCTCCGCGCAGTGCATTGTCGCAAGCGGCGGCAGTATGCTGTAAAGCCGGCGCAGCGGGCAGGCGTATCCGGGACAGACAGAATCCAAAAGATACTTTTACCGATTGGGAGGATATTATGAAGCTCACCGATAAAACCGCTATTGTTACCGGCGGCTCCAGAGGCCTGGGAAAGGCGATTGCCAAACGTTTTCTTGAAGAAGGAGCGACGGTGATCATCACCGCGACGAGCGAAGCGACGGTACGTCCGGCGGCAGACGAACTCGGCAGTCTCGGGAAAGTCGAAGGCATTCCAATGAATGTCGCCGATTTTGAAGGCGTCCAAAAAACGATTGCAGGCATCATAGAAAAATATGGCCATGTGGATATCCTAGTGAACAACGCGGGTATCACGGCCGACGCGCAGATCGCCAAGATGACGGAAGAACAGTTTGATAAAGTAATGATCGTTAACGTCAAAGGCGTATTCAACTGCACCAGGGCAGTTGTGAACCATATGATGGAACGCGGGTATGGAAGAATCATAAACATCACTTCCGTTACCGGACACAACGGAAGCTTTGGCCAGTCGAATTATGCCGGTTCAAAAGGCGCGGTGATGAAGATGACGCAGACGTGGGCCAAGGAGCTCGGCAAAAAGGGAATTACGGTAAACGCCGTTGCGCCGGGATATACGCTGACGGAAATGATGAATACCGTACCGGAAAAAGTTCTGGATATGATCAAAGAGAAAACACCGCTGAAACGTCTTGGAAAGCCGGAGGAAATCGCGGCCGCCTGCCTGTATCTTGCGTCCGACGAGGCGTCTTTCGTCAACGGCGCGGAACTGAACATCGACGGCGGGCTGATCTTATAAGCCGGCGTCTGATGTGAATTGAAAAGAAACAGCTGGAAGGAATGGACGCAAATGAAAGACATCATCATAGCGGGTATGGCTCGAACTGCAATCGGCAGCTTTGGCGGCGCGCTGACAGCGCTGTCCGCTGTAGATATGGGGAAAGCCGTCGCCGCGGAGGCGATCAAACGTGCCGGTATTCAGCCGGAACAGATTGAGGAAACAATCATCGGCTGCGTGTTATCCGCGGGACTCGGGCAAAACGTCGCGCGGCAGGTGGCCATCGGGGCGGGGGTTCCGGTTCAATCGCCCGCGATGACAATCGATATGGTTTGCGGTTCCGGGCTGCGCGCTCTCATGCTCGCGGCGCAGCAGATTTCGTGCGGAAACGCGGACATCGTGTTAGCGGGCGGAACGGAAAGCATGAGCAACGCGCCGTACGTTTTACCCAAGGCAAGGTGGGGCCACCGTATGGGCAACGGAACGCTTGTCGATATGATGGTAAACGACGGACTGACCGATGTTTTCAACGGCTATCATATGGGGATTACCGCGGAAAACATCGCACAGAAGTATGCTATAACCCGGCAGGAACAGGACGGATTTGCGCTGCAAAGCCAGCAGAGAGCGCAGACTGCAATTCGGGAAGGCAGGTTTAAAGAGGAGATTTTACCGATCCAACTGCCGCAGAAGAAGGGCGACCCGATCCTGTTCGATACGGACGAATACCCTAAGGCCGATACCGCCTACGAAAAACTGGCAAAACTGAAACCGGCGTTTCGACCGGACGGCACGGTAACCGCGGGCAACGCGTCTGGCATCAACGACGGCTCTGCGATGTTCATCTTAATGTCAAAAAGCAAAGCGGACGAACTTGGAATCAAACCGCTCGCGAAAATCCTATCTTATGCCTGCGCCGGCGTAGATCCATCGGTGATGGGCCTTGGCCCGATTCCCGCTACGAAAAAAGCGCTTTCCATTGCCGGCATTTCGGTGAAGGATTTGGATTTAATCGAGGCGAACGAAGCGTTTGCCTCGCAGGCGATCGCGGTTATGCGGGAACTGGGGCTCGACCCGGATAAGACCAATGTAAACGGCGGGGCGATCGCTCTGGGGCATCCCATCGGCGCGTCGGGTGCAAGGATCGCGGTGACGCTGCTTCACGAGATGCGAAGGAGAAGTTCGCGTATCGGCCTGGCTACGCTGTGCATCGGCGGCGGACAGGGCGCGAGCATGGTTTTTGAAACGTTGTAAAAAAACACGTCGCGTCGACGGCGGAACCTGAAATCCAAACGGAATCCATGAGAAAACACATGCTCAATTCGAGCCGCCGCTTTGTAAGTTTCTTGTTTACGGCATGCCGGAATTCTCCGATTCAATCGCGTTGAGTATGCCGCAGAAAATGAATTAAAGGTATAAAAACCGAATAAATCGGCAAAAAAATCAGGGAATCCTGTGACTGCCGTCGCTTGATTAGCGATATTGGAATTGAGAACCGGACCTATTCGGTTTATGCTACGGATAATGGGATAAAAACCTGCGACGGATGGGGAACCCAATCTAAAAACAACGCATCATACGATCATCCATACCAGAATTTTATCTCATGAATCAGAAGAAAAGAGGAGACAGTCACTTGCAATCGATTATTCAAATTATTCTCAGCAATCTGTATCTGATCGGGGTTTTATCCCTCATGACTTTGGGTGTAACTCTGACCTACAAAACCGCAAAGATTGTAAACTTCTCACAAGCGATTACTTCAACGATGGGGATATTCATCGCGGCGTATCTGGCGAGCAGACTGGGAGCGAATCTTTGGCTCTCGCTGGTGATCGGCATCGTTGCGTGTTTCATCGTCGGCTGGCTTTTTGATCTGCTGTTTCTGCGGCATGCGTCCGGCGAAGGCGCGAAGGTGATGGTTACGCTGGGTTTGATCATTCTCATCACTGCGATCATTCCCATTATTTTCGGGATGATACCGTATGATTACTTTCGGTTCTTCTCCGGCAACATCGATTTCAAACTGTTTGGAATGGCTTTGACGGTTACGAAAAACGGCCTGTTTTCGTTAGCGATTGCCGCAGCCGTTACCGGCGCGATCTTTATAGCGCTATATTTCACAAAATGGGGGCTGGGAATCCGGGCAACCGCATCCAACCGGGATGTCGCGGCGATGATGGGGATCAACACCAAACGATTGATCGCGTTCAGCTGGGCGATTTCCGGGGCTGTCGGCGCGCTCGGCGGAATCCTTTACGCTTCGCAGACCTCCAATGTTCAGGTGGATATGCTCGGAACAATCTGGATGAGTTCGTTGCTCGCGTTTATCCTGGGCGGCTACAACTCGTTCTACGGGCCGACGGTTGGGGCCGTCATGATTCCGATCATATTGTCGATGGCAGCGTTAGTCAGCGGTTTGTGGTCCAATGCGATCCTGTACGCCATCATTCTTCTTGCGATTTTGATTAAGCCGGAAGGACTATTCGGCAAAGCTACCGCAAAGAAGGTATAAATTATGAAAAATTACTATAAAAACAGTAAGCCAATCGTAAACCCGATGAAGAAATACTCACAAAATCCGTTGTTTGGGTTTATCATCCTTGCCGTTGTACTGATCGTGATACAACTGCTGTTCATGTACACGGACGGCATTGTCAGCCTGACGTTCAGCAAGGCAATTGCGCAAACCATGATTTACTCGATCGTTTGCCTGGGCCTTTCCATTCTGGAAGGCCGGGCGGGTCTTACGTCGCTGGGCACTGCGGGGTTTATGGGAGTGGGGTCCTATATCGCGGGCAATATTCTGAAGGCCGCGAATGTCCCGCTTGTGCTCGTTTTCATCGCAACGATCCTTGTGGCCATCGTGCTGGGAATCGTGGTAGGATTCATTTCGCTGCGCATTCAGGGCCTGCATCTGCTGATTATCACACTGGCAATATCGGAAATCCTGAACGAAATGTTCAATACGCCGAATTCTTTTACAAACGGATCGTCGGGTCTGATGGGCGTTCCCTTTCCGAAGCTCATGATGCTGATTCAGCTCAATCGCGAAACCACGTATTTTATGATTTTAGCCGTGCTGTTTTTCATGATTGTTTTAACGCTGAACATCATCAACAGCCCGACGGGCAGAGCGATGCTGACCATGCGCAACAGCCGCGCCGCGGCACAGGCAATGGGCGTCAATCTGCTGAAATATCGCATTTTAGCGTTCGTGATCGCTACGGTATACGCAATGATCGGCGGCGCGCTGTACATGTGCTATATCCAGGGCTCCAGCCCCGATACCTGGTCCGTGCTGCTGTCGCTGAACGTGCTTGTTGCCGTAATCCTGGGCGGCGCGATGTCCGTCTCGGGGGTTATTTTGGGGGCGTTCATCATATTCGGCCTTGACCTCGCCGTATTGAAAAATATAGCGATGTTCCAGAAATACTCATCCGCATCCATCATCTTAAGCGGGTTGTTGATCATATTCATCGTTGTGAAATATCCTGGCGGGCTTGCGCGGTTTCTTTCCAACATGAATGCCGGAATGAAAAAGCTTTACGTAAAATGGAGGATCTATAAATATGGCCAGGAAGATGAAGCTTATAATGCGCTCGCAGATAAAAAAGCGTGACAAAGCTTATGAAAAATTAGTTTTTAATGAAAGATTTGTCTCTGTGAAAGAGGCACAGTTGGATAAAGCGAACCAAAAACTGTTACAAAGAGAGCAGTACAAATCCAAAAAGCGCCTATATCCGCTGGAACTGGCTGCAACGGCTGATTCGATCAAGAATAAGGAACTTCGGGAGATCGCTTCGAAAAATTTCTTTGAGAAGCAGGTCATGCCCAGAAGGGCGATTCAGCAAACATATTTACGAAACGTCAAAAAAATCGGGGAGAAGAAGGCCCAGACGTTCCGTGCCAACAGTTTAGCCAGGATGGATAAAGCCGCACGGCAGTTTCAGGCTAAACTGGACCTGCAGTATCCGCTTGAACGGGAACGAGCGGTGCCGCAAAGCGCCGTTGAGAAGTATCAACGCGCGCAGAAAGACGAAGAAGCAGCGCTGCGCACGCTCGTGAAAAAATGTGAACTCCAAAAAAACGCGAAGCTTCAGGCGTTCAACACAAGAATTGAAAAAGAGAACCGGCGTCAGCAGGAAAAATATGACAGGTACAATCGACTGCTGAAGGACGCAACGATCGACAACGAAGTGCCGCCGGATGCGATATTAAGCATCAAAGATCTTCATATGCATTTCGCGGGGATCAGGGCGGTGGACGGGTTAACGCTGGATGTGAAGAAGGGGGAAATCTTCGGCCTGATCGGACCGAACGGAGCGGGGAAAACCACCCTGTTTAATTGCATCACGCAATTTCACAATCCAACCTGCGGAGAATTGTTTTATCGGGATCGGTTTGATCATGTGATCAACCTGTGCGACTACAGAGTGCATGACATCATCCGAACGGGGATTGCGAGAACCTTCCAGAATCTGGAAATGGTTTTGGACCTGTCCGTTCTGGACAACCTTCTCGTAGGAGCTCACACTTTCTTCTCTTCGAGTCTGTTTGACCAATTTCTGCACACAAAACGGCTGCGCGATGAAGAAGAGGTAACAAAAGCAAGGGCGCTGGAAGTGCTCGAAGAGCTGGGATTGCTGGAATACAAGGATGCTCTGCCTGGAGGGCTTCCGTACGGTATCCTCAAGCGAATCGAAATGGCGCGCACATTGATGGCGCGTCCCCGGCTGATCATTCTGGACGAACCGGCCGCGGGGCTCAACGACAAGGAAACGGAAGATCTGGCGGAGATTATACGAAAAATCCGCGACGAGTATGATTGCACGGTTTTCCTTGTGGAGCACGATATGAATCTTGTTATGAACGTATGCGATACGGTGTGCGCAATATCGTTCGGCAAAAAACTGGCGATTGGCACACCGGAAGAGATTCAAAGCAGTCCGTTGGTGCAAGAGGCCTATCTCGGCGAGATGGAGGAAGCATAGTCATGGATAGTATCCTTGAAATAAAGGACCTGATTGTTGATTACGGAATCATCCGCGCAATCAAAGGGATTAACATGAAGATCCCCGCCGGAAAAGTTGTGACCATCCTCGGAGCCAACGGGGCGGGAAAAACGACGACAATGCACGCGATCTCCGGCCTGACGAAAGTAGCGAGCGGGGATATCGTATTTGAGGGCGAGAAGATCACCAACCTGGAACCGTTTAAAGTTGCGGCAAAAGGGATCAGTCAGTCGCCGGAGGGGCGGTTGATCTTAAGCGGACTGACAACGGAGGAGAATCTCAGCGTTGGCGCATATCAGGTAAAATCTTCGAAACAAATCAAGAGAAACTTCGAGCAGGTATACGATCTTTTCCCGATATTGAAGGAAAGGCGAACACAGCAGGCAACGACGTTATCCGGCGGCGAGCAGCAGATGCTGGCCATCGGGCGAGCCATGATGATGAACCCAAAGCTGCTTCTGCTGGACGAACCGTCGCTGGGGCTGGCCCCTCTGATCGTAAAAAGTATTTTTGCTACGATCAAAAGGATCTCTACGGAAGGCATCACAATACTCATGGTTGAACAGAATGCACGTCAGTCGTTATTAATCGCTGACTACGCATATGTAATGGAACTGGGAAAGATAAAAAGCGAAGGGGTAGGTGAAGAATTACTAAAGAATGACGCGTTAATCACTGCATATCTGGGTAAAAAGGCAAATAAGAACAAGTAGCCAACCGGCAGAAGCCGGAATAATAAAGGAGGAAAGAAAATGAGTATTCAGAAAAAAATCGTACTTAGCACCATCTCTATGATTCTGACGCTCGCGTTGCTGCTCACAGGATGCGGAACAGGAAAAACGACGGAGCCCGCGGCAACAACGGAAGCTGCGGCTCCAACGCAGGCAGCCGCGGAAAGCACGGCGGTACCGCGGCAGGTTCTGGCGCAGGGCATCACGGACGATGAAATTCTGATCGGTTCGACTTTTGGAGACAGCGGAAACTTTGCTGCTATCGGCGTACCGGCATTGGCTGCTTTTGAGGCGGTTCTCAATCGGGTCAATGCCAACGGCGGTATTGGCGGACGCATGTTGGTTTTGAAGCATTATGACGACCAGTGGGATGCGGCAAACGCGAAAGCGCTGACGGAGAAACTCGTCGAAGAAGACAAGGTGTTCGCGCTTTCACTGGAAGGTTCGCCAGTCGTTATTTCAAGTCTGGATTACATCAAACAGCAGGGGATACCGCTTGTGTATGCGGCGACCGGCCTGAATGTACTGTATTCGGAAAATGATCCGGAAAGCAATATTTTCCCGGTACAGCCTGAATACAAACAGGATGGACGCTTCTTAGCGGCGCGCATTTTCCACGAAGCGCTGTTCGGTGCAAACAAGGACGAAAAACTTCCTGCGGACGCGATGATTGGCGTCATGTACGCGAACAATGATACCGGCAACAACCTGCTGGAAGGCGTGATGGCCGAAGCGGAAGCCGAAGGGAAAACCAGCCAGATCTTAGCCGAAGTGGTCACGGCCGACACGTATGCCACCGCGATCCAGAAATTCAAGGATCAGGGCGTCCAAGTGGTGATCATGCTGATCAACGATGGCAAAGGCGTTGTTGCGGCGATGGATGACGCGCAGTATGAAGTACCGGTTTTAGGCTACTACGGCGCGTCTGCGAATACGGCGTGGTCCGCGGAAACCTATAAGGAAACCCGTCCGATGTACGCGACCTGCTGGGCGGATTATTCTACCGAAAAAGCGATTGCTGCGCTCGAAGATTTCTATGATGCGCTGACGTACGGTGATATTGACGAAGCAACAAAGGTTTCTTACAAGGAAAACAACTACGCCCGTGCCGGTTATATTTCGGCTATCGTGCTCACCGAAGGCCTGAAGAGGCTGGAAGCTTCCGGCTTGGATTATTCCTGGGAGAATTTCATCAAGTGCATGGAAGACGGCAAGTTTGATCTGATCACCGGCAGTTATGTTGATTTTTCCAACGGCCAGAGGTTGGGTTCCGTTGAAGAATGTCTGTTTGAGTACTACACGCAGCCGGGCAGCGACGGCAACCCGGCGATTACAGCCAAGACGATTCTTCCGTTTGAAACGATGGAAGTCATCACCGCAAAATAAGCGCGGAAGAACGGCGGAAACAACAAAATTCCGGAGATCAAAAAGATCTCCGGAATTTTTTGCGGTCCTTCGTAACCGACTCATCCTATGATTGCTGTCAATTTTTTTCGCGGAGCAGATTCTGTTCAGTGTCCGCGCGTTCTGCATTGGAGCCTCGGTTCGCGAAAGCTTATGCGGCGAATTATTTCTTATGTGCGATGCGTTCTCTGATCGCTCTGATGAATTCGATGCTGGTCACCGCTTTCGGCTGTGTGCCTTCAACGAGTCCGACCAGGTCCTTGGTCATGACGCCCGCGTTGAGCGTGTCGATGGAGGCCTGCTCCAGCGTTTCGCCAAACGCGGTG
>JAEWUO010000023.1 GCA_023459335.1 Bacillota bacterium
GCGCATACTTGGCCGAGTAAAAATGCCCATCGGACAGGGCTGGCCGCCGCCGCGCGTGACGTGAAGCGTCACATTATTGATTGAGTTTGAAGACTCAAATTTTATAAGTTGGTTACTTCATAACCAGTGCGAAAGCACGCCACTTGTGAAACGGTCAATAAGAGTAGCGACGGCATCCATGCTAAACAGTGCTCTGATGAAACGGTCAAGCCACGATTCTGTTCCGACGCGCGCACATTATATTGTCAGCGCGAAAACGGAACCAGACAGGCTGTAAACAGGTGGTATCAGGATATGCCGCCTGTTTTTTATTTTATCCGGCGGCAGGCGCAAGAGAAGAACCGGCGGAAGGAACGCAGATGAACCTGAATGATCAGAAACGCGCGCCCATCTACGAGGCGCTGAACCAGTTTCGCAAGCAGCGCGTCGTACCGTTCGACGTGCCGGGCCACAAGCGCGGCCGGGGGAACCCCGAACTCGTGGAACTGCTCGGAGAAAAATGCGTCGGCATCGATGTGAACTCGATGAAGCCGCTGGACAACCTTTGTCATCCGGTGTCGGTCATCAAGGCGGCGGAGGAGCTCGCGGCGGACGCGTTCGGCGCGGCGCACGCGTTTTTGATGGTCGGAGGCACGACCTCCAGCGTGCAGAGCATGATCCTGTCCGTCTGCAAGAGCGGGGACAAGATCATCCTGCCGCGCAACGTACATAAGAGCGCGATTAACGCGCTGGTACTCTGCGGCGCGGTTCCGGTCTACGTGGACCCCCGCGTGGAGCCGAAGCTCGGCATTCCGCTGGGTATGGAGATGCAGGACGTCCGCCGCGCGATCGAAGACAACCCCGACGCCGTGGCGGTGCTGGTGAACAATCCGACGTATTACGGCGTCTGTTCGAATCTGAAGGCCATCGTGGAGCTCGCGCACGCGCATGACATGACGGCGCTCGTCGACGAGGCGCATGGCACGCACCTGTATTTCAACGACGATCTGCCGCTTTCCGCGATGGCGGCGGGGGCTGATATGGCGGCGGTGTCCATGCACAAGTCCGGCGGGAGCCTGACGCAGAGCTCGCTGCTGCTATTGGGGCCGAATGTCAACGAACGGCATGTGGATCAGATCATCAACCTGACGCAGACCACCAGCGCGTCGTACCTTCTGATGAGCAGCCTCGATATCTCGCGCCGGAATCTCGCCTTGCGCGGGGAGAAGTCGTTTGAAAAAGTGGCGCAGATGGCGGAATACGCGCGCGGGGAAATCAACGAGGTCGGCGGTTATTACGCTTATGGGCGGGAACTGGTCAACGGGGACAGCATCTTCGACTTCGACGTGACCAAACTCTCCGTCTACACGCGGGATATCGGGCTCGCGGGCATCGAGGTATACGACCTGCTGCGGGACGAATACGACATCCAGATCGAGTTCGGCGACATCAGCAATATCCTGGCCTACATTTCGATCGGGGACCGGCTGCAGGATATCGAGCGGCTCGTCGGCGCGCTGGCGGATATCAAACGGCTCTATTCCAAAGAACCGACGGCGTTTTTCATCGCGGAGTACATTTCCCCGATCGTCGCGGAGACGCCGCAGGCGGCGTTTTACGCCGATAAGGAAGCGCTGCCCATCCGCGATTCGGTCGGCCGCGTATGCAGCGAGTTTGTGATGTGCTATCCGCCGGGAATTCCGATTTTGTCCCCGGGCGAAGTGATCACGAAGGAAATCGTGGAGTACATCCTCTACGCGCAGGCGAAGGGGAGCAGCATGCAGGGGCCGGAAGACCCCGACATCAGGTTTTTAAATGTGCTGAAAGGGAGAAGATAGAGCGTGGAGTTTTGGTTTAACGACATGCATACGCAAAACGTGCAGCTGTCCATCCGCGTGGATCAGCAGCTGTTTTCCGGCGAGAGCGATTATCAGCGCATCGACGTGTTCGATTCCCCCGAATTCGGGCGATTTCTCGCCTCGGACGGAAGTGTGATCTTCTCGGAAAAAGACGAATTCACCTACGACGAAATGATCGTGCATGTGCCCATGGCGGTGCACCCGAACGTGAAGCGCGTGCTCGTCATCGGCGGCGGGGACGGCGGGGTCGCCCGCGAACTGACGCACTACGAGGAGATCGAAGCCATCGACGTCGTCGAGCAGGATAAGCTCTTCGTAGATGTTTGCCGCAAGTTCTTTCCCGCGAACGCCTGCGGACTCGACGACCCGCGCGTGCAGGTTTACAATCAGGACGGTCTGCGGTTCCTGCGATCCAAACAGGACGATTACGACCTGATCATCAACGACGCGACCGATCCGCTCGGCCACACGGCGGGGCTCTTTACGAAGGAGTTTTACGGCAGCTGCTATAAGGCGCTGCACGAGGACGGCATCATGGTCTATCAGCATGGCAGTCCGTTTTTTGACGAGGACGAAGACCCCTGCCGCGCGATGCACAAGAAAGCGTACCGGAGTTTCCCGATCAGCCGCGTCTATCAGGCGCACATCCCGACCTGTCCCGCGGGATACTGGCTTTTCGGGTTCGCGTCCAAGAAGTACCACCCGCTGGAGAACTTCGACCGGAAACGCTGGGAGGAGCGGGGCATCAAAACCTGGTACTATACGGCAAACCTGCACGTCGGCGCGTTTATGCTGCCGCGGTATGTGGAAGACCTTTTAGAGGAGGAAGAAAATTAATGAATCAGAAACTGCTTGTCATCGGCTGCGGGGGCGTCGCCTCCGTCGCTATTCAGAAGTGCTGCCAGAACAGCGCGCAATTTCCCGAACTCGTACTTGCGAGCCGCACAAAATCCAAGTGCGACGCGCTGATTGCTTCCATGCTCGGTAAGACGAGCACGAAGCTGTCCTCCGCGCAGGTGGACGCGGACAACCTCGACGAGGTGGTCGAGCTCATCCGCCGGGTGCTGCCGGACGCTGTGCTGAACGTCGCCCTGCCGTATCAGGATCTCGTGATTATGGAAGCGTGCCTGCGCTGCGGCGTGGACTACATCGACACCGCGAACTACGAGCCGGAGAGCACGGAAGATCCCTCCTGGCGCGCGCTGTACGAAAAGCGCGTGGAGGAGGAAGGCTTTTCCGCCTACTTCGATTACAGTTACCAGTGGGCGTATGCGAATAAGTTTGAGGCGGCGGGGCTGACCGCGCTGCTCGGCACGGGATTCGACCCAGGCGTGACCAGCGTATTCGTTTCCTACGCGAAGAAGCACTATTTCGACCGTATCGAGTCCGTCGATATCCTCGACTGCAACGGCGGCGACCACGGTTACGCGTTTGCGACCAACTTTAACCCGGAGATCAACCTGCGGGAGGTATCCGCGCCGGGCAGTTACTGGGAAAACGGCAAATGGGTCGAAATTCCGGCGATGAGCGTTAAGCGCGAGTATGATTTCCCCGAAGTGGGCAAAAAAGACATGTACCTCCTGCATCATGAGGAAATCGAGGCGCTGGCGAAGCATTATCCGGAAATCAAACGCATCCGCTTCTTTATGACATTCGGGCAGAGCTATTTAACGCACATGAAATGCCTCGAAAACGTCGGCATGCTCTCGACCGCGCCGATCGAGTTTCAGGGACAGCAGATCGTCCCGATTCAGTTTCTCAAGGCGCTGCTGCCCGATCCCGCTTCGCTCGGCCCGCGCACCAAGGGGAAGACGAATATCGGCTGCGTAGTCTCCGGCCTGAAAAACGGGAAAAAGAAGACGATTTTCATCTACAACGTCTGCGACCACGAGGCGTGCTACCGCGAACTCGGCAGTCAGGCGATCAGCTATACCACCGGCGTTCCGGCGATGATCGGAACCGCGCTTGTGATGAACGGAACATGGAAGAAACCGGGCGTGTATACCACGGACGAATTCGACCCCGATCCGTATATGAATCTGCTGAACCGGTGGGGGCTGCCCTGGGTCGTGGACGAACATCCCGAAACGGTAGAATAAAAATGAAGCGAACTGAACTGCCGACGCCGTGCTTCCTCGTTTCGGAAGCGGCGCTGCGGCACAATCTGGAAATATTATCGGCCTTGCAGAAGCGAACGGGCTGCAGAGTGCTGCTCGCGCAGAAGGCGTTTTCGATGTTCCGCGTTTATCCGCTCATCGCGCAATATCTCTCCGGCGCAAGCGCAAGCGGTCTGTTTGAAGCAAGGCTTGCGCACGAGGAAATGGGCGGAGAAAACCATGTGTTTTCGCCTGCGTATACGGATGCTGAAATGTGCGAACTGGTCAAAATCTGCGACCATATCGTGTTCAACTCCTTTGCGCAACTGGAGCGGCACCGCGCGGCCTGCGAACGGGCGGGCGTGAGCATCGGCATCCGTGTGAATCCGGAGTGCAGCACGCAGGAAGGGCACGAAATATACGATCCATGCGCGCCGTTTTCGCGCCTCGGCGTGACACGCGCGAACTTTCGCGCGGATCTGATCGCCGGCGTCGAAGGATTGCACTTTCACACGCTCTGCGAACAGGACAGCGGCGATCTGGTTAAAACGTTCGAGGCGTTCGAGCGCGAGTTCGGTGAATTTCTGCCGAAGATGAAGTGGCTCAACCTCGGCGGCGGGCACCACATCACCAAGCCGGAGTACGACATCTACGCGCTGGACGAGATTCTCTATTACATCCGCGCGAAGTACCCGAATCTGACGGTATACCTCGAACCTGGCGAAGCCGTCGCGCTTGACGCGGGCTGGCTCGACACCGTCGTGCTGGACGTCGTACACAACGGCATGCCGATCCTGATCCTCGACGCGTCCGGCGCCTGCCATATGCCGGATGTGCTGGAGATGCCGTACCGTCCGCCGCTCATTGGCGCGGGCGAGCCGAGCGAAAAAGCCGTCGCCTGCCGCCTCGCCGCGCGCACGTGCCTCGCGGGGGATATCGTCGGCGACTACGGGTTCGACCGCATGCCGGAAATCGGCGATCGGCTGACGTTCGGCGATATGGCGATTTACTCGATGGTCAAGACGAACACGTTCAACGGCATGCCGCTGCCCGCCATCGCGCTGATGCGCGAAGACGGCGACTGCGAGCTGGTTAAAACGTTCGGCTACGAAGACTTTAAAGGGAGGCTGTCCTGACGATGCTGCGATCCATGCCGAAAGCGGATGGATATCATATGCCCGCCGAGTTTTCGCCGCAGGACGGCGTGCTGCTCGTCTGGCCTGTTCGCGCGGGAAGCTGGGGAGTCGATCCTACGGCGGCGCGGCGGGCGTTTTGCGAGGTCATGCGCGCGGCAAGCCGCAGCGAACGCGTCTTTCTGCTCGCGGACGCGGCGCATCTGAAGGAAGCGCGCGAGCGCGCGGGCGGATTTGCGAAGATACTCGAAATCGAGACCGACGACGCGTGGGCGCGGGACATCGGGCCGACGTTCGTGACGAACGGACGGGATTCGCGCGGGATCAGCTGGCGGTTCAACGCCTGGGGCGGGGAGATCGACGGGCTTTATGCCGACTGGGCGAAGGACGACGCGGCGGCGGAGGCGTTCTGCCGCGCGATCGGAACGGAGTGCTACGACGCGGAGGATTTCGTTCTGGAGGGCGGCTCGATTTGTTCCGACGGGGAAGGAACGCTGCTCGTCACCGAGGCGTGCCTGCTCAGCGCGGGACGAAACCCGAACCTGACGAAAGCGCAGATCGAAGGAAAGCTGAAGGATTATCTCGGCGTACAAAAAGCGCTCTGGCTGCCGAGAGGAATTTATAACGACGAGACGAACGAGCACGTGGACAACGTCTGCGCGTTTATCGCGGCCGGCGAAGTCGTGCTTGCATGGACGGACGACGAAACCGACCCGCAGTATCCACTCAGCCGCGCGGACTATGATTACCTGTTGCGTGAATCCGACGCAAAAGGGCGAAAGCTCACGATTCATAAACTGCCGATTCCCGATCACCCTGTCTGCGTGACGAAAGAAGATCTGGCAAACTTCACGTTCGAGAAAGGGGAAGACACGCTGGAAATCGGACAGCGCCTCGCCGCGAGTTATGTGAATTTTTACTTTACCAACGATGCGATCGTGCTGCCGCAGTTTGGCGGCGAAAACGCGGATTCGGACGCGCGGGCGGTACGGATCATGCGCCGCTTGTGCCCAAACCGCGAAATCGTCCCGATCGATTCTCGGGCGATTTTGCTCGGCGGCGGCAACATCCACTGCGTGACCCAGCAAATCCCGAAAGGAGCGATCAAATGAGCGAAATCATCATTGCCGCGATTCAGATGAAGATGACGGCCGATCCGGCCGCAAACCTCGCGCACGCGGAAACGCTGGCGCGGGAAGCCGCGGCAAGCGGAGCGCGGATCGCGCTGCTGCCGGAGCTGTTCGAGCGGACGTATTTCTGCCAGGAGCGCAGATATGAATCTCTGGAATACGCGCTGCCGGTTTCTGAAAATCCGGCTGTCCTTCGGTTTCGGATCGTTGCGAAAGAATTGGGGATAGCGTTACCTGTCAGCTTCTACGAACGCGACGGCAACCGCCTCTACAACTCCGTCGCGATGATCGATGCGGACGGCGCGCTTCTCGGCGTCTATCGCAAGACGCATATCCCCGACGATCATTATTATCAGGAGAAGTTTTATTTTTCACCGGGGAATGCGGGTTTTCGTGTGTTTGAGACGAAATTTGGCCGCGTCGGCGTCGGCATCTGCTGGGATCAGTGGTTTCCTGAGGCCGCGCGCGCGATGGCGCTGAAGGGTGCGGATATCCTGCTGTACCCGACCGCGATCGGCTCAGAACCGATCCTGACTATCGACAGCATGCCGCACTGGCGCAGGGTCATGCAGGGGCACGCGGCGGCGAACATCGTTCCCGTCGCCGCGGCAAACCGCGTCGACGAGGAACGCGTTCTGCCCTGCGCCGAAAACGGCGGACAGGAGAGCGCGCTTGTGTTTTACGGCTCGTCGTTTCTGACGGACGAGACGGGAGAAATTCTGACGCAGGCGGACCGCGGGAGCGAAACGGTGCTGTACGCACGTTACGACTTTGCCAAGATTCGTAAGGACCGCCTGAACTGGGGGCTGTTTCGCGACCGCAGGCCGGAGTGTTATCAGGATATCTGCGGCTGCCGCGGCGAAAACTGACCGGTACGAAAAAGACACTGGGACCGGCGGTTCCGTTCCGCGTTTACAGCCGCGCCGCCAAACCGCAATGCAATTTTTTTGGCGTGAAAAATATATTATTCAGGATTGCATTTCCGCGGATTAATGATATAATATATAAAACTTTGCAAGATGAAGCATTCCATCTTGCACTTTTTAACGGGAACAACGGCGTTCCGAAGCCCGCGCACTCGTTTACAACAGGAACGACGCGGGCAATCGGTTCGTATTTTTTTACCCGATGCATAAGGGATGAAGGAAAACCTGCATAACAGTCGCGACTTGCAAGAACGGCACCCATCGGCCGTCAGAAACGGCGGCTAAGACCAAAGGGGAAAACCCGCACAAAATTTCAGGGGAGATACGGGCAGTCCGGTCGATGTGTAAACCGGCGCCGGCGAAAAGCGAAAGATGAAGCAACAGGATCAGCAGCAAACAACATCCGCGACGGCTCGACAGCAAGAGACGAAGAACCAGGACTCCGCGATCGCTCCGAATACCGGGCGGGCGGCACGCTCCATGGACGGCGCGAAACTCTGGCGCCCGGAGTTTGAGCATGACGCCTGCGGAACAGGCTTTATCGCGCATACGGGCGGAGTCCGTTCGCACGGCATCATCGCCGACGCGCTTGAGATACTCAACCGTCTCGCACACCGCGGCGGAACGGGTTCTGATCCTGACACCGGCGACGGCGCGGGTATGCTGGTGCAGACGCCGGACCGGTTCTTTCGGAAAATGACGGCGTTCGATCTTCCCTGCGAGGGGCAGTACGCCGTCGGCATGTTCTTTCTGCCGCTCGACGAGGCGGATTGTCTCGCGGCGCAGGCTGCGATCGAAATCATCTCCGAGGAAGAGGTTTTTTCGATCCTCGGCTGGCGCGTGGTTCCGACGAACCTGAACGCCTGCGGCAACGGCGCATGGGCGAGCGCGCCCGCCGTCCGGCAGCTTTTTCTTACCTGGGACGAGACGGATCTCCCCGCCGACGTCCGCCTGTTTGTGCTCAGAAAACGCATCGAACGCGCGATGAAAGAGCAGGAACGGGACGTGTACATTCCGAGCCTCAGCAGCAAAACCGTCGTTTATAAGGGCATGATGCAGGCCTGGCAGGTCTCCGATTTTTACCCGGATCTGCTGGATCCCGACTTCATATCCGCCATCGCGCTGGTGCACTCGCGCTATTCGACCAATACCTTTCCAAACTGGGAGAGGGCGCAGCCGTTCCGCATGGTTGCGCACAATGGAGAAATCAATACGCTCAAGGGCTGCGAACACGCGGTGCTCGCGGCGTCCTCCGCCATGGACGGCGGCAGGCTCGCCAAACGGTTTGCGGACATATTGCCGATTCTCGACACGGACGGCAGCGACTCGACCAAGTTCGACAACCTTCTTGAGTTTCTGGTTGTCTCGGGCCGCTCGCTGCCGCAGGCGCTGTTCATGATGATGCCCGGTCCGTGGTCCAAAGATCCGACGATGGACGAAAACCAGCGCGAGTTCTTCCGTTACGCCGCCTGCCTCATGACGCCGTGGGACGGCCCCGCCGCCATGTGCTTCACCGACGGACGGCAGGTCGGCGCGGTGCTGGACCGCAACGGGCTGCGGCCCGCGCGCTGGGTGCTGACGCGCGCTGACGTGCTGGTGCTGGCCTCGGAATCAGGCGTTGTGGATATCCCGCCGTCCGAGATCGTGCGCCGCGGCCGCCTCGGCCCGAATCAGATGCTGCTTCTGGATACCGAAACCGGGGAGTTGCTGGAAGATCAGCAGATCAAGGACCGCTACCTCGACGGCCCGTGGAAACAATGGCTCGCCGAACAGGTGGTCAATCTGGGCGAGACGCCGTGCGAGCGGCTTAGCGAACCGAGTGAAAACCCGACGCTGCGGCAGCGTATTTTCGGCTGGACCTTTGAGGACAAGATGACGACCGTGCTGCCGATCGCGCTGACGGGCCTTGATCCCGTCGGTTCGATGGGGTACGATGCGCCGATCGCGGTGCTGTCGGAACGCCCTCAGCCGCTGTTTCATTATTTCAAACAGCTTTTCGCGCAGGTCACCAACCCGCCGATCGATGCGATTCAGGAAGAGTGCGTCGTCGGTATGGACGTATTTCTGGGGCCAAACGGAGATCCGACGCTGGATCAGGCGGAAAACTGCCGCAAGATCCATCTTTCCTCTCCGATTTTACAAACGGCGAACCTGAAAAAACTGCTCGCCGGCGTTCCCGGCTTTCCTGCGGCGGAGCTGCATATGGTCTTCGACCCGAAACAGGGGCTGGAAGCCGGGCTGGACGCGTTTTTTACGGCGGCCGAGCAAGCGTTGAAGAAGGGCGTATCGATCCTCGTGCTCACCGACCGGCTGGCCAGCGCGGAGCTCGCGCCGATTCCTTCCCTGCTTGCGACCGCAGGCGTACACCATCATCTGATCCGCAAAGGCCTGCGAGGCGGCTGCTCCATCCTGGTGGACAGCTATGAACCGCGCGAGATTCACCATGTCGCCTGCCTGGTCGGATACGGCGCAAAGGCCGTCCATCTGCGCGGGGTTTACGAAGCCGTGGAAGCGCTTTACGACGAAGGGCATCTGGAAGCGACGTCTCTGGAAGACGCGATGCACAACGTGCTGCACGGATATGACCACGGCATCCTCAAAGTGATGTCCAAAATGGGCATTTCCTGCGTGGACGGATATCACAACGCGCAGATTTTCGAAGCGCTGGGACTTTCGCAGGAGTTCGTGGAACGCTTCTTCACCGGAACGGTTACCCGTGTCGGCGGCATGAACCTCGACGATCTGGAACGGGAGATCCTGCTGCGGCACCGGGAAGCGCTGGACGCTCCGGTCAACGAACTGCCGTCCGGCGGCAGGTTCCAGTATAAACGCGACGGAGAATACCACCTTTATAACCCCGAAACGATCCACACGCTTCAGACGGCGGTGCGTACGGGGGATTACGAGCTGTTTAAAGAGTATGTAAAACGCATCGAGGGCGACGCGCCGGTTTCCCTGCGCAACCTCCTCGGATTTCAGAATTGCCATCCGATCCCTCTGGAGGAAGTCGAGCCGGTCGAGAAGATCGTCCGCCGCTTCAAGACGGGCGCGATGTCCTATGGCTCCATCAGCAAGGAAGCGCACGAATGCATCGCGCTGGCGATGAACCGGCTTGGCGGAAAAAGCAACTCCGGCGAGGGCGGCGAAGCCGCGGAGCGCCTCTTCACCGAGAAGAACTCTGCGATCAAACAGATCGCTTCCGGCCGCTTCGGCGTGACGGGGCCTTATCTCGCCTCCGCGAAAGAGATTCAGATCAAGATGGCGCAGGGTGCGAAACCCGGCGAAGGCGGGCAGCTGCCGGCGGGGAAAGTTTACCCAAGCATCGCGCGCACGCGGCACTCGACGCCCGGCGTAGGGTTGATTTCACCGCCCCCGCATCACGATATCTATTCGATCGAGGACCTGGCGCAGCTGATCTTCGATCTGAAAAACGCGAATCCGGACGCACGCATCAACGTTAAGCTCGTTTCGGAAACGGGCGTCGGCACGGTCGCGGCGGGCGTCGCCAAGGGCGGTGCGGACGTGATCCTGATCTCCGGTTACGACGGAGGAACGGGCGCGAGCCCGCGCACGAGCATTCAGCACGCGGGGCTTCCCTGGGAGCTGGGGCTCGCGGAGACGCATCAGACGCTGATCGCAAACGGACTTCGGGGCAGGGTGCGCGTGGAGACGGACGGAAAACTCATGACGGGGCGAGACATCGCCATCGCGGCGCTGCTCGGCGCGGAGGAGTTCGGTTTCGCGACGCTTCCGCTGGTCTCCATCGGCTGCGTGATGATGCGAGTTTGCAACCTCGACACCTGTCCGGTCGGGGTCGCGACGCAGAATCCGGCCTTGCGCGCGCGTTTTACGGGTAAACCGGAATACGTGATCAACCTCATGCGCTTTCTCGCGCAGAACCTGCGCGAGCGCATGGCGGAACTCGGCTTTCATACGCTGGACCGGATGGTCGGCATGGCGGGGCACCTGACGCAGATCCGGCAGTCGCCCAAGACGCAGGGGATGGATCTGTCCGGTCTGATTCCCGGAGATCAGCCGCTGCCCTGGCGCGATCTGAAACCGACGAAAAACGACCATGACCGGCTCTTCCACGACATGGTGCGTTCCCTGGTCGAGCAGGGCGACGCCGTTGTCAAACGACCGATCTGCAATACGGAGCGCGCGGTGGCGACGCGGGTTTCCGCGTTCATCAGTAAGGAATACGGCAGGCTGCCGGACGGGCGCATCCGTTTCCGCTTCAACGGAACGGCGGGGCAGAGTTTCGGCGCGTTCACGACCGCGGGCATCGAGCTCACGATCGAAGGCGATACGAACGACTATCTCGGCAAGGGACTCTGCGGCGCGCGCATCATCGTCAAGGCGCCGGAGGATGCCGGGTGGTCTGCAAAGGACAACCTTTTAACCGGCAACGTCGCTCTCTTCGGGGCGACGGACGGAGAACTCTATCTGGCAGGGCGCGCGGGAGAACGGTTCTGCGTCCGCAACAGCGGCGCAATCGCCGTATGCGAGGGCGTCGGCGACCACGGCTGCGAATACATGACCGGCGGCACCGCCGTGATACTCGGCCCGGTCGGGCGCAATTTTGCCAGCGGTATGTCCGGCGGCATCGCGTATGTGCTGGACGACGGCAACTTCAGGCGCATGGTCAACATGAAGATGGTCTCGCTCTATCCGCTGGACGCACTGGATCTCGTCATGCTGCATAAACACCTCACGAAGCACGTGGAATATACCGGCTCTAAAACCGCCGCGAAAATCCTCGAAAAATGGTCCTCCTCGCACGCAAAATTCGTCAAGGTGCTTCCGCATGACTACCGCGAGATGCTGGAAGCGATGGATGTCGCCGAACGCGAAGGGCTGGAAGGCGACGAGATGCTGGAACGGGCGTTCCAGCTCAAGACGGGCAAAACGGAATTATCCGGTTTCAAACAATAATCAAGAGTTTCCCTTGCGTCCGAACCCGATGAAGGAGAGTATCGATGGGCAAGCAGACCGGTTTTTTGGAATTCGACAGAAAGACTGCGCCGGAGCAGCCGTGCAAGGCGCGGATTCAGCATTGGGATGCGTTTCATCCCGCTCAGGGCGAGAACGAAATTCGCGAACAGGCGGCGCGGTGCATGAACTGCGGCGTGCCCTTCTGTCACGCGGGCGTGACCTGGCGCGGCGCGGGTTCCGGCTGTACGATCGGGAATCTGATTCCGGAATGGAACCACCTGACCTACAAGGGCCATTTTGAAGAAGCGTTTCGCCGGCTGGAAAAGACGAACCCGCTGCACGAATGCACCTCCCGCGTATGCCCCGCGCTCTGCGAGGGCGCCTGCACGGCTGGGCTGAACGGGGAACCCATAGCCATCCGAGAAGTCGAGCGCTTCTTAAGCGACATGGCCTGGGAAAAGGGTTGGGTCGTCCCCCGCCCGCCGAAAACGCGGATCGAAAAAAGCGTCGCTATCGTGGGTTCCGGCCCGTCCGGGCTGACCGCCGCGCATATCCTGAACCAGCGCGGATTTCACGTGACCGTATTTGAAAAATCTGAAGAACCCGGCGGGCTTCTGATGTTCGGCATCCCAAACATGAAACTGCCGAAAGAACTCGTGCGCAGGCGCGTGGATATCTTCCGTCAGGAAGGCATCGAGTTTATCTGCGGTCAGGACGTCGGAAAAGATCTGCCCGTCTCCGAACTGGACCGTTTCGACGCGGTGCTGCTCTGCGGCGGAGCGGGACAACCGCGCGACCTCTCCGTGACCGGACGCAATCTTTCGGGCGTGCGGTTCGCGGTGCCGTTTCTTGCGGAGGCGACGCGACGCGTGCTCTCCGGCGAAACGGAGGGAAAACCGCTGCAAGGTCATAAGGTTGTGGTCATCGGCGGCGGGGACACGGGAAACGACTGTGTGGCGACGTCCATCCGCATGGGCGCGAACGATGTAACCCAGCTGGAGATCATGCCTTCCGCGCCGGAGAGCCGCGCGACGGATAACCCATGGCCGCGGTGGCCGTTTATCCTGAAGACCGATTACGGCCAGCAGGAAGCCATCTGGCTCTACGGCAGGGATCCGCGCACCTTCGAGATTACGGCGGTATCGATCATCGGCGACAGCGAAGGCGCCGTATCCGCCATCGAGACGGCGCAGGTGGAGTGGGTGACGACCGAACGGGGGCGCGCGCCGCGGCAGATCGAATCTACTCGCTGCAGGCGCGAGGCGACGGATGTGCTGATCGCGATGGGATTCGTCGGCGCGGAGACCTATCTGCCGGAAGCGATGAGCCTCGCGCTCGACCGAAACTCCTATCAGACCACGCGCACCGGCGTATTCGCGGCGGGGGATATGCGGACCGGCCAGAGCCTTGTCGTGCGCGCGGAGGCGGATGCGAAGCGCGCCGTGGACGAAGTGGAACGGTATCTGAACAGATAACGCGCTGCTCGAAAAAGCCGAAGAAAAATCTTCCGTATATTGCGATTGAAAGACGAGATTTGTTACACGGCAATTTTTTCACAGACACAAGAGACGGAAACTTTTTGATAATAATGAGGTTTATTTAGATATTCATACAAAAAGGGATAAATTTCGAATAAATATTACATAAAACTATTGACATGTTAAATACGATGTGATAGTTTGAATTACAAGTGAAAGTGAACTCCAAGTTAGAGGCACACCCCGCGAAAACGGGGGCCGCAAAACTACAGGGCCTAAAGACGGATTCCGTCGATGGCAGCCAGTTGCCAAATGAGTGCTTTCCCGCCCGATCATCCTTTGCGGAATCCATCATTTAGGCAGCCTGGCCGAGAAGAGCAGACTGCCTTTTTGCGTTAAAATTTAAGTCGTGAACCTTGCCAGCTATATAAGGATGCGGTTCTTCCCATGTCAATGGCACAATCCGTGAAAGCGGATGCCGCAAAGCTACAGGGCCTACAGGCAGATATCTGCCCATGGCAGCCAGTTGCCGATTGAAGAGCGCTTGTTGACAAAAAACGGAGTCTGATTACAGGCTTGGTTTCATTTCTCTTTCAAACAGGGCGGCTCGGGTTCATGGGAACTTCGAGCCGTTTTCTATTTGATCATGATCCTCCTGCAACCGGGGGAGCAAAAAGCAGGAACGACGCGGGACGCCGGCAAAGGAACGGGGGGGAAGGAATTGGACCTGGTAAGGAACGAAGCGGGCCAGGGGATGGTGGAATACGGGCTGATCATCGCATTCGTGGCGGTGGTGATCATCACGGGCCTCTCGCTGTTCGGCGGGAGCACAAACACGCTAG
>JAEWUO010000024.1 GCA_023459335.1 Bacillota bacterium
GTGGCGGACGATGCAGTCAATGGTCGTCAGTCCGGCCATGCGGCAGGCTCTCCAGCGCCTCTCGCCGGCCACGAGTTCGTATCGTCCCGCTGTTTGCAGAGGTCTGACCAGGACCGGCTGGATCAGCCCCTGGCTTTTGATGGATGCCGCGAGCTCTTCCAGGGCCGTCTGGTCGAAGTGGTGGCGTGGCTGGTGGATGTTGGGCTCAAGAGCCGAGATGTCCAGGGTCACTATTTCTGCTTCGTGTTCGGGTTCGACATTGCGGCTTTTGATGAGTACATCAAGCCCGCGTCCAAGCCCGCGTTTTTTCATGGTCATATTTTACCCGCGGATGTTTGCGCCTTGGGTCGTTGACCCCCGGCCATTCGTATTTATTGACTGATGATCGTCAAAACCTTCAACTTCCGGAGTCGCCGTGAACAAGGATACCGCCATCAGATTTCTTATTGACGCCAAGGGTCAGCCCCAGGGCGTTTTTCTTGAGGAGGAGCTGTGGCAGCATGTTTGCAAGCATGTTCTGCACGTGCTTGAGAAGCTCTGTCCTTCCGAAACGCAAATCGTCGAGCCCATGGCCGACTTGCAGCTTCTCGAGAAATATTGGGACCTTCGGTACGAACTTCCCACGGATGTCGTCTGTGAGGCCTGCGGGGCCTCCACCTCCGATTGGAAGTCCGATGATCCCCGCAAATTCATGCTCCGCGCCGCCAACATGGGCGGATTGCTCGTTTTCGAGTGCGTGGCCTGCGCCTCGCGCATCACGAAACGCCACTTCAAGGATAAGGTCACCGTGACCTGTACTCCTCATCTGACCTGCGCCTGCGATTGACCCAGTTTCATGTCGATGAGCTCCTGGGCCAATGCGATGTAGGATTGGGTTCCCAGGGACCGGATATCGTAGAGTATGGCCGGGAGCCCATGGCTGGGCGCCTCGGAAAGTCGGACATTCCTTGGTATCGATGTTGAAAAGACAAGCTCTTTGAAGTGGTCGCGAACTTCGCGTTCGACCATGAAGGAGAGCTTGTTGCGTTTGTCGAACATGGTCAGGAGAATGCCCAGCACATCGAGCTCCGGGTTCAGCCTTTCCTTGACCAGGCCGTATGTCTTCATCAGCTGGGCGATTCCTTCCAGGGCGTAGTATTCGCATTGCAGGGGCACGAGAAGCCACTTCGCCGCGCACAGTGCGTTGATGGTGATGAGGCCCAGCGACGGCGGGCAGTCGATGAGGATGTAGTCATAGTCGGCATCGAGCATCGTCACGATGCGGCGCAGGATGAATTCCCTGTCTTTCTCCTCCCCGAGTTCGATTTCCGCTCCGACCAGGTCCGGCGTGGAGGGCAGGATTTTGAGGAACTCCATGTCGGAGCCCACAATGGCTCGCCGCGCTTCTTCCGGGTCGAAAAGCGCCTGATAGACGGACCGCTTGACCTGCCCGACATCAACGCCCAGCCCGCTCGACGCATTGGCCTGCGGATCGCAGTCGATGACCAGGACCCGCTGCTCCATTGCCGCCAGCGAAGCGGCCAGGTTGACGGTGGTGGTGGTCTTGCCCACGCCGCCTTTTTGATTCGCCAAAACGATTGTTTGCGCCAAAAGTATTCCCTCCTGATCCACTCGTTTCACATGGAACTACGATCGGTAGTAGTCTCTGTACCAGGCGATGAATTTTCCGATGCCTTCCTCGATGCTTGTCGATGGTTTGAAGCCGACGTCCTGGATCAGGTCGTCGATATTGGCGTAGGTGGCCGGAACGTCGCCGGGCTGGATGTCCATGTAGTTGCGGATGGCTTTTTCGCCCAGCGCCTCCTCCAGCACGGTGATGAAGCGTTCCAGTTCCACCGTGTTGTTGTTGCCGATGTTGTAGAGCTTGTACGGGGCCGGCGAGGTGCTCGGATCGGGATTTTTGCCGTCCCAGGCCTGGTTGCCCTGGGGCACATGGCTGACGATGCGGAAAACGCCTTCGACGATGTCGTCGATGTAGGTGAAATCCCGGCGCATTTTCCCGTGGTTGAAGACGTTGATGGGTTTGCCTTCGCAAATGGCCTTGGTGAAGAGGTAGAGAGCCATGTCCGGACGTCCCCACGGACCGTAAACCGTGAAGAAGCGCAGGCCGGTCGTAGGCAGCTTGTAGAGATACGAGTAGGTGTGGGCCATTAGTTCGTTGGATTTTTTGCTGGCAGCGTAGAGGCTTACGGGGTGATCCACGTTGTCGTGCACCGAGAAGGGCATGGATGTGTTCAGCCCGTACACGGAACTCGACGAAGCGTAGACCAGGTGCGCCGTCTGGCTGTGGCGGCAGCATTCCAGCAGATTCGCAAAACCGACGATGTTGGAATCAACGTACGATTTCGGATTGATGAGCGAGTATCTGACGCCTGCCTGGGCTGCCAGATTGACGACATGGGTGAAGTTGTGCGCCCTGAAGTAGGCTTCAAGAGCAGCGCCGTCGGCAAGATCGATGGGTTTGAAATGGAAGTTCGAATCCTGCTCCAGCTGCTTCAGCCGGTCTTTCTTCAGCTGTACCGAGTAGTAATCATTGAGATTGTCGAGGCCAAAAACCGAGACTCCGGCATCAAGGAAACGCTTAGCGAGATGAAAACCAATAAATCCCGCTGCGCCTGTGATGAGAATTTTCATGTAATGCTCCATGTGAAACAAAATATGAAAA
>JAEWUO010000025.1 GCA_023459335.1 Bacillota bacterium
CCGCAGCTTGACGATGATCTGCTCGACGGTGTAATTCTTTCTTGCCATCTTCTTTCAGCTCCTTTGTTAGTCTTTTTTCTCTCTTTCCTAACATTGTAGCTGGTCCAGTTTTCGGGGGCTAGATCAGTAAGCACGCTTTCCCGAGTGCGCTCCCGTACGGTTCTTTCCAATATGTTATTTTGAAGCTCCAGTTCGTCCCGCGCGTTTTTTAATTTGATGTGGAGCTCAACGCGTTTTCGCAGCGAGCGGATATTCAGCGGCTTTCGAATATAATCGACCGCCCCTAAATCGAGCCCCCGCATCTCGTTGTCGATTTCATCATAATTTGTTAAAATCAGCGTCGCGATATTTCGATACTCGTAACGTTCACGCAGCGCTTCCAGCACCTCAAATCCGTTCATTCGCGGCATGTTGATATCGAGGATCAGGATATCGATATCCGGGTTCTCCTCAAGCCGTTTCATCGCTTCCATTCCGTCGTATGCGACCAGCGGTTCATAGTCGGAGAGAATGCCGCGAATCAGCGCGACGTCTGTTGTTGAATCGTCTGCGATCAGAATCTTCATATCGTACACCGATCCTTTCCGAATGTGACTATTGCGCAGATATGATGCGGTTGCCTTCTATTTCGATCTTATCCAGAAAATCCGCGATCGAGAGTTCGCCCGTCATAACCGAGTGCAGGCCGGGCTGGTAATACTGTTCTTTTACCGCCTGCCATTTGGGAACCGGCACGTCGATGCTTGGATTTTCAAATCCCTCGATAAAAGTCTGATAAACAGGATTCATTGTGAGCATCGGCGTATCCGCCATATCGATTCTTATCGGCGTACGGAAGGGATAATATGTATCGTGCTCCGGGCTGTATTCTCCGTTCAGAATCGCCGTTTGCGCTTCGGTGGAAATCATGTACCGGATAAACTCAACCGCCTGCTGTTTTCCTGTTTCGCTCATACCCGACGGTACGGAGAGCATCATGGGGCCAACCTCCGAGCAAACGCCGATGTCTTTCAGCGGAATCACGCCGACTTCAAACGGAGATCCGTTCTTTTTGACGTCGGTGATTCCCCATATGCCCTGGATCTCGAAGGCAACCTGCTGATTGCGGAAGTACTCCATCACCTCCACGCCGGTGTCGGCCGTCCAGGTATCCTGCGCAAGGCTGCCCAGCACATTTTTGTAAAAATCCAGCGCTACCGCCGACTGCGCGCTGTTTACCGTAACTCGCGTTCCTTCTTTGTTCACCAGCGTCCCGCCAAAACCATAGATAAATTGGTTGACCATCCAGGATACGTCGTTGCTGTCCGCGCCAACCAGCCCGATCCCGCGCGCACCGGTCTTCTGTTCGACCCTTTCCAGCGTCTTGACCAGCGCGTTCAGGCTTTTTATCGCAGCGGGATCCACGCCGGCCTGCTCCAGCAGCGATTTGTTGTAAAGCAGGCACATCGAATGGCCGAGCCATGGAACGCCGAAGACGGTTCCGTTCTGTGTGCCCAGCGACCACACCGCAGGATAAAATAAATCTTTGTCCTCTGAAAACTCCCGGGTCAAATCTCCGAGGTTCCCGTCGCTGCCGAAGTACTGCACAAGCCGGTATGGGAGAACGAGAATTGTTTCCGGCTGGGTTGCCAGCACATCCTGAATCGCGGCCGAATTTTCATCCCCGCCGACCATTTTAACGAAAGCATCTTCTGGCGAGCGCGTATTATAATCGTCTACGATTTTTTGGATTGCCTGCCCGCGGCCGGAGTAATCCGTCCAGGTAATCCGAAAGGACAGCGCTGCCGATTCGGGCAAATCCTGTGGCGTCGTTTCTTCTTCTTGCCGTTCTGCCGGTTTGCAGGCAGAGCAGAACGCCAGTGCCGCCGCCAGAACGGCGATTAAAAAAGCTTTCCGAAATCGCATTCGTTCATCCCCTGTCCGCGTCGCTTGTTCTGCGGTGTCCCTATCGTTTCCCCGGCCGCCGTATGTATTCCGCTTCGGATATGATTTCTCTTCGGGGATCAGCCGAATGCGGTTTGTTTCAGCGCGCTTGGCCGTTTGTGATTCTTCTGTTCGTACAGATACTGATCCGCCTGGTTTACGATGCTGCTGATCTCCAGATTGTGATCGCAGGTAAAGTGTGCGATCCCCATCGACGCTTCCACATAAAACGGCTTCAGGGAGGCGCTGTTGAATTCCTCAAACGCCTGACGCACCCTGCCGCGAAACAATTCGTCAAAGTCCGGGCGGTCGATGATGAACATGCCGACGAACTCGTCTCCGCCGGTGCGCGCGATCAGATCGTTTTGGCGCACAGCTTTTTTCAGGATTTCACTCACGGCCGAAAGCGCAAAATCGCCGGCCGAGTGCCCGAACGTATCGTTGATCTCTTTCAGATGGTCCAGGTCCATGAACACGCAGATAGCCGATTTGCCTATGTTTTCGCGGTTCAGGCGGATCGCGCGCTCGATAAAGCCCCTGCGGTTGAGGATGTTGCACAGCGGATCGTATTCGGACAGAAAATTTAGAATCTGGTTGCGTTCCGTGATATTTTCCAGTTGTCCGCCGATGATTCTCTCTTTCCGTTTTAAATCCAAAAAGTTCATCAGAATCCCGAGCTGCAAGCCGATGACATGCAGAAGCGAGCTTCTGTACATATCGACCTCGCACAGCAAAATCCCGTACTGGATGTTGCCTGAGAATATGCTGAAGCTCATTAGGTGCGTCGTGTTATTGAGCCCGGGGAGGCTCCTGAGCGAATGCTGAGAATCGATCACCGGCATCTGACCGATCGGGAACGCCTTCGCCGTCGTGTTATCGTCGTATGCGGCGAGCAGCAGTTTATTGGGCAGGTTTTGAATGTCGGTGTTATGCAGCGGCTGCGCCTCCGGCAAAAGGCAGATATAGATGGAGTAAATATCGATCCCGCGGAGACGCTTCACAATATTGAGGAATACGCTTTCCTCCTCGATATCGCTGTCGACCAGATCGCGGATAAATTCGGGGATAAACCAGGATTGCGCGCGAAAATCGACCAGGCTTTTTTCAATCATCCGCGCCCTGTATGAAAGCAGAAAAGCGTACACGAAACTCAGAACATCGTATAGATTTCTGACGAGCGGAACGCGCAGGGTTTCCGCCGGCATCTGCACAATATAATCGTTCAGGCGGACAGCCATATGGAATGTCGTACCCGCGTACTCTTCCGCAAATAATTGGAGCCAGTCGGACATTCGATATTTATCCGCGGCCTCTTCCTCGTTTGTAATCAGTCCGTCTATGTATTCCACAAGCCGATCGATCATCCGGTCGCTTCGTTTGCGTTCGCTGTCGGCATAACATGCTTTTAAATCCGCAGTTATTCTGCGCATCACTTTGTCTTTTTCAAAACTGCCCGTTTCGTCAGGCGCAAACAGAGAGCATACCGTATCCGGAACGCACCCGCAGGAACGGCGAATATGCAGCTTCGTGTCGAGCACTGCGGAATGGACCCGTTTCCCATTCACATGGTCGATCGCCTGCCTGACGGCCATTTCACCCATACGGTAAACATTCTGAGATATCGTTGTCAGCGGCGGCACCAGAGAACGGCTTGTCGAGAAGTTGTCAAATCCTGTAAACGAGATGTCTTTCCCGATTCTGATTCCTCGCTTGGCGCACACACGGTATCCGCCTCTGGCCATTTCGTCGTTACAGAATGCGATCGCATCCAGATCGGGATTATGGTCGATCAGCATGGAAACCTGATGATCGGAGAATTCGGAAAAGTCCCCGTATTCGATCATGGAATCCGTAACAGGCAGGCCGTACTTTCGCATGGTATCCAGATAGGCGCGCAGCCGGTCTTTGACGTCGGGGTGTCCTTTTACGCCCGCGAGAAAGCAGATTTTCCGCCGTTTATGCACGAGAATCAGGTGCTCGATGCATTCGCAGAAACTGCTGTAATTATCGACCGTAATGCAGGATTTTCTCTCGTCGGAACAGTCGATCTGCTCCTGCAAAACGACGTAAAGGCTGTCGTCAAACCGTTTCAGGAATTGCTGATAGACGTTCTCGCTCTCAAAGTCGGACAAGGAGCCGCAGGACAGGATGTACGCATCCGCGCCGAACAGGTATGCGTAATCATAGATAATATTATGGTGATAAGCCGTCTTCAGGCCGTTTCCGGTATCCACCGAATCGGCATGCCGCGGCATGCCCATCATATATAAAATTTGCACGCCTTCTTTTTCAGCCGTATCAAGAATCCCCGACATCAGTTCCGCTGAGAAATCGTAACTGACGTCGCCGATCATAACACAGATGGAAATCTGTTTTTTTTCGTGCGCAATTCTCATTTCTGCACGCAGCTTCCTCATTTTAATATAACTATTAAAATTTGTTTGTGTGCGACACGGATGTAATGAAGACGCGATATACAAAACCGAATGGAGTGCGGTCGATCAGGATAGGAAAAGTCACGAAAACGCTGGTTTTAGCATAAGCAATAATGGAACGAATCCGGAAAAACCGTCTTTTCGAACAAACTGAGATGCGAAGAGTGAAACGTATACCGATATTTATACTGTTGATACCTATTTTAATATTGTTCTATGCATCCGTCAATGCGCGCGAATGAAATCGATATTTCGCATATGATCTTTGTGAATTCAAACTGTGCTTACTGGTGAAATGCGTTTCTTCAATTCTGCGGAAATTGTACGGAAGTTATATATCTGTTCTGTAAAAACCGATCTCGCTCATTTGAACAACTGCGTGTTTATGATGCCGAAGATATCGATTCAATCCTCGGTTGGCGTGATGCTCGGCTGACCGGAAATCGTGTTGATTCCATCAAGCCGGCTGGATTATGCGGATGGAATTACATGCTCGAAGCATTACCGGCAAAACAGGCCTTCTCCGTGAGAGAAGAGAACATTCTTATGAGAAATACAGCACCGCGGACTCGAAGAGGCGCATATCGAACCTTCCGGGGACGTTTTTATACAGTCCGGCCCCGATCCGCTCGCTGTGCCCCATTTTGCCCAGAACGCGCCCATCCGGAGACGTGACGGCTTCCACTGCGGCATAGGATCCATTGGGATTGAACCGCACGTCCATCGAAGGCGCACCGTTATCGTCCACATACCGCGCGGCGATCTGGCCGTTTCGCGCGAGGTCGGCAAGCGCGTCCGGCGGACACAGAAACCGCCCCTCTCCGTGCGAAACCGGAACGGTATAGATCTCCCCCGCGCCCGCAAGCATCAGCCACGGCGAACGGTCGGAAGTCACTTCCGCACGCACAAGGCGGGACTGGTGTCTCCCGATCGCGTTGAATGTCAGCGTCGGGGAATCCGGCCGCGGTTTTATCATCTTTCCGTATGGCACAAGGCCGAGTTTGATCAGCGCCTGAAATCCATTGCAGACGCCGAGCGCGAGCCCGTCCCGTTCGTCCAGCAGGCTTGTGATCGCGTCCGCCGCGACCGGATTCTGCAAAAAGGCGGTGATGAACTTGCCGGAACCGTCCGGTTCGTCCCCGTTGGAAAACCCGCCGGGCAGAAACAGCGCCTGCGCACGGTTTAATCGCGCGGCGAATTCCCGCAGGGATTGCGCCATCGCGTCCGCGGAGCGCGTCCGCAGCACCAGCACGTCCACGACTGCGCCCGCGCGCTCCACAGCGCGCGCGGACTCGTATTCACAGTTGGTCCCTGGAAAGACCGGAATCAGAATACGCGGTTTTGCGATTGCAGCCGTACGCGGTTTTCCGCGATCCGGCGTGCGGATGATCGGAATTTCCGGCATTCTGTCAGGAACGTTTTTCCTCGTCGGGAACACGTCTTCCAGTGTGTCTTCATATGCGGTTTCCAGCGTCTCCAGTTCGATCCGTTCGTTCCGCCAGCACAGCGCGCGTTCCGAGAGCGTATCTCCAAGAAATTCGCCGTCTTCCTTTTCCCCTGTGAATTCCACGATAAACGACCCGATGCGCGGCGCGAACAGCGATTCTTCGTCGAGATTTTCGTCAAACCGGAATCCCAGCCCGTTGCCGAGGCACATCTTGAACACGGCCTCGGCTGCTCCGGCCGCGCCGAGCGCGTAAACCGCGAGCGCGCGTTTGGTCGCGATCAGGTCGTATATGCGTACGATAAGCCGCTTGAGCGACTCCGCTTCCGGCAGGCCGTCCCCGCGGTATTCGGGGCGGAAAAGCGCTGTTTTGGATCCCGCGCGCTTGAATTCCGGCGAGAGAACCGTCTCCGTGCTTCCGACGGCGAGCGCGAACGAAACGAGCGTCGGCGGCACGTTGAGCGATTCGAACGACCCGCTCATGCTGTCTTTGCCGCCGATCGCGGCAACGCCGAGATCGAGCTGCGCCTGCATCGCGCCGAGCAGCGCTGCCGCGGGCTTTCCCCAGCGGGCAGGCTCCGTTCCCGGTTTGCCGAAGTATTCCTGAAAGCTCAGATACCGCTCACTAAGCGGCGCACCCGCCGCGGCAAGCTTGCAAAGCGAGTGCGCCACAGCCAGATATCCGCCGGAGTACGGCGAACCTGCGGAAAGATACGGATCGTACCCCCATGCCATCGCTGTGCAGGCGTCGGTTTTGCCCCGCAGGAGCGGCAGTTTTGCCGCCATCGCCTGCGCGGGCGTTTTCTGCCGTACGCCGCCGAACGGCATGAACAGGCTGTACGCGCCAACTGTGGAATCAAAACGTTCGCTCAGCCCTTGCTTGGAGCAGACGTTGAGATCCGAAACCAGCGCGAGAAACCGTTTTTGAAACGCTTCGTCCGTCCGCGGCTCCGCGTTCCTTGCGGGCGCGTCTACGCGCGCCGAAGCGTGTTTTCTCGCGCCGTTGCTGTCGATAAAATTTCTGGGGATATCGACGATCGTTTCCCCGCGCCAGCGCATCGTCAGCCGCGGTTCGCGCGTGATGCTTGCGACATGGGTCGCCTGCAGGTTCTCCTCCTCCGCGAGCGTAATAAATCTTTTCGCGTCCGCAGCAGAAACGACGACCGCCATGCGCTCCTGCGATTCGCTGATGGCAAGTTCCGTCCCGTCCAGCCCGTCGTATTTGACCGGAACACGGTCGAGGTCGACCGCGACGCCGTCCGCGAGTTCTCCGATGGCGACTGAAACGCCGCCCGCGCCGAAGTCGTTGCAGCGCTTGATGAGCCGCGCGGTTTCGGGGTTTCGAAAAAGCCGCTGGAGCTTGCGCTCCTCCGGCGCGTTGCCTTTCTGTACTTCCGCGCCGCACTGCGCAAGGGAACCCGCGTTATGCGCCTTGGAAGATCCGGTCGCTCCGCCGCAGCCGTCGCGCCCCGTCTTACCCCCGAGCAGGAGCACGACGTCTCCGTCCTCCGGCGTTTCCCGCCGTACGTTCTGTGCGGGCGCCGCGCCGACGACCGCGCCGATCTCCATGCGCTTGGCGAGGAATCCGTCATGGTAAACTTCGTCCACCAGCCCCGTCGCAAGGCCGATCTGGTTGCCGTAGGAGCTGTACCCCGCCGCAGCCGTCGTGACGATCTTGCGCTGCGGCAGCTTGCCCGGCAGCGTTTCGCAAAACGGCCTGCGCGGATCCGCCGCGCCGGTGAGCCGCATCGCCTGATAGACGTACGCGCGGCCGGAGAGCGGATCGCGGATCGCGCCGCCGATGCAGGTCGCGGCTCCGCCGAAGGGCTCGATTTCCGTGGGGTGGTTGTGCGTTTCGTTCTTAAAAAGAACCAGCCAGTCCTGCGGCTTTCCGTCAACCGTAATCCGTGTTTTCACCGTGCAGGCGTTGATTTCCGCGGAATCGTCGAGGTTCGGCAGTTTCCCCTGCGCCTTAAACCAGCGCGCAGAAATCGTCGCGAGATCCATCAGCGTAACCGGTTTTTCTATCCCCAGTTCCCGTCTGATGTTTAGATAAGTCGAATAGGTAGCCGCCGCGCGCGGATCGTGAAACTCCACGCTGTCCAGCTCCGTTAAAAACGTCGTGTGCCGGCAGTGATCCGACCAGTAGGTATCGAGCAGCTTGAGCTCCGTCAGCGTAGGGTCTCGGCGTTCGGAAAGAAAATGTGCGCGGCAGCACTTGAGGTCGTCCAGATCCATCGCAAGCGCGTACCGCGAAATCAGTTTCTGTAATTTTTCGTCATTCAGTTTGGTAAATCCTGTCAGAACGGGAATCGGAGCGGGCTCCTGCGTAAGCAGTTCCAGCGTGTCGAAAAGCGCGAGCGACGCTTCCCGCGCTTCCACGGGGTTGATCATATAGCGCTTGATCGCGTCCAGATCCGTTTCGCCGAACGTTCCGTACAATAAAAAAACCCGCGCGGTGCGAACCGGCGGCGCTTCGCGTCCCGATATGAGCGCGATGCACTGCCCACAGGCGTCCGCGCGCTGGTCATATTGGCCGGGCAGGTACTCCGCCGCGAAGACCGCGTCCGCGCCCTTCGGCAGCAGATCGTAAACATCGTCGATCTGAATTTCCGCAAACACCGTGTACCGGCAGTTGGAAAACACATCCGCGTCGATTCCTTCGACGTCATAGCGGTTCAGGATGCGAAGGCCGGTCACGCCGGATATTCCAAGCACGCCGTTGATATCCGCAAGCTGCGCCGCCGCTTCCTGCGCGAATTCCGTTTTCTTTTCTACGTAGATTCGATGGACCACCGTTTATTCTCCCCTGGCTTTCAGCGCCGCGATCGCCTTTTTCGCGATATCGCGGCGGTAATACGCGTTTTCAAATTCGATTTTCCCGGCGGCTTCATACGCCGCGCGCTGTGCCGCGCGCGCGTCCGCTCCCAACGCCGTCACGCCGAGCACCCGTCCGCCCGAGGTGACGAGCCGTTCGTTTTCGCATTTCGTTCCCGCCTGATAAATATACGTATCTTTCATTCGATCCGCGCCGTTGAGCGATATCTCGAACCCCGTTTCATAGCGCGCGGGGTACCCCCGCGAAGCCATCACCACGCAGCACGCGGCGCCGCCGCGGAAGCGGACCGGCACCTCGTCCAGCCGGCCGTCTTCTATGGCGAGCATGATCTCGAATAAATCCGTCTCCAGCAGCGGCAGAACGACCTGCGTTTCGGGATCGCCGAAGCGGCAGTTGTATTCGATCACCTTCGGTCCGTTGCCGGTCAGCATTAGGCCGAAATAGAGGCAGCCCCGGAACGGTTTCCCCTCTGCGTTCATCGCCCGCATGGTCGGGAGAAAGATGCTTTCCATGCATTCCCGCGCATACGCAAACGTATAATACGGGTTTGGCGCGAGCGCGCCCATCCCGCCGGTGTTGAGCCCCTTGTCTCCGTCCAGCGCGCGCTTGTGGTCGAGCGCGGATACCATCGGGATCAGCGTCTTTCCATCGGTAAAGGCAAGCACGCTCGCCTCGTTTCCCGTGAGGAACTCCTCAATCACCACGCGGCTCCCGCTCTCGCCGAACACGCCCTCTTCCATCATCGCACGGACAGCGTCCTTAGCCTCCTGACAAGTTTGCGCGATGATCACGCCTTTGCCGAGCGCGGGGCCGTCCGCCTTGATGACGGTCGGATACGATGTGTGTTCCAGATAGGCGTACGCATCTCCCGCGCGGTCGAACACCTCGTATGCGGCGGTCGGGATGCCATATTTGCGCATGAGATTTTTGGCAAAGCTCTTGCTTCCCTCGATTTGCGCCGCCTCCGCCGATGGGCCGAAGCACCGTACGCCATTCGATCGCAGCCGGTCGCACGCGCCGAGGATCAGCGGATCGTCGGGAGCAATCACCGCAAAATCGATTTTGTTTTGCAGCGCGAACGACACGATTCCGTCGATATCCGTCGCCTTGACGGGTACGCATTCGGCGTGCCGGGCCATACCGCCGTTGCCCGGCAGCGCGTAGAGCTTCGTGATACGCGGATTCAATCTCAGTTTTTCGAGTATCGCGTGTTCGCGGCCTCCGCCGCCGACGATCATGACTTTCATAGTATTAATGATGGAACAGCCGCAGTTTCGTGAAGAACATCGCCATGCCGTACCGGTCGCAAGCGGCGATCACGTCCTCATCCCGCACGGAACCGCCGGGCTGCGCGATATACATAACCCCGCTCGCCTTCGCGCGCTCGATGTTGTCAGAAAAGGGAAAGAACGCGTCGCTTCCGAGCGACACTTCGGCGAGCGCGTTTCTATGCGCCTCGCGCTCCGCCTGCGTCAGCGGCTCGGGCCTTTCGGTAAAACAACTCCGCCAGCCGGTTTCGGATATCGCGTCCCCGCCGCGGCCGGAAATATAAAGATCGATCAGATTGTCCCGGTCCGGCCGTTTTAATGCGGGCAGAAACGGCAGAGCAAGCACCTTTTCATGCCTGCGCATCCACCAGATATCCGCTTTTTCTCCCGCGAGCCGCGTACAGTGGATGCGGGACTGCTGGCCCGCGCCAACGCCGATCGTCTGGCCGTTCGCGGCGAAGCAGACCGAGTTGGACTGCGTATATTTGAGCGTAATCAGCGAAAGGATCAGGTCACGTTTTGCCGCTTCGCCGATCTCCTTCCGCGCGGTAACCGGATTATTCAATAAGCCGGCGTCAATTTTTGCTTCGTTGCGCGGCTGCTCGAACGTAACGCCGAATACCTGCTTTCGTTCCATCGTTTCGGGTACATAGCTCGCGTCGATGCGGATCACCCCGTAGCTGCCGTTTCTTTTTGTTTTCAGAATTTCAAGCGCTTCTTTGGTATACCCCGGAGCGATCACGCCGTCGGACACTTCCCGCTTGATGATGGAGGCCGTCGCGGCGTCGCACTCGTCGCTCAGCGCAATGAAGTCTCCGAACGAGCTCATGCGGTCGGTGCCGCGCGCGCGGGCGTACGCGCAGGCCAGCGGGGATTCGTTCACGCCCGGCAGATCGTCCACCGCGCAGGCTTGCAGGTCGGTTTTGCTCAGCGGCAGTCCAACCGCCGCGCCCGCGGGGCTGACGTGTTTAAACGACGTCGCGGCGGGCAGCCCAAGCGCCTCCTTCAGTTCTTTAACGAGCTGCCATGCGTTGAGGGCATCCAGAAAATTGATATATCCCGTCTGCCCGTTCAGCATCTCGATCGGCAGGTCGCCGCTTTCGACAAAAATGCGCGCCGGTTTCTGGTGCGGGTTGCAGCCGTATTTTAACGCGAGTTCTTTCATGCCTTCGTCCCCTCCGCGGCGTATTGGTTGTAGATTTCGTCTTCGTATATCCCGCTCGAAAGGTTCGTATAACGAACGTAGAGCGAAACTTTATTCTCTTTGTTCAGCGCATACCAAAGCCCGTCCGCAAACGCGTAGAAATCGTTCGGCAGGCCGACCGCCGCCGGTTCGCCGGAAAAGCTCGGCAGCACCGCGCCGTCCGTTTGATAGGTCGAGATAAAATGCCCGGCGCCGGACAGCGGCTCGTAGTCGAACGTCTCGCGGAGCGTCGTTATCCCCTCCGCGTCCCCTGCTTTGAGGATGGAGAGCTTATAGGAGTATTCCCCGTCGAAACGCTGCATCCCGCTGATGCGCGGCGTAAAATGCGGCGCATCCGGCTCGAACGTGCGCGTTTTCAGCGCGTCTTCAAACGTTTTGCCTTCGCTCAGCGCGCGATAGATCGTATCCGTCTGGTCGCCGTTGGTCACGATAGTGACGTCGTTTTGCGTACGCAGCGGCGCATATAGAATCAGGCTGGTATCGGCGATCTTTCCGCTGTCCAGCATGTGGATTCCAAGGTCGTTTCCTTTTTTCACGAACGCGCGGCTGCGGCTGCCCGCGCTGCGGCCCATGATGAAATACGCCAGCGCGGCGTTTTTTCCGTCCGGCGTCAGGCCGAGCACGATGCCGCGCCCGGGATAAGGATTGTTTCGAAGAAGATCAAATAAATCATTTTGCCCCATAGGATTTTCCCTCCGTCTGTGTTCGCAGGTATGCCGCGCAGAGCTGTTCGGCCGCCTTCGGCAATAAAACCCACTCCGCCTGCTCCATGACGCGCCGCTGCAGCGTCTGCGGCGTATCGCCAGGCAGCACTTGTACTTCCTTCTGCAGAAGGATCCGCCCGCCGTCCGGTACCTCGTTGACCATATGCACCGTGGCGCCCGTGACCGTTTCTCCCGCCGCCAGCACCGCCTCGTGCACCTTCAGGCCATAATACCCTTTTCCGCAGTGCGCCGGAATCAGAGAAGGGTGTACGTTGACAATCCGGCCGGGATAGCGCGAAACGAATCCGGCGGAGAGAATCTGCATGAATCCCGCGAGCACGATCACGTCGATCGCGTATGCGGCCAGCACTTCCGTCAGCCGCGTTTCAAACGCCTCCCGCGCTGCAAACACCGTCCGTTCCACCGTTTCCGCCGCAATCCCGGCAGCTTTCGCCCGCTCCAGTGCGTATGCACCCGCCTTATTGGAAACGACGAGCGCGAGTTCGCCGCTTTTGAGCGATCCGTTGTCCCGCGCGTCGATCAGGGCCTGAAGGTTGGTTCCCCCGCCGGAGACGAGAACGGCGATCCGCGGTTTCAGCATAACAAGACGCCTTCCCCGCCCGCGGCGACTTCGCCGATCGGATACGCCTCCACACCGTCCGCCAGCAGCAGCTCAATCGCGCGGTCAACCTGCCCGGCGGGAAGCGTGACGGTCATGCCGACGCCCATGTTGAAGGTGTTGAACATGTGTTTCTCTTCCAAATCCCCCAACGATTGCAGCAGCTTGAACACCGGCAGCACGCGGACGCTTTTTTTCTCGATCCGCGCGGATAACCCCTTCGGAATACTGCGCGGAATGTTCTCGTAAAACCCGCCGCCGGTAATGTGCGCGGCGGAGTGCACGTCCGCGCGTTGAATCAGCGAAAGAACTGGTTTTACGTAGATGTTCGTCGGGGTCAGCAGCGCTTCGCCTAGCGTCCGGCCCAGGTCTGGCATATATTCATCCAGTTTTTTGCGTTCCATCGGAATCAGCCTGCGCACCAGCGAAAACCCGTTGGAGTGTACGCCGGAAGAAGCGAGCGCGAGGATGGCATCCCCCGTGCGCACGCGGCTGTTGTCGATCAGCTTGTCTTTTTCGGCCATACCGACGCAGAATCCCGCGAGGTCGTATTCGCCCTCCGGATAAAACCCCGGCATCTCCGCGGTTTCGCCGCCGATGAGCGCGCAGCCTGCCTGACGGCATCCCTCCGCGACGCCCTTGACGATCAGCGCTGCGACTTCGGGAATAAGCCTGCCTGTCGCGATGTAGTCGAGGAAGAACAGCGGCTTCGCCCCATGGCAAACCACGTCGTTGGCGCACATCGCAACGCAGTCGACGCCGACCGTATCGTGTTTCTCCAGCGCGAACGCGAGCTTGAGCTTTGTACCGACGCCGTCCGTACCGGAGACGAGCACGTTTTCACCGAGCGCGTACATGCCGCCGAACGAGCCGAGGCTCTGCAGCACATTTTGATCGAACGTCGACTCGGCGTACGCCTTCATGCGTTTGACCGCCTCGTAGCCCGCCTCTACGTTCACGCCCGCGTCCTGATAGGTAACCGGCATTTCCGCCTCCTTATTTGTCCAACAGCTTCTTGCCGTCGATCTGTTTCAGCGCGGAGACGTCCTCCGGATACTTGCCGTTGAAGCAGCCCGCGCAGAAATTGCACGCCGCGCATTCCACGGTTTTCAGCAGGTCCTCGATGCTCAGATAACTCAGCGAGTCCGCGCCGATGAATTTCCTGATCTCTTCGACGGAGTGGTTCGCGCCGATGAGCTGTTCGTAGGAGGATGTGTCGATGCCGAAGTAACACGGGTGCATGACCGGCGGCGAGCTCACGCGAATATGGACTTCCTTCGCGCCGGCGGTGCGAAGCATCTCCACGATGCGCTTGCTGGTCGTGCCGCGCACGATGGAATCGTCCACAAGCAGCACTTTTTTCCCGCGCACGTTGCGCTTCAATGCGCTGAGCTTAAGGGAAACGTCCATCTCGCGCCGGTCCTGCGACGGCTCGATGAACGTGCGCCCCATATAGCTGTTTTTCGAGAGCGCGATGGTAAAGGGCAATCCAGCCTGTCTGGCGTACCCCATCGCGTCGGGCAGGGAGGAATCCGGTACGGCGGCGACCACGTCCACATCCGCGGGCGAGGAGATCGCGAGCAGTTCCCCCGCTCGCTCGCGGGCCTTATGGACGGAAATACCGTCAATGTCCGAATCGGGCCGCGCAAAGTATACATATTCGAAGATGCACAGCGCGGTATCCTCCGCGCGCACCGCCTGATGCGATTTCAGGCCGTTTTTATCGGCGATGATGATCTCTCCCGGGCGCACGTCGCGGATGAATTCCGCGCCGATCGTGTCGAATGCGCAGGATTCGGAGGCGAAGATATACGCGCTGTCGAGCTTGCCCAGCGCGAGCGGGCGCATCCCTTTGGGGTCGCGCACGCCGACTACCTGATCCTTCGTCATCAGCACCAGCGCGTAACTGCCCTTAAGCCGTTCCATCGCGTGCGCGACGCTCTTGCCGAGACCGCTCGCGCTGTTTTTCGCGATGAGCGCGGCGACGACCTCCGAGTCGCTGGTGGTCTGAAACGCCGTTTCCTCGCTCTCCAGCTCCGCGCGCAGTTCCTTCGCGTTGATGATGTTGCCGTTGTGCGCGAGCGCGAGCGGGCCGGACGGCGAAGAGACGATCAGCGGCTGCGCGTTGACGAGCGAACTGTCGCCCATCGTGGAATACCGCACGTGACCTATGGCGGCCGTGGCTCCCTTTAGCGCGGCGAGCCCGTCGCAGAATTTCCCGCTGACAAGCCCCATTTCCTTATGACAGTCGACGCGCCCCTTGCGCGAGACGCAGATCCCCGCGCTCTCCTGCCCGCGGTGCTGCAGCGAGAAGAGCCCGTAATACGTCGCCTCCGCCGCGTCGACGCCGCTGCCGTTCGAGTAGATGCCGAAAACGCCGCATTCTTCGTTCATGCAGTCGTCGTTCGGTTTCAGCCTCTCGTATGCTTTTGGCAAACGAATCCGGAGCGGCATGTTTATTCTCCCATCAGTCTGCGGATAATCTCGCGGTACGCTTCTTCCACGTCGCCGAGATCGCGGCGGAAACGGTCTTTATCCAATTTCTTACCCGTTGCTTTGTCCCAGAACCGGCAGGTGTCCGGCGAAATCTCGTCCGCGAGGATCACCTTGCCCTGATACCGCCCGAACTCGAGTTTGAAGTCGATCAGCTCGATGCCGAACCCGTCCAGATATTCCCGCAGAATGTCGTTGATACGGAAGGAGTAGTCCTTCACCTGCTCCATCTCCTCGTCGGTCGCGAGCGACAGCGCGCGGATGTAGTACGAATTGATGAACGGGTCGCCCAGTTCGTCGTTTTTATAGCTGAATTCGAGGATCGGGCAGGCGAGGTGCGTCCCCTCTTCCACGCCCATGCGCTTACTGAAGCTTCCCGCGGCGCGGTTTCTCACGATCACCTCGACCGGCAGAATATGAACGCGCTTCACCGCCGTCTCACGGTCGGAAAGCTGCTCGACAAAATGCGTGGGGATCCCCTTGCTTTCCAACATGCGGAAGAAATGGTTGGAAACCTTGTTGTTCACCACGCCTTTTCCGGCGATCGTGCCTTTTTTCAGCCCGTTGAACGCGGTCGCGTCGTCTTTATAGTCGACGATGACGATGTCGGGATCGTCGGTTGCATAGACTTTTTTCGCTTTGCCTTCGTAAATCTGTTCAAGCTTTTTCATAGTTCCTCCATCTCCTTTTGAAGCGCAGCGTCCGCTTCGGCGGTTTTTTCCGCGAGCGTGCGCGCATATCGGCTCAGTTTCTGCGCGAGGGCCTGATCCTCCAGGGCGAGGATGCGCACGGCGAGCAGCGCCGCGTTTGCCGCGCCGTCGATCGCCACCGCAGCGACGGGCACGCCCTTCGGCATCTGCGCGGTGGAAAGCAGCGCGTCGATACCGCCGAGGTCCTTTCCGCAGGCCGGCACGCCGATCACCGGCAGCGTCGTGTGCGAGGCGACGACGCCCGCGAGGTGTGCGGCCTTGCCGGCGATGGCGACAATCACGCCGATTCCGCCGTCCGCCGCGCCTTTTGCAAACGCCGCCGTTTCGTCCGGCGAACGGTGCGCGGAGAGCACCCGCGCGAAATGCGGCACGCCGAACTCCTTGAAAATCGCAAGCGCTTCCTTCGCCAAATGCGCGTCGGAAGCGCTCCCCATGATGACGGCTGCTGATTTCACACTCGTATCCTCCGTTGATCCACTCAAATAAGCCCGCGCGAATACGGGCTAAAACTTCATCCGCAGTAGCGTATGCTGAATGACCCCGCCGATGTAATACTGCGGGGAATAGAGCATTGGCATGCCTTCCTTGTCATAATCCAGCTCGTCGAGATACAGAAGCGGCGTGCCTTCCGGCACGCGAAAGATCCGGGCAAGCGTAGCATCCGCGGTCGCGGGGCGCACCTCGGTGAGATCCATGTGCGCTTCCAGAGCGCAGAACTGTTTTAGAAACGAAAAGATCGGCTTTTGCAGATCTACGTTCGTATATTCTTTTTTCTTGATCAGCGCGGCTGGAATGTAATCCTCGCAATAGATGGCGGGTTTGCCGTCCGCTCCGATGAGCCGTACGACGCGCAGCACCGTATCGCCAGCGGAAATAGCGAGGCGTGCCGCAACCGTTTCTCCCGCCTGCACCGTTTCATGGGATGAAGAAAGCAGGCTTGGTTCGTGTCCGGACTGCGCGATCATCTCCAGAAATTCGATTTCCATATCCATGCGCACCGGAACGGCGAGCACATGGCGGTTGATCACGGTTCCGACGCCCTGATGCCTGCTGATAAACCCTTCCCGCTCCAGCTGGGCTAGGCTGTCCCTGAGCTGCGTCCGGCTGATTTTCAAGCGGTCCGCCAGCACGCCTTCCGGCGGAAGCTTACCCGAGTAACGATAGGCGCCTTCCTTCATCTCGCGCAGCAGCCTGCTTCGCACCGACTGTATCTGCATCTGCTCGCTCATTCCAGCGCCTCCCGGTCATACTGATTGGTATTACCTATTTGTAGTACCAATATGGATACGACTTTAGCACAATGACACGGGTTTGTAAAGCAGTCCTCACGCGTATCAGGCATGTTTTTTTCATCTGTCAGCCAATCCGGTTACAGGGAATCGGGCACCGGAACCCATTAGAGCTCCACAACGCCTTCAAAGCTCTTCCTCGCGTCTCCCGTCATCCAGACGGCCTCGTCCGTGTAACGCACAAGCAGGTCGCCCCCGCGCAGGCGGACGGTGATATCCTCCCCTTTTTCACAAAAACCGTTTTCCACAGCGGCAACCACCGCGGCGCACGCACCCGTGCCGCAGGCGAGCGTTTCTCCGCTGCCGCGTTCCCAGACGCGCATTTTGAGCGTATGGCTGTTGAGCACCTTGACGAATTCCGTATTCACCCGGTCCGGAAAGATCGGCGCGTGTTCAAACGCGGGCCCGATTTTGCCGATTTCAATCAAATCCGGATTTTCCATAAATACGACGCAGTGCGGGTTTCCCATCGAAACGCAGGTGATTTTGTATTCGATTCCTTCGATCTCGGTTTTTCTTCCGACCACGCTGCAGCCTTCCAGCAGAACCGGAACCCGCGCGGGTGCGAGGCTCGCTTTCCCCATATCCACAGTCACGCTCTTCACCTTACCCCCGCGCACGTAAAGTTTGAGCCGCATAACGCCGCTCAGCGTTTCGATGGCAAGATCGGTCTTGTCCGCCATGCCGTTGTCGTAGAGGTATTTGCCGACGCAGCGTATGCCGTTTCCGCACATCTTCCCCTCGCTGCCGTCGCGGTTGAAGATGCGCATCTTCGCGTCCGCAATCTCGGACGGGCAGATCAGGATGACGCCGTCCCCGCCGATGCCCGCGTGCTGTTCGGAGAGATACACGCTCAGCGATTCCGGCGCGTCGATCTGCTGGTCGAAACAATCGAAGTAAATGTAGTCGTTGCTCGTGCCGTTCATCTTCGTAAATTTCAGCCGCATTTTTTCCGCGCGCATGGCGTTGATGTCCACGAGTTCCGTACTTCGCTGGGTAAAGCGGCTGACGAGGCAGTCCGCAAGCGCGTTGGCCGTATCGATCGAGGTGAGAACCGGCACCGCGCGCTCGATCGCTTTTCTGCGGATCTTCACGCTGTCCCGCGAGGGCAGCCTCCCTTTCGTCGAAGTGGAGATGATGTAGTCGATCTTCCCGCTCTCGATCAGGGATAGGATATTGTCCGATTCTTCGTGCAGTTTGCCGACCTCGGCCGCCTCCATGCCTGCGTCGCGGAGCGCTTTTGCCGTGCCCTTTGTCGCATAAAGCGTAAAGCCCTGCCTGGCGAACTTCCGTACCGCGTCGGTGATCTCGCTCTTGTCGCTGTCCCGAACGGTCACAAGCAGGCCGCCCCTGCGTTTCATCTTGTACCCCGCCGCAACGAGCCCTTTGTACAGCGCTTCCTCCCGCGTCTTGCCGATACCCAGCACCTCTCCCGTGGATTTCATCTCGGGATCGAGAAGGATATCCACATCCGCAAGCTTTTCAAACGAGAACACCGGCACCTTGACCGCGACGTACGGCGGCGTTTGATAGAGTCCCGTGCCGTAGCCCATGTCGTCCAGATATTCGCCGAGCATGCAGCGCGTCGCGAGGTCCACCATCGGCACGCCGGTCACCTTGCTGATGTACGGCACCGTGCGCGAGGAGCGCGGGTTGACCTCGATGACGTAGATTTCGTTTTCGTAGATCACGTACTGGATGTTGATGAGCCCCCGCGTCTGCAGCGCGAGCGCAAGCTTTCGGGAGTGTTCGACGATGCGTTCGATCAGCGGTCCGTTGAGGTTCCAGGCGGGATACACCGCGATGGAGTCCCCGCTGTGCACGCCCGCGCGCTCGATGTGCTCCATAATGCCCGGAATCAGGATGTCCTCCCCGTCGCAGATGGCGTCCACCTCGATCTCCGTACCCATCAGATACTGGTCGATCAGGATCGGGTTTTCAATTCCCTGCCGCAGGATGATCCCCATATATTCCCGCACGTCGTCGTCGGTAAACGCGATGATCATGTTCTGCCCGCCGAGCACATACGAAGGCCGGATCAGCACGGGGTAGCCGAGCTCCGCCGCGGCGGCCAGAGCTTCTTCCTCCGTTTTCACCGTTCTGCCGAGCGGGCGTTTAATCGAGAGCCGTTCCAGCAGCGCATCGAAACGCGCGCGGTCTTCCGCCGCGTCGATGCTGTCCGCGGGCGTACCGAGGATGCGAACGCCTCGCTCGACGAGATGCCGCGTGAGTTTGATCGCCGTCTGCCCGCCAAACGCGACCACGACGCCGTACGGCTGCTCGGTTTCGATCACGTTCATCACGTCCTCCGGCGTCAGCGGTTCGAAATAGAGCCGGTCTGCGGTGTCGAAGTCCGTCGAAACCGTTTCGGGGTTGTTGTTCACGATGATCACCTCGTAGCCCGCGCGCTTGAGCGCCCAGACACAGTGGACGGAAGCGTAGTCGAACTCGATGCCCTGACCGATGCGGATCGGCCCGGAGCCGAATACGATCACGCGCTTTTTGCCCGTGTCGTGTTTTTGAAGGAATTCCGCCGCTTCGTTTTCGCAAAAATAATCCGCGTAGAAATAAGGTGTCTGCGCCTCGAACTCCGCAGCGCAGGTATCCACCATGCGGTAACCGGCGGACAGGTGCTTTACGACCGGTTGACCCGAAAGCCGCGCGAGCACGCGGTCGGGATAACCAAGCTTCTTGCCCGCTTCGTACCGTTCGTCCGTCAGCCCGTCTTTGTTTAACGCCTGCTCGAATTCTGCGAGACGGCGCAGCTTATGCAGGAACCATCGGTCGATTGTCGTAACTGCGCCGATCTCGTCCGCCGTGATTCCGCGCTTGAGCGCGGCGAAGATCGCGAACAACCGCTCGTCGTCGCAGTTTTTCAAGAGCGCGCGGATCTCGTCCGTCGTCTTCTCCGCCAGTTTCGGCAGGTTCAGGCTGTCCAGCGAGATCTCCGCGCCGCGCACCGCCTTCATGATCGCCTGCTCGAAGGTCGGCCCGATCGCCATGACCTCGCCGGTCGCCTTCATCTGCGTGCCGAGCGTTCGCTTGCCGTAAACGAACTTGTCGAACGGCCACTTTGGCAGCTTGACCACCACATAGTCCAGCGCGGGTTCGAAGCAGGCGGATGTCTTTCCCGTCACCGCGTTTTGAATTTCGTCCAGCGTATATCCGATCGCGATCTTGGCCGCGACTTTTGCGATCGGGTAACCCGTCGCCTTGGACGCCAGCGCGGAGGAACGGGACACCCTCGGGTTGACCTCGATGACCGCGTATGTAAAGCTTGTCGGATGCAGCGCGAACTGGCAGTTGCAGCCGCCCTCGATGCCGAGCGAATCAATGATTTTTCTGGTCGCGGAACGCAGCATCTGATACTCGCGGTCGGCGAGCGTGACCGCGGGCGCGATGACGATGCTGTCCCCCGTGTGCACGCCGACGGGATCGAAGTTTTCCATGCTGCAGATCGTAATCACGTTGCCGTTTCGGTCGCGCATGCCCTCGAACTCGATCTCCTTCCAGCCGGAGATGCATTTCTCGACCAGAATCTGTTGAATCGGCGACATGCGGATGCCGTTGCCCGCGATTTCGCCGAGCTCCCGTTCGTCCTTCGCGATGCCGCCGCCGCTGCCGCCGAGCGTGAACGCCGGGCGCACGATCACGGGGTAGGAAATTTCCTCCGCGAACGCGAGCGCGGCTGGTACGTCCGTTACCACTTTGGATGGGATCACGGGTTCGCCGATGGCGAGCATGGTATCCTTAAACAGCTGCCGGTCCTCCGCCTTGTCAATGGTTTCGGGGTTCGCGCCGAGCAGCCGGACGCCGTGCGCGTCCAGAAACCCGCTTTTGGCGAGCTGCATGGAGAGCGTCAGCCCTGTCTGCCCGCCGAGCGTGGACAAGAGGCTGTCCGGCCGCTCCTTTTCGATTATGCGCTCCAGCGTGGGGATGGTGAGCGGCTCGATATAGATATGATCCGCCATGGCGCTGTCCGTCATGATGGTCGCGGGGTTGGAGTTGACCAGAATGACCTCCAGCCCCTCTTCCTTCAGCGCGCGGCAGGCCTGCGTTCCGGCATAGTCGAACTCCGCCGCCTGCCCGATCACGATCGGACCGGAGCCGATGACCATCACGCGCTTGATCTTTTGATTCAGTGGCATACTAGTTTCCCTCCGTCCTCCGAACCTTGTCTGTATCTTGCTGACGCCTATTTACCCGCTTGCCCGTCCATCAGCCGGATAAAGCGGTCGAATAAGAACCGCGTGTCCAGCGGGCCTCCGCAGGCTTCGGGGTGAAACTGAACGGAATACGCGGGGATATCGTGGTAGTCGATCCCTTCGCAGGTGTCGTCGTTGAGGTTTGAAAAACTCACCGTCGCGTTCTCCGGCAGCGCATCCCCGGTCACGACGGCGTAGCCGTGGTTCTGGCTCGTGATATAGACACGCTTTGTCGCGGTTTCCAGCACGGGTTGATTCGCGCCGCGATGGCCGTATTTGAGTTTCATCGTCTTTCCGCCGCGCGCGAGCGCAAGCAGCTGGTGCCCCAGGCAAATGCCGAAGACCGGAACGTCCGCCCCGCAAAGTTTCCCCAGCTCGCGGATAACGCCCGTGTTTTCCGCCGGATCGCCGGGGCCGTTGGAAAGCATCACGCCGTCCGGCTTGCACGCGAGAATTTCTTCCGCCGCCGTGCCGGCCGGTACGGTTGTCACCGCGCAGCCGCGCTTGACAAGCTCCCGCGCGATGTTGCGCTTCGCGCCGAAGTCCCATAATACGACGTTGCGCGCCGCCCCTTCTGCGCGCTGCGTCTCAACGTCCGCGCAGGTTACGGCGTTTACCGCGTCGATCACACTGTATTCGCGCATCCTGCGCATTGTTTCTTCATCCGGAACGGGATCGTCGCTGACGACGGCGTTCATCACGCCGCGCTCGCGGATGATCTTGACCAGCGCGCGCGTGTCGATGTCCCAAAGGCCGACCACGCCCTGCCGCATTAAAAAAGTGTCAAGGTCTTCTTCACTGCGAAAGTTAGAAGGCTCTTGACACCGGGAACGGACGATATACGCTTTCAGCGCCGGGGCTTTCCCTTCAAAATCGGCGGGGATCACGCCGTAGTTTCCGATCAGCGGAAACGTCTGCACCACCATCTGCCCGTAATAACTGGGGTCGGTCAGCGTCTCCAAATATCCGGTCATGGCGGTGGTAAATACGATTTCCCCAACCGCCCGTCCGCATGCGCCGAACGGTTTTCCCTTAAAGACGTGCCCGTCCTCCAGAATCAGGTATCTCGCTTGTTCCATGGTTCCCTCCCGGCTATGGTTGTCCGCGTACTTCTTACGCATGCGCGCCGCATGGCCTTAGCGTGTAATATACCACAGATATTGAAAATTTCAAGCTAATTATATTTATGCTACAATAATTTATATTTATTCTCTATTTCAATTCCTGAAATCCGGCGTCTTGAATCAGATGTTTAAAATCTCTTGTTTTCTGCTGAAATATTTCTTTTCGTTTTATGTGCCTTTATTTCGTGAAACTCTGTAGAATTGCATTAATATGCATATTATGTATGATCGCAGCATGTTCGCACGCAGATTCAGCATGTAAAATAATCACGCCGCTCGCGCCGCACGGCAGAATTCCCGCAAAGGTTGACGCGCGTACCATGCAATATTAAAATCAAATCAGGCGAATTGAACATTCGGCAGAGGAGGATCGCGCTTGAACAGGTTTTGGATCGGTTTTCTCTGCTCCTTCTGCGTCATTGCTCTGTCCGGCTGCGCACGGCGTATCGCGCCGGACGCGCCCGTCGAGTTGGAGCCCGTACATTCGCAAACCGTCGCGCCCGCCATGACGCCCTCGCCGCCGCCCGCGCCAACCCCATCCCCCGCACCGACGCCTTCGCCCTCTCCGACGCCGTACATCGGGCCGCCGGACGGCTACGAGCTGATCTTTGCAGACGAATTCGGCGGGGAAAGCCTCGACGAGACGAAATGGGGGTTCGAAACCGGTCCGTGGCCATATAATAGCGAGTTGGAGTGCTATACCCGCGAGAACGCGTGGCTGGAAGACGGCGCTCTCGTCATCGAAGCGAGAAAGGAAGAAGCGCAGGGCCGCGCCTACACCTCCGCCCGTCTGACGACACAGGAAAAATTCGATTTTACCTATGGTTATCTGGAAGTGCGCGCCGCGACTCCAACCGGGCGCGGCATCTGGTCCGCAATCTGGCTCCTGCCGACCGATCTAAGGTACGGCGGTTACTTGAAGTCCGGCGAAATCGACATCGCGGAGCGCGTGGGGTACGACGCCAGGCGCGTTCACGCGACCGTGCACACTTACCGCAATAATTCGGTCAACGGCAACGCGATCACCGCGTTTTCGCGCCTTTCGCGCAAAGACGAAGACTATCATGTTTACTCCCTGCTCTGGCGGGAGGATTCTATTCAAATCGGGTTGGATGGCGTAGAAACGCTGTCCTGTCTGCGGCCGGAGAATGCGTCTCCAGACGTCTGGCCGTTCGACGTGCCGTTTCATGTCATTCTCAACCTCGCCGTCGGCGGCAGCTGGGGCGGTGTAAAAGGGATCGACGACGAGGCGTTCCCGCAGTATATGCGCATCGATTATGTCCGCTGCTACCAGCCGCAGGGTTCACCCGCGCCCGCGGGCTGAGCCGAATCCGGCATCCGTTTTGTTTCATCTGTCTTTGTTTATATCTCAGGAATTCCAAATTGCGGATTGACGGATGTAACATGCATATTTACAATGGAAATGTAGAATATTTATTCCTGCTGTGTTCTCTTTATGCACCTTGCAGCCTCGTTTCGGCGGAACCAAACCGTTTATTCATCGTGTGGCTTTGGCTTTTCAGACCCAATGCGTGATTTCAGCACTCCGGCGGACCTGTAAGAGACAAGGAGCGGTCAATATGAAGCAGATTCGGTTGCGTTTCTCAGTCACGGCCTTGTTCGTGGCCGTTTGCTGTCTGCCGGCTATCGGCTGCGCACGCGGAATAACCGCTCCCGCGGAACCGGCCGCGACGGACACCGCAGAAATCGCCGCGGAATCGCCGGCGCCGGAACCCCCGGCCGATTCCCCTTTCCCCGCGCCGTGTCCTGCAGCGTCATACAAAGGCCCGGTGTCCAAAGTAGAGGGCAAATCTTTCCTGGTTCGCGCGGCAGACGGATCGTTTCAGCCGTTCTTCGTCAAAGGTGTGGATATCGGCGCGGCAAAACCCGGCTTCTGGCCTGGGGAGTTCGGCATCGAGGAAAGCGACTATCTGCGCTGGTTTCAGATGATCGGGGAGATGAACGCCAATACCATCCGCGTCTATGTTCCGCAGATGCCAGGTTTTTACCGCGCGCTTTTAACCTATAACCGCTCCGCCAAAATACCCCTGTATCTTCTGCAGGGCGTGTATATGAACGAGGAACTGATCGAAACCTATCGCAACGCGTTTAACGCCGATCTGGACGATATCTTTTACCGCGATTTGCGGAATACCGTCGACATCATTCATGGAAACGCCTCCGTAGAGAAGCTGCCCGGCAACGCCGGCGGCGAATACGGCTGCGACGTATCGGAATATGTCATCGGCTATCTGCCAGGCATCGAGTTCAGCGCGGAATTCGTCCAGGGCACCAACGAACAAAACGCCGGCAAAACGTCGTTCGACGGCACGTACGTTACTACCGAGGACGCCTCCCCATTCGAGGTCTTCCTCGCGCAGGCGCAGGAGTACATGATCGATTACGAAACGAGCCGTTATCAGGTGCAGAGGCCGATCGCGATCACCAACTGGGTCACCACGGACCCGCTCTCGCATCCCGGCGAGCCGAACCCCTCAATGGAAGACGCCATAAGCGTCAACGTGGAGCACATCAAAGCGAAACCGGCCTATACCGCGGGATTCTTCGCATCGTATCATGTTTACCCCTATTATCCGGACTTCATGAGTTATGAGGAAAAATACATCTCCGGAACGAATCCGAACCCTTACCGCGCGTATCTGACGGAGCTCAACGCGTATCACACCATGCCCGTGCTCATTGCGGAATTTGGAATCCCCGCCTCGCGCGGAAGGACGCACGAGAACGCGGTAACCGGCTTCCATCAGGGAAACATTTCGGAAACGAGGCAGGGCGAGATGCTCGTTTCCATGACGAATGACATTCGGGAGGTCGGCTGCATGGGCGGGCTGATCTTCTCCTGGCAGGACGAGTGGTTTAAGCGCACCTGGAACACGAAGGATCAGGAGGAGGAGGAACGCCGCCCGTACTGGCATAATGTGGAAAGCCCCGAAAAATGCTTCGGCCTGCTCTCCTTCGACGCGGGCGAAACCAATGCCGTTCTTGTCGACGGCGACGCGCGCGAATGGAGCGCGCCGGACGTCGTTCTGGTCAACAGCCCGGTTTCGCTTTCCATAAAGAGCGACGAGGCGTACGTCTATTTTCTTCTCCGTTCGGACGATCTGTCATTCGGTACGGACAAATTTTACATCGCGGCGGACACCATCCCAAATCAGGGCAATACGTCGGCAATGGGGATTCCGCTCTCGCGCGCGGCTGACTTTTTAATCGTCATCGACGGTAAAGACAACAGCGCTCTGCTCACGGATCCGTATTACGACATATTCCAGTATCAATACTCCGTTATCACGCCTTTGATCGATCCGATCGAACACCAGAACGAAAAGAATTCCGGGGAGTTTGTGCCGATTTACGCCGCCCTCAGCCGTTCCATCGAACTGCCGGAGTCCGGCCGCGTCATCCCTTTTTCCCGGTTTGACATGGGCAAGCTCGCTTACGGCGTCGCAGACCCCGACAGTCCGCTGTATAATTCCCTCGCGGATTTCTGCGCCGGCAGCGGTGTGATCGAACTGCGGATTCCCTGGATGCTCTTCAGCGTTCGCGATCCGGGCACAAAGAACATCGTTGCGGATTGGAACGAGACCGGGGCGATCACCGGACAAACCGTCGATTCGTTCTCGTTCAGCGTGTTCGGGGAAGATCAAAAATCTTCTGCGCCGTTCGCTTCATATTCCTGGGACACATGGAACCTGCCGTCGTGGCATGAACGCCTGAAACAGAGTTATTCGATCGTACGGGATTGTTTCGCTGCGATCCCTTGACGCTCACCCGCAATTTCCACATCAATCCGCTTGGCGCGCCTAAGGAAAGGAGCGTGTAAAACTTGATTATCGTTCAGTCGATCGTCAATTTGCTCATCTATATCATGGCGGCGGTTCTCGTTCTGTTTACGCTGCTGCTGTTGGTGCTTCACGTCACGAACTTCGTCAAGAACAAGCGAATTCAGAGCATGCGCGAGCAGTTGATCTGCCTGATCTCCGGCGAAGCGGCCGCCAGCAAACTGAAAAACAAGCTTTACGAGGTCATCCGCCGTCAGGAAGGCGGCCTGCACTCTATCTCGCAGATCCACGGCATCCGCTCTCTGCGCGGGCTGCTGGTCATCTCGGAGACCTCTGACGAACTCAAGCCGGAGGAACTCTCTGTTCTCCGCGATGAAATCGGCGGCGAGTGGTATTCGAAATATCTTATCCAGCAGTTTTCGTTCGGCAGCGTCGATTCCGTGATTCTCGTCGTCAAGCTCATCGGCACGCTCGGGCTGGATCGATATACGCACGATGTCGTTCAGCAAATTTACGCGCGCCGGAAAAATCCGAATATGCAGCACATCGGCCTGCTTTCGCTGTGTCTTTTAGGCGCGGAGTCCTCTCTGGTTTCGATCTGCCGGGACGCTTCCATCGCCTCGCTCCTTTCATTTCGAACGCTGGAGGAGCTGTTCACCGTTTACCGCGGAGACCGTGAAATGCTCTGCCGCCGCCTGATCGGCACCGCGGCGGACCAATACATCCGCCGTACCTGCGTCAAGGCGATCGGGGAAAACAAATATTACGAGCTGGCGGATCAGGTGTTGCCGCTGTTAAATAGTCCGCAGCTGAACATGCGCATCGACGCGGCCAGGACGATGGGACAGCTCGCTTACGCGCCCGCGTATCAGACCATACTGGAACTGTCCAAAAGCGACCGCTGGGAACTGCGGGCGATCGTCGCGACCGCGCTCGCCTCTTTCGGCGCGGATGATAACGCGGAGATGCTGATCGATCTTCTCTGCGACAAAGAATGGTGGGTGCGCTACCGCGCGGCGGAATCGCTGCTCTTCTGCGCGGATACGGACGATATCTATCGGCGGGTCAGCGCGCGCCAGGATAAATTCGCACAGGATATGATGCGTTTCGCACTCGATAAGCGGGCTCTCCGCAACCGCAAGGGGGTGGCATAATGGCGACGCACGACGTACTTTACCGTATCGTATTGGCCGTTAATTATTTCTCGCTGTTTTATGTGATCACCGTCAGCACAATCTATCTGATCCAACTCATCTCCGCCTCCATCGGGCTGAGGCGGTATGTGCGCTCCCTGCGGTATATCGACTACCGCCGTTTTCTCGATTCGGAGCATATGGTGCCCATCTCTCTGTTGGTTCCGGCTTATAACGAGTCCGCGACCATCGTCGATTCCGTGAGAAACCTGATTTCACTCGATTTTCCGGAGTATGAGGTCATCGTGATCAACGACGGCTCAAAGGACGACACTCTCCAGCTCCTGATCGACGCGTACGAGCTGCTGCCTTTCCGTCAGCCCTATAAAAAATCGATTCAAACCGAGGAGATCGTGGAAATCTACCGCTCCGCCGTTGACGAGAAGCTGATCGTGCTGAACAAGAAAAACGGCGGCAAGGCGGATGCGCTGAACGCGGGCATCAACGTCGCAGCCTATCCGGTCATCGTCACAATCGACGCGGATTCGATTCTCGAAAAGAGTTCGCTGATCAAAATCATCTATTCCTTCGTCAGCGACCCGACCTGCATCGCCGTCGGCGGCATCGTCCGCATCGGAAGCGGCTGCGAAATCGTAGACGGCCAGATGAAGGAAGTCGGCCTCTCCAATAATCCGATCGTCGCGCTCCAGACGACCGAGTATCTGCGCGCGTTTTTAACAGGCCGCATCGGGTTCGACGTCATGGGCATGCTCCTGATCATCTCCGGCGCGTTCGGCGCGTTTAACAAGGCCGCCGTCATTGAGGTGGGCGGCTATACGCGGCACTGCGTCGGGGAAGACATGGAGCTCGTGGTCAAGCTGCACCAGCTGATGCACGATAAAAAGCGGAAGTACTCCGTTCGGTTCCTGCCGGACCCCATCTGCTGGACGCAGCCGCCCGAACGGCTGGCAGACCTGAAAAAACAGCGCAAGCGCTGGCACGTGGGCCTCATCGATACGCTGCTCAAGCACAAGCACATGCTCTTCAATCCCAAATACGGCCGGATTGGCACGGTGTGCCTGCCATATTACTGGATCTTCGAGCTGGCTGGCCCGGTCATTGAAACGTTCGGCTATGTGTTTATCCCGATTTCCTTCCTGCTCGGTGTGGTCAATCTCTGGTTTATGCTCTCTTTCTTCCTTGTCGCCGTGCTCTATGGAACCATCCTTTCCGTCGGCGCGCTGCTGCTGGAGGAGAACACGTTCAAGAAATACCCCGACATCAAGCAGTTGCTGAAGCTCTTCTTTTTCTCCTTTATCGATAACTTCGGTTACCGCCAGCTCAACACCATCTATAAGGTCGAGGCGATGTTCGGGTTTCAAAAGAACAAGAGCCGCTGGGGCGAACTGAAACGCAGGAAATTCTCCGAGAAAAAATCTTAATGCCAATACAAAAAAAGCGGCGCGCCCCGACGGGCGCGCCGCTTTTTTGCCAACCGTTTAGTTCTCCACTGCGCCTTCCAGAGGATCGGCCGTTTCAGGCACCTCTTCAGCAAGCGGCAGAAGCCCCGCGGCATACAGCGCCTCCAGAAGCGCTTCGCGCGCGGCCTGCGTCGCTTCCTTCAGCTGATCGAGCAGCGCTTCGTCCTCCGCGCCCGTCTGCGCGGCAAGCGCTTCCTGATAGGCCGTCAGCAGTCCGGATAAAACCTGTTTGTTCGCGTCTGCGTCGTCCAGCGCGCCGATCAGCGAAGCAACCTGCTCAAGATCGAGCGCTGTATCCGCCGGCCATTCTTTCCATTCCTGCCAGCCCAGGATACTGCCGAGCGTGAACCCCGCTTCTTCCAGGCCGTCCTTAAGCGCTTTCCTCGCGTCGGAGGCCAGCTGAGAAAGTTCGCTCAGGCTGCCCGTTTTCGTGTCCAGCGCGGCGTCTTTGTCTTCTAGCACAGTCATATACGCGTCAAGCAGCGACGTCAGCTCCGCTTTCGCCGCCTCATCGGAAACGCTGTCGATTGCAAGAGAGATCTTCTCGACCGAAATTCCCTTATATTGCTTTTTCTCTTTTGACTGCGCCATTTCTTCCGTCTCAGTCTTTTTCTTTTTATCCTTTTGCTCGGTCTTTGTGCCGTCTTTACCGGAATTTCCATTTCCGTGACCAGACGCGGCGAGCGCGCGCGGAGCAAAGCAGAGAAGCATAATCAATGCCAAGAAAGCGGAGGCGATCCGTGTTTTCGTTCGCGCTGTCAGTAATATGTTTCTTTTCATTTGTGTCCCTCCTCAGGTTTTATCGATCAAACAGTCCGCCGCCGTGCCGTCCGGACGCAGCACCTGCATCCGCGGCTGGGCTGGCCGTAACGTAACCGTTGATTTCTTTTGTTCGTCGATTGCTCGAAGTTTATTGATCAGGTCATACGCCTCGACAAACGCATCCGTGAGCGTATCCGTCAGCTGCGCAGTTGCCACTTTATCGGGTTCCTTACGGACGGGATTCGAAACCGTCGGCTGAACTACGGGAACGGGCGGCGCGGTTTCGATTTTTTGCGCTATGACCGTTTGAAAGAGTCCGCGCAGATATTCCATCTCCTGTCTGAGTCTCATGTTTTCTTCCACCAGCTGGACACGTTCGTCTTTCCAGGTTTCTATAAGGTTGGCCGCCCGCGACAGTGTCGTGCGCCACTGCTGCAGCTCCTGTTCCATTCGCTGCGTTTTCTCTTCCGCCGCGTGCGCCTTTTCTTCTGCCGCTCGTGTTTTTTCTTCCGCCGCGCGTATCTTTTCGTTCACGGTTCGGAGATCTCCCAAACCGGCCCGTTCTGCTTCCATCTGTTTGACCGACTGAATCAGCGTGGTAACACGCGTGCTTGCCTCCGATAAAAGCTCTTCCCGGTGCGCAAGCGTTTCTTTGAGCGATTTAATCGCGCAGTTGCGCGCCTGTGTTTCGTTCTTCGCCGATTCCAGCTGCGCCAGCAAGGATTCCTGCTCCTGCTTCGCAACTTTCGACTGCTTGAAAAGAACGCGCCGAACCTCTTCCACATAAGCGCATACTTCGTTCGGATCGTAACCGGACAATACACGGTGAAACCGCGCGTCCGCATCCATACGGCTGCGCAGTTCCCCGACATCTTCCGGCAGACTGACTGCACGTTCTTTCATGCCAGATACCTCCAGTGGATCGTCCTGTCTTCCTGTCAACTTCATCGTTCGTTTGGTCGTCTCATACGAGAGTCTTAAAAATATTCATCACTGCGGGGCCGAGGAGGATGATGAACACGACGGGGAAGATGAAGGCGACGGTCGGGAGCATGATTTTGACCGGGGCCTTGGCGGCCTTGGCCTGAATCATCTGCTTGCGCTCGACGCGGAGGCGGT
>JAEWUO010000026.1 GCA_023459335.1 Bacillota bacterium
TAACACTTGCAATGAACGGCTGGCTTCGCTATAATGTTCGTTGCGAGCGCTGATGTAGCTCAGTCGGTAGAGCACCTCATTGGTAATGAGGAGGTAGGCAGTTCGAATCTGCTCATCAGCTCCAAAAGAAGATGCACCGCATATATGCGGTGCATCTTCTTTTCGGAACCGTATGGGAAAACCGAACTGATTATCTTTCAAAGCAACCAATCGGTAATGAGGGGGGCGGAGCCGAGCGCCGCCTGTGGCGGAGAAAGCGAGGCGAAAGCCCAGTGAGACAGGGAGCAGAAGGAAGCGCCTTCAGGCGCAACGCGCTGCGACCATGACGAACTGTGGGCAAAGGCAGGAGCGAATCTGCTCATCAGCTCCAACACAGAATGCCTGCCGCATAAAAATAAACGTATCAATCAAAACGTCGTAATCTATCGCAAAAAGGGCATGATTGTCGAATAAAGGTTGAAACACTTGACATGCGTACAGCGCATGATATGTTGATTGAAACAAGTAAATTCACGCGATAAAACAATAAAAACGCGTGTGATTGCATTTGTACACTTTGCTGCGGACACAGATATTTCAAGTTGGGAACGGGGGAGGAACTCATGAGGAAACGCATGATTTACGGGATCGTTGTGCTGCTCTTGTTCGCGCTTTGCCTCTCTGCCTGCGGGCCGAGCAGACCGGCGGCGGTAGTGAGGGAATACATGGATGCGGCGAATCGGGGCGATATCAACGCCATGCTTGATTGCATGGAGCCGGATACGGCAAATTTAATTCGGGGCGCCGCGCAAATCGCGGGCGCACAATTTGGAATCGACGCCGAGTCCGTGATGCTCATGGCGCCGGCGCTGATGTCGATCGCGGACGCGTACGGTTCTGGTTACGAGGTCGACTATGAAATCCTGGACGAATCGATTTCCGGCGACAGGGCGATCGTTACGGTCGACTACAGCATGTCCTCCGGCGGCTCTGTCCAGTCCGGTGAAAACAGCGAGATACCGCTCGTCAAAATCGACGGCAAATGGTATCTTGCGATGAACTGACACCGGACGGCGGAAAGAATCATAGCAATGCAAAACGTCCCCGACTCCAAATTTGGAACCGGGGGCGCAGTTTGTTTGATCGCGGACCGATGGTGGTTCAGAAAGCGGGTTCGCCGGACGACGGTTCGTCTTCCTGCTCAACATGGATCACATTGTAAGTTGAAGATCCGGTACGGGCTTCTTTCTTCTGCCCGCGAGCTTCAATATCCCGTACGTCACGGCACCGAAGAACGCGGCGATGCTGGCATACTGCGCGATGAGCAGCGCGGCGCCGCAGGAACCGCCCCTGCGGCCTTCTCCGAACCCCTGGCCTCCGCCCTGGCCGAGGCCCTGCCCACCGCCGAAACCGCCGTTACCGCCGGCCTGCGGCGGCTGCGTGTCATCTGTGCCGTTCTGCGGCGGCTGCGCGCTGTCTGTGCCGCCTGAGAATTCCGGCAGCTGGCTCAAGTCGCTCGGCCGATCCGAGGAACCGTCCAGGGCGATATCCCCGCTTGGCTGGAAGCTGCCGTGCGCGAATCGCGAGACTTGAATCGGAGCGGCAAGAAAACCGACAAACGTCGATGTGACGATGCTGTACGCGCCGAACGCGACAATGATGGCGAGCACGATGGCGAGTGCGAACTTTGCAGCCTTGTTCGCGCCTTTTCGCAGCAGTTTGCCGAAGATATATTCCGCGTGCAAACCGAGATGGACGCCCAGCAGAATGATTGCCAGCGCGGCGGATAAATAGTGTATTGACTGATACCCGCCCGCGGCGCGGATATGGAACACGACTTTGCTGATCAGAATGCCGGTGATGCCGACCGCGAGAAGAGCGATCAGCAGCAGCACGTCGACAAGATACCGCGCGCGCACGAGTCCCGGTGTGTCCCTCGAAAAGAAGCGCCTCGTCGCCGCGCCGATCCAGCGCGCGTTGCCGATCAGATGGATGAAAATCAACCCGAACAGCGCGAGTCCGCCGATTTCGTGAAACGCGATGCTGACGACCTGCTTTCTGTACATCAGCACGAACAGGAGAAGCATAACCGCATCCAGAACAAGCCGAAGGACGCGCTGCTGACCGGCGGTCGGCCGGGTTGCCGTTTTTTGTTCCATGGCCGGATCACTCCTTATTTTTGATAGAGACAGTATATCGGACAAAATGGAGAACGGAATGGTAGGAAAACGGCAAAGTTTTGGCAGATTAAAGCAATCCGATGCAAAAAGACCGCTTCGTTATGGAAGCGGTCTTTGAACGCGAACATATTATTTATAGATCGTGCCGACGAGCGCGTTGGCCCAGCTTGCAGGCAGGAGCTTATTGAGCAATACCAACACCTGATACTGGAACCCGACCGTATGGAACGCGGCGGGATTCTTCGCGTTCGCCGCGCGCAGGACCGCTTTGGCCACCATGACAGGCGGCATGCCGCTCTGTTCGTCGTGCTCCATGAGGGCTACCGCGTGATCGAGCGCAGCCCCGTAGACGTCCGCGCCTGCCGCGCTTTTCCTTCGCGCGGCGGTAAAGCCCGTTTTCACATCCCCGGGCAGGATCGCGCAGACCTTCACGCCGAACGGGTTGACTTCATTGCGCAGCGCAAGCGTGAGGGAGTTGGTCGCGGACTTTGTCGCGCTGTAAAACGCCTGAAACGGAATCGCGATCGGCGCCGCGACGGAGCTGATGTTGACGATATGCCCGCTTTTTTGCGCGCGCATGGCCGGCAACACGGATTGAATGCAATGAAGCGCGCCGAAAAAATTGACGTTGAGCTGCGCGAATGCGTCCGCGGGGTCGGTGAACTCCACCGCGCCGGAGATGCCGAAACCAGCGTTGTTAACGAGCAGGTCGATCCGCCCTTCGGCGGCGAGCACCTGCTCCATTGCCTTGCGAACCTGTCCCGGGTCGGTCACATCAGCTGTGATGTGGCGTATGCCGTCCGCATCTGTTCCGTTTCGGCTCAGTTCGTAAACGGTAAATCCGCTTTTTGCGAGTAACTCCGCGGTCGCCTTACCGATACCGCTGCTGCCGCCAGTCAGAACGCAGATTCGTTTCATTTTGCTTCCTCGCGCAATACGCCTGCGATTATGTCCATCGCCTCGTCGAGCAGCGGTTCCTTCAGCGTCGCCATATAGCTTGTGCGCAGCAGGCATTCGGTGGCCGGCGTGGCGGGCGGCAGCACCGGGTTGACGTAAACGCCCGCTTCGTAGAGCATCTTCGCGATGGTCAGCGTGCGTATGGTTTCATACGTATAAATCGGGACGATCGGGACATCCGCCGTGTATTTGTGCGGGATCTCCCGCGCGGAAAGCCCGGCGTTTACATAGCGGCAGATTTCGTGCAGGCGTTCGACGCGTTCCGGTTCGCGCTCCAGCACGCGCAGCGCCGCCAGCGCGCAGGCGCAGCTTGCGGGGGTCATGGACGCGGAGAAGATGAAGGGGCGGGAATTGTGGCGCACATATTCCGCGACGACTTCGCTTGTGGCCATATAACCGCCGAGGCTCGCCAGCGACTTGCTGAATGTGCCCATATAGATATCCACCTCGTCCTCAAGACCGAAGTGGCTCGCGGTTCCTCGGCCGCCTTTGCCGATGACGCCGAGGCCATGCGCGTCGTCCACCATGACCCGCGCGCCGTATTGTTTTGCTAACGCTACGATTTCCGGCAGCTTTGCGATGTCACCGCCCATGCTGAATACGCCGTCGGTTACGATGAGCCGGCCCGCCGAATCGGGAATCTCCTCCAGTGTGTGCTTCAGATGCTCCATATCCGCGTGCCGGTAGCGCACCATCGTGCCGAACGAGAGACGGCAGCCGTCGTAGATGCTCGCGTGGTTCTCCTTGTCGCAGATCACATAATCGCCTTTTCCGACCAGTGCGCTGATGATGCCGAGATTGCTCTGGAAACCCGTCGAGAAGGTGACGACCGCCTCCTTATTCAGAAAACGCGCGAGTTCAGATTCCACCTCAAGATGCATGCGCAGCGTGCCGTTGAGAAAACGAGAACCGGAACAGCCGGAGCCGTATTTTTCGATTGCTTTCAACCCGGCCTCGATGACCTCCGGGTGGATGGTCAGTCCCAGATAATTATTGGAGCCGAGCATGATGCGGCGCTTGCCTTCCATCATAACCTCGACGTCCTGCCGCGACTCCAGCGCATGAAAATACGGGTAAATGCCCGCTTCACGGGCTTCCCTGACCGCGGTCATGCGGCGGCATTTTTCAAACAGATCCATATGTTACCCCCAAAAATCACATTTGATCGTGCGCCGTGCTTACCGGGAATCCGGCGCCAAAGAGAATAAAACCGAACCCTTCGGTTCAGACCGTCGCCGCCAGATGACGGTTCAGCTTTCCGAGAAGGAGCGAAAGGAGACGGAGTTCCTGCTCGGTAAACGAAGAAGCGGCGGAATTGACCGCGCTTTCCATATCCGGCAGCTGGCGGCCGTAGTAGTCGAGGAATTTTTTCGTCACGTGAAGATGCGCTTCCCGGTGGTCCTCGTCGTTGCTGATACGCTCAAGATAACCTTTTGCGACAAGCGAGGTTACTTTATAAGAAGCGTTGGGCTGGGATATGCCGATAAAGTCCGCGAATTCACCGATGGTCGGCCGGTTCAGCAGGTAGATTACTTCGGCGGAAAACGCTTCGGTCGCGCTCAGACTGCCGGCCTTTTCGCGAAGCTGGCCGAAGAGGTTGCGATAGTGCGAGAGACGCAGATTGCGATAGAGGTCGGTGACCGCTTCTTTGATGCCGGATACCGTCATAATCATCACATCCGATCCGTAAAATCTTAGAAATGCCCTCTGCGGCGCGAACGACAAAACGCGCCTCGCCGCAAAAATACATAAATATTTTTATGTATTTTAGCAGATCGACGCGCGCCTGTCAATATTCCTTGAACGGCGAGTACAGATTTTACAGGGACTTGACGAGAACCGAACCCAACAGGAGTTACTGAGCGATGGTCTCCGGCGGATCGAACGGTTCGCCGAATGTCTCCACGCGGATGGACTTGATCTTCTGCTCTACGATGGGTTTGCTGTGCACGCCCGTGGCGCAGTTGGCGATGGCGTCCACGGTATCCATTCCCTCGACCACCATGCCGAAGGCGGCGTAATCCTTGTCGAGATATTTCGCATCCGCGTGCAGAATGAAGAACTGGCTGCCCGCCGTATCGTAAGCCGCGGACGGGTTATAAGCGTTGCCCTGCCGCGCCATGCTGACCACGCCTCGTTCGTGCGAGAGAGGGTTGTTATGCTTGTTGTTCGAAAACTCGCCCGTGATACGGTAACCGGGGCCACCGGTACCGGTGCCGGTCGGGTCGCCGCCCTGGATCACGAAATTTTTCACGACGCGGTGAAACACAGTTCCGTCATAAAAGCCCTTGTTGGCAAGGTGGATGAAGTTCTTCACCGTGTTTGGCGCGATATCGTAATACAGCTCAAGTTTCATGATGCTGCCGGTCTGCATTTCGATCGTTGCGACGGGTACCTTGGTAATCACTGGAAAGACCTCCGTAGTTTGGTTTTTAAAATTGCGCGGTTGCGCCGGCGATTTCGTCCGAACTGCGCGCTTTCTCATTCTCCTGTATTTCGGTTGAAAAGTCAATGAACGTTTTCTTATTTTTATATGAATTTTGTCCGCCGAAAGCCGGCGCGCGCGGATTCCCGTATTGGGGATGATATAATAATATGATAGAATAAAACAATCGCGCAGAACGATGCGCGGCATGGCAGATCTTTCATTCTTTATGCTGACAGGAGGCGCAATATGACATATTCGGCGGACAAACTGCGTTACGACACGATGGCTTACCGGCGCTGCGGACACGCGGGGTTGAAGCTGCCTGTTCTTTCGCTGGGTCTTTGGCATAATTTCGGTACGAACGACGACTTCGACAACATGAAGCGCATGTGCTTCGCCGCCTTTGACCGCGGAGTGACGCACTTCGACCTCGCGAACAACTACGGCCCGCTGCCCGGCAGCGCGGAACAGAACTTCGGCCGCATCCTGCGGGAAGAATTCTCCTCTTATAGGGACGAGATGATCGTCAGCACAAAGGCGGGGTACCCTATGTGGCCCGGACCGTATGGCGATCACGGCAGCCGCAAATATCTGCTTGCGAGTCTTGATCAGAGCCTCAAACGTATGGGGCTGCCCTATGTGGACGTCTTTTACCATCATCGAATGGATAAAGAAACGCCGTTGGAGGAGAGCATGCTCGCACTCGATACGGCGGTGAAAAGCGGGCGCGCTCTCTACGCCGGCATTTCGAATTACGACAGCGCGACTGCGCGCAAGGCGGCCGCGATCCTGAAGGATCTCCGCTGCCCCTTTGTGCTCAATCAGGTTCGATATTCCATCTTCGACCGCCATATCGAGGCGGACGAGCTGGAACAGGCCGCGCAAGAGACGGGATTCGGTATCATTTGCTTCAGCCCGCTCGCGCAGGGGCTCTTGACCGACCGGTATCTCAACGGCGTGCCCGCGGACAGCCGCATCGGAAAGGGCGGGCCGTTTCTGAAGCGGGAGCAGCTGACGCAGGAAAAGCTCGGCCAGATCCGCGCGCTGAACGAGCTGGCGAAGAACCGCGGGCAGACGCTCTCCGAACTTGCGCTGAGCTGGGTACTGCGCGGTAACCGTATCACAAGCGTGCTCATCGGCGCTTCGTCGCCGGAGCAGATCGTGCAGAACCTGGGCATCCTCCATGCGCCCGCCTTTACGGCGGAGGAACTCGCCCGCATCGACGCGATTGCAGGCGGGGCCAACTGAATAGAACACCGACCGGAGGAGAATCGACCATGGCGGATTCGCGGATGCGCCTGCTGCTTCTGAGGGACTATTTACTGGAACGGACCGACGAGAAGCACACGGCCACCGCGCAGGAACTGATCGCGCATCTGGAGCTATCCGGAATTCCGACGGACCGGCGCGCGATTTATGCGGACATCGCATTGCTCCGGCAGAGCGGCATGGACATCCGCGCGCGCAGGCGGCGGGCAAACGAATACTATCTGGCTTCGCGTCTTTTTGAGCGAATGGAGCTAAGAGTATTAATCGATATGGTTCGCGCAAGCCGCGTGCTTTCCGCAGAACGCTCCGCCGAGCTGATCGAAAAGTTAAGTTCGCTGGTGAGCCGTTATGAGGCGGCCCGGTTCTTTCGACCGAACGGCGGAGGCAATCCGCATAAAACCAACGACGAGCGCGCGTTTCTCAACGCGGGACGGATTCTGTCCGCGCTGGAAAAAGGCAGCAAGATTTCGTTTCTGTACGTTCCGATTTCGGCAAATAGAGCGATTATTCCGCCGCGCGTCGGAGAATCGCATATCGTCAGTCCGTGTCTGCTCGACTATTCGGAGGATCGCTACTATCTCATCGCCGACCACCCCGCGCGTGAGGGGTTCGCCCATTACCGGCTGGATCAAATGGCCGAGGTTCGCGCGCTTGCAGAGGCGGCCGCCCCGGCGGATCCTTCGTTCGACGTCGCGGCTTATGCCAAGGCGGTATTCTCCATGACGCCCGCGGAGCAGAGATGGGTCCGTCTCTCGTTCGACCGACAGCTGATCGATTCCATGGTGGACCGCTTCGGCGCGGACGTACCGATCGAGCATCTCGACGGGCGAACCTGCGGCTGTGCGCGCCCGTGTGCGTTTCGCCGCCTTTTTTCGGCTGGGTATTTCAGTTCGGCGGCGGCGTTCGCATCCTCGCGCCGGACGACGTGCGCGAGCGGATGCTGCTCATGCTGGAGGCGGCGCGCGGCGCGGGAGACTTCATTTAGCCCGAAATTTACACCCCGGAGGAGCTTTTTTTGTTTCATATCGTACTCGTAGAGCCGGAGATACCGCAGAACACCGGCAACATCGCCCGTACATGCGCGGTGACGGGGGCACAGCTGCACCTCGTCCGTCCGCTGGGCTTTTCCGTGGACGATCGGCAGCTCAAACGCGCGGGGCTGGATTACTGGCACGAACTGAATATCCTCTATCACGACAGCTTTGCCGAGATGGAAGCGTTATATCCCGAGGCGCGTTTTTTCCTGCTGTCGACGCACGCGACGAGGAGCTATGCGGACGCGCACTACAGTGATGGGGATTTCCTGGTGTTCGGCAAGGAGACGGCGGGGCTAGGGCCGGCGCTTTTAACGCGGCGGAGCGGGGACGCGGTGCGCATTCCCATGCGCGAAGGCCTGCGCTCGCTCAACCTGAGCAACAGCGTGGCGCTCGTGCTTTACGAGGCGCTCCGGCAAAACGGCTTTCCGCAGATGTATTGACGGCCCGACGCGCGGGAAAATGCGAAAAAACAGGCAAAATAAGGCTTGCATCGGGGTAAGCCGCGTGGTAATATAGTTCTGTTCGATTTTTAACAAGGAGGTGGACTACTCGCATGGGAAAGTATTGTGAAGTCTGCAACAAGGGTGTCATGTCCGGCAATCTGGTCAGCCACTCCAACCGTAAGACCAAGCGCGGCTGGGCGCCGAACATCCAGAGCGTGCATGTCGTCGTCGAAGGAAAAGCGACGAAGATGAACGTTTGCACGCGGTGCCTCCGTTCCGGTAAGGTCAGCCGCGGCAACTGAGCTGCGTTCGGTTAGAAAATCGCCTCTTTTTGATACAGCGGGGCTGATCAAAAAGAGGTTTTTCTTTTGCTCGCTGTCTGCTCGTATACCGGCGCGGGATGAGGAAAATTTCGCAAAGACGGACGGGACGGCGGATTGCTCCGCGCTGCGGCACGATTGCGTAAAACCGGGTTTCCCGATATAATATCTGCGTATTCTGCGCGCCGTTTACAGGGCGCGAAAGGAGGCGGCTGATGGAAACGAAACGAACTTTGACCGGCAACAGATGGGTGTTTCCGCTGTGTTTTCTTTTTGCGGCCGTATTCCTGCTGCTCTGCACGAAGAGTTCGCCGCTGTACCCGCTCAACGACTGGGTGGACGCGAATATCTATTTCACGATCGGCAAAGGCATGATGCACGGGAAGGTGCCGTATGCCGACCTGTACGATCAGAAAGGGCCGACGGCGTTTCTGCTCTACGGGCTCGCGTCGCTCGTCTCGGGCCGGTCGTTTCTCGGGGTATACCTGCTGGAAACCGTCGCATTCGCGTTTTTTCTGCTTGCGGCACACCGGATCGTATCGCTTTACAACGAGCGTTACGCGTGGATTACGCTGCCGCTTCTTTCGGCGTTCGTGCTCGGGAGCATGAGCTTTTCGCACGGCGGGAGCTTTGAAGAGCTCATGATGCCGCTGTTTGCGTTCTCGCTCTACGATTCGCTGCGTTACTTCAAAGCAAGCTACCCCGCGCCTGCTCCGCTCGGCATGATCGCGCGAAACGCGCTGTTTGCCGGACTGATGCTGTTCGGCAAATTCACGCTGCTGGCGTTCTACATCGCCTGGATGGGCGTCATGCTTGTTTCGCAGATACTCGCAAAGAATTATCGCCGCGCCGTCTCATCGAGCCTCCTGTTTCTGGGCGTCATGTTCGCGATCGGGATTCCGTGGGTCGTATACTTTGCGGCAAACGGCGCGCTGAAAGATTTTTTCTACTATTATTTCTACCAGAATATGTTCGGGTACTCCTATCTCGCGGACCCGGTGCTGCCCAATATGATTCTCGCCATCGTCAAGAGCGTCGGCGCGTTCTCCTACCGGAATCCGCAGATCTCCCTGCTGATCGTTTTCGGCTTTGCGTGGCTCCTGACCCGTAAAAAAGAGAGCGTCAAACTGATCGAGAAGATCAACGCCGTGCTGCTCTTTGGCCTGCTCGCCTGCGGCATCTATATGGGCGGTCAGGGGTACCGGTATTACGGGCTCGTGCTGACGCCGTTCATGGCGCTGGGCGTCGCGCCGCTCGCGCGGCTGCTGGACGCGAAAACGGAAGGGCTGCATCCTAAACCGCTGCTGAAACGGTCCGTATTCTGCGTATTTTCACTCGTGATGCTCGCGTTCGCGCTGTTTACCTCCGATAACCGGTACATGCTGAAAATTCGCAGAGAGGATACGCCGCAGGCCGCTTTCGCGCAGATCATGCGCGAGCGCAAAACAGAGGACAGGGTGTCCCTGCTGTGCCTCGCGTTTCCTGACGCGGGTTTTTATCTTGCGGCGGACGTGATCCCCGAATACCGTTTTTTTGCGACTTCGAACGTCGTGCTCGACGAGATCGGACAGGAACAGAGCCGATATGTAAAAGAGCGGAGCGCGGAGTTTATTGTGACCCGTAACCGCGACGAAGCCTATGATGGATATACGCTGATCAAAACACAGACATTTTGGAGTGAAGACTATGATGATACATTCCGCTTATACCAGCGCGCGAACTGAACGCGCGAACCGAACGACCCTGACTGCGGTCCGCCGCGCGCTCGCCGCGTTGCTTTGCCTCGCGCTGCTTCTTTCGCTGACCGGATGCGGTCTGTTCAAAGACCGCTCGCTGACCGCGCTCACGATCGACGACGCGTCGAAGATCGATCTCAAGGATCTTCAGAAATATGAGGATCTGCAGCAGCTTGACGTACGCGCCGCGGAAATTTCTCCGGAGGAATATCTCGCGCTTCAGGCGGCACTGCCGAACTGCCGTATTTCCTGGAGCGTACCCGTTGCGGGCCAGCGGTTTGACAGCCAGCTGACGCAGTTTGCACTGCCCGCGGAAACAGACGCGGCCGCGCTTGAACTGCTGCGGTATTTCCCGAATTTGTCGGTGGTGGACGCGCGCGCGTGCGATTGCTATGACGCGCTCATGAGCAAGAGCATCGAGATGAAGGACGTTTCGTTCGTCTGGCAGCTGGAGATCGGCGGTGTGACGGTGAGCAATACGGATACGTCGCTCAACCTTTCCGGCAAGACGCTGGACGCGGACACGCTGACGAAAGACATCTACTATCTCCCCGCGCTGAACAGCGTGGATGTGACGGATACAAACCTGACAAGCGCGGACGGCGAAGCGCTGGAAGCGCGGTACCCGAACATCGATTTCCTGCGTACGCTGGATATTTTCGGCGTGAAAGCGAATACGGACGCGACCGCGCTGGATTTCACGCAGGCGGATATCACGGACGATGCGCAGCTGCCCGACCTGCTTGCTCCGCTGAAAAAACTCGAACGATGCGACCTCACCGGACGCACGGTATCGTTCGAAACCATGGCCGCTCTGGAGGAACGCTATCCACTCGTCGCGTTCTCGTTCAGCTTTGATTTATTCGGACAGACGCTCACCCCCGAAACAACGGAGCTGGACCTCCAGGGGCAGACGTTTACGAGCGTGGAGGAAGTCTCCGAAGGACTGAAACATCTTCCGAACCTCGTCAGCTGCAACATGAGCGGGACGGGGCTGACCGACGAGCAGATGACGCAGCTCCAGACGGCGTTTCCCGCCGTCAAATTCGTCTGGCTGGTGCGAATCGGCGCCTGGCAGGTTCGCACGGACATCGAGGCGTTTTCCACCGCTAATATGAAAACATTTCCAAACGGCGCAGGCGGATATGCCGGCGGCGGCAATTCCCAGCTGACCGATGCGGACACGGCGGCGTTTCGGTATTGCACCGATCTCGTGTATCTCGACCTGGACGGCAACCGGATCAGCGACCTGTCGTTCCTGCAGTATCTGCCGAAGCTAAGGCTGCTCTGCGTCGGAAACAATAAGATCACGGATATCTCCTCGATCGGTTCTCTGAGCGAACTGGAGTATCTGGAGATTTTTATCAACCATATATCGGAGCTGAACCCGTTGACGGGGCTGCCGAAACTGACCAGCCTCAACTGCAGCCGCACCGCGGTTACCGACGTGACCCTGCTTCTTGCGATGAAGCAGCTGAAGATGCTCTGGATCATGAACAATAAACTGGAAAAAGAAGACGTTGATAAACTGACCGAATCGCTGCCGGACTGCAAAATCGTTTCGCGCGGTTCCAATGCCACCGCCGGAGGATGGCGCGACAACGACCTATATTACGAATTTGAGGTGAAGGCGGGGCTCGCGCAGCCTACGCCGCCGCCGGAGCTTACACCGGAATCCACGGTTACGCCCGAGCCGACCGTCACGCCCGCCGGATAAATCGATCCGTAAGCAATGAAAAAGAACCTGCCGATATCGGCAGGTTCTTTTTGTATAACTCGTTATCTGCGCCTGCGGCGCGGAGTGTTGTGAATCTGCATGATCAGCAGTACAACGCCGAAGAGGAGCACGATACCGCCGCAGATGTAAACCCAGGAATATGTGCCGACCCGGACGGGATCGAGCATCGTATCGGCTGCGGACTTCTCGAAGAAACGCACCGTTCCGGTTTGCTGAATCGACGCGGAGATATAGTTCGCGTCCCCGTCGTGCGTAACGACCATGGAATACGGCTCGCCTTCCAGCGCCGTGACGGTGACCGTATAAGCGCCGCCGCTCGCTCCGCTTGCAGGCGCGATCTTGCAGCCGATAAGCGAAAACTCCAGTTTGCCCGTTCCGCTGCCCCCGGAGAGGCTGACGTCGAACGAGTCGCCGGAGCAGGCGGCTTCGTTCCAACCGCTGACCGCGAGCGTCGTCTGAGCGGCGCCGCTGGTTTTACCGGTAAAAACGGCCGGGGAAGCAGCCTCATAAGTCGCGTCGCCCGCCTTGCCGACGCTGATGGAATAGTTGGTACCTGCGAGCGGATAAACGGAGATGATGTATACGTTGGTTTCGCCGTTCTTGAGCCGCGCGGTGCATCCCTCATCCGTGGTAAGCGTCGGGGCGCCGGTTCCGCTGCCGCCGCCGACCGTGATTTCGAATGTGCTTCCGGCGGGTGCGCTGCCGATCCAGTTATCGACCCGCAGCTGGCTTTGGAATCCTTTGCCGGACTGTCCGTGGTAAGTGCGCGTTTCCGCGGACTCGCAGGTGGCCGTTTCCGACATGAGCGCGCTGAGCGAGTATCCGCCGGCAGAGGTGACAGTGACCGTGTACTTTGTTTCCGTCGTACCGGTCGCGGGGGAAACGGTGCAGCCGCTTGCCGCAAAGCTGATCTGTCCGCCCGAGACGCCGCCCTTTACCTGAATGGGGAAAGAGTCGTTGCAATTCTTCGCCTCGGACCAGCCGGAGACGGAGAGCGTGGTCGTGTGCGTTTTGATCGATATGCCGGTGGCGGAAGCGGATACGCTGTTGTAGCCGTAGTTGCCCGCGCGCGTGGCGGTCAGTGTGTAGGGGCCGACCGTATTGACAAGTACCTCGTACGTGTCGGAAGAAGTCTGCGTAACGGTGCATCCGCTGTAAGAGAGCGCGATCTGCTCGCTCGTGCTGCCGCCGTAGATGCGGGCGCTGAAGCTCTCGCCGCTCTTGGCGTCTTCCACCCAGCCGTCGATATGGATGGGCGCCTGCGCGGACTTGCTGGAGCAGCCGCTCAGACGCGCGGAATATGCGCTGTTATAATTGCCGTTGCCGTCCATCATGGCGGTGAGCTCATAGGCGCCTACGCGGGTGACGGTCACCTCAAAGTCCGTATCCGCCGTGCCGACCGCGGGATTGACCGTACAGCCGTCCGCCTGGAAGGTGATCGCGCCGTTCGTGCTGCCGCCGGAGACGCGGATGCGGAAGTGGTCGTAATAATCGTTCCCGCCGCCCCAGCCGACCACGCTCAGCGGCGCCTGGTCCGCGCGTCCTGCGACGCCCGTACGCGTGTCGCGCCCGAGATCCGAGCTTAAGCCGGATCTCGCGGTCAGCGAGTACGCGCCGGATCCGGTGACGGTGACGGTGTAGGTATCCGCGCCGGTTCCGCTGAGCGGGAATACGGTGCAGTTACTTGCGTCGAACTGAACGGGTTCCGATTCGGACACGCCCTTCAGCGTGACGTCAAAGCTTTCTCCGCAGTTTTTCGCGCCCTGCCAGGATACGATGGAGAGCGCGTTCGCGTCCCTCAGCGCAAATTCGGATGTGCCGGATGCGGCGGGCGCTTCGGACGCATATTGAAACTGCACGATGTCTTCGACCGGCGCGCTGACGACGGGCTCGGCTTTCTCCGCGACGCGGAAAGACTGCAGCAGCGTTTTGGTTGCCGCGCTGGCAGGTTTAAATGCAAATATGACTGCGAGACCAAAGAATAAAATGAATGCGACGAGTGTATATACTCTGCGCTTCGCGCGTTTTCTTGCATAACGAACAGGCCGGTCGCGGTTTGCGGAGCGGCGGGGCATAGCGATTTTTGTAGATGTATACCTGCCCGTCTGTCCCATTGCAATTCCCCTGACAAATTGGCATTTTAGAGGCAATCAAGAAAAATTCTTTGCCATTTGTCATCTCGTAACAAAAGAGTTACGGTATATTCATGGAAATTTAATATTATACTATCGTGTTGAGTATACAATGTCAAGGGAAAATCATCAAATTCTTGTATTAAATTGTAAAATCAGACACAATAGATGGGGGTCGACGTCTATTGTTCATAAAAAATTTTTTTATTATATTTAACCATTTTTGCATAAGTTATGCGTAGATTTTACGATGGTGGGGGAAAGATTTTATTTTCCGGGAGGCTTTGGTATAATGTGTAAGAATTCTGCAAAAAAATACATCGATTTTCGCGCTGTGTGTGGACATGCAAAAATCTCGTGAAAGGGACTGTTTATCTCGAATGCTGCAGGTGCTGCCGCTGGCCGAAGCGAGGGAGCTTCTGCTCAAAAACGCGGAAAAAATCAAAAAAAAGATCGAAAAAATGCCTCTTTCCGATGCGAAGGGGCGTGTTTTGGCAAAAACTGCGGCTGCCGGCGATGATTTGCCCGCGTTCGACCGGAGCGCGGTGGATGGTTTCGCGGTCATTGCGCGCGATACGTTCGGCGCGTCCGCCGCGCAGCCGGCGCTGCTGCAGCTGGCGGGCGAGGTGAAGATGGGCGAACGCGCGGGGGTTGCGCTTGCCGCAGGGGAGTGTGCCGCGGTCTGGACGGGCGGAGAACTGCCGCGCGGCGCGGACGCGATGGTCATGCTGGAGGAAGCGGAGCGGCTTTCCGGCGGGCTGGTTGCGATGGAATCCGCATCGGCGCCGGGGCGGCATGTGGTTTACCGCGGAGACGATGCAAAGCGAGGGGACCTTCTGCTGCCCGCGGGCAGGCGGCTCTCCTCACGGGACATCGGGCTGCTTGCGGCGTACGGGCATTCGGAGGTTTCAACGTTTGCGCGGCCGCGCGTCGCGATCGTTTCGACGGGCGACGAGCTGATCGATCCTGCGCAAATTCCCCAGGGCGCGCAGATACGCGACGCCAACGGGCCGATGCTCTCCGCAGCCTGCGAAGAAGCGGGAGCGTGCGCACGTTTTATCGGACGTGTGCCGGACGACGAAGACGCATTGCTGAGTGTGCTGCGCGAGGCGGCGGAACATTGCGATTTGCTGCTTCTCTCCGGCGGGAGTTCCGCAGGCGCGAAGGATGCGGCGGCGCGCTGCGTCGGCTGCCTGGGAAGCGTGCTCTTCCACGGGCTTGCGCTCAAACCGGGGAAACCGACGCTGGCGGGGCGGATCGGCGATACGATTGTGATCGGCCTGCCCGGGCATCCCGCGGCTGCGTATCTTGTGTTTCACGCGCTGGTTCGCCCGCTGCTTTCGGCGCTGTCAGGGGAATCCTTTGCCGAACGGACGGTATCCGCAGCGCTGACGGAGGCCGCGCCTTCCAACCACGGGCGGGAGGAGCTGCTGCTGGTCAGGCTGAACGGCGATACCGCCGGGATCGTGCACGGCAAGTCCGGCCTGATCTCTCCCTTAACGCGTGCGGACGGATATGTGCGCATTCCGCGGGACGCGGAGGGGCTGCCGAAGGGCGCGCGCGTGGACGTAATTTTATTCGAGTGAGGTAAACACCGTGAAATATGAGTACCTGAGCAATACGCCGCTGGGCGAAGCGCTGAGAACCTATCTTGCGTTTCTGGCGGAGCGCAATATGGCATACCGCACCGAGGAGATCGCGGTGACGGAATCTCTCGGGCGCGTGAGCGCGCGCGCAGTCTACGCGCGTTTCTCCAGCCCTCATTACGCCGCCTGCGCGATGGACGGGATTGCGCTTACTGCCGCGCGCACCTTCGGCGCGACCGAAACCACACCGGTGACGCTTCGTTCGGAGGAGTTTATGCGCGTGGATACCGGCGATCCGCTGCCGGATGGCTGCGACGCGGTGGCCATGATCGAGGACTGCCTTGAGAGCGAAGAAGGAATCACGCTGCGCGCCGCGGCCGCGCCCTGGCAGCATGTGCGCCAGATCGGCGAGGACATTTCCGCGGGGGATATGATACTTCCGTCGTTTACCGAGATTGACCCCGCGCTGATCGGAGCGATGCTCACCGGCGGCATTCTCGCGCTGGAGGCGGTCGCAAAGCCGCGCGTGGCGATCATCCCGACGGGCGACGAAATTGTTCCCGCGGGCGGCAATCCGCGCGCGGGCGAAATCGCGGAGACCAATACCGCAATCTTTTCCGCCATGCTGGCTCGCTGGGGCGCGGAAGGCGCGGTCTATCCGATCGTGCCGGACGATCCGGAACAGATCGTTTCCGCGCTGAGTCGCGCCGCGGCGGAGTGCGACATGATCCTGCTCTGCGCGGGCACTTCCGCCGGAAGGGACGACGGAACGGCGGCGGCCATTCGCTCCGTTGGCGAGATCTGCGTCCACGGCGTCGCCATCCGCCCCGGAAAGCCCGCCGTGCTCGGCGCCGTCGGCGCAAAGCCGGTGATCGGCGTGCCGGGTTATCCCGTTTCCGGCATCATCGTGCTGGAGGAGCTGGGCAAACCCGTGATCGACCGCCTGCTCATGCGGGAGCGGGAAGCGGCGGAGTCCGTCTGCGTCCGGATGGGACGAAAACTGGTGTCCTCCCTGAAATACCGCGAGTTTGTGCGCGCCTCGCTCGGCTACGACTGGGACGGCAACCTCTCGGCGGTTCCGCTCGGCGCGGGCGCGGGGGTGATCACCTCGATGACCAAGGCGGACTGCCTGCTCGACATCCCGCAGAACTGCGAGGGTTACGAGACGGGCGAACGCGCGCAGGCAAGGCTTCTTAAACCCATCGACCGCATCGCGCGGACGGTCCGCATCCTCGGCAGCCACGACCCGCTGATCGACGAGGCGGCGGACGAGCTGCGGCGGCGGGATATCCGCGCGTTTGTCAGCAGCGCGCATGTCGGCAGCATGGGCGCGCTGCTTGCGCTGGGGCGCGGGGAAGCGCAGCTCGGCGGCATCCACCTGCTGGACGAAGCGGACGGCAGCTATAACGTTTCCTACGTGGAAAGATTTCTGCCAAACGGCGGCGTCGCGCTTGTGGAGTGCGTGCGCCGCGCGCAGGGTTTTATCGTCTCGAAAGGCAACCCGCTCGGCGTGAGCGATGCCGCCGACCTGACGAAGAGGGGGCTGCGGTACGTCAACCGACAGCGCGGCGCGGGTACGCGCGTGCTGCTCGATTACCTGCTCCGGCAGGGCGGTATATCCATCGACAAGATCGACGGGTACGACCGCGAGGAGCTTACGCACACCGCCGTCGCGGCGCAGATCGCGGCGGGCAGCGCGGACTGCGGCCTCGGCATTCTCGCGGCGGCGAAGATGTACGGGCTCGATTTCGTGCCTGTCTGCGAGGAGACCTACGACCTGCTCGTCTCGCTTTCCGCGATGGAGACGCCGCAGGTGCGCGCGTTCCTGCGCGTGCTCTCGAGCGAGGGGTTCCTGCGGCGGCTGGATGCGCTGGGCGGATACGCATACGACAAACCCGGGCGCATCAGAAAAATCTGGCCGCAGAAACAATCTGACGAATCGTGAATTTACAAATAATATATCCTGCAAAACAAATTACGCATACTTGATAAATTGTCTGCTCCGCCGTATGATGGAGCTATCCGGCGGCGGTATTTTTTGAAAACCATATCGGTTTTTTGCAATTCGCGCGCGCGGATGCTTCAGTATAGCGCGGCGCATATCGCAAGGGAAGGAAGGCGGCTGACCATGGCGGACGTATTGACGCATGTGAACGAACGCGGGGAAGCGCGCATGGTGGACGTTTCGGAAAAAGACGCAACCCACCGCGAGGCGGTTGCCGAGAGCTTCGTCGTCATGCGGCCGGAGACGCTTTTGCTGATTCTGAGCGGCTCCATGGCGAAAGGGGACGTGTTCGCAACCGCGCGCATCGCGGGAATCCTCGCGGCGAAGCGTACGAGCGAACTGATCCCGCTGTGCCACCCCATCGCGTTGACTTCGGTCACGGTGGATCTCGTGCCGTGCATGCCGGACCGCGTGCACATCGTCTCCGAAGTGCGCTGTGACGAGAAGACCGGCGTGGAAATGGAAGCGCTGACCGCCGCGAGCGTGGCCGCGCTGACCATCTATGATATGTGCAAGGCCGTCGATCGCGGCATGGAGATCGAGACCACACGGCTTTTGAAGAAAAGCGGCGGCAAAAGCGGACTGTTCGAACGGGAACCGGGCGCATGCGAGCCGAACGCCTGACGATTGCGCCGGAGGGCGGCACGCGGCAGCCGGCGGAAACGCTGCGGCTGGACGTAATGTCTGGCGTCGCGGGCGATTGCCGGAGCGCGAAGGACGGATCGGTCAGTCTGCTCTCGCACGAGGCGGCGGAAGAGATCCGCAGTCTCGGCGGGCTCTGCGTCGGCCGCTTTATGGGAAACATCGTGACCCAAGGATTGGACTATTTGCTTCTGACGGCCGGAACCCGGATCGAAATCGGTTCCTGCCGGCTGGAAATCACGCGCGTGGGAAAGCGATGCTATGATACCTGCGCGCTGCGGCGCGAGGGGAAAACGTGCCCGCTGCCGCAAAGCTGCGCGTTTGCCCGTGTGCTGCGCGGCGGCGAAATCCGCGCGGGGGACGAACTGAAAATCGGCGGCGAAACGCCGCGTGTTTAATTTTGATTGGAAAACAGATGGACGACCGCTTTGGAAGAACAATTACATACCTGCGCCTCTCGCTGACGGAGCGCTGCACATTAAAGTGCGCGTATTGCCGCGCGGGCGAGGGCATCTGCCCCAAGAAAAGCGAACTGACCGGCGAAGAGTTTCTCAGGATCGTGCGCGCGTTTACTGACACCGGGGTAAAGAAAGTGCGCCTCACCGGCGGGGAGCCAATGCTGCGGCGCGATTTATTAGAGATCATCTCCGGCATTCGCGCGATCGGGGGCATTGAGGAAATCGTCATGACGACGAACGGGCAGCATCTGCCCGGCATGAGCGGGCAGCTGAAAGAAGCGGGGCTGGACCGCCTGAACGTCAGCGTCGATTCGCTGCGGCCGGAACGCTTTTCAGAGATCACCGGCGGGGGTTCGCTCGAGCGCGTGCGTACGGGAATCGACGAGGCGCTCGCCGCGGGATTCGCGCCGATCAAGCTGAACGTCGTGCTCCTGCGCGGGCAGAACGACGACGAGGTGGACGATTTCATCGCGCTCACTAAAGACCGTCCGGTCTGGGTGCGCTTCATCGAGTATATGCCGCTGGGCGCGACCGACCGCGCGGACCTGCGCGTGACGGGGGACGAAATTTTGCGCTCGCATCCCGCGCTGCAGCCCGTTTCTCCCGCGTATGCGGGGCAGCCTTCGCGGGATTACACGATGCCGGGCTATCAGGGCCGCGTAGGGCTCATCAACCCTGTTTCGCACCGCTTCTGCGCGGACTGCAACCGCGTCCGCGTGACGAGCGACGGCATGCTGCGCCCCTGCCTCGGCTCCAACGAGGAGTTTTCTCTGAAGGAAGCGCTGGAGAACGGAGACGACGCGGCGCTGGTGCTGGCGATCCGCACCGCCATTCAGCAAAAACCCGCGACACATTGTTTCGACGAGGGCTTCCTCGCGGAGCGGACCATGCGCCGCATCGGCGGCTGAAGCGCAGGCATTTTAAGACGCAACGCGTTGAATCGAGGGAAACGAGTGGCAAAGATTACTTCCATCAACATCAGCCCGAACAAGGGAACCTTCAAACAGCCGGTCGAACGGGCGGAGCTGAAAGTCGATCACGGCATCGTCGGCGACGCGCATGCGGGAAACTGGCATCGGCAGATCAGCCTGCTGGCGCAGGAGAGCATCGACAAGATGACCGCGCTGGGATTAAACGATCTCACGCCGGGCAAGTTCGCGGAGAACATCACGACCGAAGGGATCGAGCTCTTTACCTTGCCGGTGGGTACGATTCTGCGCCTCGGCGCCTGCCGCGCGGAGGTCACGCAGATTGGAAAAGAGTGCCACCAGCACTGCGAAATCTACAAAAAAGTCGGGCAGTGCATCATGCCGCGCGAGGGGATCTTCGTGCGCGTTCTGACGCCCGGCGTGATTGCGGTCGGCGACGAAATCGCCGTGGAGGCGTAATTCGGCTGACATCGGGTTTTTCGCGGGCGCAGCCCGCTTTTTTCATCGGGATCGAGCCATTTGACAGACAGGAGGGAATCGCCGTTGTTTTCCAAAAGCAATCGGAGAAAAGCAGCGAAGAAGGGAACACCGCTGTTTTCCGAACAACATGAATCAAATCAAGGGAAGAAGGGAACACCGCTGTTTTCCGAACAACATGAATCAAATCAAGGGAGGAAGGAAATACCGTTGTTTTTTCAAAAAAATAGTGGTATGATTTGCGTATGAAGCTCATCGAAACCAAAAATGCGGTTGGCCATGTGCTTTGCCATGATCTGACGCGCATCGTCCCCGGCGAATCGAAGGACGCACAGTTCCGCAAAGGACATGTCGTCACCGAGGAAGATATCCCGATGCTCCTTTCGATGGGCAAGGATCACCTCTACGTTTGGGAGACGGACGAAAATACGCTGCATGAGAACGAGGCGGCAGATCTGCTCGCCGCGCTCTGTGAGAGCGAACACATGCGCCGCGGCGCGGTGAAGGAAGGCAAGATCGAGCTCTTCGCCACCGAAGACGGCGTATTCACGGTGGATGTCGGCCGACTCGATGCGCTGAACGATCTGCCGGATATCATGGTCGCGACCCGACACACGAACTCTCCTGTCAAGGCGGGGGACAAGCTCGGCGGCACGCGGATCATTCCGCTCATCATCGACCGACGCCGCATCGAAGAGGCGCAATCTCTCGTGGGAAGCGAACCGCTCATGCGGCTGCACCCGTACCGCAAAGGGCTGAAAGCGGGCATCGTGACCACGGGCAGCGAAGTGTTTTACGGCAGGATTAAGGACAAGTTTACGCCCGTCGTGGAGCAGAAACTCGCGGCATTCGGCGTTCCGCTCGTAGAACGCCGCGTCAGCGACGATCAGAGTGAAAATATCGTCAAGGCGATCAGCGAGGTGCGCGCCGCTGGCGTGGATCTCGTGCTTTGCACGGGCGGCATGAGCGTCGATCCAGACGACCGTACGCCCGCCGCCATCCGCGACAGCGGGGCGAACATCGTCACATACGGCGCACCCGTGCTGCCCGGGGCGATGTTCCTGCTTGGGTATTACAACGACGGCGTGCCCGTCATGGGCCTGCCCGGGTGCGTGATGTATTCCCGCGCTTCGATCTTCGACATCGTGCTGCCGCGCGTCATTGCCGGCATGCGTATTTCGAGGAAAGATTTAACGCGCCTCGGCAACGGCGGGCTATGCCTGCAGTGCGACGTTTGCACGTACCCCAACTGCGGGTTCGGCAAGGAATAACGCCGGACGCGAGACGGGCTTTCGTTTTTTCGGTTTCTTTCGATGGTTTTCGCGGATGTCCGGCCGGCACCGCGTTCCATAAATAAACGAGCAAGAAGGAAAAGATATATGAAAAAATGGATTGCCCTGATCGCAGCCGCCGTTATGACGGTTATGCTGTTTGCCTGCGCGGCGCCCGCCGCGCCAGCCGCGCCTGCCGCGACGGAGGCGCCCGCCGCGACGGAATCTGCCACCGAAGCACCCGCCGTTACGCCGGAACCCACCGAGGCGCCGCTGGAAGCCGCCGAGGTGCAGCTCTTCATCGCCGCGAGCCTGGAAGGCGCGTTCAAGGAGATCATCCCGCTGTATAATCAATCGCAGCCGAACGTTAAGATCACCTATAACGCGGACAGCTCCGGCACGCTTTTAACCCAGGTGCAGGAAGGGTTTGCCTGCGACGTCTTCTTCTCCGCGGCTACAAGCCAGGTAAAGACGCTGGAGGAAGAAGGGTACATGATTCCCGGCACGCGCGTCGATCTTTTGTGCAATAAACTTGCGCTGATCACCCTGAAGGGCAGCGGCACCGCGGTGACCGGATTTGCGGATCTGGCGAAAGCCAAGAGCATCGCGCTTGCGGACGGCAGCGTACCCGCTGGCAAATATACCCGTCAGCTGCTGATCAACCTCGGCGTGCTCGACGGATCGAAGGAAGCCAAGGATTACACCACGGCGGAAGTCTCCGCGGCGCTCGGCGGCGTGGAGATCAACGAGTGCGGCAACGTCAGCAAGGTCAAGGAAGCGGTCAAGGAAGGATCGAACGAAGTCGGCTCCGTGTATTATTCCGACGCGTATTCGGTCAAGGACGACGTGGATATACTCGAAGTTGCCGATGCTTCGCTTACGGGCAACATCCTCTATCCCGTCTGCCGCGTGAACAACGCCGAAGCCACCGCCGCCGAAACCGCGGCAGCGGACGATTTCATCGCCTTCCTGCAGACGGACGCGGTGAAAGCCGTCTTCGAAAAATACATGTTCCTGATCAATCCATAAAAGCGAAACGAAACGCATTTACATCCATCTGAACCGGAAGGAGGCAGGGCATGCAGGCGATCTGGGAGATACTTAAACATCTCGATTACAGCCCGCTCTGGATCTCTCTCAAGACGGGGCTGGTCGCCACCGTGCTCTGCTTTTTTCTCGGAATCTGGGCCGCGCGCGGGGTCATGCGCATGGGCAGGCGCGCAAAAGCATTCGCGGACGGGCTGCTGACGATGCCGATGGTGCTGCCGCCGACGGTAGCCGGCTTTTTTTTGCTGCTGCTTTTCAGCCTGCGCCGTCCCGTCGGATCGTTTTTATACGAAGAGCTTTCCATCAAGGTGGTGCAGACGTGGCTGGGGTGCATCCTCGCCGCGAGCGTGATCGCCTTTCCGCTGATGTACCGCAACGCCCGCGCGGCGTTTGAACAGGTGGATATCGAACTCATCTACGCCGGACGCACGCTCGGCATGAGCGAGCGGAGTATCTTCTGGCGCGTTGTGCTGCCTTCGGCGGGGCCTGGCGTGGTCAGCGGGACGATCCTGACCTTTGCGCGCGCTCTTGGCGAATACGGCGCCACCAGTATGCTTGCGGGCAACATTGCGGGCAAGACGGGCACGATCTCCCAGCGCATCGCGATGGTGATTCAAAACGGAGACTACCTCACCGCGGGCGTCTGGGTCGTTATCATACTGGTCATCTCGTTCGGCATCGTGGCCGCGATGAACCTCTTTGCCGACGCAAAGCTGAAAAATATCAAAAAATGGTGACCCGCCGATCCGGATCGCCTTTTTTATGAGAAACGGGGAAAACATGCCGCTTTCGGTCGAACTCATCAAACGCCTGCCGGGCTTCACGCTGAACGTCTCCTTCGTTGCGGAGGCGGGCGTGACCGCGCTGTTGGGCGCTTCCGGCAGCGGAAAGAGCATGACGCTGCGGTGCATCGCGGGCGTTGAGAAGCCGGACGAAGGCAGGATCGTGCTCGACGGGCGCACGCTCTTCAACTCCAAAGCGAAGATCGACCTGCCGCCGCAGGCGCGCAGGGTCGGTTATCTGTTTCAGCGGTACGCGCTTTTTCCCAACATGACGGTGCTGCAAAACATCGACGCGGGGCTTTCGATGGAACCGGACCCGCGCGTGAGGAAAACGAAGCGCGAGAGCCTGATCTCCCGCTTCCGCCTTGCGGGGCTGGAGGGACGCTACCCGCGCGAGCTCTCCGGCGGGCAGATGCAGCGCGTCGCGCTCTGCCGTATGCTCGCCGGGGAACCGGAAGCGATTCTGCTGGACGAGCCGTTCGCCGCACTGGACAGCCACCTTCGCTGGCAGCTGGAGGGCGAAGTACGGCAGACGCTGTCCGAGTTTTCAGGCGTCGCCCTGCTCGTCTCCCATGACCGGGGCGAGGTCTTCCGCATGAGCGAGCGCGTCTGTGTACTCAACGCGGGAGCGAGCGAACCGCTGACCCAAACTGCGGAACTCTTCGATCGGCCGAGGACGCTGCAGGCCGCGCTGATCTCCGGCTGCAAGAACTGCGCGCCCGCCGAGCTCATCGGCGACGGCCTGATCCGCGTACCCGACTGGAACGCGACCCTCGCCTGCGCATGCAAAGCGGGGGAGAGCGTTACCCATGCCGGCGTGCGCGCGCACTATATCGCGCCCTGCGCCGCCGGGACGGAGAACGCGGTGTTCTGCCGTATTGTCGACGCGGCGGACGATGTGTTTTCCCGTATGCTGACGCTTCAGCCTGCCGGCGCGGCCGGCACAGTCCGCGCGGAACTGAGCCGCGAGCGCGGCGGCGCGTATTCCGCGGGAGACGAAGGCTGGTTTTGCCTGCCGAAGGAACATGTCATGCCGCTGACCGAAACGCACGGAATCTGATATACTGTTGTCATCCCCGCGCGCCATTTTGCGGGGCGGAAAGGGGCGGCGGGACATGTTTAAAGCATCCGTCATCACAATCAGCGACAAGGGATTTCGCGGGGAGCGCGAGGATACCGCCGGGCCGCTCGCGGCGAAACTGCTCCGTGGGGCGGGATATGAAGTCGTCGCGAGCTCGATCGTGCCGGACGAACAGCCGCTCATCGAGGCGGAACTGCGGCGCCATGCGGACGAAATCGGTTCCAATCTGATCCTCACGAGCGGCGGAACCGGGTTTTCCAAACGGGATGTGACGCCGGAGGCGACGCTCGCGGTCTGCGAGCGGCTGGCCCCGGGCATTCCGGAAGCAATGCGCGCCTACTGCCTCCATATTACGAACCGCGCGATGCTCTCAAGGGCCGTCGCGGGGCTGTATCACGATTCGCTGATCGTCAACCTGCCCGGCAGCCCGAAGGCGGTGCGGGAGAATCTTGAACCGGTGCTGCCCGCGCTGGAGCACGGGCTCTGCATGCTGTTCGGCACGAAAAACGAATGCGCTTCCGATACGTCGGCGCGCGTTTGACGCAACCCGAACAAAAACGGACGCCCCGCATGGGGCGCCCGTTTTGCGTTGTTTATCTGCGTTATGCTTGCGTTATGCTTTCTCGGGTACGCCGAGGTAGGTTGATTGGTCGAACGCGAGGATGCAGTAGAAGATGATGCTTAAAAAGATCAGCCCTACCGCGAAGCCGCCGCTCTTGCCGAACGCTTTGGCCAGCTTGACCATGGTGATGATCAGGATCACGATGTTCGCGATCGGAATCAGCAGCAGCAGGAATTTCCAGCCGCCGCCCCAGGTGATCTTGAAGAGAACGTAGAGATTATAAAACGGAATGATCGCTGCCCAGCCGGGTTCGCCCGCCTTTTCGAAGATTTTCCACATCGCGACGATGCCGAGCACGGCAACGGCGAGACTTAAAATCGTTCCAAACGGGCCCATTTGATAAGAGTAATCATAATTCCAGTTTTCCATTTGAGTGACCCCCTTCCAAGAATTAAGTTGAGTATACCACTTTTTAAAAAAATAACAATTCCTGAACTGTGAGTTCATCACACTGACCGCCCGGCGCCGTGGAATTGCGGCTTGCGCAACGCGGCGTCCGTCGCGGATTGACAACGCGCGCAAATCGCGTATGCTGATAGTATCACGTCGATCAAAAAAACAGATCAAGGAGGCGCTTCATGTCCGCATATTCCATCAGCGCGCTGGAGATTTTGCGAAATCCCGCGCTTACGCTCAAGTGGTACGTCGTCCCCATGCTGCTCATCGTCATGTATGTCTATAACAAGGAAATTTCGGCGAAAAACTGGAACGTCGTGCTCGGAGGAGCCGCGCTCTGGGGCATGGATCTGTTCAACGAGATCTGGAACAGCATCGTGTTTCACGCGACGGGCTTCGCGCCCGTCTGGGGCACGCCGATGGGCGTGGGAGACACCGCCCTGCTGCTCCTGATCGGTTACAACATCGAGATTTCATTCATGTTCGCCTTGATGGGCGTGGTCGTCTGCCTCACGCTGCCGAAGGACCCGAAGATGAAGATCCTCGGCATCAATAACCGCGTGTTCATGGCGGTGGTGTATACCACGCTCGCGGTAATCATCGAGTGCTTCCTCAACTACGCCGGACTTCTGACCTGGGAATACCCGTGGTGGAGCCGCTCGGCGCCGTACCTGATCTGGCTCTTCGGCTACCTGCCGTTCTTCACGATGGCGTTCGTCGTGCACGACATGAAGAAAATGAAAAACAAACTGATCACGCTGGGGATCATCTTCGGGGTGGACATTCTCGCCCTCGTCGTATTCGGCCTGATGGGTTGGATGTAAAACGATGTCTTAACTGCATGACAGACTTGAGAACGCCCTCACGCGAGGGCGTTTTTAACGCGCGATCGCGTTCGCGCGGCACGGAAAATTTACTCCGCCTTTTCTGGGCGCGCGTCTTGAAATTCGACAAGGTCGGCGAATCATGTTAAAATACAATATATTTAGGAAATAAACATGTGATCGAAAGGAGAATGGATGGAATCGATCAAACTTGGAATCGGATTTGCCACCGGACGAAAGAGCTTTCGCAAGGTGCTCAGCGCGTACATCCGAAGCTGGCTGGACGCGAAAAAGAAGCTGCCGGCGGAGCTTCAGGTCGAGCTGAGCCTGTTTGTGGCTTACGATACGGACTATCTGCAGACGCAGTCCACCGATTATACGAATTTGCCGCAGGATATCGTCGATCAGTTCGAACAGATCGTGTTTTTCGGCACGAAAAACGCGCAAAAAAGCATCGAACTGCTGGAGCGGCGGGAACGGTTTACGAAAACGGAACTTCGCAGCGTGTTTGCCTCCGGCTACGCGGGCAAGCGGAACGCGATTCTCTTCGCCGCGCTGGAAAACCGAATGGATTATCTGCTGTTTCTGGACGACGACGAATATCCGCTCGCGGTGACGAGAAACCGCGACGACTGCCTTTGGAGCGGCCAGCATGTGATCCTCTCCCATTTGCAGGCGATCCGGAATGCGGACTACACCAACGGGCTGCATTGCGGTTATGTCTCGCCGATTCCGCAGATCGAGTTTGACGAGCGGTTTATGGAGGAGGATTTTCGCGCGCTGATCGGCTCCATCAGCAACGACATCATCAACTGGGACAACATGCGGCAGCTCATGCGCTCCGGCGGCGTGACATATGCCTCCACGGAAGTGTTGATGAAACGCCAGTCCCGCGAGGTTCTTGAGGAGAAGCGCTGCAAATTCATCTCCGGCGCGAACCTGTGCATCAATCTGACCAGGCCGGAGCGGACGTTTCCGTTTTTCAACCCGCCCGGTGCGCGAGGCGAGGATACGTTTCTCTCCACCATGCTGCGTGAGCGGACGGTTCTGGAGATTCCCTGCTACGCGTTCCACGACGGATTCTCCAGCTATCGGAACATCCTCAGCGGCGTGCTTCCAACGGAGCTGACCCCGATCAGGGCGGATTCGCCGGCGATCGTCGCGCGGTTTCTCGCCGCGTGCCGCGGTTGGGTCCGGTATAAACCGCTGCTGCTGCACATTACAAACCCGGAAGGCTGCGACGAAGAGATCGCGCGCATGCGCAAGACGCTCGCGATCGTGCTGCCGAAGCTCGCGTCCCATTTTGGAAACGAGGATTTTCTGGAGATTCGAAACGACCTGGAAGAATTCAACCGGAACGTGAAAAAGCATTATGCGCAATACCGGCTCGCAATAGACACCTGGCAGAAGCTGGTGCAAACCATATAGGACTCATCATTCAGTCAATAAAAAGCGCTCCCGCAGGGGAGCGTTTTTCTGTTCAGAGCGATAGCCCGAAAAGCCGCATCGCGTTTCGATAGACCGCGTCAGCCGCTTCGTCGAGGGGGATGCCGCGTACTTCCGCGAGCTTTTCCAGCGTGAGATGGAGAAGCAGAGGACTGTTTCGTTCGCCGCGGTGCGGTTCCGGCGTCATATAAGGGCAGTCGGTCTCGACTACGATGCGCTCCAGCGGCAGTTTTTCCGCGATGCAGCGCTGTTTCGTAGCGTTTTTAAACGTCAGCGCGCCTCCGAACGCGATGTAAAACCCCATGTCGATATATCGCACCGCATCCTCATAGCTGCCGGAGTAGCAGTGCAGCACGCCGCATAGCCTTCCGCAGCGCGCGGAAAGCAGGCTCATCACGTCCCCGTGCGCCTCGCGGTCGTGGATGATCGCGGGCTTCTTCGCCGCGATCGCGAGATCCAGCTGATCGGCAAACGCCGCCTGCTGCGCTTCGCGCGGGGAAAAATCGTAGTGGTAATCCAGCCCGATTTCACCGACGGCGACGATCTTCTTCTCCCTCAGCGCGCGTTCGACGCGCAGCAGGTTCGCCTTGTCCGCCTTGCTCGCGGAATGCGGGTGGATGCCCGCGCTGCCGTAGACGTAATCATAAAGCAGCGTGAGCGCCTGCAATTTGGGGAGGTCTTCCGTTTCGACGCAGGCTTCGACAAACCCCGTCACGCCCGCTTCGGGCAGAGATGTGATCAGCGCATTGCGGTCGGGATCGAACCGGTCGTCCAGCAGATGCGCGTGCGTATCGAAGAGTTTCATTTGTTATCGTCCTGTTTCCGTTATTTGAGCTTGGTCAGATCGAGGTCCATCAGGATCTCGTCGTAATAGGTGCCGCGCACGTTGATCCGCGCGCTGTGCCGCCCGACTTCGACAAAGCCGAACCGTTGATAGAGCGCGATGGCGCGTTCGTTCCCCTCGCGCACCTCGAGCGAAAGTGTCCGGAGCGTGCCGGTGCTCTTCGCGTAGTCGATCATTGCCTGCATGGCGATACTGCCGACGCCGAGGCGCCAGAAAGCGCGCTTGACGGAAATGGCGATCCCCCCGACGTGCGCGACGCGCTTTCTTACGGCCGCCCGCACGTCGCAAAGACACACGAGTTCATCGCCGACGAATCCCAAAAACATCTTCGTATTCGGCGCGGCGAGGGTATTTCTGACCCAATCCGCTTCACCTTCGAGCGTCAGCCCCTCGATGCCGTTTTCGTCCATCAGCAGGAAATCCGTCTCGCCGCCGACGATCTTGGTATAGGCGAGCATACTCGGCGCATCCTCGACCGCGGGGTCGCGCAGAATCATCGTCCGTCCGTCCTTGAGTGTAAATTCAGCCATGCGATTCCCTCCGTTTCTTCCGGCCGCGTCTCGAATTACCGCACTTTCAGCCCGCTCTCCATTGGGGACAGCGTGGTGACGACGGAGAGCAGCTCGTCCGCGGCATCCGCCGCGGCGAGGATCATGCCCCGGCTCTCCACGCCGCAGAGCGTGACCGGCTTAAGGTTGGCGACCAGCACGACCGTCTTGCCGACAAGATCCTCCGGGGCATACCACCGTTTGATGCCGGAAACGACCGTGCGTGTCTCTTCGCCGGCTTCCAGGGTAAGTTTCAGGAGCTTCTTGCTCTTTTTGATCTCCTCGGCTGCGACAACCCTGGCCAGCCGCAGGTCGACCTTCGCAAAATCGTCGTATTCGATTTCCGGCGGGGGCGCGTCTTCTTCCGCAGCTTCGGCTTTCGCGGGTTCCGCGGCCTGTTCCGCCGCTGTTTTCGCCAGTTCCGCTTCCGCGGCGAACGCGGCGAGCTCCGCCTCCGCGTCAATTCGAGGGAAGAGCGCTTCGCCCTTGTGCACGGCGGCACCGGGAACGCTGCCGCCCCATGCGACGGAGCCGTACGCCGTCTGCGCGCCGGAAAGCCCCAGCTGGCCGAAGAGCTTCTGCGGTGTGCTCGTGAGGAACGGGACGAGCAGGATGCCGACGATGCGCAGGCTCTCCGCGAGGTTGTACAGCACCGTCCTGAGCCGTTCCTGCCCCGCTTCGCTCCTGGCGAGCGTCCAGGGCGCGGTCACGTCGATGTATTTATTACAGGCGTTGACCAGTTTCCAGATCTCCGCGAGCGCGTCGGGAATGTGCAGTTCGCCCATCAGCTCGTCCACCTTCGCGGGCAGCTCGCCGGCCAGCCGGATCAGCGCCGCGTCTTCGTCCGCAACCGCGGCGGGGGTAGGCAGGCTGCCGCCGAAGTATTTGTCGATCATCGCGACCGTGCGGCTCAAGAGGTTGCCCAGATCGTTGGCAAGATCGGTGTTGATGCGCGCGATCAGCGCCTCGTTGGAGAAGGTGCCGTCGCTTCCGAACGGCACTTCCCGCAGCAGGAAATAGCGGATCGCGTCCACGCCGTAGCGGTTGCAGAGCTTGACGGGATCGACCACGTTGCCCTTGCTTTTACTCATTTTGCCGCCGTCGAGCACGAGCCAGCCGTGGCCGAACACCTGCTTCGGCAGCGGCTCGCCAAGCGCCATGAGCATGATCGGCCAGATGATGGTATGAAACCGCACGATCTCCTTGCCGACGATGTGAACGTTCGCCGGCCAGAACTTTCTGTAGAGCGAATCGTCGTCGCTTCCCCACCCAAGTGCGGTGATGTAGTTTGAAAGCGCGTCGAGCCAGACATATACCACATGTTTCTCGTCGAAATCGACAGGAATCCCCCACTTGAAGCTCGTCCGGCTGACGCAGAGATCCTCGAGGCCCGGCAGGAGGAAGTTTTGCAGCATCTCATTTGTCCGGCTCACCGGCTGGATGAACGTAGGGTTGTCCTGAATGTACTGAATCAGCCGGTCGGCATACTTGGAGAGACGGAAAAAGTAGCTTTCCTCCTCCACGAGCTCCACTTTGCCGCCGCAGTCGGGACAGACGCCGCCCGCCTCCTGCACCTGCCGGTCGAGCCAGAAGCTTTCGCAGGGCGTGCAGTAGTAACCGGTGTACTTCGATTTATAGATGTCGCCCTGCTCGTAGAGCTTGCGGAACATCTTCTGCACGGCCTTGACGTGGTATTCGTCGGTCGTGCGGATGAATTTGTCGTAGGAGATATCGAGCAGTTTCCAGAGGTCCTGAAACCCCGCGACGATCTCGTCCACGTACTGCTGCGGCGTGACGCCCGCTGCCTTCGCCTTGCGCTCGATCTTCTGCCCGTGCTCGTCCGAGCCGGTCAGAAAGAACGTCTCGTCCCCGCGCTGGCGGTGATAACGGGCGATGGCGTCGGTTGCGACCGTGCTGTAAGCGTGGCCGATGTGCAGGCTCGCGCTGGGGTAATAGATCGGCGTCGTGATATAAAACGTCTTTTTTTCTGCCATGATGCATTCCTCCAAACCGTAATTCAAAATAAAAAACGCATCCCGCCCTCGTGTAAGGACGGCATGCGTAAAACGCGTTGCCGGTGAACCACCTTACTTCCCCAACGCATGGGGGCATAAGTTTCCGCTGTATCGGGCGGAGGCCGCCGCGGCTGAGGCGAATGGAGCGTTCACCGCAAGGAGCTCGGGAGCCATGTTCGGCAAACCAGCGATTTCGGGCTTTCACCTGACCCCGAATCTCTTTTCCATCGCGCGGGCTGCTTACTCTTTCCGTCAAAGCTCATATAGTTTTTATAGCGTATCACCAATACGGCGTGGTTGTCAAGCGCGTCCGATCGTGCTAAGATAGGTTGGATTTCGAGAAAGGAGAGCGCGCCATGCACGTGATCGCGGGCCTCGGCAACCCCGGCATCTTCTACCAGCGCACGCGGCACAATGCGGGCTTTCAGGCGCTGGACAAAATCGCGGACGAACTGCACATCCGCGTGACGAAGCGCGGCTTTTCCGGCTTATACGGCGAGGGCGTCTATAACGGCGAACGCGTGGTGCTCGTTAAGCCCGCGACCTATATGAACCTCTCCGGCAACTGCATTCAGTCCGTGCTGCGGTTCTATAAATGCCCGGTGAACAACCTGATCGTGCTCTACGACGACATCGAACTGCCGACAGGTTCGCTGCGCATCCGCGATAAGGGCAGCGCGGGTACGCACAACGGTATGCGCTCCGTCGTCGCCTGCGTGAACAGCGAGGATTTCCCGCGCATCCGCATCGGCGTGGGGGACCGCGAGGGCGGCAGGGACCTGAAGGACCATGTGCTCGGCAGACCCGGCAAACAGGAACAGGAAGCGCTCGAAACCGCGTTTTGCGACGCGGCTAAGGCGGCGAAACTGATCCTCGACGGCAAACTCATGGAAGCGCAGGCGAAATTCAACAAACGGCATATCGGCGGGACAAAGGCGGAGTAACGCTCGCCCGCGTCCCGACTACAACGGATTACGGGGGACGCTTGACGCCGCGTATGAATCACAACTCCATATTGCATCTTCTCGATACCGCGACAGACTACCGGCGCATGAAAGACGCGCTGGAGGGGGGCAAAGGCCCGGTCGCGGCGTTCGGCGTCGCCGCAAACGCGAAGGCGCATCTCTGCGCGACGCTCGCGCGAAGCAGGCAGGTGCTGTTTGTCACCGCGACGGACATGACAGCGACGCAGCTTTGTGAAAGCGTCCGTCTCTTCGGCATGCGGGCGGAACTGTTTCTGCCGCGCGAAACGCCGCTTGTGTATGTGCACGCCGCCTCCGGCGAGGGCAGGAGCGAGCGCATTGGCGCGCTCTCCGCGCTGCTGGACGGGGAGCCGTGCGTCGTTTCCGCCAGCGCGGCCGCGCTCATGCAGGCGCTCGCGCCGAAGGGCGCTTTTCATAAGAGCCGTATTTTTATTTCCGTCGGGGATTCACTGGACCCGCGCGCGCTGGTCGAGCGGCTGGTGTCCGCGGGTTACGAGCGCGTGGAGCTGGTGGAAGGGCGCGGGCAGATCGCCGCGCGCGGGGATATCGTGGACGTCTTCGCGCCGGGCGAGGAATACCCGGTCCGCATCGAGTTTTTCGGCGACGAGGTCGACCAGATGCGTTCGTTCGACCCTGTGACGCAGCGCGGCGTCGAGCAGGTGCTGCGCGTGTCGATCCGGCCCGCGCTGGAGACGCCGCAGCCGAAGGAGCTGACGCAGGCCGCGCTCCCGCTGATCGCGGGCAGTCCGGGACTGAGCGATCAGGAGGACGCCTGGCGCGAGGGAATATCCAGCGTCGGCGGGGACGTGCTGCTGCCGCTGCTCTATCAGAAGACAGAAACGCTGCTGGATTATCTTCCCGGGGACGCGATTCTCGTCGTGGACGAAGCGCTGCTTCTCGACGAGGCGCTGCGAACGGAGCAGCTTCGCTTTGCCGAGACCGTGCAGGCCATGCTGGAACGCGGCGAAGGCGTGCCGCAGCAGGGCGCGCTGGAACGCAGCGCAAACGAGACGCTGGAACGACTAAACACAAACCGCACGGTGCTTTTCTACGCGCTTTCGCGCACGCATCCGCAGTTTGGCGCGAAGGAAATCGTCTCTCTGGAATCGCGCGGCGCGCCGCAGTTCATGGGCGCCTTCGACGAGATCGCGCGCGAAATCAAACGCCTGAACACGGCGGGGGAAAAGACCGTAATCTACGCTGGCGAGCAGACGCAGGAACTCCTCGACAACCTCGGTGAATACGGTGCCGCGGCGAGCGCCGCTGCCGAGCTGCCGGACGAGTTGCCCGCGGGCAAAACCCTGATCCTGCCCGGCCAGCTGGCAAGAGGGTTCTCTTATCCCCGGCTAAAGCTGAATATCTTCACCGAATACGAGGTGACGGGGCGCACGGAGCGCGCGCTGAAGCGTACGCGCGCGAAGAAACAGCTCTCGTTTTCCGAGCTTTCGGTGGGGGACTATATCGTACACGAAACCCACGGCATCGGGCGTTTTGTCAAGGTGGAACCGCTGACGGTGCAGGGCAAAACGCGCGACTACCTGCTCATCGAATACCGCGGCGGCGACCGGCTGTATATTCCGACCGACCAGCTGGACCGTGTGCAGAAGTATATCGGCGGCGGGGACGAGGAAGTCTCTCCGCAATTGAGCAAACTCGGCGGCGCGGAGTGGACGAACCGCGTCAGCAAAGCAAAGAACGCGGCAAAGAAGCTCGCGGTCGACCTCGCGGCGCTCTACGCCGAGCGCGCGAACGCGCGGGGATTCGCGTTTTCAAAGGATACCGCCTGGCAGCGGACGTTTGAGGAACGCTTTCCTTACGAGCTTACGCCCGACCAGAAACAGAGCATGGAGGAGATCAAGGCGGACATGGAGCAGGTGCGCCCCATGGACCGGCTGCTTTGCGGAGACGTGGGATACGGCAAGACGGAACTCGCGCTGCGGGCCGTATTCAAGGCGGTGCAGGACGGGAAGCAGGCGGCGATCCTCGTGCCGACCACGATCCTTGCCCAGCAGCACTACAACACCATGCGTTCGCGGTTTGCCGATTTTCCGGTGCGGGCCGCGTGCCTTTCGCGCTTTCAGAGCGTTAAAGAGCGCGGCGAGATTAAAAAAGCGCTCGCGGAGGGGCAGATCGACGTGGTCGTCGGCACGCACGCGCTTTTGGCAAAGGACGTAAAATACCGCGCGCTGGGGCTTCTGATCATCGATGAAGAGCACCGCTTCGGCGTCAACCATAAGGAACAGATCAAGGCGATGAAGAAGACTGTGGACGTGCTCACGCTTACGGCGACGCCGATCCCGCGCACGCTGAACATGTCCATGACCGGCATTCGCGATATCAGCGTGATCGAAACCCCGCCGGAGGCGCGATATCCCGTTCAGACCTATGTGCTGGAGTATACGGACGCGCTGGTGAAAGACGCGCTTGCGCGCGAAATCGCGCGCAAAGGGCAGGCATACGTGGTCTCCAACCGTGTCGTCAGTATGGAGCAGACACTGCGCAGGCTGGAATCCCTCGTGCCGGAAGCGCGCATCGCCGTCGCGCACGGGCAGATGGGCGAAACGGAGCTGGAAAACGCGATGCTGGACTTTCTTGACCAGAAAACGGACGTGCTTCTATGCTCCACCATCATCGAAAGCGGGCTGGATATTTCAAACGCCAACACGCTCGTTGTGCTCGAGGCGGATAAGATGGGCCTTGCACAGCTCTACCAGCTTCGGGGCAGGGTCGGACGCTCCAGCCGCATCGGTTACGCGTATTTTACGGTTCAGACCGGCAAGGTGATGAACGAAAAGGCGGCCAAACGCCTGATGGCCATCCGCGAGTTCACGCAGTTCGGCGCGGGGTTCCAGCTCGCGATGCGAGACCTGGAGATCCGCGGCGCGGGTTCGCTGCTGGGCGCGGAGCAGCACGGGCACATCGCGGACGTTGGGTACGAATACTACGTCAAACTCATCCGCCGCGCGGTGGATGAACAGCAGGGCCGCGCGCCGGAGCCCGTCACCGAGACCAGCGTGGATATTCCCATCGACGCGCATATCCCGCATGACTATGTGCCGAGCGAGCTGCTGCGACTCAAGGCGTACCGGCGCATCGCGGAGATCGACGGCGCGGAGAGCCTGCTGGACGTAACGGAGGAGTTTATCGACCGTTACGGCGAACCGCCGGAGAGCGTGACGAACCTGATGCGCATTTCCGAGGTGAAGGCGTACGCAGCCCGCGCGTTCATCGAGAGTGTGACGGTGCGCGAGGGCGAGGCGAAACTGAAGTTTTCCTCCCATGCGCAGCTGGACGGGGGAAGGCTGATCGCCGCCGTATCGAACATGGAGGGCGCCCGGCTCGTCGCGAGCGACCCGCCCGCGATCGAAATACGGCAGAAAAACGCCAGCGCAGAGGCGCTGACCGGAAAACTGCCACAATTCCTTTACACAATTGTACGTTGCGTCGACGCGGATGCGGGCATATAATGAACGGAGCGGCAGACAAACGCCGCGATTCCTGTTTTCAAATTTCAAGCGCATAACGCGCTGAATAAAAAAGGGAGAAACCAAACGTATGAAATTTTCTTGGAAAAAAGCGCTTTCCGTTCTGCTGGCGATCGCGCTTACGCTGTCGTTCGCCGCGTGCGCGGGCAAGGAAGCAGCAAACGCCAGCGGATCGAATGCAACCAGTTCGAACGCGACGAGTTCAAATGCGACGGGTTCAGACGCATCCGCTTATACCGATGAAGAACTCGCGCAGATTGCCGTGCGGATCGGAGACGGAGACAAATTTACCATTACCAAGGGCGATATCCTCGATCAGTACGATTACATGGTTTCCATGTACAGCGCTTACGGTATGAGCGCGCCTTCGACCGACGCGGACATCGAATCCATGCAGGACGATGTGATCGACTCGCTGGTTTCGGATAAGATCCAGCTCTATGAAGCGGATCTGCTTGGCGTGACGCTCACCGACGAGCAGAAAGCGGACGTGGAAAAGCAGGTCGAAGAACAGATGAATTACTATATGGAGACATTCCGCTCGCAGGCGCAGAGCGAAGGCGTGGCCGATGTGGAAGCCCGCACCCTCGAGATCTTCCAGGAGCAGCTCGACTCCGCCGGCATGAATATGGACGTGGACGGCTTCCGCACCTATATGACGGATCGTTACACGGAGCAGGCGCTCCAGGCTGCGCTCAAGACGCAGATCACCAAGGATGTTTCCGCAACGGACGACGAGGTGCAGGCCTATTACGATACCCTCCTCTCCACGCAGAAGGACAGCTACACGGAAACCCCGGCGGATTATGGTTCTGCTGCGGAGAGCTATCAGGAGGACGCCGGAGATCCGATGCTTTATACGCCGGAGGGTTTTGTGCGCGTGCGCTCCATTACCATTTCCCCGGAGGGCGACGTCTCTTCCGACTACACGAATCTGAAGAGCGAACTGACCACGCTGGAAGCGCAGTACGGCGCAGCCGCCCTTGCGGCGCTTGCCGATAAATACGCCGCGAAAGGCGCGGCCGCCTCCGATACCAGCATCAACGTGACCACTTCGGAGATCGAGGGCGGCGCTGCGATCGTGAGCGATTACATCACCAAGAAAACGGCGGCGGACGCGCTTTATGAAGATTTCATCAAAGACGCGCGCGAAAAAGCGAACGAAGCGTATGCATCCCTCGAAGCGGGAACGAGCTTTGAGGATGTGCTCAAGCAATACGGCGAGGACACGATGTACACGGACTATCCGTCGTTTGTCGACACTGGCCTTCTGATGTATCTGGCAGGCGAAGATACGACCTGGAATGCGAAACTGACAGCCGCGGTCGCTCAGCTTAAGGACGGCGAACACACCGCCGTGATTCAGATCGACGATATGTTCTATATCCTCCAGCTGGTCGGCACCGAACCCGCGGGCGAAAAATCGCTGACCGACGCGTTTGACTCTGTCAAGGCGGCGGTGGTTGCGGAAAACGCGGATACCGCGTGGAGCACGCAGCTCACAACCTGGAAGGGCGATACGAAAATCGTGAATTATTACGAAGACGTTTACCGCGATATCGGCAAAAACTGATTCCGGGTTCAAGAGGGCGGCTGAAAAGCCGCCTTCTTTTATACAAGCAGGCGGCAATATTATCACTTGTTTTTACAGGCTGGATTTGCTATATTGGAAAAAGGACGAAGCTGGCGTAAAAGCCTGATCAAGAGGGACCGCCGGCGTGTTCAATTCAAGCAGGAGGTGGTATGAATATGAAATATGAATGCGTTTGCGGTTATGTATATGATCCGGAAGTAGGCGACCCCGACAACGGAGTTGCGCCTGGAACCGCGTTTGAGGACCTGCCGGACGATTGGGTATGCCCCGTTTGCGGCATGGAAAAGGACGCGTTTACCGCGATCAAATAACATAATCGGTAAGTTACCATAACGACAGCGGGCGCTCCGGTTTTCCGGAGCGCCCGCTTGTGTGTTCGCTCAATTTTATATCATGCGGTTTTGCGCATCAATTCGTTGGGGCGGGGGATTCATACAGCGCCGCGTAGAGCGCGGCGATTCCGTCGGCGACCCGCGGGCCGGCGCGTGTGACGAGACTCGCGTCGACGTAGTACACCCGCCCGTTCTTCACGGCGTCCATACCGGCCCAGTCGCTCCGCGCGAGGATCTCCGCAGTGCCGGTAAGGGACGCTGCGTTCGGGTCGGCGGACTGACCGGCGCCGTCGGCTGCGGTGAAGATGACGTCCGGATTGCGGCCGATTACCTGATCCTGCGTGACGGCGAGAACGCCCGGCTGATCTTCAAATTCGTCGTGGTAACCGAGCAGGGAGACGAGGGAATTGAAGATCGTCCCTCCGCCTGCGGTGGTCAGCCCCTGCGAAAGCGGGGTCAGTTCGAGAAAGACCGTTTCGCTGTGCTGGGAGATCTTCGTCTGTATTTCCGCAAACGCCGTGATCAGGCTGGAAACGAGCGAATTCGCCTCGGCCGAGTGGTTTGTCGCCGCGCCGAGCAGGCTGATCGCACCGTAAAGGTTATTCACGTCCGTCGAGTTCGTGACGAGAACGGCTACGCCCGCGCCGCTGAGTGCGGAGAGCAGCTCCGTATCCGCGGCGTTATCGACGCTCATAACGACGAGCTGCGGCTGGCGCAGCAGCACGAGATCCGCATCCGTTTTGTTGTCCACGGTTACAAACGGAATGAGGTTCGTTTCTGCGGGATAATCGCAGGCCGAGGTCCGTCCTACGACGGATTCCCCCGCGCCGATGGCGTAGAGAATTTCGCAGTCTCCCGGGTCGAGCACCACGATGCTGGTCGGAAACGAGGTAAGTCGGACGGTATTGCCCGCCATATCGGTCAAATCTACGGCCAAGCCGCCCAGACCGCTTTGCTGCACCGAGCCGTCGTTCGGCGTAAAATCGGAGGCGACGGAGGGGGAGCCGTCGTCCGCGGG
>JAEWUO010000027.1 GCA_023459335.1 Bacillota bacterium
AACAGCGGGACCAACCACCATTCCATCGTGGAGTACAAGGGACAGTGGTATTTGTTTTACCACAACTCGGACCTGTATTACCGGAACCATCCGGATTCGGTTGAAAAGTTCGGGTGGGGACACAAGGGCAGCCCGCATCCTTTCCGCCGGTCTGTCTGTTTTGACAAATTGTATTACAACGAAGACGGGACCATACAGAAAGTGGTTCCGACGAAATAGAGTGTGACCAAACCATTTTTGCTATGGGAACTGTTCATTTGATCATGGGTTTACTTTTCATTGGTTTGGGATTCCTGGTGAAGGCTTATCCTGGACTGATTGCCGGTTACAACACATTATCTCCTGAGAAAAAAAAGAACGTAGATATAGACGGGCTTTCACGATATATTCGTAATGGCTTGATCATTATGGGTATGGTGATTATGGCGGGGTACCTGCTGTTCCGTTGGGCCGGATGGCCGACACTGGCCAATATGGTGATCCTGATAGTAACACTTGTAGGATCTTCCATTCTCATGATGACTGCCAACAGGTTCAACCACAACAGGGAGAAGTACGGCATAAGCCACTACCTGATACTGGGGATCATACTGTTTCTTTTGGCAGGTATATTCCTGTTCGGTTTTATGACTACAAAAACGCATTTTGAAGGCGCTACCATTCGTTTTACGGGCATGTATGCCACGGAAATGAAGGCCTCGGAAATCAAGAAGGTGGAACTTGCGGATACGATTCCCGCCATTTTAATGAGGACCAACGGGTTTAGCTTGGGACCGGTACACAAGGGAAATTTCAGGCTGGATGAATTCGGGAAATGCCGTTTGTACATTAATTCCGGAAAAGGAAAATACATAGTTATTACTGATATTCAGGGATTCAGAACCATATTGAGGTACAAAAAAGACCGGGAAAGCCGGAGAATTTTTGAGCAGATCAGTGAGTTGCTATGACAGGCAGACTATTTCACAAGGAGGCAAGAAATAAGGCTTAAGTACTTGTTTACACTATTAATGTATGTAATAATTTCTTGCTCCATTATTCGGGGTTATATTCAATGTTGTATTTATCCATCATGGTTTTTAAATAATTAACACTACCGATTACTCCAAATTTACCTTCAGCTCCGGAAACAATTCCAACTAAATAACCATTTTTATCTATTACCGGGGATCCGCTTCTCCCGGCGGGATGAATATCAGTAGAAAGTGTTTGAGTATAAAAATAATCCCCGAGATTCATATAGCACTTGAGTTTTGTCAATGCATACTGGCTGTTATCTTCTTGCTTTGTGCCCCATCCAACGGCATAGATTATCTCATTTGTTTTAACCGGAGAGTATCTTATTTTTAATGGATAAAAATCCAAATCCTTTTTGTCAATTTCAAACAGGATCCAATCCCGTACTTTAAGGGTATTAAACTGTCCGATTATTTCCAGTGAATCTGTATTTACCAAACGTTTAATAACAATATCCTTTTCAGTGTTATTCCTGGGATAAAGTTTCCAGTAATTGAAATCCTTTCCCAGGTCTATAGACTTTAGCCCTACCGGATATTGGAAAACCATAAAGATATGCTTGCAGGAAATGCCCAACGTGTCGTATCCGGTATCGATGAGAAAAGAATTAGCCAAATTTATGTAAGTGGTGTCTTTAAAGCTTATTTCATTAGTAAGGGCAAAATTAGGCCATTCAGAGACGGGTTTCTCAATCCATGGTTCTTTTACTATTGGTGTAGCATTTTTGCACCCGAAAGCCAATAACAAGAGTCCGGTAGCAATAATTCTGATTCCTCTTTTCATTTTTTCTTTCTTTCTTTCTTTCTTTCTTTCTTTCTTTCTTTTTTTCTTTTTTTCTTTTTTTCTTTCTTTCTGTCTGTCTGTCAGCGTGTTGCTGACTGCCTTGTTAATTCAGGGAAAAAGGTTTTCTGAGTCTAGGGGGCTTTATCTATGGGAAATGTCGGAACTGATTCCTGAAAGGCCTGCATGATCAATGCGGCCTTTTCTGTTAGATCCAATTGATTCAGTCTGTGTACCAGGAATTGTAACCCGTGAATGTCTGTGTCATAAAGGTCGGGTTGTTCCTTTATTTCCTGTATTTTGAGTGCCATTTCTTCCTGGGTACACGTCACGGCCATTTTGGTTAATTCCATACTGGCAACTAGTTTGGGAATTTCCAGCACGTTTTGATGCATGATTCGGGCATAAGCAGGGTAGATGTAGCTTTGGTATGACAAGTAGGGCAGGTAATCGTTCATAAGGTATAGGATCAGGCGGTCGTTGTCCAGGTTCCAGATGGAATTGGAGAGGTAACCGGGCAATTCCCCGCCCCGTTGGATGATGGTCACCGGGGCATCGGCAATACTCCAGCCATAACCGAAACTTACCCCGTATTCATTTTCTCCGTAAAGATTGTGGGCCAGAAAGTGTTTTTGAGTGGCTTTTTCAAATGATTGGCTGTTTATCAATTTTCCGGCATCCAATGCCCGGTAAAAACGATAAAGGTCCGTAATAGTTGAATAAACGTTGCCATCGCCACAATAATCGCTTGCGACAAAGTTTCCGGAAAACTCGGGGATTGTGATGGCTTCTTCAAATTTTCCGGTAAAAGGGTAGAACAGGTATCCTTTGGCCACGTTGTCAGCCAGTTTGATTTCTTCCAGGTTGTAAATGGCCGTTCTTTCCATTTTAGCCGGGCGAAATATGTGTTGGTGCAGGAAATCTTTGAAATTCTGTCCCGATACCTGTTCCACTACCTGCGCCAGGATCATGTATCCAAGGTTGTTGTAGGCGCTGTTCTGTCCGGGTGTAAAACGCAGGGAAGGCTTTTGGGCATACAGGGCATCCATTACGTCTTTGTTCGTAGCGATTTTTGATCGATCCCATTGCGTATTCTGTAGAAGCCGACTGTCTTCGGGCAGACCGCCTGCATGTATCAGAAGGTGGTGAATGGTAATTTCGGGATAGGGGAATCCGGGCAAATATTTTTCTACAGGGTCCTCGAGTTTGAGCAGATTCTTCTCTTCCATTTGCTGGATGGCTATTGCTGTGAAGATCTTACTTACCGACCCGGTATTGAAGAGGGTGTTTTCATTGAGCGGTATTTGTTTTTCCCTGTCGGCAAGACCCAGGCAGTTTTTGTAGATGATCTTTCCGTTTTGGGCTATCAATACGTTGCCATTGAATTGCCCGTGTTCATGCATGGTGGTGAACAGGCTGTCCAGCAATTGCGCTTTTTCACGGTATTGGTTGTTGTTGCAGCTTGTGACCAGGCCAGTGCAAAAAACAATTGTCAGGATTGGTCTCTTTAATCCTGAAAAAATTGTAGACTTAATCATAAAAGGCAAGTTTTGGGTTTTCTGGGTTCTTGCAGGGGGGCTAAGTTTTATTGTCTCTTAAGGGCACTATCACCTGATCATGGAAGAGGTGCTGCAGGATTGCAAGGGGTTAAAGCTTTTTTGGGACACTTTTACGTTTTTCCAGAAAGTACCAGAACACAATGACCATCAAGAGCGAAAAACCGGCAGTAGAAATGATATCTCTCCAACCAATTGTACCCTGATAGACTATACGGCTTGTAATACTAAACGAATAAAACCAGAAGAATACGACAAGATGCCTTATGCTTTTTTGTACATCCATAATTGACAGTTTATTCGCAATAAAGATAAAAAAAAATATATTTGTGTAAAATTCTGTATACAAGAATGATATGAAAACAAGAATAATTGTGGTAAATGTGATTATTGTCATTGGTGTTTTCCTGATATCGTACTTCTGGTTATTCCATCATATCTGGTGGGAAGCCCTGATATTTACACTTGTTATCTCCGGAGTCTCAATATGGAGCAGCAATACTGCAATAAAGAGGTTGGAGAGAGAAAAAGGTAATCGTGGTCAGAAGTAGAAATTTTCTACAATGAACCTCGGGCGTTTTCTTATCTATGCCAGTTTGTAGCTTATGGCATAAACTGAAAAGTCTCAAGAAAAAATGGAATTTCGCAGAAGAGTATGATTTTCATCATATTCGAATGCGTTACTCAGCCTTTTCTTTCGGTTTTCTTTTTCTATAACGATCAAATAAGTAAAACACTAAGACCATAAGAAGTGAAACTATGGCGGCAGAAATCACATCACGCCAGGCAGGTCTATCGAATAAGAATATACTCAGTGTGAGAAACCCAGAATAAAAGATAAAAAAAACAAGGTTATATTTAATTTTTTTGATTACGTAAGAGTTTAATTTTAACTGTTTTATAAAAAAGAATTGATGCCAGAGCTATATAAACACCAGCAATCAAACAACCGATCCATAAAGGCGGATCAAACCCTTGAAGAATCAAAATAAGTCCAAGAACAATGGCTACAGAAGTGGGAATACTGATAGAAGGATCATATTTTATTCTACTTCCGCAATTTGGACATTCCCATGATGAAAAGTTCGCTTCAGTTATTATATGATAGAATTTCTGTTTGTGGCCACAATTGGGGCAGATAAATGTTTTTGTTTTCATAGGCATCTGGAATTGCAAACTAATTTGAGACAAAAAGTTAAGCTGCATTATTAATAGATTCTTTTTTAGCATTATACTGTTCCCAAAATTCATCAATGGTTAAGTTGTTCAGTGCTGAGAACCTTCTTTTATGATTATACCAGGATTCAATATATTCAAAAACATCCAGGCGCATCTGTTCTCTGGTTTTGAGTTTTGTTCCATAAATCAATTCAGATTTGAAGGTTTTGAAAAAGCTTTCAGCAACCGCGTTATCCCAGCAATTGCCTTTACGACTCATACTCTGTTCGGCTTTCAAAGATTTCAACAAATTGACGGTTTGTTTACAAGCGTATTGAATTCCTCTGTC
>JAEWUO010000028.1 GCA_023459335.1 Bacillota bacterium
CCGGAGACACTGGCCGGCACGCTTCTTTCGGCAGCGGAAATGTTTCGTAACGATATGATCGCCCTGTTAGATTTTTTAACGGAAGAAAAAACGTGATGGAAATACGCGTGTTAAATCCAGACGAACGCCCGCAGGCGCTCGCGCTCGTGAGCCGCGTGTTCGCACAGTTCGAGGCGCCGGATTATACGCAGCAGGGAATCGATACCTTCTTCGCGTTTCTTGCGAATCCGGAACAGGTCTCCGCGTTAACTTTTTTCGGCGCGTTTCTGAAGGACGAGCTTGTCGGTGTGATTGCGCTGCGCGGTACGAGCCACATTTCGCTTTTCTTCGTGGATGCGCGGCATCAGGGCAAGGGCGTCGGCCGCGCGCTGTTTCATGCCGCGCAGGCGGCCTGTACGGAATGCGAGATGACCGTCAACTCCTCCCCGTACGCCGTGGGGATCTATCAAAAACTTGGTTTCCATCCGCTCAGCGGCGAACAGGTGACCGATGGCATTCGCTTTACACCGATGAAGCGCGTACAAACGCAGGAGAATCCATTATGCTAAACAAAGATATTTTGTCTCTTGTAACGCAGGAAACGTCCTGCGCCTATGCGGAGGAACTGACGCAAGAAGATATTTCCGCCTTGATCGATCTTCTGTGCTCCAAAGAAAACAGCACTCGTTATTCCGCGTTTCTGCTGCTGCGCGCGCGCTCCGCATTTGCTCATGACGTGTACCCGTATTGGGACACGCTGGCCGTGAAGCTGCATGATGTGAACTCGTATCAGCGGAGCATCGGAGCCATGCTGCTCGCCGCGAACGCGCGCTGGGACACACAGGGTAAAGCGCGCGGCTGCCTTGCGCAGTATCTTGCGCTGCTGAACGATGAAAAGCCCATCACCGTTCGCCAATGCGTGCAGTCACTCGCTGATATCGCTCTCGCGCAGCACGCGCTCGCCGGTGAAATTTCGGCCGCGCTGATTCGCGTAAATCCGATGCGGATTCAGGAAAATATGCGAAAGCTCGTTTTATCCGATATTCTCGAAGCGCTCCTTGCAATTCGTACTGTCGTGAAAGAATCGGCGGTTGACGAATATATCCTCTCCGCGCTTTCCGGAAATATTCTCGACAACAAATCGAAAAAGAAATTCCGCGCTCAAATTTAACGCATTATTGATCAGACAGGAGGGTTCGGTTATGAAAAAACAGTCGAATTTCTATGCCGTTCGCGTGCTGGTTCAGCGTATCTTTGGAATCCTGCTATATTTCGCCGGTTCGCGCTGGGTGTATGGCGTACGCCCGATCACGTACTTTGCGATGTATCTGGTGTTCGCCGCCGTGTCGCTGGCGATGGTGCGCGGAATCAGCTCCGGTACGCTCTCCGCCCGCGAAGCCAGCATGGCCAATACGCCGTCAGGGGATAAAATTCTGATAGCGTTATATTGGACGTTTGCCTATCTGGTGATCTATTATATCGCCGGGCTGGAGTCTGCGGTTGCCCCAAAGACGGTCGGGCTGGTGTTCGGCGCAGGTATCGCGCTGTTTGTCGCCTCGTTCCTGCTTTCCCTTTGGGCGGTTCGCGTCAATCCGTTTCTGGAGTCTGCGTCCCGCGTTCCGAGGGATATCTGCCAGCCGGTTTGCCGCTGCGGTCCGTACGGCGTAATTCGTCATCCGACCTACGCCGCGGTTCTGATCTGGTGCGCCGCCGTCTCCATGATGTTTGAAACGATGTTTACCGCGATTTGCGCAGGCGTCATCGCGCTGATTATCATCGTCCGCACCGCGCTGGAGGATCGGATGCTGATCGACGGCCTTTCCGGTTATCCCGAATATGCGGAGCAGGTGAAATACCGTCTGATTCCGTTCATCTGGTAACGAAACTTCTCCCGCTCATTTTATGGGCGGAGACGATTCTTTGTTGCGAACACGGCCTGTTTTGCCGTATACTGATTTCATAGGCGGCTTTGATCCGCCGGCAAGGCAAACTGGAGGGCTGAGCATGGCATTTTGTGAAAACTGCGGAAAACCGATCTATCCGCTGGACACCGTATGCGCCAACTGCGGTACTCCGCTCAAGCAGACCGAGCGTCCGGTTACTGTGCCTGTGCCGACCTCCGAAAGCGTTCGTTCGGGCGACGTCGAACCGCCTTCGAACTCCCCTTACGCGGTGCTCAGCAGCTGGGGTTTCGTCGGCTCTCTTCTGCTTCTGTGTCTGCCACTCGCGGGCTTCATCATCGCGATCGTTTGGGCATCCGGCGGTTCGTTTAACCAGAACCGCAGGAATCTCGCCCGCGCGTACCTGCTGATCATCGGCCTCGTGCTGGCGCTCTATATCGTAATCCTGATCGCGGCCGTCGCAGTCGGCGGTTCCGCGCTCCTGCTCAACGGTATCATCAGTTAAACGATCCTGTTTCTCTCGCGCGGAAAGCTCGCGCGTTAATCATGATTCGATTAAATGGAGGATATGAATATGGCATACTGTGCAAAATGCGGCAAGGAAGTCGGCGAAAATGAGAAATACTGCCCCAGCTGCGGCGCTCCGGTCAACGGCGGCGATCGTACGGGCAGTTCCGCCAGTTCCAACGAAGTCCTGATGGGGATCCTGTCCTATCTCGGCCTGCTCGCGTTGATCCCGTATCTGGTCAAGGATCAAACGAAATTTGTCCACGCGCACGCCGTACGCGGCATGAATCTCATGCTGCTGGAAGTCATCGCCTGGGTCGCGGTCGGCATCTTCTCCTGGGTTCCTGTGCTGGACAGCATCCTCAGCGCGCTGGTGGGTCTCGCGAGCTTTGTTCTTTCGCTCATCGGCATCATCAACGTCGCCAACCACGACGATAAGGATCTGCCGTTTATCGGTTCGGTCCGGCTGATCAAGGACTGAATACGGATTCAATTCGGTGCTATGGGTCTGGACACGATCGATTGCGTTCAGACCCATTGTTCTTTATTTCTGTTTTTCTGACGAAGGAGATTTCATGGAAACCATTTCCATCGTCGGCGGCGCAGCCATCGACATCACCGGAAAACCGGACAGCATCTGCCGCGAGCGGGACAGCAACCTCGGCAGCGTGCGAATCCGCGTCGGCGGCGCAGGCCACAATATCGCAAAGCGGCTCTCTGCGCTGGGGTACCGAGCCGAACTGATCACCGCGATCGGTTCCGGTTTCCATGCGGGCATGGTGCGCGAAAGCTGCCGGCAGGCGAACGTTTCGCTACGGCACACCTATATTGGCTCCGAACACACGGGAATCTATATCGGCGTATTCGACGAGGACGGGGACATGCTGGTCGGCATCAGCGATATGGGCGTGCTTGACCACCTGACGCCGGACTATCTTGCTCCGCTGCTGCCCGAAATCAACGGCAGCCGCATGTGCGCCGTCGACGGCAATCTCTCGCCGGAGGCGTTGGATTTTCTCTGTTCCTATGTGACTGCTCCTTTGTTTTACGACCCGGTCAGCTGCGCGAAAGCAAAACGGATCCGCGGCAGCGTCGGAAAATGCTTTGCCATCCTGCCCAACCGCTTTGAAGCGGGTTTCCTCTCCGGAAAATCCTGCGACACGGTGCGCGGCGTCTACCGCGCCTCGGACTGGTTTCTGGAGCAGGGCGTAAAGCGCGTGTTCGTCGCCCTTGGCGAAGAAGGACTCTATTGGGCGGATGCGGACGGCTGCGGCGTGATTCCGGCGGATAGAGCCGCGATCCCCGAAACGCCCGGCGGGAGCGACGCCATCAGCGCGGCGGTCATCGACGGCTGCGTGCGCGGGCTGAGCACGCAAGAATGCGCGCTGCTCGGCGTTGCGGCGAGCGATCCGTTCTCCGATTGAATGGAATACATAACTGCGTAAAAAAAGAAGCGGTCCCCCGCTTCTTTTCCATATAACTTAAAACAGTTTCGTGCTCTCCAGCGGCGGCAGCGGCTCAATGTGCCAGATATCCTGCGCATACTCGCGGATTGTCCGGTCGGAGCTGAACTTCGCGCTGGATGCAATGTTCATCATGCACTTTTTACCGAACGCAATCCGGTCGCGATAGTCGCAGTTGACATCCATGCGCCGCTGACAGTATGCGAGCAGTTCCTGCAGGACAAAATATGTGTCCGGTTTCTGCCAGTCGGAGCCGAAAAGCAGCGATCGATGGAGATCCGCAAACGCCCCGCTGTTGTCGTCGCTGAGCGTGCCGTCGATCAGGGAATCGACTACCCTGCGCACGCGCGGTTCGTAATCGTAGATCGATTTCGGGTTGTAGTGCGGCCTCAGATCGTTGAGCTCCTTTACGCTCGCGCCGAAGATATAGTTGTTCTCCTGCCCCGCCTGCTCGACGATTTCGACATTTGCGCCGTCATAGGTGCCAAGCGTCACCGCGCCGTTGAGCATAAGCTTCATGTTGCCCGTACCGCTGGCTTCGGTGCCCGCGGGCGAAATCTGTTCGGATACGTCGGCAGCCGGCAGGATATGCTCCGCGTAGGAACAGTTATAGTTCTGCACGAACACCACGCGCATCTTGTCCGTCATGTCCGGGTCGGCGTTGATCATCCTGGCCAGCTCGTTGATGTACTTGATGATCGCCTTGGCGCGGATATACCCCGGCGCGGCTTTTGCGCCGAAGATATACGCCGTCGGCGCGAAATCTTTGATTCTCCCGTCCTTGATGCCGAAATAGGTGTCGAGAATGCCAAACGCGTTTAAAAGCTGTCGTTTATACTCATGCATGCGTTTGACCTGCACGTCGAATATGAAATCCGGCGGCAATTCAACACCCTCGCGCTGCCGTATGATTTTCGCGAGCTGCACCTTCTTGATCCGCTTCACCTCGTTGAACTGCTCGATATCCGCGTTCGTCAGGTGTTCTTTCAGCGCATGGATCTGCTCGAGGTCGGATAAATACCCTTTGCCGATCCGCGCGTCGAGATACTCGCACAGTTCGGGATTGCAAAGTCCGAGCCAGCGCCGCTGTGTAATTCCGTTCGTCTTGTTCTGGAACCGTTCCGGATAGGCCGAGTACCATTCCTTCAGCAAGTCGTTTTTCAAAATTTCGGTATGCAGAGCGGCAACGCCGTTGACATGCTCCGAACCATAGACGGCAAGGTTCGCCATATGGATGGTCTTGCCCTGGATGATGGACATTCTGGAACAGTCGAGCTTTCTGGACATCAGTTCCCCGCAGAGCTTGGCGTTGATCTGGTAGATGATGTCGAAGATTTCCGGCAGGACGGATTTAAACAGGTTAACGTCCCACTTCTCCAGCGCCTCCGCCATGACCGTATGGTTCGTATAGGAGAACGTCTTCTGCGCGATATCAAACGCGCGGTTAAATGCGATTCCCTCCTTCATGAGCAGGCGGATCAGCTCCGGAATGCTCACGGTCGGGTGCGTGTCGTTGAGCTGAATCGCTACGTGTTCGGCAAAGCTGTCGATCGGGCGGTTTTCCCGCTTAAAGCGCAGGATAATATCCTGCAGGCTGGCGCTGGAAAGGAAATACTGCTGCTTCAAGCGCAGCTTTTTCCCCGCTTCGGTCGAATCGTTGGGATACAGTACGCGCGTGATATCCTCCACGGCGTTCTTCTCCAGCACCGCGAGCGCGTATTCCTGATCGTTGAAAAGTTTGAAATCGAAGTCCGAAACGGCCTCGCTCTGCCAAAGGCGAAGCGTGCCGACATTTTCCGTCTCATATCCGATGATCGGCATATCGTATGCCACCGCCCGGACGGTCATATCCGCGAACTTTATGATATGCTCGTGCGTTTCGCGCCTTCGGCTCCAGGGATCGCCGAAGCGCTGCCAGTCGTCCGCAGATTCCACCTGAAACCCGTCGCTGAACGACTGCTTGAACAGGCCGTATTTATAACGGATGCCATAACCGTCCAGCGGCAGGTTCAGCGTCGCCGCGGAATCGAGGAAGCACGCAGCGAGACGGCCGAGTCCTCCGTTGCCGAGCGCCGCGTCTTCGATCTCTTCGAACATCGCGATATCGAGCCCGCGAGATTCAAACTCCCGCCTGACTTCGTTTAATATGCCAAGCACGAATAAATTGTTATATACGGTTCTGCCGACCAGAAATTCCGCGCTGAAATAATAGGCTTCGCGGGTCCGTTCGTGCGCGTGCCTGCTCTCATACCAGGTCTCTGCGATCGCGTCCATTACGACGCCGGATAACGCATCATGCAGCTGTGCGGTGGTTGCGTCCAGTAGCGACACCTGATGATTCTGCTTGAGCGCAAGCTCTATGCTCTCCATGATGTTTTCAATTCTCACTCGATAAAACCTCACTTTTCCGCATCGCGTCATAGTATAACACACTTTTTTTCGGATGAAAAGCAGAGGCGCCGCCGTCATTTTGTTTAAAAACCACCGAAATCTATTGTTTTATCTCAAAAACGGCGGGCTGAGCGGAAACGTTACCGAGATTTGACCGTTTTACCCAAATATCTCGCGTTTTTTTGCCGGAGAATACTGTCTTTTCATGTACCCGTAATCTGAATTTTTGTACAAAAGTTCACATTTATATGTGTGCGTACAGGAATAGGAGGAACGCAGATCTCCCTGCGCTCTTTGCGCGCCCTCAGATATACTGCTTCAGTATCTGAGCGATGTGAGCGATCGTTTGATCCGAGAATACAGGATCGAGTCCGCTCTTCGACAGTACGTCCCCGAGGTTTGCATACTGTTCGCGCATGAGGATATTAAAGTATATCGTCTTCGCAGCGACAGGATCGCTTCGCGCTATGTCGAATAGTTCCAGCGCGGGAACCATACTCGCGGCGTAACTGACGTAGTAAAACGGTGTCTGAAACGTATGCGAAATTAGCACCCATTCCGTCCCTCTGTAACCGTAGACCTGCTCCAATCCGTACTCCTGCGCCAGCTTCAGATACAGCTCGTTGATCTCGTCGAGGTTCATATCCGGATGATTGTAAATCTCCTGCTGGAACTCGTCCTCCATACAGCCGGACAACAGCGAATACATCGCGTCGAACAATACGGAAGTCCGCGCGTCATCCGCATATTTCCCGTAGAAACTGTCGTAATCGTCAAAGAACAGCAGCGCCAGCGCCTGCGCGTCCACCTCAGCGAGGTCGAGGCTGTCGTTGGCGGAATAGCCGACCGAAGCGTTATGATAATAGCTGGCAAAATGACCGAGTTCGTGCAGCACCGTCGCGATATTCTCCGCCGATCCGATCCATTTCGTGAAGATGAACGGCGCGCGGTAATCCGAGATATACGTTGTAAAACTGGAGTCCATCTTGACAGCGCTGTCCGTAAAATCATACAGCTTGTTCTGCATCATATACGAAACCGGGGCGGACAGCAGAGGAGAAAACGCGTTTGCCGCGGAGGTAAGCGCGCTGAAAAAAGTGTCCTGAGAAAAGTCCGCCGAATCGAGATCGGAGGTATCGTAAGTATCGGCAGCCTTGCTAAAGAGAGGAACAATGTAACGCTTCACCGCCGCGTGAAGTGTCTTCGCGTCCGCGGGAGTGTAGTCCCGGCCATAGTTATCGTAGCAGTAATCCGAGTAATTCTCGTACCCAAGCCGGGATGCGATCTCCGCGCGGATCGGGAGCTGTTCCAGGAAGATATTGCCTGCCTGCCGGTTCAGCTCGGCGCAGTAGGCATCGTAGAGCCGGTAATATTCGTCGTAACTTAGTGAAAGGTCGTTCAGGATATCCGCGTAGGTCCAACGTGTTCCGTTGTCGAGGATCGAAAACGTCGCGGCGAGATTGTCGTATTCCAGCGTGAGCTGCTCTTCGCGGTCCAGCAGGCTCTGCACGGAGGAATCGTATCCTTCGTTGCCGATGATCGCGTCGACATACCCTTCGCCGAACGACTCGACCGCGAGCTGCTCCGCTTCGTTGGACGATTCGAACAGCGAAGCCGACACGCTCTGCATATCCCCGTCCAGCTCGGAAAGCGCGGACTGTAGATCAGCGTATTCGTCCCGGTAATAAGTATCCGTCACGTCGAGCGCATAGAAAAGATAGACAAGCGAAAGCATCGAGTCCGCGTGATCATATTGTTTCTGGAGCGACTCATACGCGGCGATCATGTCTTCGGCGGGCTTTCCTTTCGCAATTCCGCTCTTGAGATCGTCCATCACGGCGCGCATGGCGTCGATATCCGGACGCTGATAAGACATGTCCGAAAGGGTGACGCTTTGATGATCCGTATCCGGCGCGGCCGGTTCCTGAAGTGAAACCGTTTCCGCAGGCCAGCTTACCGAAGAGTGAATGACGGAACTTGTACCGAAGCAGGCGCTCAGCAGCATCATAACCGAAAGCAAACCTGCCAGAAGCGTAAGATTTAAATAACGTTTGTTCATGAACACAGTATACTACAGTGAATTTCAACTGCACAGCCTTTTCCCCAATTCGATGCGATATATCCGGTCTTCGCCTCTATTGAATTCATCGCGGAATCATGGTATAAAAATAGGAACGGCTTCGCCCGCATTTGCGGCGCACCCGTTTTGCGACCCGATTTCAACGTCGGAAAGGAAACAGTATGAACATCGTAGTCCTCGCTGGCGGCCTCTCGCCGGAACGCGACGTCTCGCTCTCCACAGGAACCATGGTAACCAACGCGCTGCGCAAAAAAGGGCATCGCGCTATTCTTATCGACCTTTTCTTCGGCATGGAATCGCTGCCCGATCCAATCGGGCAGATATTCGAGATTGAAGGATTCCTGCCGCCGTTTTCCGTACCGGAGATCGCGCCGGATCTTGCGTCCGTGAAGGCCGCGAGAACGTGCGGATTTTCCGGGCAGATCGGCAGCGGCATATTGGAGCTCTGCCGCGCGGCGGATCTCGTTTTCCTTGCGCTGCACGGCGGCGTCGGGGAAAACGGCAGTTTGCAATCTTTCTTCGACCTCTGCGGCATCCGGTACACCGGAAGCCCGTCCGTCGGCTGCGCGCTGGCGATGGATAAAAGCGTCAGCAAATCGCTCTTTCGCAGCGAAGGAATCCCAACCGCGCACTGGGCGGTCGCCCGAAAGGGAATCCCGTTCGATACGGAACACTTCCCAATCCCCTGCGTAGTCAAGCCCAACAGCGGCGGTTCCAGCATCGGCGTAGTCATCGTGCGCGATCGCGCGGAACTTTCCCGCGCGATCGAAGACGGCTTTGCAAACGAAGACGAGCTGATCGTAGAAGAATATGTCTCCGGCCTCGAACTTTCGGCGGGCGTACTCGGCGGCGGAGACGAAATCCTCGCGCTTCCGCTGATCGAAATCGTACCCAAACACGGCTTTTACGATTATCAGCATAAATATCAAAAGGGCTGGACGGACGAGATCGTACCCGCCCGCATCTCGCCGGAGCTGACGCAAAAGGTACAGGAACTTGCGAAAAAAGCGTACCAGGCGCTGAAGCTCGGCGTCTACGCGCGCGTCGATTTTCTGCTGACTAAGGATGGCGAGGCGTTTTGCCTGGAGGCCAATACGCTGCCCGGCATGACGCCGACGAGCCTGCTGCCGCAGGAAGCTGAGCATTATGGTCTTGACTATCCCTCGCTCTGCGAAACCATCGTCAACCTCTCTCTGAAACGGTACGAGCCATGAAACAATATCTGTTTTCGGAAATCGTTTCCGCCTGCGGCGGCCAGTTTTTCGGCGAACGGACACTGCTGAACGAATCCGTGACGGATATTGTCATCGACAGCAGAAACGCGACGGCCGGGTCGTTGTTCGTCGCGATCATCGGGGAGGTTCACGACGGGCATAATTTCATCCCCGTCGCGCGGGGGAACGGCGCCGCACTCGTCGTCTCCGACCGCAAACTCGAGAAAGAGCCGTATATTCTCGTGTCGGACACGCTCCGCGCGCTGCACGACATCGCGCGCCGTTATCGCGAAAAATTCCGCATTCCGGTGATCGGGCTGACCGGCAGCGCCGGAAAAACCAGCACCAAAGACATGGTCGCCGCCGCGCTCGGCGCAGGTTTTCGCGTGATGAAAACGCAGGGAAACCTGAACAATGAAACCGGCGCGGCTTTGACGATATTTACGCTGGAAGAAAAGCACGAAGTCGCCGTCGTCGAATTGGGTACCAACCATTTCGGAGAGATCGGGCGAATCGCCTCGTTCGTTCAGCCCGATATCTGTATTTTCACCAACATCGGCGACGCGCACATCGAAAACTTCGGATCGCGCGAGGGCATCTTCCGCGGTAAAACAGAGATGCTCGCGCACATGCGTCCCGGCGGGCGTGTGATCGCCAACGGGGACGATGCGTTTCTGCAGGCCATCCCCGGCGCGATGCTGTACGGGCTGGGCGATCGCTGCGCCGTCCGCGCAGCAGAGATCGAAGACCTGATTTTGGACGGCATGTCGTTTACCGCCGTCGCCGGAAAAGAGAACTACCGAATTTGCGTGCCCGCGCTCGGTGTGCACTCCGTCTATAATGCGCTCGCAGCGGTTTGCGCAGGACTGCTGATGGGCATGCAGCTGGGCGTGATCGCGCAGGGCATCGCCGCGTATCAGCCGATGCCCGGACGTATGAACGTCCATCGGCTGCCGCGCTTTACGCTGATCGACGATACGTATAACGCCAATCCCACCTCCGTCGAGGCCGCTTTGCGGGTACTCGCGCGGTGTCCCGGCAGGCGGATTGCGATCCTGGGAGACATGAAAGAGCTCGGAACCGATTCTGCACGGATGCACGAGGAAATCGGCCGCCTGGCCGCCTCGCTCGGTATCGAACTCATCCTCTGCGTCGGCCCCGAGAGCGAACGGACTTTTTTCGGCGCGCTCAATTCCTCGGATGGCAGCGCCTGCTACTTTACGAATCAGGAACGTCTGATCGCGGCGCTTCCGGACTACATCGGGGACAGGGACACGGTCCTTGTGAAGGCGTCCCGCGCGATGGCGCTTGAAAAAACAGTCCGTTTTCTTTTGTAAAACGCATAACTCCAAAAAACAAACAGCCCGGCAGCGGTTTCACTGCCGGGCTGTGATTCTGCCATTGATGATCAGCTGTTCTTAAGGACGACGAGTTCTACGCTCTCCATAACGTCTTCGCACGCGTCGCAGCAGGCTTCCATCCAGTCAAACAGTTTCGTCCATGTGATGCGTTCCAGCGGTTCCGCGTTTTCGCGATAGAGCCGGCGCATGGCCGCGCAATAGAGCCGGTCGCCCTGTTCTTCATAATCGTTGACTTTAACGATCGCGTCCGCCAGTTTTCCGTGCGACTTCTGAAAGCCCGGCAGTTCCTTCAGCGCGTCGCGCGATTCATAGCAGCACTGTTTGATGATGCAGGCAAACTCCAAAGCCTCCTCGCGTATGTTGGAGGCGTTATACATGTACATTTTAATGACTACGTCTTCGACCAAATCGATCACGTTGTCGATCTGCTGCAACAGGAGAATGATATCTTCCCGTTCGATGGGCGTAATAAACTCCTTCGCAAGTTTCTGCATGAGCGAATGCTTGCTTAAATCCGCATCATGCTCAATTTTATGCATTTCGAGTAATTGGTCATCCAGCAATTCCGGATCAAAATGCTTCAATACTTCTTCGAGATATTCTGCCGCCTTACAGGCGTATTCCATGTTGACGACAAACCCCTCGAAATATTCGTTGGTCTTCTTCTTTTTCATTTAAAAACTCCTTCCAGAAATTATCTTTACCAGCCTTCGCTTCGGATTGATCAGAACACCGCGAGAAACAGCTTAACCATTAAAAACCCGACCAGCCCGCAGCAGGGGAACGTCAGAACCCAGGCGTAAACCATCTCCTCGACGATCCCCCAATTCACGCTGCTCAGGCGTTTGCTCGCGCCGACGCCCATGATGGCTGTGGTTTTCGTATGTGTCGTACTGACCGGTATCCCCGTCAGTGAAGAAAGCAAAAGGCATCCGGCCGCCGCGATATCCGCGGAAAATCCCTGATACTTTTCGAGTTTAACCATGTCCATGCCAACTGCTTTGATGATTCGCAGGCCTCCGATCGAAGTGCCGAGAGACATGACCAGCGAGCAAAGAATCATGAGCCAGATCGGGATTGTAAAAGTGGTCACATCCGTCTGTCCTCCGGCAAGGAAAGTGCCGAGCAGAAACACGCCGATGAATTTCTGTCCGTCCTGCGCGCCGTGCATAAACGCCATCGCCGCGCCGCCCGCGACCTGTCCATATTTGAAAAACTGGTTCGCCCGCCGGCGCTCCATTCGTTTTGTCAGCAGCCTCACCAGTTTTGATGTTCCGTAACCCATCGCAAAGCCCAGTGCGGACGAGAGAGCGAGGCCATAGATCACCTTGATCCATGCCGCGCCATTGATGCCGGCAAATCCGTTTTGAATCGCTACCGCCGCGCCTGAGATACCCGCGATCAGCGCGTGGCTTTCGCTCGTCGGAATGCCAAAATACCAGGCGATGGTCGCCCAAAGAACAATGGCAAACATACCCGCGCAGAGCGCGATTGTCGCGTCGCCGGCATTCGAGCCGAAATCGACCATATTATAAATTGTCTGCGCAACTGTCGCGTTCAGGAGAGTCATGACGAAAACACCAAGAAAATTAAAGATCGCCGCCATGATGATCGCGGGCCGCGGGGCAATGGAACGCGTAGAAATACAGGTCGCAATTGCGTTTGGCGCGTCCGTCCATCCGTTTACCATAATAACGCCGAGAGTCAGCAAAACGGTGACCATCAGCGCCGGACTTGATATGAGACGCGAAATGAAATCTGTGAAAGTGATCGTCATCTATTTGTTGCACCCCCGGCTCGCCCAATTTTCACCGAATAAAGTGTATCATAAATACTTGATGAATTCTTGACATGTTTTTTATATTTGATTATATATTTTACTTTTTCGCCCTTGTTATTGAGATGAAATTTAACGGCCGCCGCCATTGCTTGTATGTTGACATTTTTCCGGTCAAATGCTATCATAATCAACGCCGTCTGGGTGTAGCGCAGTTTGGTAGCGTGCTTGAATGGGGTTCAAGAGGCCGGAGGTTCAAATCCTCTCACCCAGACCAAAATCAGCACCGTCGTATTCGATGGTGCTGTTTCGTTTCTCTTTTTTCTCAAATATGCTCATTTGCGCTAATTTTTTTTAAAAATCAGAACCTATAAAAGCACTTGATCTGGTCTCTAAAAAGTATTCTGCTTAAAAAAGCAAATGATAAACCGAATGGAAGGAGGTAGACAAAACGTTGAAGAACAAATCCACGGATAAGCAAATTGTCTTTATGTTAAAGCAGATAAAATCTGTTACGCCGATATCGGAAGTGTACCTTCAGCTCAGTATTATGGAGCATGCGTTCTGCTGCTGGAATAGCAAATATAACGGAATGCTTCCTAGCAGTATAAAGCACCTACGATAACGAGTAGAAGAAAACTCCAAATTGAAAAATTGGTCGCGGCTTAAATTCTGGATAAGATGATGCTCCTGCTCGATCAGTTGGCGTGATTGCCTATCACATTATGAATAAGCGCCGTTTTATACCAGCATGCAAAATGCGCTAACCATGGTATTTCCGCTAGTGCGAACGATCCCAAATTATCAATGCGAATATAAGCGCGGATGAACAAGTACCACGATACAGAAATAGTTTTTATTGCTTAAATATTTAATTTCAACATTACTTTGTTCAGCGAATTTCCATTAGCCCGTTATTGGGGAATTGCCAATTATAGCCTATACTATAAAAATAAGCATCATTTTTTTGATGTTTATTTTATTGCTTTGGGTTTGCCTATATCCACGTAAAAAAGCGTCTGCTATTCGTTTGCATCCTAATTTTTCTCTAGCTTTCTACATACGTAATTCCGTATTTTGCTCTCTCCGTGTTATGAGTCGAAAACAAGTGGTACAAATTGCATTAGCTTATTTCAGACATAAATTTCACATGCATTAGCTGTAGGCATCGATCATATTATGTAATTTTACTTTTTCCTCCCTGTTGCAAAAAGCTGCATCAACTGCATTATGCTGCAATCTTCTCAGATCATCTACGGTCCAGTCATACAAAGTTGCAACATATACGATCTCGTCGTTCAAATGACAATTCAGAATTTGGGGATCATCCGTATTAATCGTTACCGGAATACCGTGTTTATAAAGAGCTTTCAGCGGATGATTCTCTTCCGTATAAAGACCGCCAAGCAGATTCGATGAAAAGCAAATGTTTAGAGGAATATGTTCCCTCTTCAGCCTGTCTAGCAGCTTTGGATCATCGATTGCTCGCACTCCATGATCGATCCGTTCAGCGCCGAGAATATCCAACGCCTCTTTAACGCCCTGTGGTCCTGACGATTCACCGGCATGTGCAGTTCGATGGAGTCCAGCTTCTTTTGCCCTATAAAACAATGGTGCGAAACGCTCATTTGACTCGGCTGCAGCCTCGTTGCCATCGACAGACAGCCCAACAAGGCGACTGTGCGGATGGGCGATCACCCAATCAACCGTTCTTTCGGCAGATTCTGTAGACTGGGTGCGCAGAAGGGACACAAGAAGGTGGCAATCGCAAAGGTCCTCTGCCGCGGCCTGTTCGAATCCTTCCAATATTCCGCCGATCTGCTCCGCTAGAGGCAAGTTGGCCCAATGTGTTGGATTTGTAATCACTTCCGCATATGCGATCCCCTGACTGTGAAAATATTCACAGAAGTGATAAGCCAAGTCCCTCGCGTCGCTGCGGCACCGTACCAAGTTGCAATTCCAGTCCAACATCTCCAAAAAATCCGCCAACGTAGTAAAGCCGAACAGGTCTTCTTTGCTCCTTCGAAGCGGAACGTGCGCCTGTTCTGCTAATCTCATCGATAGGTTTGGTGTAAACGCTCCCTCTAAATGCACATGCAATTCTACTTTAGGCATAGCCTTTATATAGTTATGCAAATTGTTCTTCATTCGTTCCTCCGTTTACCCTTCTACACCTCAGTCATTTTATTAAGCATTTCAAAGGATTGTTTACGACTATTTTACTGGATTATTCTTTAAAAATGTATCTACCCATGCATCGAATCTTGGTAAAAACCGTTGTCCCGAAATTGAATATGCAAAACCGTTACGGATTATATGAAGCATTTCTTCTTCCGTCAACTCCATGCCCTCCATATCAGTCTTCAGCTCATCGGTCAGAGACATCGTATAAGGTGGATCGTCGGAACTAATAGAGACAGGAACCCCCCCGCGAAGCAACGTTTTAAATGGGTTTGATTCCATATCTTCCGCCGCATAGGATAGCGTGTTTCCGTACGGGCACATTGCCAGAAGTATGTCGTGATCAATTAAATACCGCATCAATTCCGGGCTTTCAGCAGCCCGGCAGCCGTGGTCAATCCGGTTGCATCCTAATTTCAGCAGCGCGTCCCAAATGTTTTGCGCGCCGCCTTCTTCGCCGGCATGCGCTGTTAAAAACAGCCCCATGTCTTTTGCAATCCGATAACTTTCCGAATGTTCTACGCACGGATGATTACGCTCCTCACAATCCATCCCCAGGCCGGATACCATGTCGAGGTAGGGTTCCAGCGCCTTAACAAACCGTATGCACTGCTCTTCCGGAAGCGTGCGATCCAGTCCGGCGATCAGAACAATCTCAACGCCGTACAGTTCTTTTGCTTTTTTCTGTGCTGAACGGTATCCGTTCATTACGACTTCGAGCGGAATGCCGCGTTCCTCGTTCAGCGGATAGTCGAGGTGCAGTTCCTGATAAACGATATTCTCCCGCGCGTCTTCTTTTGCCAGCGCCAGCAATACGGCCTCATAGTCTTCTTCATGCTGACACACGGAGTTATATGTTCGATCGCATATCATAAATCCGTTTAAACCGCCGCTTGCCAGCATATCGGTTGTCCATGCTCGCATTTCATCGATCGTTTTATGCGGCAATTTTACATTGTTTTTTTCAGCCAGCGCAAGCGCCAAATCCCACGGAATTGACCCTTCAATATGAATATGATTTTCAGCTTTAGGAATTTCTTCCAACAGTTTTTTCTGTCGTTCAGATAACATTCGTCCTACCTCCTAAAAAATACAGTCGAGGATGAAATATCCGAGAAAAACAAAAGTCAAAACAACAATCGTCGGAGTTAATTCTTTTTTCCTCCTCGTGGCAATCATGCAAAGCGTGTAGGTCAGCATGGAGAATAATACACCGTATGCAATATTGTATGTGAAGGGCATCGTCGCAATCGCCATGAACGCCGGTGCCGCAACGGTCACGTCATTCAAGTCCAATGTTGTAATCTGACTGATCATAAAGATTCCGACCATAATCATGGCAGGCGCGGTAGCGATGCCAGGTATGATCAGAAACATAGGCGATAGAAACAGCGTTAAAAGAAACAAAAGCCCTGTCGTACAGGCAGTCAAACCAGTACGTCCGCCGGCGGCGATGCCGGTCGCACTCTCAGCTCCATAAATAGTGATTGTGCTGGTTCCTAAAACCGCGCCCACCGCTGCCGCACCGGCCGACACAAAGAGTGCTTTTCCTGCGCCAGGTGTCTTGCCATTCTTATCAATCAAGTCAGCCTTTGGCGCAACTCCTAAGAAAACGCCCAGGCTGTCAAATAAATCAACAAACAAAAAGCTGATGATGCAAAAAAGCATTCCCAGTACTTCGGTTATTCCGCCACTGAACATCCCCTTGAATGACAGTTTACCAAAAGTTGGTGCGAGGGCTGTCGCTGGATTATCAAACGAAAAGACATGAGTCGGCAGTTGAGTATATGCTTGGCCAGTAGCTGGGTTTGTTACGAAAATACCCAGTACAGTCACACTAATGATTCCAATCAGTATACCGCCTTTAATACCTTTAATAACCAAAACGACCGTAACGATCAGACCAATAAGCGAAAGAATTGTTCCCGGATTTCCCATGTCTCCAACCATCACGAGCGTACTGTCGTTCCTCTGCACGATACCCGCAGCCTGAAATCCGCAAAAAGCGATAAACATGCCGACACCCGCGCCAATTGCCTTTTTTACGCTATCCGGTACGGCATCAACTATTTTTTGTTGCACATGAATGACTGAAAGTAACATAAAAATGCATCCCGAAGTGAAAACGCAAGCCAGAGCGTTATTCCATGAAACCCCCATTCCAACAACAATACTGAATGCAAAGAAAGTGTTCAGGCCCATCGCCGGCCCGAGCGCGAAAGGAAAATTCCCCCACAATCCCATCCACACGCAGGCAATGCAACAGCCGATTGCAGTTGCCCAGAATACGGCTTTCGTATCCATTCCTGCCGCGGACAGTATACTTGGATTCAATACTAAAATGCTGACACAAGACAAGAAAGTGGTCAAACCTGCTATCAATTCTGTTCTTACATTTGTTTTCCGTTCGGTTAAATGGAACACTCGTTCTACAAAAGATACTTTGCCATCCATAGAGCAACCTCCCTGCGCATTTATGGACATAAATGCTGATTCATTGATACAAGGATTATATTTTTGAAAATGCGTAAAAACAATGCAATAGAAAATGGTTGTACATCTTTTTTATAGTAATGAAACGGAAACCATGAAAAGTCGTACAACCAATCCTAATAAGCATTTACATCAATGCAATTCCACGGTAACATAATTGTGTATATTTACTCGGAAAGGAGGCACCTTTGCTTATGAACGAAACGAATTGTGTAATTGATTTACGGGAAGATATCCGCGATAAAATACTGTCTTATATCTCCTGCATGAACTTTTCATGCGGAACTAAGTTGCTGTCCGAAAAACAATTAGCAACTAAGTTCCAGGTTAGCCGGGGAACGATCCGGACTGTTCTCAGCGAATTGGAGACGGAGGGAAAGCTAATCCGAAAACAGGGCTCTGGCACGTATGTCAATACAAGGGCGTTCATGCTTGAAACAACTCTTTATCCTCGGATCGATATGCGTACCATCATTGAAAAGAACGGCTTCACAGTAAGCAGCCACAATATATCGATCAAGCACGTCCCTGCCGGTGAATTCTCGAAATATCTAATTTGCAATGCCGACGATGAGATTCAAGAAGTTCATAGTATTTATTTTGCGGATCAACATCCATGTATGTATTGTATTGATAGGATTTCATCCGGCATTCTTTCGGACGAATGCTGGAAAGGTACAAAAATGCATGCTCGGTCACTCTATACCTCTTTTAGAGATCAAGCCAACATCCATATCACATGGGATGTCATACGCATTTATTCCGTTTGTTGCTGCGATGTCCCTCAGGTTGCGTTTTATTTGAAAAAAGACGATGCTCCTAACAAGTCTCTTACGCTTCTGACGATCATCAATTACGATGAAAATAGTCGGCCTATTCTTTATGGTAATATTTATGTGAATACAGATCTGATCCAGTTGAATTTAATACGCGATTTAAGCAAGCTGCCATAATTCGAACTAATTTATGGTTGATAACGCAACCGCAATCCTGAGCAATTACGATCTATTAATCTTAGTTTGCTTTACTGCAATATTTTCAATAGATATCGTAATATATCTGCCGTGTTTCAGCGAAGTGACGGCCTTAGCTTTGTTTGCGTTCGCATGACTCTCGAAAAAAACAGTCCCTCGATCATACAAACATTGGTTATAAGATCACTGCTTGTTTGTTCGATTGAAAACAGCCAATCTGATGGATACCGTAACTATATGACAACAATTAAACAGCAAAACTTACTCCTCCTGTGTGCTCACTTGATGCCATGATTGCCAATTATCGTTGCCTTGCTAACTCCTCATTTCACATTGGAGTATGTAATTATGCTCGTAATTTTTTCATTCTCCTGTGGCAATAAAAGAAGGACTCCCAAGCATCAATCCATAGAAGTTTTGTATATAAATATCCTCTTTTTTTTATAGTAAATACTGCTTCCTGGCACCAGAAAATCCTTTCGTTTAGGGCTTTTTTCGTTTGATGCTATAACAGCACCGGAACCCAATAACAAGGAGTTCCTTTGGAACTCCTTGCAGCCTGCGCCGTTTTTTTGTTCTATTCGATATAATCCCGGAACACATACGGACTGGTGTATGCCCTGAGCAGCGCGCCGTAATCCGGCGTGAACTCCAGCACATCTCCGACGCGGTATTGTTTTGCGTGCGTGAGGTCGACGATCAGGTGATCGGAGCTCGCGCCGATGATCTTGATGTCCGTATCTCGCGGCGTTAATCCGTCCGCGACGGTGTCCTGCCGGCCGATCTTGCAGATGCCGCGCACCTGCTCGCCGAGGCTTTCAAACGTCGGGCGTTCGCCGAATGCGTTCGCGCCGCTTTGGCCGATGGGCACGGAGGGTTTGCGCTGCACTTCGATCAGCCGCGTCGAGAGCGTAAACGCGTCTCCGTATAACCCGTTCATCACGCGGCAGGCGGCGGTGTCGTTGCCCAGCAGGATTGACTCGCCGAGCCGCAGATGGTTGACGCAGTCCGGCACCAGGCCCCGTTTTAAGAGCCCCAGCGAACTGCTGTTGCCGCCGGATACGATCGGGATACGCAGCCCGGTATGCGCGCGCAGCTCGTTTGCGATATCGCAAAGCTCTCCGAGGTTCGTTTCGTCCGGTATGATCGCACCGTAGCAGGTCAGGTTGGTGCCGATTCCGAGGAGTTCGATTCCATCCTCTTCCTTTGCCGCGTCCGCCGCGAGATAGATCGATTCGCGGTTTAAAAATAACAGCCCTTCGCGCAGATCACCCAGATCGACCATCAGAATAATCGCGTGTGTTTTTCCCGCTTTGCGGGCGGCCCTGCCGAGCGCACGAATCGTGTCGATCTCGGATACAAGGCTGACGTCCGCGAGGCGCACCGTCTCCTCCGCCTCTTCCGGCGCGGGCGCGCGCAAAAGCAGCTTCGGCTTATCGGTATGCAGTCTGGCGAGGTTCTCCGTCCGCGCATCGGCGAGCATAACGGCCGCGCTGGCGTCCAGCACGCGCGCGATCCGCTCGTCCGCGCAGACGGCTTTCGTCACCGCGGCGATGGTCACGCCGTACTCGGCGCAGAGCGCGCAGAGCGTGTCTACGTTATGTTTGATTTTATTGAGGTCCGCCGTAATGCGCGGGTAGGTTGCCATACGGGTATGCCTTTCGGTACTCAGCGTTTACGCGAAGCGCAGCGTTTGTTTGAGCAGTGTTTTCGCGGCAGCCGGATTCGTCTTGGCCAGCACGCCGATCTGCGCCATCACATACTGTTCGTCAAACGCGAGGCGCATCGCGTTCGGTTTCGGGTAGAGCATCGTTCCGCCCGCGTTGCAGTCCGCGAGCTGGCGAAGAATCCGTTCGCGCTCCGGCAGTCTCGTCAGCGCGCCGCCCGTGCCGACGATCGTTTTCACCAGCGTAAGATCCTTTCCCTCCGCGGCTGTGGTGCGGCCTTGCGGGGTGTAATAGTGCCGCAGCCTGCCCGCGTGGCGGGAGATCGCGGTCAGCCCCGCTTCCAGGCAGAGACGCGTCGTCAGCCGGAACTGCTCCCGCGTAACCGGAATCGGGCGGTAATCCCGCATGACGGCGGCGACGTCCAGCCCGAGTTCGAGCGAAAGCTTTGCCTCTCCGATTTGATCCACAAGATGATGCGCGTTGACGAACAGCCCCAGATCGCCTTCGACCGTGCGTTTGTTGAACGGCTCGGGCGCGGTCAGCATCTGCGCGATCTCCTCGGAACCGCAGGTTACGGAGTGCACGTCCGTCGTGGCCCCCCCGATATCGAGAACCATCAAGTCGCCGATCTCCTCATAGAGCAGCATCGCCGCTTCCATCACCGCGCCGGGCGTCGGCAGGATCGATCCCGTCACCATATCGCGGATGTGCTCCATGCCCGGGGCGGAAATGATGTGCTTTTCAAACGCGGCATGGATGACTTTTCGCACGGGTTCGATGTTCAGCGCGTCGAGGCGCGGGTAAACGTTTTCCGCGATGTAAACCGGAACGTTCGACCTCTCGAAAATCGCGCGGATCGCGCTCCCATTCTGCGCGTTGCCTGCGTAAAGAACCGGCGCGCCGGCGCCTTCGCCCGCGAGCCGTTCAGCGTTATACAGCGCGGTCTCGCGCTCCCCGCCGTCCGTCCCGCCGGCAAGCAGGATCAGATTCGGTTTGATTTCGCGCTGTTCGGCAAGATCGGCTTCGGTCAGTTTCCCCGCCGTGGTCTGGCGCACGATTGCGCCCGCGCCGAGCGCCGCCGCCCGCGCGGCGGCGACCGTCATATCATACACAAGCCCGTGCACACACATCTTGAGACCGCCCGCCGCGGAGGAGGATGCGAGTAAATTGCCATAGGTCAGTTCGTTCGCACCGAGGCTTTTTTTCAGCTCGTCGATTGCGTTCGTCAGCCCGGCGCGCACGTCGCCTTCCAGCACCGTCGTCGCCGCCTGCCCCTGCCCCAGAAACTTCGGTTTGCCGGAGAGGCTGAAGGCGCTGACGGCCGTGGTGGTCGAACCGATTTCCGCAATCAATACGTCCGCAAACATGGTTAATTCTCTTCTCGCCTGTCGCGTTCCTGAACTAAAAACGTTGCGACATGATTGCCGTGCGTGCCTCTTCCAAATCCCGCGTCCGCGCCCGCGGCCTTCGCCGCGTCGCTCTCCACCTGCGTGCCGCCCGCAACGAAGATGAGCTTTTCGCGCACGCCCATTTCCCGCGCGATTCGGTCGATGCGCGCGATATTTTTATAATGGATGTCGTCGTGGGAGATGATCATGGAGGCAAGCATCGCATCCGCGTTGAGTTCGATCGCGGCCCCGACAAGTTTTTCCGGCGGAACGGAGGTGCCGAGATAATGGACTTCGATCCCGTATTTCTCGATGCCGCCGTGCTTGATATCGATGATCTCCCTTAGCCCCACCGAATGCTCGTCCTCGCCGATGGTGCCGCAGACCACACGCATGGGTTTTCGCTCAACGGCGGCGCGGAGCTCGTCCTCGCCCAGCAAGTCCGGCTCGCTCGGAATGACAAGGGAAGCGACGTCGATGTCGAAATCGACCTTGCCCTTCAGTTCGATGCGCGTGCCCTCCGCGCGGTGCAGGATCTCACGCGAGATCACAGCGATATCCTTGAGCCCCATACGCCGCGCGCACTCGATGGCTGCGGCTTCGGCGATCTTTTTCTCCGCGGGGAAGCAGAGCGTGAGCAGTACCGTTCCGTCCGCGAGCCACTCCATCTCCGGTCTGAGTTTTGGCGCATTCGGCTGGGCGAAGTCTTTGACCGCGTCCATCCGCAGATAGACGTTGTCGTCCGCGTCCAGCTCGTCAATGTATACGATCTTTTCCGGCTTTTCCAGCGTGCATCCGCCGATGAGCTGGGCGGGATTTGCGGGATCGCCGCCGTATTGCGACACATTGTTGTTGCCGTAATGCGCCGTGACGGGCGCCATGTAGTCCGGCTCGCGGCGGATGACCGTGCCCGCGCCGATGCCGCCGTCGATCTTTCTGGCGATGCCGTCCCCGTTACGTTCGGGAAACAGCCCGCTGTCCACGAACATGCCGCTCTCGACCGCGGCGAAATAACCGCCCTTTTCCGTCATTTCTTCCAGAAACAGTACGGCGCGTTCGGTCAGTTCCCTGGCTTTTTTTTCCAGATAACCGTCTTTTTTCAGCTCCACCATTTCCATCAGCCCGTCGAGGCCGACCAGCGTCTGCTTGGCGGTGTCGCAGGCTTCGATGTTATAGATGTGCCAGGGCACGTTCCGCCCTTCGTCCGGCGTGATCGTGGACTGGATATCCGCGCTGGTGAGTTTACTGACCATCATGTTTAAAACATGCGTCACGGTCGCCTCGCGCGTGCTGGATTCGATGTATTTCGTGTTCATCTGTGCGCGCATGCGGTAACCCGTAAAGAGCCGTCTCAGCGCGACTGCGTACGGCAGGTCCATATAGACGCAGGGCCCGGGCGTCGCCGTCGGCGGCACGGTGGAGAGGCAGATGTTCTCCTTGCTTACCCCGACCCTGTGGCTGAAGAGCGCGTTGACCGCGTGTTGAACTATGAGTTCCGGCATGACTTTCCAGGCGTCCCGCGCGGTGGCGTTCGCGTTGTGCGCGCCGTCGATCTGTGCCATGTCCGCCCAGGCGATGAGCTTCTTGCTCTCCGCCGCGTCCACAAACGAGCGCACCATGTTGATGTTGCGGTAAATCACGTTATACTGCGGGTCTTGATGGCAGCCGTTGACGCCCTCTTCCGCGAACATGACGGCGATATCGGGTCCGGCCACGCCGCTGACGTAGCTGTGGTAGTTGATCGGCCTGCCGACTTCGTCCTCGATCAGGTCAAGCGCCTTTCTCTGCGCCCGAACCTGTTTTCTGGAGATCGGCACGCCCCCGCTGCCCTGCGGCGTCCCCTCGATCAGGCCGTCGAAGTGGCTTTGCCCCGAGGTGCGGATGACCATGATATGATCCGCGCCGTGGTGCGCCGCCATGCGCATGCGCCGGATGTCGTCCTCAAAGCGTCCGCTCGCGATCTCGGTTGTGATGACCGGCATCGGCTGGGGATCGACATCCCCGAAATAATGCGCGGGCGGCAGAGGAACGCCTTCCTTGAGCGGCTTGCTGCAATCGTGATACGTAAACGGCCCCATCGTCAGGTTCGGCGCGGGTTCGCGCCACGTCCATCCTCTGCGGCGGGGACGGTAATGTTCCAAATCCTCTAAAATCTTCCCGACGTCGATGTTCTCGTCCGGCGGCAGGCGATATTCGCTCATCTGGCACCTCCGAACAGCTTCGCGGCTTCGTCCATCTTCGCAGGATTTATCAGCGCAAGCCCCGCTTCGCGGACCGGCAGATCCGCGTGTTTTGCGTATCGGTAGACCACGTTCCCCGCACCGTGGCCGAGCAGGCTCTTCTCCATGCACCCGTCCACGATCGCCTTCGCCTCCAGCGAGGAAAAGCCCATGCGCAGGAGCACGCTTCGCTCGATGGCGGGCGTGGTGTTCTCCTTCGCCAGCGCGAGAAGCGGGTCGACAAGCTGCCCCGTCAGCGCCCAGAAGCGCGCTTTGAGTTCCTCGTCGCTCAGCGACGCTATGTGCGCCCTTCGCTGTTGAAAATCGTCTTCGCGTCTGACCATATATCCTCCCGAATGATTCGAGTGTTATTTTAGCCGTTCTTCAGCGTATCTTTGACAAACGCCGCGCTCGATTTCGTCTCCTCCGCGAGGAACTCGACGTCCTGTCCCGTCGGCGCGCGGCCGACTGTCGACGCGGCGTGGGTGATCAGCGAGCGCCGCATGTGATCTATGTCCACATCCACGGCGCGCAGCAGAGAAGGATGCGCGGGAAGCACGATGCTCTCACCCGGCACTTCGTCCGCCGGGTTTCCGAGAGAAACCTGTATGCCATTCTGCCGCGCAAAGCTGAGCTGCGCTGCGGCGTGCTTGCCCGCGCCGGTGTATTCGGTTTCCTGCACGACGATGATCGCGTCTTCCGGCAGTTCCTGCGCGAGCGAAATCGCGGCGGCAAGGCTTGTGTTTCCCGCCGGGCCGCGCTCGATGCCTTCGAGCCGCGCCAATAGTTCCGTGGTGTAAAACACCTCTCCCTGGCTTACCGTGACGTAACGGTCCATATACCGAAGCGGGCGCGCCGCGCTTCTGGGTACGTCGCTGCGGTCCGGCCAGGTGGAAAACGGTATGCCGAATCCCGTGTGCCCGGTGGTAAACGATTTCCGGTTGAATTGCGTGTCGCTCGCCATGTGCAGGCCTTTTAAATTGACGCTCGCGGCGACGATCTGCGCGCCGCAGTTCGCTTTGATCAGCCCGCGCGCGGTGCCCGTCAGGTTGCCGCCGCCTGCATTGGTGCAGACCACCGCGTCCGGATCCTTGCCGGTCTGTTCGCGGCACTGCGCGGCCAGCTCGTATCCAAGCGTCTCGATGCCCGCGACCCCGAACGCCGTATAAAGCGACGCGTTGAAATATCCTGAGTCCTCCAGCATCCGCAGCACCATGTAAAACAGCTCCGGCCCGACCGTCAGCTGCACGACCTCCGCGCCGAGGGATTCGCACTTGCGCGCTTTTTCGATGATTTCCGGCTGTCCCACGCCGCGCGAATCGTAACACTCCTGCACGATGATGCAGGGAAGGCCGCTCTTAGCGCAGCAGCTTGCGACCGCCGCGCCGTAGTTGCCGCTTGTCGCGGTCAGCGCGCCGGGATAACCCGCACGCTTCGCCTGGTAGATGCTCGTCGCCGCCCGCCGAACCTTAAAGCTCCCGCTGGGGTTCGCCGCCTCGTCCTTAACGAAGATGCGCGCGCCATAGCCCGACTTGCTTAGTTTCCGCACGAGAGAGGCGATGTTCTTCAGTTCGATCAGCGGCGTTTTGCCGATGGCGTAGCCGCGCTGGATTTCAATCACGTCTTCCAGCGTGTAACCCGTGGACGCCATCATCTTTTCGTAATTAAATGCGATCGATCCGCTCTCGAACTGGCTGTAATCGACGCCGACCGCCGCGCGGATGATCTCCGCCTTGCGCGCCATGACGGCGGAATAGCTGTTGTCCCTCGTCATTTTGCGTCACCTCCGAAGAGAAAGCGAAACGCATCGTCGCCCGCCTGCTGCAGCTCCGGCACAAAATCACCGAAGCTGTGCGAATAGTGCGGATCGACTTCGACCAGTTCGCCGGTGACGACGCGGCCTGTGCGCGTGACCACGTTGACCTTGTCGCCAACCTGCGCATCCATTTGTAAATATCCCTTTGTCCAGAGTTCCAGCGGAACCTGTTTGGTATCCCCCGGTACGGTTGCCGCACGCTCACCGGACGTTAAAATCACGCTGTGAATCCGTACCCAATCGTCTTTTTTCGCCATATTACTCCCTCGAATCAGTCCAGTAAACCCTCTTCGATCCGATCCCGCATGTCGCCCATGACCGCGTGCGGAACAGGCAGATCGATCATCGTCTTCAGCCCCGGCCGTGCGTTGATCACATGCGGTATCATGTTCACGCACATCGCAATGGTGCCGATTCCGCCGTCTACCTCCGGCCGGATCGCCATATTGACGGGCGGCGTGCCCTCCAGCGTGATATAGTCGCCCGTATGCGTGCCGCCTAGTTCCGGTTCGATCTGCTGCGGGTGGATCATGTCGATCTTCACTTCGTTTCCGACATACCCCTGCCCCGTCATGCTGACGCCCGCGACGTTGCCCGCAGCCGCAAAGCCGTAAGGCGACGTTCGGTCGACGTCGGTTAAAATCGGGCTCATCTGCTGTTCGAAGCGGTCGGTCTTCCAGCCCAGCGCGCAGGAGATCATCCCGACGCTTTCCGCAAAGCCGACGTGTCCCGCCAGTTCGCCTTTTTTTACGCCTTCGACAAACGCCTCAGGCGTTAATCCCACTCCCTGCTCCCGCATGACCAGCGGTCCGAACGGCGAGAGCGAATTCACGCGTCTACAGGTGACCTTATCCACACGCGTCATGCAGCCCGTGAGACAGATGGCTAATAAATCCATCATAAGGCCCGGGTTTATGCCTGTGCCGAGCGCGGTCACGCCGTGCGACTTCGCGACATGGTCGATCTGTTCGGCAAGCGCCGGCTCCTTCGCCGCGGGATAACTCATTTCCTCCGCGGTACTGATCGCGTTGACGCCACGGGACAGCACGGAGACGAGCTTGGGAAAAACGTCTTTTGTAAACGAATCCGTCGCGACGATGCATACGTCCGCGCTCTTCTCCGGCAGCGCCGCGTCGATGCTGTCCGAGACGATGACATCCTTTCGCTCCCCGCGCTCCGCGCCGAGCAGGTGAAAAATGCTTTTACCGACCCTGTCCGGATGCAGGTCGCATACGCCCGTGATCTCCACGCCCGTCTTTTCGAGCAGCACCTTCGTAATGCCGCTCCCCATCGCCCCGAAGCCCCAAACTGCTATCCGGATGTTTCGCATACCGTTCCTCCCGCCATTCAGGCTAGTATCATACGCCGGATCAATGTATTTCCATTGCGTTATTCGAAAGTGATCTGCCGTTTCGGCACGAAGAAATCTTCCTGCCGCAGGCCTAATTCCTCGGAGACCTGTTCGACATAGAGCAGGTTCCCGATCTGCAGGCGGCTATGGCAGTCGCTCCCCATGGAAAACTGAATGCCGGCCTCCTTCGCGCGGCGAAGCATATCGATATTCGGCGCGCGCCAAAGCCCCGATATCTCGAGCGCAACGTCGTATTTCACGCACAGGCTGATGACCGCGTCTTCCCATTGCAGCAGAAATTTCGTTCCGTAAAGATCGTCGCAGGGCGGCAGCACCGTCGCATGGCCCAATATTTCAACGCGCTGCGTGGAAAATGTCTTTTCCATCATCTGGATAATATAAGCAAGATAGTACCGGTTCATATCCGGCGAGTAATTCTTGCTGTATTCCTCCGTATAACCGGAACGCTTGGAAAAATACTGGCTGAGGGGAACGAATCCGCCGCGTCCGTCCGGCATGTTATGCACGCTTGCGATGATATAGTCAATTTCGTCGTCCAGATTGTCCGGCAGATTGAAGCGGTGCTCCATATTGACTTCCGCGCCGCGGTATACGGGATATTGATGTAAAATATCGATATAGTTTTTGATATCGTTCATCGTGTAAATTCCGCAGCAGAACAGGTGATCGGATACGCCGAGGATGTGGCCCTGCGCGCGCTCTACTTCCACGAGGTCTTCGATCGGGTAGCGCGCGTCGGACAGGTTCGTATGCGTGTGCAGGTCGTATAGTTGCATTGAAATCTCCAGCGGCAAGATTTTTAAAGCGCCCGACAGGATTTCGGTTTGCATAAAATCGCCGAACGCCTATACAATATACCATGAACAGCAGCGGTAAAACAAGGGCGGCGACGCGCAAAAACGCTCGTAAAAAAGGCAATTGCATAAAAAGAAACCCGCTTGACAGCACGTTTCTCACTTTCTATAATGCTAACATGCTATAAATAGTATTTTGAGCCATTTTTTGTATTTCTTTGTTTCGCCCCATGGATGAAAGGAGAGTTTTTCCGATGATCCCCGTCATACTGTATTATTCATTTAGCGGCAAAACGCGCGCCGAAGCGGAAAAGCGAGCTGCGGAAACCGGAGCGGATCTGTTTGAACTCGTTGAAGTCAAAAAACGCGGCTTCTTCTCCGTTTATCTGATTGGCTGTCCGATGGCCATCAGCCGCGCCGCTTCCAAGATCCGCCCGCTTGATATCGACTGGTCACGATACGACACCGTCACGCTGATGTCCCCCGTCTGGGCGGGCAGTCCGGCGCCCGCATTCAACGCCGCGCTGGAAATCATTCCCAAAGACAAGGTGCTGCACGTCGTTCTCTGCTCGGCGGGCGGCGAAACGCCGAAGAGCAAAGAAGCGACGATCTCCATGCTCCGCAGCCAGGGATTCGCTCTGGCATCTTATACGGACATCCTGACCAGCGCGCCGAAAATTTTAACATAAGCACCAAGCGGATTCTGTGAAAAAACGCCCGGCTGTCCGGGCGTTTTTATTCTGTTCTTTCACGTTTTTTTGCGCGGTATTGGATCAGTTCCGCCGCGATGCTGACGGCGATTTCAGCTGGCGTCTCCGCGCCGATGTTCAGCCCGATCGGCGCGTGCAGGCGGTCGATCCGCTCCTGCATAAGCCCGTCTTCCAATAGTCTATCTCGTGTAAGCGCGATCTTGCGTTTGCTGCCGACGCATCCGATATAATCCGCCTCGGACCGCAGCACCCAGCGCAGCGTCAGATAATCCGTTTCGTGCCCGCGCGTCATGACGATCGCATGATCCGCATCGGTCAGGCGAACCATATCTTCCACGCTCTCATAACCGCTCAGAATCACCCGTTCCGCCGCGGGAAACAGTTCTCCTTTCGCAAACTCCGCACGGTCTTCGATTACCCAGATTCGGAAATCCAGGAGCGCGAGCTGCCGCGCCGTCACTTGCGCTACATGGCCGCCGCCGAAGAGGACGACGCGCGGCGCTTTCTTCAGCGGAACGATGAGAAAGGCCGGGTCGCCGTCCGAAACAATCGGCCTTTCCGGCGATGCGCCGATTCCGAATCGCACGCACAGTTCCGTCCCGTCCAACAATTCAGAGGCAGATCCAAGGCTTTCCGATAGTTCAATCACCCAATATTCGTTTCCTGCGTTTGCTACCGCATTGAGCAGCCGCTGTGCAAGGCGCTGTCCTTCCTCTCCGCTAAACGGACGAAACAGGATTCGTATGCCTCCGGAAAGAACTTCCTTGCCGTCGGCGTGAATTTTGTAATCCCGGATTCCGCAGGCGTTTTCTTTCAGCATCGCCATCGCGTCCAGGCGCGCGCTGTATTCCATCGCACCGCCGCCGACCGTGCCGGTCTGGATGCCGCCGTCTGAAACGGTCATCGACGTACCGATGCCGCGCGGCACGCTGCCCGTTTTGCCAATAATCGTCGCAAGCATTGTGCGGCCGCCCGCGCGCAGTTCGTCCGCAATCGTTTCCAGCAGTTCTTTCATCGGGTGCGTCTCCGCTCGTTTCTGGTTTATTTTTTTCCTATAAATAATCGCCGCGCTACTCGCGCAAAACGCCGTCCGTACCCGCCTGCGCGGTCAGCTGCGCATACCTGTAACAACCCGTTTCGTGTTCGTTGACGATCCCCGCCGCCTGCAGAAACGAGTGGATCGTCACCGATCCCGCAAAACGCATTCCGCGGCGTTTCATATCCGCCGATATCCGGTCGGAAAGCGGGCTTGTCGCGCGGTATATACCCGTCGGATTGAGTACGACCTTTCCGCCGGAAAAGCTCCAGAGGTAGTTGCAGAAGGAGCCGAATTCTTTTCGCAATGTGAGAACGATTCCGGCGTTGGAAACCGCCGACTCGATCTTGTTCCGGCTCCGGATGATGCCCGCGTCCTGCAGCAGCGCCTGTATCTTGCCCTCGCCGTATGCCGCGATTTTTTCCACATCAAAGCCGTCGAACGCGGCGCGGAACGCCTCGCGTTTCTTCAGCAGCGTGATCCATGAAAGCCCCGCCTGAAAGAGTTCCAGCAGAAACAGCTCGTACATCGGCCCGTCCTCGCGGATCGGCGTCCCCCACTCTTCGTCGTGATACGCGCAATAAAGCGGATTCTGTTCGTTAACCCAGGCGCAGCGTTTCTGTTGGATCATCTTTCCCTCCTATGCCGGTTGGAGCGCACAATAAACTGCGATACGAGTTATACCATAACGCCGTTTTCCCTCGCAAAACACCGCGGCAGATTCTGCCGCGGCGTAGCGCATCCTTCGGTCGATCAATCATTCGGAGCAGGAACCGGCGTCGGCGTTGCGTAGATGACGCCCGGATTCTGGATCGTGATCTCTTTCGGAGCCGATTCGTTATAGCTGAACTGCAGTTTCTTCTGCAGCGCCTGCCACTGTTTGAGCAGTTCGATCACGCGGCTTTCGTCCGCAGCGGAGAACGCGCGGTAACTGGGGTTGTAGGACAGGATGGTCCCGTCGCCGTAGTAGAACATCGGGTTTCCGTCGCTTGAATAATACACGACGTTTCCCCAGGTGGAAAACGGTACGCTGGAGCCGGTTGCGACGGCATTCGCAGCGGCCTCCGCTTGCCGGTCAATGATATCCTGGCCGACATACGCGCCGTTTTCATCCGTCGCGCGCCCGCTCCAGGTAAAATAAACGCAGAAGGCGTTCGGGTCGGTCGTGGGTTCGCTGCGCGAGATGATATCGAACAGCTCTGTCGCCAGAGGTTCAAAAGAACTGTTGAGCTTCGTCGTATCCGTCGCGGAACGGCTGTAATAGAACGAATTGAATTGCCTCGTTCCGTTGGACAGAGGAACGTTATAAAAGCTCAGCGAACAGTCAAGGTAATCCAACTGCGAAAGAAACGCATCGGTTCGCGCGCTGATCTGCTTGAGTGTGTCAAAGTATTCGTCGGTGCTGTGACTGTTCTGCCAGGTCATCCACGCGGCGGCCGCAGTTGGCGTTTCACGCCGGATTTCATAATAATCCGAATAGCGCTGGGTTCCGACATAACCCGAAAGATAGAGCGAACCAAAGGACTGCTTTCCCTCCATGGAGTAATCGTCCGTGTCGGAATGCTGGTTATACGCCCAGTCCGGAACGATTCCGGTCGACTGAATGTCGGCATAGTATGCCTCGACGATCGGTTCGATCTTCTGATACTTCGGATTATATACGTCGTAGGTCTGCTGATAGCAGATGGAGTCCTCCGGCGGAAGCGAACGGATCGCCCTGCTGTACTCCGCGTTCTCATCGCGCAGCGCGTTGAGGGTATTGCTGTTTGGGAACCAGACGATCCGTCCGATCTTACGTCCGTTGTTGAGCACGATCGTAACCGGTTCCAGCGTCGTGAAATGGCTGTCCGTCTGATAATTAACAAATCCCCTGCTGTCCACGGATGCGACATTTGCCCGCAGCGTCGACAGCACATAATCCTTCACATCCTGATCGGTAAACTTCACCTGTGAAACAACGTATTCGTCGTACGAGATCACGCCGTTGTCGCGGCCGGAACCGGGGAACTGCACATACGCGACGTCCTGAATCAGAGGAACGTCGTTTTTAAACGCGTTTGCCGGGACGCGGATTCCAAAGAACAGCATCACGGAAAACACCGCGGGAATCAGCACCCACGGCAGCGAGCGCAGAACCTTGCCGGAATTGCGGAACATGACGATCTGTTCGATCGCATAAAGAGCCAGCGCCGCGGCCGAAACGATGAGTACATTCGCAAAAGTCGTGGAAACCGCGCCGGAAGCGAAGAGAATGCCGACCGGCAGCACCGTCAGGCAGGCGTATAGCGTCTGGAGTTTTGCGTTCTTTGCGCTGTGCTCCGCAAGCTCCGAAGGTCTGCGGATAAACAACAGGCAGGCGAGTACCAGCTCCGCCGCCGCAACGAGCAGCGAATAACCGATATTGGCCATGTTATACAGACGCGTCTGCAGCAAGTTGTGCGTAAAGGAAAGGATCTGTCCTGTCGCGACGTTGGTCACCGGCGTCAGATACCAAGGCAGGTCCAGCCAGTTCATCATGGAAAATTTCGCTAAAATCCCGCGCGAAACGACAAACTGGAGAAAGCGCGGAAGCCCGAGAACGAGCAGCGCCATTGCGATATTGGACACCCATGTTCCCGTCAGGCTCATGCCGATGCTCACCGCGGCGAACACCAGCATACCGCCGGTGATGCAGAACGGCACGGCGATCAGCGCGTAAGACGCGACGAACGGCGTATGGGAAAACGTGAATACGATTACGCTGATGATGACGCCCGCGAACACCGTTGCAGCAAGCCAGGTCAGCGCGGCAAGCGTGATCGACCAGAACAGCCGCCTGCGCGAAACCGGCAGGCTGTGATAATAATCGCTGTCCGACCGCTTGTTTAAAAACGAAAACCCGTCCAGCGCGAGCGCCGCGCCGCCGATGAACATATAGACGATCACCGGCAGAAACATCTGCATCATGCTCGGAATGCTGGATACGAAACTCCTCATGCAGAACTGCATGGAGATCGCCATGCTGGCAATCACGCACAGTACAAGGAAGATCAGCCCGACGCGGGATAGTCTGCGAACGGATTCCAGATATGGCTTCATGCGCGTTCGCCTCCTTTCATGCCCGGTTCCTCAAAGGAATAACCGAGCGCTTCCATTTCATATAAGAAAACTTCTTCCAGCGTAAGGGGAAGCAGTTCCATCAGCAGCGGATGCTGCGCCGCGATTGCCGACTTCGCTTTCGCGCTGTCTCCGCGAACGATCATGTTTGTCACACTGCCCTGTTTGGCGAAAGAGAGGATGTCCAATCCTTCGAACCGTGCGCGGTCGTATTCGTCCGAGAATGCGACCTGCACCTTGAACAGCGACGTCTTGAGATTCTGCACATCGCTTTCAAATACGATTCCGCCGTGATAAAGAAGCGCAAGCTGGTCGCAGGTATCCTCGAGCTCGCGCAGGCTATGGCTCGTAACCACCGTCGTGCAGCCGCGCTCCAGCACGTCCGCATAGAGCATGCTTTTCAGCAGGTTCCGCATGACGGGATCGAGGCCGTCGAACGTTTCGTCAAAGAAGATATAATCCGTCATGGCGGACAGCGCGAGGACGGTCGCCGCCTGCCGCCGCATCCCCTTGGAAAACGTGCTTAAAAGTCTGGTGCGGTCGAGTTTGAACGATGCGCAAAGGTCGGAAAACCGTTCCCTTGAAAAATGCGGATGCATGGATTCATACAGCAGCGCCATGCGATTTAAGCTGCTTTGCGGCAAAAAGTACAAATCGTCCGGGACAAATACGCAGTGTTCCTTGACAGCGGGGCTGTCGAACACCTCGCCGCCGTTGACGGATACATGCCCTTCGTCCGGTTTGTAAATGCCGTTGCAGAGCCTGAGAAACGTGCTCTTGCCTGCGCCGTTTGCGCCGACGAGCCCGTAGATACAGCCCTGCGGGATATTGCAGTTCAGATTGACGAGCGCTTCCACTTCTCCGAAACGCTTCGTCAGGTTGCGCGCTTTTATCATTGTTCCGTTTCCTTTCCATAGGCGATGTTGACCGCGTCGATGACATCTCCGACCGGTATCCCCGCCGAGCAGAGCTCCTCCGCGATGAGCCTTACCTCCCGCAAACGCTCTTTCAGGCCTTCGCCGACGAGACGAAATGCGTCGGCTGTTACAAACCTTCCGTTTCCGGGCGCGCTGACACAAAGTCCGCGCCGTTCAAGTTCGCTATATGCTTTTTGTAAAGTATTGGGATTCACCGACAGCTCCTGCGATAATACGCGTACAGACGGCAGTTGGTCGCCTTCCTTCAGGATGCAGGAAGCAATCAACCGCTGCGTTTGTTCGATGATTTGTTCATAGATCGGCGTGCGCCCAAACCGGTCGATTTGAAACATCGCGATACCTCCTTTCGAGGATTGGTGTACTATCCGTTATAGTACACTTGAATATTAACTCCGAACAAACACATTGTCAAGCGAAAATTCTCAGAATTGTGTTAATGTGTTGTTTTTTACATTTGCGAAACAAATCCTTTTAATTTTTATGAAGACGCTGTTCGATGTTGTTGTCAAAATCCCCGTTTTTCTGCCGCTGTCTTTCGCCTGTACGCTGTGGTACAATGCCAGGTATGGATTCAAAATTCAGCTGGGAAAAAACTGAATCGGCGGAATATCGCGCCGAAAAGCGCAGGGAGAGAATCGTACTCGTTACCGTGCTCGCGCTGCTGCTCGTCATCGCCGCCGTGTTCTTTTCGCTGCTGCACTGCAGTATTGAAAAGGATTCGGCCGCAGCCGAGAGCGCCGCTGCTTCTCCGTCCGCCGTTGCCTCCGCCTTTTCCGAACCAACCGCGTCCCCGGCCCCTGCCGACGGTCTGCTCGTCACGTTCCTCGACGTCGGCCAGGGGGACAGCATCTTCCTGCGTTCCCCCAGCGGAAAAACCATGTTGGTGGACGGCGGGCCGGACGGATCGTTCGAAACGATTGACCGCTGTCTCGTCTCGCTCGGCGTCGTCGGGCTGGACGTCGTGATCGCCTCGCATTTGCATGCGGATCACATCGGAGGTTTGATTCAGGTTGTAGACACCTACCCGGTCGGCGACTTTTACTACCCGCCGTTTGACGCAGCCAGCGAAACATATGCAGATCTGCTCGACGCGCTGCTGGAAAGTCAAGCGGTACTGCACAGTCCGCTTGCGGGAAAGGACACGCTGATTCCCTGGGATGATTCGGTCGAGGTGCGCATCCTCGCTCCGTATGACACGGTGTATGACGACTTCAACGACACGAGTTACATGATTCGGGTTCAATATGGCAATACTGCCGTCCTGCTGGCGGGTGACACAACGCAGGTCGGAGAAAAGCTCGCGCTTAAGGCGCAGCCGAACCATTTCTTCCGTGCGGACGTGCTCAAAATCGCGCACCACGGCTCCAGCGACGGAACGTTCGAACCGTTTCTGGACGCGGTTTCGCCTGCCGTCGCGGTGATCAGCTGCGGCAAGAACAACGATTACGGACATCCGGATCCGGCGCTTTTAGACCGCCTCTCGGATCGGGGCATCGAGGTTTACCGGACGGATCGGGACGGATCGGTCACGATGCTGCTTGACGGGACCAGCGTTACGGTGCTAAAATAACAAAAAGCAATCAAACAGGCTGTGAAGGGGAAAAGTTCCTCCGCAAATGCAGATCAGAGAGCGCCGTCACCGGCTGAGAGCGGCGCGCATAAGCAGGAACAACAAGTTCGCCCCGGAGCCTCGCCGGTGAACAGCGAATCGTTCAGTAGTCGGCGACGGGCCCGCCCGATACAGCGGAATCGAGGCTTCGCCCGCGTATTACGCAGGCCGAGCAAACGAGGGTGGTACCACGACGCGCTTCGTCCCTTACGGCGGAGCGCGTTTTTTATTTAAAGTTTATGCCGCAACAGAACAGGAGGAATTGTGGAAGATGGAAATGATGGAATCTCTCGCGCGCCTGCGCGAGGAAGCCGAAGCGAAGCTCAGGAGCTGCCAGTCTACCGAGGAACTCGAGCAGGCTCTGGTGGACGTGCTCGGCAGAAACGGCACGCTGACGAATATCCTCCGCGCGATGGGAAAACTCGCGAGCGAGGAACGCGCCGGCGTCGGCGCGTTTGCAAACAAGGTCAAAGCCGCGCTGGAAGCGGTCGTCGCCGAAAAGCGCGCGGCTTTGAGCGAAATCGCGCGCCAGCGCCGCTTTGCGCAGGAAACGCTGGACGTGACCGCGCCCGGCACGCTGCCGACCCCGCCGGGCCGCCTGCACCCGATGACCCAAACCTATCGGCTCATCCGCGACGCGCTGGTCGGCATGGGTTTTTCCCTGTTCGACGGGCCGGAAATCGAGTTGGACGACAATAACTTCACGCTCCTGAACCTGCCGAAGGACCACCCGGCGCGGGACATGCAGGATACGTTCTACATCAACGACAACGTCGTGCTGCGCACGCACACCTCGCCTTGCGAGATCCGCGCGCTGACCACGCTCACACCTCCGTTTCGTCTGCTCATGCCGGGCCGCGTGTTTCGTGTGGATGAAGTGGACGCGAGCCACTCCCCCGTTTTCCATCAGATCGAAGGCTTCGTCGTCGATAAAGGGCTGACTCTGGGGGATCTCAAAGGCATTCTCGACGCGTTCGTGCACGCCGTCTTCGGCGGGGACGTTAAGACGCGCTTAAGGCCCAGCTACTTCCCGTTTACGGAACCGTCCGCCGAACTGGACGTGTCCTGCTCCATCTGCGGCGGCGAGGGCTGCCGCGTCTGCAAAGGCACCGGCTGGATCGAAATTCTCGGCTGCGGCGTAACCAATCCGCACGAGATCGCCAACTGCGGTTATGATCCGAAAGTTTGGACGGGTCTCGCGTTCGGTCTCGGCGTGGACCGCATGGCAAACCTCAAGTTCGGCATCAACGACATCCGGCTGGAATACGAGAACGACGCACGCTTTCTGCGCCAGTTCTGAGGGAGGGAACACAAATGAAACTGCCAAGGAAATGGCTGTCCGAATATTTGGATTATAACGTGACCAACGCCGAATTCATCGAGAAGATGATGTGGCGCGGCTTTGAATGCGCGGGTGTGGATAAAGAACTCGCAGGCGTCGAAGGCGTCATCGTCGGCCGCGTGCTTTCCGTTACCAAACACGAAAACTCCGACCATCTGTTCATCTGCGAGGTGGATATCGGCATCGGCGTGCGCACGATCGTCACCGGCGCGGACAACGTCTTTTCCGGCGCGCTCGTGCCGGTCGCCGTCGTCGGCGCGAAACTCGGCGGACGCGAAATGAGCGCCGTGAACATGCGCGGCGTGGTCAGCTATGGCATGCTCTGCTCCGGCGAGGAGCTGGGCCTGACGGACGCGGATTATCCCGGAAGCGAGGTGCACGGCATTCTGATCCTGCGGGAAGATCACCCTCTCGGTCAGCCGATCGAAACCGCGCTTGGGTTCGACGACGACATCTTCGAATTCGAGATTACGCCGAACCGACCGGACTGCATCGGTATCATCGGCATGTGCCGCGAGGCCGCTGCCGCGCTGGGGCAACCCTTCCGTGAACCGAAGATCACGCCGGTGAAGGGTACGGGAGACGCCGCGTCCTACGCGCGCGTGACCATCGAAAATTATGACCTCTGCCCGCGCTATACCGCGCGCGTGATCAAGGACATCGTGATCGAACCTTCGCCCGCCTGGATGCAGCGCAGGCTCAAGGCGGTCGGTCTCAGGCCGATCAACAATATCGTGGATATCACGAATTACGTACTTGTGGAATACGGACATCCGATGCACGCCTTCGATCTTGCATGCATCGAGGGCAGCCATATTATTGTTCGCAACGCGCACGAAAACGAAGTGGTCACCACGCTGGACAAGCGCGAACGGCCGGTTACGCCGGATATGCTGCTCATCGCGGACGAAAAACGCGGCGTCGGCATTGCCGGCGTCATGGGCGGGCTCAACTCCGAAATCACGGATTCGACCAGAGCGGTGCTCTTTGAATCCGCCGTATTCAAGGGCAGTAACATCCGCTCGACCGCGCGGAAACTCAAGCACGTGACCGACGCGGCGAGTCGCTTTATCAAGGGTGTGGAACCCGTAAACGCCGAACTCGCGCTGGAGCGCGCCGTCGAGCTCGTCGCCGAACTCAAGGCGGGTACGGTCGTCGGTGAGATCATCGACGTGAAAAAAGAAAAGCCGGCAGACCGCGAGATCACGGTCGGCGTCGAGCACATCAACGCGCTGCTCGCGCTGGATTTGACCGCGCGCCAGATGGCGGACATGCTCGGAACGATCTGTATCCACGCGCGTCCCGTTCCGGGCGGGCTCCACGTGACGATCCCGCACTTCCGGACGGACATCGAAAGCGGAATCGAGGCGGATTGGGATCTCGCGGAAGAGATCGCCCGCATCTACGGCTATTACAACATCAAACCGACTCTGATGCGCGGGGATACTTTCCGCGGGCAGGTCAACGACCTGTTTCTGCTGGACGACCGGATCAAGGATACGCTGGTTTCGCTGGGGCTGTATGAGATGTATAACTACAACTTCACGAGTCCGTCGGTCTTCGACGCGCTGCTCCTGGCGCAGGACAGCGAACTGAGGAAAGCCGTTCGCATCTTGAACCCCTTCGGCGAGGACCAGAGCCTGATGCGCACCACGCTGATTCCGGGCATGCTGGATTCCCTCGTTCGAAACGGCAACCGGAAAAGCGGGCATATGCGCTTTTTCGAGGTTGGAAATACGCACGTGGACACCGGCGCGGAACTGCCGGAGGAACGCAAGAAGATCGGCATCATCCTCGGCGGCGAAAGCGTGGATTTCTATCTGCTGAAAGGCATGGTCGAAGAACTCTTGCGCGTCTCCGGTGTTTGTAACGCCGTCTATCAGACCTGCGAAGAAAGCTACCTGCAGCCCGGCCGCGCGGCGCGTGTCTTCAGCGAGTCCGGCGAGCTTCTCGGCGTATTCGGGGAGCTGCATCCTGAGGTTGCGGACGGATGGAAAGCGGACGGGCGAGTCTATGTGGCCGAACTGAGCTTTCCCGCAATCGCCGCCAATCGAACCGCAGGCAAACGCTTTATCCCGCTGCCACGCTTCCCCTCCGCGGAGCGTGATCTCGCGGTCGTGGTGGACGCGAACATCGAGTCCGTCGTTCTCAAACGCGTCATCGAGACCGCGGCAACCGGCGTAATCGTTTCCGATGTGAAGCTGTTCGACACCTACGCGGGTATCGGAATCCCCGCGGGCAAGAAAAGTCTGGCGTTTACGTTTTCCCTCCGCGCGGAAGACCATACGCTGACCGACGAAGAGATCAAGCGCGGTATGGACGCAATCATCGACTGCCTGAAAACCAACGGCGCGCCGCTGCGCGTGTAACAACTCACAAATCAACAATAAACCGGCGGCCGTTGAAACGGCCGCCGGTTTTGTTCGGCAAAATCAGCCTTTTTTCTTCGTTGTGGTCTTTTTAGCCGTCGTCTTCTTTGCGGTGCTTTTTTTCGCCGCAGATCCGCTCTTTTTGCTCGAAGATGATTTTTTCGTGGTTGTTTTCTGTGAATCATCGCCGAAGATACTGCCTAAGAGCGCACCGCCAAGCGAAGAACCGGCGCTGCTGCTTCCGCCGCCAAGAAGCGAACCCAGCAGTTCTCCGCCGAGCGACGAACCGGAATTGCCGCTGCTGCCGCCTCCGAGCAGGCTGCCAAGCAGATCCCCGCCGTTATTGTCGTCGTCGCTTGAATCGGAGAGCAGGGAACCCAGCAGCGAGCCGACGCCGCTGTTGCTGCCGCCCGAAGAACTGTTGTTAGAGCCCAGAAGCGAACCGAGCAGCGCGCCGCCGAGCGACGAATTGGAATTGCCGTTTCCACCGCCGAGCAAGGATCCCAGCAGAGAACCCGCCGCATCGCTGGTTCCGCTGCCGAGCAGGCTTCCGATCAGGGAACCCGCGCCTGCCGAACCGGAGCCGCCAAGCAGGCTCCCGAGCAGACTGCCGACGCCGCCGGAACTATTTTGGTTGTTCTGTCCCAGAAGAGACAGCAGAAGCGGGGCAAGCTGGAGCAGGATCGACATGGTCTGTCCTTTTTCGAGCCCGGCCTTTTTCGAAAGTGCGGAGACAGTCTTGTTGGTGTTGTCGCCGAAGAGATGCTGAAGAATCTTTGCGCTGTCTTTCGCATCCACGCCGGAAAGGAACGACTTCACATCCGAAGCGTCGTTCGCCGCATGATCCGAGAGCGCTCTGGTCAGGGCCTGTTCGCCCTTTTTCGTGCTTGCGTTTTGCTGCATCCCCTCCAGCATCAAGGGCAGCGCAGCGCCGATAACCGACTCGACCTGCGTTTTTTTCGCGCCGCTGGTTTTGCTCAGCGCACCGACAGCGTCGCTGCCTAATACCGTATTCAGCAAGGTGTCTGTAAGGTTCATAAGATTTCCCCTTTCCCGTTCAGTAGTGATTATACTCCATATGATACACAATATTGCATCCGTCGGTCTGTGACAATGCAGGAGGATCGAGAAATGCTCTTCCCGCGTTTCCTGACTACTCCGTGCCGGGGATACGGTAGACCGTCATGTATGTCAGCCGTTTTGTCTGCAACCCATAATCATTCGCAAACGCATCCGCCCCCGACATGGATGCGTCGTTATACGGCAGGTTCGGATCCAATGCGAAAACTACGGCCGGCACACGATCCGGACGTGACTCGTAATAGGCCGCGAGCCACTGAGAATCCATCGCCATGTTAAATGCCGACGGCGTCGCAGCTTTCAAATCGGTCAGCAGGTATCCTTCCGGAAACAGATAGGTAAATAGAACCGCCCCGCTTTCAGTCGCGTTCGTGCGAATCTCCTCTACCATGGCGTGGTGCCGAGCCGCGCTTTCGGGCGTGGTGCGAATCCCTTTTGCAGCTCCGGAATCGATCGCTGCCGTCAGGTTCGCGACCGGTTCGTCACGGTGGACCGCCGTCAGTCGCAGCGTACAGAGCGAAAGCGCGAAAACCGCGGCGAAAGCGAACGCGCATGCCGCAAGCATCCGCTCAATCCGCTTTGCCGACCGTGGCTCCAGACGCGGCAGCAGCCCTCCGTCCATCGAAAATAGCGCACGCCGGTTGTCCAGAAGATACAGCGCCGCCGCCATCGACGCGGGCAGCAGCATTCCGGAGGACGCGAGGATGCGCGTATTGCTGCCGATTTGCGTCGCCAGCGAGAGCGCGCATCCGGCGGCGAAGAGGACGACCGCGCGGTTCCGCGACCGGTCGGCAAGCAGCCATAACCCCGGCGCGGTCAGCGCAAAGCCTGCCGCGAACAGATTGATGCGATAAAATGCTTCAATTTTGTATGTCAGCATATGGATTGTGACGCCGGCCATGATAACAAGCGCAAGCGCCGCGCCAACAAGTCGAAGCGCCTGCCTGACGCGAGGCTGTTTGCTCATGCGGTATACGAGCCCGGTCACCACAAGCAGCGCCGCGCCGTAGCTGTACGGAGCATAGATGACGCGGATCGAGTTGAAGTACTGCGCCAGCACATGCGGCAGATCGGCGACCAGATGGTCCGGATCGGACAGCATATGCTTCACGCCATCCGCCGCCTGCGCGAGTGTTGTCCGCGAAAGGATAAATGCCGCCAGCGCGCCCGCGGTCAGCGCCGCCCCGGCAAAGAACCACAGCGCTCCGAAGCGGTCCCCGCTCTGCGCCCGATTTTTTCTTGCGCTGTAAATCCAGTAAACAAAATAAACAAGAAACGCCAGCAGCGCATAGGGAAACGCGATTACGGCCAGCGCGGCGCAGACACCGCTCAGCGCGGCAAACGCGGCTTTGCCCGCTTTTGCGTCCGGCGGAAGATCCTGCCAGCGAAACAGCATCAGCGCGGAGAGGATGACGAATAAATACGGCATCGAATCGTAAAAGTAGCTGTTGATCGAATAGTGCGTATAAGCCAGCATCATGACGGCGGCAATCAGCGCAGGGATATGTCCGCTCCGCTTTTTCAGCGTGAAGTACGCAAACAAGCTAGAAAGAAATTGAACCGAGACATAGAAATAGCGAAGAAACAGCACGGAACCGTCCATGCTTCCGCCGTTCGCAAGGCGGTATGCGCCCAGCGCCGGAGCCGCGAGCATGCCGGAAAACTGATGCACCTCCCAGGTATCGACCAGCGGGCGGTCGCCCTGCAGCATGCGGTATCCCACGACGCTGTAATACTCTTCGTCCGTCCAGTCGTATCCAAACGGCGCGCGCCAAAGCAGCAGAATAAAAACCAAAGCCAGCAGGAACACGCAAACCAGCGTATTTCTGTCGGCTTTTCGATTGTGCGCGATTTGTTGTTCCATGCGTTTATGATACCATCCCGGCCGGTGCGCTTCAAGCGGGACTTATCCCTCCAGCGTCAGGCACGCGCGGTTTGGTCAAAAAGGATCAGCATGAGGACTTCCGCTTCCGTCGCCGTGTTATTTCGGATCGCGTGCGCTTCCCCGTTCGCGCAGACGTGCACGTCCCCCCGCCGTATCGCGGACCATTCCCCGCCGTCGAGCACTTCCGCATCGCCGGAGAGAAGGTAGTACATCTCGAATTCGCCTTCGTGCGTATGCGTCCCGATCGATGCGCCGGGCGGGATCACCGTCCGAGAGAAAAGTTTCCCCGCGCCGAACGATTCTTCCTGTGTCAGAAGATCGTGAAATACGAGCGCGCCTTCGCCGCCGCGCAGCCGTTCGCGTACGCGTACCTGCTGCCGATCCGCCGTTTTGATCATAGCGATTCTCCATTTATATAAAGATTTCCGGTGTATATAGATTGCAGGAAAATACCGTCAATACTCTTCCTGTCTTGAAAAGTTTATATCAAAGATTTCCGGTGTATACATATTGCAGGTGTTCCCGCGCAATATCCGCGAGGCGGTAAATCGTCTCCGGCGGTGTGGGAGGCTGGTTTTTCATGCGGTACCGCGGAAAAAAGCGGGACAGATGGAGCGGAATCTGCGGCGAAAGCGAGGCGATCCACGCCGCCTCCGCGCGCATCCCTTCCGCGTCGTCGTTCAGCCCGGGCACGATCAGCGTGGTCAGTTCGAGGTGGATGCGCCCCGCCGCCCGGGAGATGCTCTCCCGCACCGCGTCGAATTCGCCTCCCAGACGGCGGTATCCCTCCGCCGAAAACACCTTCAGGTCGATGTTCGCCGCGTTCACGTACGGCAATAGCTTCTCCCACGGTTCCGGCAGGATTATACCGTTCGTTACAAGCACGATCGATAACTCCGCCTTCCTGGCGAGCTTCGCCGTGTCGAGCACAAATTCGTAACCGACCAGCGGCTCGTTATAGGTAAACGCAAGTCCGAAATTCCCTTTCGGGATATACGCCTGCGCCGTAAGAACCAGTGTTTCGGGTGAAATCTCCTCCCAGCTCGCACCGTTTGCGTCCGCGCGGGAAATTTCACAGTTCTGGCAGAATGCGCAGTCCATATTGCAGCCGTAGCTGCCTGCGGAAAGTATCATCGCACCGGGATGGAACCGTTTCAGAGGTTTTTTCTCGATCGGATCGAGCGCGAGGCTGGTCACCCGTCCGTAGTTTTCACAGACGACCGTGCCTTCATGATTAACCCGTGCGCGGCAGAAGCCGAGCTGGCCTTCCTCCAGCGCGCACCGGCGCGGGCAGATCGGACAGACCGCCTTCATGTGTGGCGCACCACCTCAAAGCGCTCCATCCGGCAGCGTTCGTATTCGGGAATGCCGGCCTTGCGCTTTGCGATTTTTATCTGCTCCTCCACCGTATCCACGCCCTCGAGATTCGGCAGCAGCAGGCCTTTGCGGTAGCCGGAGATCACGATGACGCCGTAGCGTTTGACATCCAGTTTGTCGGCGGAATCGATGCGCTCCGTCGGGCCCAGCACATCCACGCTGTAAGTCAGCCGGTCGAGCTCGTCCGGCTGAACAGGATCGAAGCGCGGATCCTCGCTGCAGGCGGAAACCGCGTTTTTCACGATTTCTTCCGCAACGCTTCCTGTTACGGCGTTGATGGTGCCGATACAGCCTCTGAGCTTTCCCGCAAGTTTGAGGGAGACGAATACGCCCGCGCGGCGACCCGTCAGTTCCGCAGGCAGTCCGTCCGGCAGCGGCGGCGTTTCTCCCGTGCGTACAAAAGCCTCCACCGTCAGCCGCGCAATGCGGACGAACTCATCCTCTTCCGCGCGTACGCCTGAAATCCGCTCGCGCTCCGCCTTCTGGACCAGTACGTCGAACACGCGGCTTTCGTCCGCACCCTCCGGTGTAAACGCCGCGACGGCGTACCCAACGCCGAACGGGCCTTCGTAACTGATCAGTTCGCTTTTCACGCGCATCCGGTCGAACGCCCCGGCTAGAATCCAAAATGTGCCGAGGCCGCACTCCGCCGCCTCTTCGCAGAGCGTCGCGTCCAACGTTAATAGCGAAAGAAAATCCCCTTTCGCCATCGCCGCGGTCGCCTGCCGGTCGAATTCCGGCCCGCTCGCGGAATAACCGTACGGCCCGCTTTCCAGCAGTTTATGCGATAGATCTCCGCTTGCGATGAGTACGACGTCCCGTTTGAGTTCTTCCGCCGTCTTTTTAATGCATTTTCCGAAGCGATAATGCGCGGCAGCGTCCAGTCCGGAGATGCCGATCCTCACAATTTCGCAGGGAAGATCCTTTTCAGCAAGGAATGTCAGCGGGATCAGCGTGCCGTGATCGAGCGCCTTGTCCCGTTCTCCTTTCGTGCCAGCGGGCAGGCCGGCGCGTTTTGCGTTCTGTTCCAGCGCGCGCACAAATTCTTCGTCATAAACCACGCTTACCTGCACCTGTTTCGCGCCGAAGCGGCCCAGATCGCCGCGCGCCTTCGCGCCGGGCGAGATATGGAAATAGTCCGCGTAACTCGTTGCGTGCGAGGAAACGACGACGAGTGTGTCCGGTTTCATCTGCCGCAGCCTTTTTGCAATCTCCCGGTACGCCTCGCTGGTCGCGCGGATCTCGCGTTCCTGCCCCTGCCCGATCTCCGGCAGGATGATGGGCGGGTGCGGCACAATCGCCGCCATTTGAACCGACATGAACATCCCTCTGTTTCGGTTGGAATTTCGTATGTTTCATATTATATAGTCATTCGAACGAGCATATTCTAACACTTCAGGCGCAAGAGTGTCAAAAAGGCTGCGCAGGTTGATCCGGCGCAAACGGTTTTGTCAGGCACCGGAAAAATGTGCTAGAATAAGGAAAACGAGCGAAAGGAACAGACTGCGTGATGAAACGCCCCGAAAAGCAGAAGCGTCCGCTTCAGATGCGTGCCGCGGCAGTATTCGCGCTGCTGTTTGTCATCGCGCTCTGCGTGGCGTTTTTAGCCATCGTACTGCCGCTTCGCGCAAAGCTCTCTTCAGCGCCGCAGCCCGCGGCGGAAACGGCGACCCCCGCTCCGACGCCGACCGTGGAACCAACCCCGTCGCCTACCCCGCGCGAACCTTCCGTGCTCACGTTTGACGAGAGCTCCGACAACCCCATGCCGAAGGAGAACAGCAGGCTGCCGCGCGGACAGGGTTATAAACTGCGCGGCACGGTGCAGTCCAACTACCCGCTGCTTTCCGTTTCGCTGGAGATCACCTGCGAGTTCAGCGAAAACCTGCTCTATCCGTACGTGCAAACCGTTTCGTTTGATCCCGCGAAGTCCGTCTATTCCTATCCGCTGGACGACACGCTTACCAGCGAAGGCGTATCCCTCGATTCGCTCACGCAATTCTCCGCTCTGGGCGCGGGGATCCATACGATGAAGCTTTACGCGACCAGCGAAGGCCAGCCGATGCCGGAAGTGTTGTTCCAGACGCGGTTTTATATTTTGTCCGATCAGTGGAAAAAGATCGGTTCGTCCGATTTCAGCAACGACAGTTATCATACCGCGATCAGCTTCTTTAAAAGCAGGGACGCGTTCCTATACCGTTACCAATGGGTGGACGCAAGGTATATCGTCGCGGATCCCGACTGGGAGAACGAGTATATCATCTCTTATGAGTGCATCCCGGGAAAAGAGCCGTGGCGCATCCATAAAGCCGCGCTGCCTTACTATCAAGCCGCGTCGTACTACCTCAATAACGTTCACGTGCGCGTATCCGGCACGAACGAAGATTCCGGTATCCTTCTTCTGCGCGATTTGATCGACACTTATAATGGAAGCTACTGCTCACGTTTCACCTCCGGCGAAAAGTACATCAGCCATCACGCGTTCGGCACCGCCACCGACGTTAACGGCGGGATGGGCGCGAACGACAACCTGAAGGATAACATCGCGCTGATCAACGATGAAGTGAAAAACAAGCTGGTCTATAACGGCATCAAGAGCGAAAACGACGTTTTGTATTACGACTACACGTATTCCGGCGACTCGCTGCTCTGGGTGTATCAGAACATCCCTGAAACGGTGATCAACTACCTGCTTTACGAACTGGCGTTTTACCGCGCGGGGTTCCAGTGGGGTCACTATTACGTAACCACGAGCGACGCCATGCACTTTACGCTGACGGACAACATCCGTATCAGCCACGACGGCAACGCGGGTCTGCGAAAAGTGTATGAATATATCGAAGACTACACGAAGACGGAATAGCTTGCATCCTTTCTCGAATGAAAAGCGCTCGTAACGAGCGCTTTTCCGCTGTCCAGCTTCATATTTTTCTCGCCGGTCTTCGCCTGAACCGCGTGATCCAAACAAAAGTCCACCTGTCAAGGTGGACTTTTGATGCTTCTATTTCTTTTCGCCGATTTTCGCCTGCGCGGCGGCAAGTCGGGCAATTGGAACCCGGAACGGCGAGCAGGAAACGTAGTTCAGACCGACCTTGTGGCAGAACTCGATGCTCGAAGGATCTCCGCCGTGTTCACCGCAGATGCCGAGCTTGATGTCCTTGCGGACGCTCTTGCCCAGATCGACGGCCATCTTGACGAGCTTGCCGACGCCTTCCTGATCGAGGCGGGCGAACGGGTCGGACTCGAAGATCTTCTTCTTATAATAATCGTCGAGGAACTTGCCCGAATCGTCGCGGCTGAATCCGAACGTCATCTGGCTTAAATCGTTCGTGCCGAAGCTGAAGAACTCCGCCTGCTCGGCAATCTTATCCGCGGTCAGTGCTGCGCGCGGAACCTCGATCATGGTGCCGACAAGGTACGGGATCACCATGCCGCGCTCTTCCATGACCTTTTTCGCGGTTTCGTCGACCACGTTCTTGACGTATTCCAGTTCCTTCACTTCGCCGACGAGCGGAATCATGATTTCCGGAACGACCTCGATCCCCTCTTCCTTGCGGGTTTCGATGGCGGCTTCGATCACCGCGCGCGTCTGCATTTCGGCGATCTCCGGATACGTGACCGCAAGGCGGCAGCCGCGGTGGCCCAGCATGGGATTAAACTCATGCAGGCTCGCGACGGTCTGGCACAGCGCTTCAAACGTCAGGTTCATTTCCTTCGCAAGCGCGCGGATATCCGCCTCCTCGGTCGGGAGGAATTCATGCAGCGGCGGGTCCAGGAAGCGGATGGTGACCGGACGTCCGCCCATCGCTTTGTAGATACCCTTAAAATCGCCGCGCTGCATCGGAAGGAGTTTATTCAGCGCGCGTTTGCGGGATTCGACGTCCTTGCTCACGATCATCTCGCGCATCGCCGGAATTCGGCTCTCGTCGAAGAACATATGCTCCGTGCGGCACAGGCCGATGCCTTCCGCGCCGAACTTGACCGCAACCTCCGCGTCGTGCGGGGTATCCGCGTTCGTGCGCACATGGAGCGTGCGGCACTCGTCCGCCCACTGCATGATGGTCGCGAAATTTCCGGAAACCTGCGCCTCGACGGTCGGCAGTGCTTCGCCGTAGACGTTGCCGGTCGATCCGTCGAGGGAAAGCCAGTCGCCCTCCTTGAATGTTTTGCCGGATGCGAATACGAGCGACTTGTTCTTTTCGGAGATGGTCGCTTCGGAGCAGCCCGCTACGCAGCAGGTGCCCATGCCGCGGGCGACGACCGCCGCGTGGGAGGTCATGCCGCCGCGCGCGGTGAGGATGCCTTCGGAGGCATACATGCCCTCGATATCCTCCGGAGAGGTTTCGAGGCGAACAAGGATGACTTTTTCGCCTTTATTCGCCGCTTCCGCCGCGTCCGCGGCGGTGAAATAGACACGTCCGCAGGCCGCTCCGGGAGAGGCGGGCAGGCCGCTTGCGATCGGCACGGCTTTCTTAAGCGCCTTGGGTTCAAATGTGGGGTGGAGCAGCGCGTCAAGCGAACGCGGGTCGATCTTCATGAGCGCTTCTTCTTTGGTGATCATCCCTTCGTTCACGAGATCGCAGGCAATCTGGAGCGCTGCGGCGGCGGTGCGTTTGCCGTTGCGGGTCTGGAGCATGAAGAGCCTGCCGCGCTCGATGGTGAATTCCATATCCTGCATGTCGCGGTAATGCTGTTCGAGTTTTTCCGCGGTTTCGGCGAACTGTTGATACACCTCCGGCTGCGTGCTCTTGAGCTCGTCGATGGGGCACGGCGTACGGATGCCGGCCACGACATCCTCACCCTGCGCGTTCATCAGAAATTCACCGTATAATTTCTTTTCGCCGGTGGAGGGGTTGCGCGTAAACGCGACGCCGGTACCGCAGTCGTTGCCCATGTTTCCGAATACCATGCTCTGCACGTTGACGGCGGTGCCCCAGTCGGAGGGAATATCGTTTTTTCTTCTGTAGATGATGGCGCGGGGATTGTCCCAGCTGCGGAAGACGGCCTTGATGGCCTCCATGAGTTGTTCGCGCGGGTCCTGCGGGAATTCCGTCCCTTTCTCTTTCAGGTAAAGCGCTTTATAACGTTTGACGACCTCTTTCAGGTTTTCCGCGTTGAGTTCGGTATCCTGCTTGCAGTTATTTTTGTGCTTTATTTCTTCGAATATCTCGTCGAACTTCGCTTTTTCCACTTCCATCACGACGTCCGAAAACATCTGGATGAAGCGGCGGTAGCTGTCAAAGGCGAAACGTTCGTTATTCGTCAGTTTCGCCAGGCCGACCACGGTCAAATCGTTGAGGCCGAGGTTTAATATGGTGTCCATCATACCCGGCATGGACGCACGCGCGCCGGAGCGGACGGAGACGAGAAACGGGTTGGAGGGATCGCCGAACTTCTTGCCGGCGCTTTTTTCCGTAATGGCAAGCGCCTTTTCGATCTGTTCGACGATTTCCGGCGCAATCGCTTTTTTGTCCTGATAATACCGCGTGCAGGCTTCCGTGGTCACGGTAAATCCGTGCGGCACCGGCAGACCGAGCACGGTCATTTCGGCGAGATTCGCGCCCTTGCCGCCGAGCAAGTTGCGCATCTGCGCGCTTCCTTCTTTAAAGAGATAAACGTATTTTTGTGACAAAACCTCTTCCTCCTTCACTGTTCTAACAACTTTAAATTATACCTTTTCACTCAAACCTGTGCAAGAAAAATCGCAAAACGCTTTTAAAAACGATGCTTTTATGCATGTCAATTTTTTATCTCAGTTATTGAATTTTTATATATATGATGTAAATTGTTCGGATTTGCAGAATTTTTTTACTGTGCAGGGGATTTTAAATTCGCAGGAAATCCTGCATTTTCCCGGTCTCTCTTGCGTATCTCGTTTTCTCTGCATCGTAGAAAAAAGCGGAGCCGCATATGCGGCTCCGCTTTTTTCGATCGCTAAAATATTGTGAATAGAATCGACGCAATCGTACCAAGTACCATCATGATCGCAACGATCAAGCTGAAAACCCTCAGCCCTTTGCTCATGGAATCACTTCCTTATCAGGAGATGCCGATGGAAGCATAGTTGTCGGGATACCGTGTTACCAGAGTATCGTCCGCAACCCAGCCGTCTACGATATCGTTATAATACTTCTGCTGATAAGCCGCCTGCTCGTAGCTTTCAAACGCGGCCTGCACATCCGTATAAGGGATCTCATGCGCGGGTTCCGTGGAAACGCGCTTGATGATATGCCAGCCGTAGTCGGACTGCACCGGATCGGAAACCTGTCCGTCCTCCGTCAGAGCGAGCGCCGCGGTTAAAAACGATTCAACATAGCTCGCGCCGTCGCCGACGAGATAGCCCGCCGCGTTTGCCGCGCTGTCCATGCCGGGATCCGAATTATACTGCTTCAGCAGCGTTTCAAAGTCTTCACCTGAATCGAGTTCCTTCTTGATCATGCGCGCGGTCAGTTCGTCGGCCACCAGGATCTGGCGTACACGGAAGAACCCTGCGGGGACATAGACGGGCGGCGCGGTATAGCCGTATTGGGAATACGTTTCATAGGTGAAGTATTCGGAAGGCGTCTTATCGAAATAGGTCTTCTGGTTGGCGAGCTCTTCGTCGTACTTTGCTTTCAGCTCGTCCGCGCTCAGCGAAACGCCCTCCAGAAGCGCCGTGCGGTGCTTGCTTACAAGCGTTGAGTTTTCCGCATCCTCAAGCATGCTTGCCTGAAGCTTCTTGACCGTCGTTTTGTTTTGTACCAGCGCCTTGGTCAGCAGCGTCTTGGCATATGCCTGAATATTGCTGGCTCCCGCTTTCGTGGCCTGATCGACAAAATTCTGGACGGTGTCGTCATAATTCTTTTTCGCTGTTTCCTTGGCCGCCGCAATTTCATCGTCGGTCAGGGTGATGCCGGCTTTCTTTGCCTGGTAAATCTTCATCGTCGACGCAATCAGATTATCCAGAAGATAATCGCGGAACTGGACGACGCCGTCGTTTGTCGACGTATCGTAGCCATAGGACGACGCGCTGCCGGAGCTGCTTGAATAGGAATTTTCAAGCTGGGTCACGGTGACCTGCATATCGCCGACCTGCGCCGCGACAGCCGGTTGCCCGCCGCAGCCAATCAGCGCGGACATCGCCAGCAGGATAGCCGCCGCCAGCGCAATCGATTTGTTGAGTTTCATGAACGTCCGTCTCCCTTATTGTTGTTAAGTATCCCGAAAATAGCGTTGAAACGAGTGAATTATACTCTTGGGCGCGGATATTGTCAATCAAAGCCGGCGGTGCGTCCCGCGCGTTTAAGACCGCCTGCGAAACTGTTTTTACGCAGGGAGTATCCGCAGGTAAGCGGCCATGCCGCCCGTATTTCCGTGATCACGCCGGTGGGAATACAGCCGCGGCGTCTCCATGGTGCATACGTCGAACAGTGAAATATGTTCCGCCGGAACGCCTGCGTCCATGAATTGTTTGCAGGCCACCATCCACAGATCTACATGCGGCCGCGCGCCCGCGCGTTCCAGTACGCAGGGGATCCCGGCATATTCCCGCGAGAACTCTTCGGCTACGTTTTGCCCGACCTCGAAACAATCCGGGCAGATCGACGGCCCGATACTGACGATCAGATCCTTTGGATCGGTGCCAAAGCCGGCGGCCATCGTTTCGGCGACGCGCGCCCCGACGCGTCCGAGCGCGCCGCGCCAGCCCGCGTGTGCAAGGCCGATACAGCGGCGCACCGGATCGACGCAGAAAAACGCCATGCAGTCCGCGTGCCCCGTAATCAGCGTGACGGCGGGATCGTTCGTTACGATGCCGTCGCAGGGCGGCAGCGCGTCAATCAGGTATCCCCTGCCCGCATCCTTCGCGTCCACTTTTATGACGTTTGTTCCGTGCTCATAATTGTCCATGACCATGCTTTCAAACGGAATCTTTGCCGCGCGGCAGAAGATCCGATAGTTTTCCATTACGTTTTCCCGGTTTTCCGGTCTGGAAAAACTCAGGTTCAGGGAAGAGAAATATCCCTCGCTGACCCCGCCGCCGCGAGCGGTAAACCCATGGTCGAACCCGTCCAGCCGGTTCAGCGCAGGCGCGGAATAGAACCCCGCGCCTCCCGCGTAGCGAAACCTCGCGCCGCGGAATATCCGGGCATATTGCGAAAGAAACTTCAAATCCGCTGCGTTATTGTTTTCCATTTAGTTCCTTAACTCCGCAACTCCGCAAAAAAGCGGCTTTCCGCCGCTCATTTCCGCTGCGCGGATCCGTTCCGCCCGTCAGGCTCCGTATAAACCGAACCGCGGCGCTGAATACGGTTTGAATCAGTTCTTCTCATCCAGCAGATGCTGGAGTTCTTTCATGAATGTCTGCGTGTCTTTAAACTCGCGGTAGACGGACGCAAAGCGCACATAGGCAACCTCATCCACGTCCTTGAGTTTTTTCATCACGATTTCCCCGATGTCCCGCGTGGTTACCTCGGAGGCGAGCGTGTTGAACACTTCTCTGCTGATGTCCTCGACCAGCTTATCCTGCACATCCGCCGCGATAGGCCGCTTTTCGCATGCTTTGCGAACGCCCATGCGGATCTTTTCGGAGTCGAACGGTTCCCTTCTTCCGTCCCGCTTTACGACCATGATAGGAATCTCTTCGATTTTTTCATACGTCGTAAACCGCTTCCCGCAGTTGATGCATTCGCGTCTGCGGCGGATGGCGCTTCCGTCCTCCGTCGGGCGCGAGTCGATCACCTTGCTCTCGATGCTGGCGCAATATCTGCATTTCATGGCGGTATGCTCCTTATTTGGTGCATTATATGGAATAATCATACCATATCTATGGCATGATTGCCAATGATGAAATACAAATTTACAAAACCCGCGCGTCTAGGCGCCCGGCCGCAGCTTGCGCCATACACCGCATGGAAAATAAAAAACGAACCGCAATACGGTTCGCTTTTTTCGGTTTTGATCCAGCGATCAATACTTGCGTTTTCTGGCGGCCTCCGCCTTCTTCTTGCGCTTCACGCTGGGCTTTTCATAATGCTCGCGACGACGGACCTCTGCCAAGACGCCGCTGCGCGCGCATTTGCGTTTGAATCGTTTCAGAGCGCTTTCCAGGGACTCGTTTTCACCTACGCGAATTTCCATTTTCTTCCCTCCCCTCTTGGACGACTCTTCCTTCGTTCGGATGACGCTAAAAGTCATTATAAGCGAGGCGCACATTGAAGTCAACAGGTTTTTCCCTGCATGAAAATTGATGGAAATAATATGATATACAATATTGACCCTGTTGTTTCCTTATGTTGGTTATGTTATACTGACTTCAGATTCTGCGCTTATACAAGCGCAAAAATAAGAGGGAGGAAAACTCATGAAGAAAGTCTTCGCGATTCTTCTGACTCTGGCGATCATTCTGTCGTTCGCCGCATGCGCGCCAAAGGAAACCTATGAAATTGCATTGGTCACCGACGTTGGCAACATCGACGACCAGTCCTTCAACCAGGGCGCCTGGGAAGGCGTCAAGATGTATGCAGAAGCGAATGGTAAAACCTACAACTATTATCGTCCTTCTGAAGATTCAGACGAAGCCCGCGTCGAAGCGATGAAGACCGCCGTAGAAAAGGGCGCGAAAGTCATCGTATGCCCCGGCTATATGTTTGGTCCGTCTATCACGCAGGCGCAGGCGCTCTATCCGAAAGTCATGTTCCTCGGCATCGACCTTACCACGGCCGATATTACCCCCGCAACTAACACCACGATCTGCTCGTATCAGGAAGAGATCGCGGGTTACTGCGCAGGTTATGCAGTCGTCAAAGAGGGCCTCACGAAGCTCGGCTTCTGCGGCGGCATGGCGGTTCCCGCCGTCATCCGTTATGGCTATGGTTTCGTGCAGGGCGCCAATGCGGCGGCTGTTGAAATGGGCAAGACCGCAGACGTCTCCATTAAGTACTGGTACGCCCAGTCTTTCGCGCCGAGCGATGAAATCAAAGTCAAAATGGACGGCTGGTATTCCGATGGCACGGAAGCTGTGTTTGCCTGCGGCGGCGGTATCTTCATCTCGGTCGTCGCGGCGGCTGACGAAGCGTCTCCCAAGGGTTGGGTTGTCGGCGTCGACTCCGACCAGGGTCACATCTCCGAACGTTTCCTGACTTCCGCCTACAAAGAACTGCCGAACACCACGGCCGGTTACCTGCAGAAGCTTTATGACAACAACGGTACATGGCCCGCGGATCTCGCCGGTCAGCAGGTTGTTCTCGGAGCCTCCACCAAGTCGGTGGGCATTCCGACAGCCGACGCGTCCTGGAGATTCACCACCTTTACCGTCGCGGAATATGAAGCTCTCTATGCCAAGATCCTTGACGGCTCGCTCGTCATCGACGGAAGCTTCGATCCCACGGTCACACCGAAAGTCGATATCGCGGTCGACTACATGAGCTAACATTCCCATCGTTATTAAGGGGCCGGGTTTATGCCTGGCCCCTTTTCATCAATTCAGGAAGTTTGGTATAATAGATTAAGTCTGACGGGAAGGGATTTGATCCAATGGGAGATTATGTCATCGAAATGCTGAACATCACGAAAGAGTTCCCCGGCGTCCGCGCGAACGACGATATCACGCTTCGCCTCAAACGCGGAGAAATCCACGCGCTGCTCGGTGAAAACGGCGCCGGAAAATCGACCCTGATGAGCGTGCTCTTCGGACTTTATCAGCCGGAAAGCGGCGTAATCAAAAAAAACGGCGAAGTGGTTCATATCAAGGATCCCAACGATGCGAACGCCCTGAATATCGGCATGGTGCATCAGCATTTCAAGCTCGTTGAGATATTCACGGTGCTGGATAACATCATACTTGGCGTCGAGCCGAGCAAAATGGGTTTTTTGAAGAAGAAAGAAGCACGTAAAAGGGTCGTCGAGCTCAGCGAACGCTATGGCTTGAAGATCGACCCTGACGCTCCGATCGAGGATATTTCGGTCGGTATGCAGCAGCGCGTTGAAATATTGAAAATGCTTTACCGCGACAACGATATCCTGATCTTCGACGAACCCACCGCGGTGCTCACCCCCCAGGAGATCGACGAGCTCATGCATATCATGCGTTCTTTTGCCGCGGAAGGAAAGTCGATCCTCTTCATCACGCATAAATTAAATGAAATCATGGCCGTCGCGGACCGCTGCACCGTCCTTCGCAAGGGCAAATGCATCGGCACCGTCGACGTGAAGGACACGGATAAAGTCAAACTCAGCCGTATGATGGTCGGACGCGACGTGGACTTCATCGTCGAGAAGGACGACGCTACCCCCGGCGACACCGTCCTGAAAATCGCGCACCTGACCGTTCCCAGCAAGGCGCATAAGAACAACGCCGTAAAAAATGTTTCCTTCAGCGTCCACGCGGGTGAAATCGTATGCCTCGCCGGAATCGAAGGAAACGGGCAAACGGAATTTGTATACGCACTGACCGGACTCGAAAAGCCATCCGCAGGAACCGTCACGCTCAAGGACAAAGCGATCCTTCGTATCGGCGGTAAGCGTGAAAAGCAGGCCGCCTCCGAGTTTCACAAGGCAAAAACGGTTCACATGTCGATTCGCAATCGGAGTATACTCGGCATGAGCCATATTCCGGAAGACCGTCAGAAATACGGTCTGGTATTGGATTACAGTCTCGAAGAGAATCTGGTGCTGCAGCGCTACTGGCAGCCCGAATTTCAAAACCGCGGGTTCATTCGGAAAGATAAGGTGCGCGAATATGCCGAACGGCTGATCCTGCAATACGACATCCGCAGCGGGCAGGGCGCGGTCACCCCCGCTCGCAGCATGTCCGGCGGAAATCAGCAAAAGGCGATCGTCGCACGCGAGATCGACAAAAATCCGGATCTGCTCGTCGCCGTTCAGCCGACCCGCGGACTGGATGTCGGCGCGATCGAATACATACACCATCAATTGATCTCCGCGCGCGATCACGGGAAAGCCGTGCTCCTCGTCAGTCTCGAGCTTGAAGAGGTAATGAATGTTTCCGACCGTATTCTCGTGATGTATGAAGGCGAGATCGTCGGTGAATTCGACCCGAAATCCATCACCGTTCAGGAACTCGGCCTTTATATGGCAGGCGCCAAACGTCAATCCAGCGAAAGCGAGGAATACAGCGCATGAAGCTAAAACATCTCTTTCGTAATTTCAGTGCGCAGAACGAAGGATTCCAGCGATTGCTTGCCAGCGTCGTTTCCATCGGATTCGGTCTGGTATTCGGGGCTATTCTTCTGTTGTGTTTCAACGCTCCTTATGCCGGTCAGGGATTCGTCTCTCTGATCTCCGCCGGATTCCGCTCCAGCGATAAATTCGCGAAGGTTTTATATCAGGCCGCTCCGCTGGTCATGACGGGCCTTTCCGTCGGATTCGCGTTCAAAACCGGTTTGTTCAACATCGGCGCGACGGGGCAATACACAGTGGGAGCCGCATTCGCGCTCATTGGTGCGATCGAACTGCAGCTTCCCTGGTATGTCTGCCTGCTGCTCGCAATGATCGGCGGCGCGATCTGGGGTGTCTTCCCGGGGCTCTTTAAGGCGCTGTTTAACGTGCACGAGGTCATCACTTCCATCATGTTCAACTGGATCGGTATGTTCTCCGTCAACCTCGTCATCGTAAATCTGAGCCAGATGCTTGCCCGTGACTGGGGACTCGCGCAAATGGATCGCACCGCGCCGCTGGACGTTGCCAATCCATCGGCGATTCTGCCAAAGCTTGGTTTGGACCGGCTCTTTGGTTCCAACTATATGAACATCGGTATTTTCATCGCGATCTTGTTCGCAATATTGATGTACATTGTCCTGAATAAAACGATTTTCGGCTACGAACAGAAAGCCTGCGGATTCAACCGCAATGCGAGTGAGTACGCAGGGATCAACTCAAAGCGCAGTATCATTCTTTCCATGGTGATCGCAGGCGCGCTGTCCGGTCTCGGCGGCGGTTTATATTACCTCGCCGGAACGGGCCAGTATTCACTGTTGAAAGCCCTTGTATCGATGGGATTCAACGGAATCCCCGTCGCGCTGCTCGCTTCGTCCAACCCGATCGCCACGATCTTCTCCGCGCTGTTCATCTCCTATATTCAGGTGGGCGGCGATTCTATGCAGCCGGAGTTCGTACGCGAGATCATCGATATTATCGTATCGGTCATCATCTATCTCTCCGCATTTTCCTTGCTGATGCGTTCCGTTATTGCCAAGTGGCTCGCGCCGAAAAAAAAGGATTTGAGTTTAGAGCCTGCATCCGCGGCTGAAGCTGCTTCCGAAAATTCTGCCGAAAGCGAGGCAAAAAAATCATGAGAATCCTATCCGATATTCTCAGCGCTACGATCCTGTTTGCCGTTCCTCTTCTGCTGGTTGCCCTTGGCGGCATGTTCAGTGAGAGAAGCGGAATCATCAACATCGCGCTGGAAGGCATTATGGTCATCGGCGCGCTCTTTGCCTGCCTGACGCTTCGTACGCTAGACATGCATACGTCCATCGGCCAGAACGCGCCGCAGCTAGGTATGCTGATCGCCATTCTGGTCGCCGCGTTTTCCGGCGCAGCCTTTTCTCTGCTGCTCGCGTTCGCATCCGTCAGCTTGAAAGCCGACCAAACAATCGGCGGAACCGCGCTGAATATGATGGCTCCAGCTCTTGCGATCGCCGTCACCTGGGCGGTTCAGGGACAGGGCCAAACGAACATCATCATCCCGACGTGGACGCGCATCACGCAGGAAACGCTGGGCGTCGCTGTAAAAGACACATTTTTGCAGAATCTCATTTTTAAAAGCTTTTACCAGACCGCGATCTGGGCGATTCTGCTGTTTGTCGCCGCCTCGGTGATCCTCTATAAAACGCGGTTCGGCCTGCGCCTTCGCGCGTGCGGCGAGCATCCGCAGGCAGCGGATTCCGTCGGCATCAATGTCTATCGCATGCGCTACTCCGGCGTGATCATATCCGGTATCCTCGGCGGTGTCGGCGGCCTGGCCTACACGGTTGCGGCGGGATCGACCTTTCAATCCTCCGTCGCCGGTTACGGCTTCCTCGCTCTGGCCGTCATGATATTCGGCAACTGGAAACCCTGGAATATTCTCGGTGCGTCGCTGTTTTTCGCGCTCTTTAAAATCATCGGCTCTTATTCCAGCAGCATCCCGTTTCTGCCGAGTTTCGACCGGATCAACCAGAGCGAAAATCTTTATCTGATGATACCTTATGTCGTAACGATGATCCTTCTGATTCTTACGAGCAGGAAGTCCCGCGCGCCGAAAGCCGAAGGCATCCCTTACGATAAAGGCCGCCGCTGATCTTTTCGGAAATTGATCCGTCTGAACATGTGGGCGCCGCGTCGGAACGCATTCGCCGCGGCGTTTTCCTCTTGTTTTCGATCTCTCGAATACGACACATTCCGGAGGCAATATGGCAAAGCTTTATTTCCGCTATGGCGCAATGGGTTCGAGCAAGACCGCCAATGCGATCATGGTATGGTATAACTATCAGGAGCGCTGCAAGAAGGCGCTGCTGGTCAAACCCGGCGTGGATACGCGGGACGGCGTTTACGCGATCCGCTCGCGCAGCGGGCTGGTCGCAAACTGCATCCTCTTCGATCAGATCGACTGGGACGCGGTGCGCGCGCGCGAATACGACTGCCTGATCATCGACGAAGCGCAGTTTCTCTCCACCGAACAGGTGGACATGCTGCTCCCCATCGTCGACGAATACGACGTGCCCGTCATTTGCTACGGGCTTAAAACGGATTTTCGCGGCGAGTTCTTCCCCGGCAGCGCGAGATTGCTCGCGCGCGCGGATACGATCGAGGAAGTCAAGACCATCTGCTGGTGCGGCAAGAAAGCGACGAACAACGCGCGCCTCGACGGGTTGGGCGGCATCACCAAGGTCGGCGAGCAAGTCGTGCTCGGCGCGGGCGACAAGTATATCGGCCTTTGCCGCAAGCACTGGATGATCGGCGATCCCGGGCCGGGCCTTCGCGCGGAAGACCTCGCAAACGGCGCGGTTCCCGGCGTCTGCAGCCGCGCGGAAGAAGACGACGATGAGGACTGATAACGCACAATGAAGTTTTATGTGGCCAGCGGCGTGCCCAACGCCGAGAAGGTTCAGCGCGCAGCCGCCGTGCTGACGGCTGCGGGACACGAGCGCACCTATGACTGGACGCGGCACGGGGACGTATCAAAAACGCCGCCGGAACGCAAACGCGAGGTCGCCGGGCTGGAAGCGCGCGGCGTCGCCGAGGCTCAGCTCGTCGTGCTGCTCCTGCCTGGACGTTTCGGCACGCACGCGGAACTGGGCGTGGCTTTGGCGACCAGCGCGAACAAACGCATCCTGCTCTGGTCGGAGTCGAGCGCGCCGTTCGACGGGGCGGAAGGTTTCTGCGTGTTTTACCACCACCCCGCCGTGGAGCGCATCGTCTGCCCGTTTGACGAGCTGCTGACCCGTCTTTCCACACTCTAAGGAGAATTCATTGTCAAACTCGGATCACAAGTTCACCGTATTGCATCTGACCGACTACGGCGCGCCGTACGAGGGCAACTTCGTCGCGTCCCTGCGCGCGCTGGAAAGCCGTCTGCGTAAAGAAGGCGGCGGCATGACATACGTTTTCCCGCGCCGCTCCGGCTCCGTGCCGTGGACGCAGCGCATGATGCAAACGCAGAACAACGTTTCTCTGATCGAACGGGACGACTTTTTCGGCTACGCGCGGCAGATCCGCAGCCTGCTGAAGGAAACGAACGCGGCGATCCTTCACGAACATTTTATTCACTACAAACAGAAAATTGCCGCGCTGCTCGCCGCGAAAACCTGCGGACATCCGGTGAAGACCGTTTTGCACCTGCACAACCACATCGATCTGCCCCGCTCTTCTCTGCTTCGGCTCCCGCATATGCTCTATTTCCGCAGTGTGTCACGGTTCGTCTGCTGCAGCCGCTCGGTCGCGGCGCACCTGATCGCGGACGGAATCGCGCCGGAGCGCGTCGCCGTCGCGGAGAACGCCATCGCGTTTGAGCGGCTGGATGCGTTCGATCCGGCCGCGCGCGCATCCCTTGGTCTTTCCGCGGATGCGAAGCTCGCGCTGTTATTCGGTTACAATTTTGAAGTAAAGGGCGTGGATCTCGCGGTGGAAGCCGTCCGCTCGTTCCGCGAGCGAACCGGTATCCCGCTGATTCTTGCGGTTGCTCTTTCTTCGCGCCGCGAAGAAGCGCGCGAAAAGATCTGCGCGCAGCTGGGCCTGCCCGCTCTGCCGGGCTGGATCTTGCTCCTCCCCCCGCGCGAGGACGTCGCGTCGTATTACCGCATGGCGGACATATTCCTTTCCCCCAGCCGGCAGGAGGGGTTCTGCTACGCGCTCATAGAGGCTGCATACTGTGAAACGCCGGTGCTTGCCAGTGCGATCGACGCGCAGAAGGACCTTGCCCTGCCGCAGGAAGCGTTCTTTCCGCCGCAGGACGCGATGGCTCTCTCCTCGGCGATCGAACGCACGCTGAGGGAGGCGCAAACGGCGGAACGCGCGGCAAGGCTGGCTTCGGCGAAACGGCGCGTGATCGAAACATACTCGCTCTCGCGGTGGGCGGAGCGCGTTACGAAAGTCTATCGCGGGCTTCTCTGAAAACCGCCGTGTAAAAACGCCGGAAGTTCATGGAATTCGGGGTTGACACCACCTTGTCCGTTTGTTAAACTAATCGGTGTGCCATTGGGTCGAGTACTGCCACAGCCCCGGGAGTGTGCGCTCAAGAACACAACGGAATTGAAATTGATTGATGGAGGAATCGCCATGAAATCCTATATGGCAAAGGGCGAAACCGTCGAGCGCAACTGGTACGTCGTGGATGCACAAGACATGGTATTAGGCCGTCTTTCGTCCCAGGTAGCAGCCATTCTCAGAGGGAAGCATAAGCCCATATACACCCCGCATGTCGACACAGGCGATCATGTGATCATCGTCAACGCGGGCAAAGTCCGCCTGACCGGCAGAAAACTGGACCAAAAGAAGTACATCCACCACACCGGTTATCCAGGCGGCATCCGCGAGGTCAGCTACCGTACGCTGCTCGCCACCAAGCCGGAGTTCGCCGTCTATGAGGCGATTCGCCGCATGATGCCGAAAGGCCCGCTCGGCGACAAGATGCTCAAGAAGGTCCGCATCTACGCGGGTCCCGAGCATAAAAACACCGCGCAGCAACCGCAGCCGCTTACGCTGAAGTAACGAGAGGAGACAAAGAACATGGCAAGTACGCAATACCTTGGCACCGGAAGACGGAAAAAGTCGATTGCCCGCGTTCGTTTGCTCCCCGGCAGCGGCAGCATCACGGTCAATAAGCGCGAGCTGGACGACTACTTTGGCATGGAAACGCTGAAGATGATCGTCCGCGCACCGCTCACTCTCACCGACACGCTCTCAAAGTTCGACGTGTTCGTCAACGTCTATGGCGGCGGTTATACCGGCCAGGCCGGCGCGATCCGTCACGGCATCGCCCGCGCGCTGCTCGTCGCGGAACCCGCCCTCCGCCCCGCTCTCAAGAAGGCCGGCTACCTCACGCGCGACCCGCGCATGAAGGAACGTAAAAAGTACGGTCTCCACGCGGCCCGCAGAGCGCCCCAGTTCAGCAAGAGGTAATCCCTCTTTCGGAATGTTTCTACGAACAAAACAGTATCCCGCTCCACTCGGCGGGATACTTTTTTTATGCGGTTTGCGGTTTGCGGTTTCAGGCGTTATAATCTCATCATGAAATTACCGATAACACAAATGAAGCGGCTCGGCAAGAAAACCCTGGCTGCCGTTGCCTGCGCCGTCGCCGCCGCCGCGCTCACAGTCGGCTCGCTCGCGGACACGCCGCAGGAGCTCTTTTCCGGCGCAACGCAGGCCGTTGTCGCAAAAGCGGAGGTCACGGACGCCGCAGAGTCTGAAAAGAAGCCGACCCTACGCGACCGCCTGCGCCGTTTCTTTCTCGGACAGCCGTCCTTTGCGCGCGGCATTTTTCTACTCCCTCTCTGGGCGGCCGGAAAGGGATTGCTGGCGCTGCTCTCCGCACTTTTTACCGCGCTGCATCCGGCATTGCAGGCAGTCCTCGGCGTTCTTTTAAATGCCGCGCTGTTGTTTTGTTTATTTGCGCTCGTGTTTAAGTTGCTGTTCCCCGACAAACGTCTGAAGGACATTCTGACGAAGCGCAACATTGTCTGGCTCGTTTCCGGCGCGGTGCTGCTCGCCGCAGCGGATGCGGCGCTGCGTGTCTTCTGGGAGGAATACCGTCCGGTCAGCATCGCAATCAAGCTGGCCGCGGGGCTTCTTGTGCTCGCGCTGCTGTGCCGGCGCATCTTCGGCAGACGAACCGCGAAGAAAGCCGTCCAAACTATATAAAACAAAAGAGGCTTTGACAGCCTCTTTTTGATTGCTCATTGTTTTGCCGGGATGCTCTGCAGGAGCGCGTCCACCATCTCCGGCGGCGTCGCCCAGGAGGTGCAGAAACGCACCACGTCGTTTTCCAGGTCAAACTCCTGCCAGAAGGCATATCCGAATTCCTGCGAGAGCGTCGCTAAAAGCGTCTTGGGCAGGATCGGGAACACCTGATTCGTCGGAGAATCGGCAAAAAGCGCATATCCGCGCGCACGCACGCCCTCCGCGATCCGCAGCGCCTGCGTGACCGCGTGCCGCCCGATTTCGTCGTACAGCCCGTCCGTAAACAGCGTTTCGAACTGAATGCCCAGCAGGCGGCCTTTGGCAAGCATGCCGCCGCGCTGCTTGATGTGATAGCGGAAATCCTTCTTCAGCGCGGGGTCGCTGATCACCAGCGCCTCGCCGAACAGCGCGCCCATCTTAGTGCCGCCGATGGAAAACGCGCTGGTAAGCTGCGCGAGCTCCGGCAGAAACAGATCGGCGCCGACCGCGGCGAACGAATTGCCCAGCCGCGCCCCGTCGATATAGAGCGGCATTCCGTACCGGACGCAGACCCGCCGGATCGCTTCCAGCTCGCTTTTAGCATAGATCGTGCCGACTTCGGTCGGCTGGGAAAGATAGACCATCCCCGGCTGAACGATGTGCTCCGCGTTCACGTCCGCATAGTGCGCGGCCGCGCAGGATTCCACCTGCTGCGCGGTGATCTTTCCGTCCGCCGTCGGCAGCGCGAGCACCTTATGCCCCGTCGCTTCGATCGCGCCGGTTTCGTGCGTATTGATATGTCCGCTCTCCGCGCAGATCACGCCCTGATACGGCTTGATGCTCGCGGCGATGATGGTCAGGTTCGTCTGCGTACCGCCCACAAGAAAGTGCACGTCGCTCTGCGCCCCATTCAGCCGCGCGCGGATGAGTTCCTTCGCCCGTTCGCAATGCGCGTCCAGCCCATAGGCGTTGTCCTGCTCGCGGTTTGCTCTCGCGATCGCATCCAGAATGCGTTCGTGACCGAGTTCGTTGTAGTCGTTCATGAAGTTATAGCGCATGAAATTTCCTCCGGTGCCGGCGGCTGAACCCGCCCCGCATTGCACGAGTATAGCACTTTTTTCACGCATTGTGCGCAATTTTTTACGATGTCGATGCAAAAAACAGTTCTGTTTCCCTTTTTGTTCACCGGTGGGTTACAGCGGCGACACCCGCGATGTTTGCATCCTGCTCCTGCTTTCGCCTATAATCGATACATGCAGCAATATTTGAACAATCGCATTCGCAAAGCCGTTCGCGTCGCCATCGCACTGCTGCTTGCGGCGCTGTTTCTCACGGGCTGCGCCGCGCCGTCCGCGCGCGAAGATGTGTTCATCGACGGTGACGATTCGTTTGAACCGGCTTTGCCAACCGACGATTCCGCCGACGCCGCGACAATAAGCAAACTCCTGCCGGGCAGGCTCGATTCGATCCTGACAGATGACGGTTCGTTTGCCGTCCTTTTCGTCAACGTCGGCAAAGCGGACGCGTGTATCCTGCGCCTCGGCGGTTCCGCCGTGCTGATCGACACGGGATCGGCGCAGTCTGTTCCGCAACTGTTCGCGGCGCTCAACGCGCTGAAGATCGAGTCCATCGACGCGGTCTTTATCACGCACAGCCACAGCGACCATCTCGGCGGGCTCGACGCGCTCGTAAATAATTACAGTGTGGGCACCGTATATTCGCCGTATTTCAGCGAAACGGGCAAGGACGGCGTCGGCAAGATCGTCCAACGCGTGAAGAAGCTCGGTTTATCGCATACGGAATTGAAAGCGGGCGATGTTGTCCCGCTTCCGGACGGCGCGTCTTTTACCGTGCTCGGCCCGCTCGCGCTGAACGAGGAGAACGACAACGACAACTCTCTTGTGCTGCGCTTCGATTACGCCGGGCAGACAATTCTGTTCGCCGGGGATATGCAGTTTGCTGAAGAACAGTCGCTCCTTGACGCGGGCGCGCCGCTCGGGAGCGTCATCCTCAAGGTTGGCAACCACGGCAACCCGGACGCGACTAGCGACGCGTTTGCAGCGCAAGTCGCCCCCGGCATCGCGATCATCTCCACCGATACCACGGTAGATGCAAACAGCGCGAACCCGCGCGTACTCGCCGCGCTGCCGAACGCCAACGTTTTCGTCACGGAGAATTTCCCGATCGGCGTTCTCGTTACGATCGATGGCGCGAGCCGGATGATCTGTTTCAATCCCGCCAAAGAGAAGGTTTCGCTCCATGCCTCCCTTTCCGTCGACGCGAAGCATCAGACGGTCACGCTGACGAACGATACCGCACTCGGCGCCGATCTTTCCGGCTGCGTACTCTTTAGCGCCGAAACAGGCGCTGCGCTGCGGTTCCCCGCCGGAACGCGACTGTCCGCCGGCGGCAGTCTGACGATCGGCAAAGGCAACGAACTTTCCTTTCCGAACGACGACAGTCCGCTCCGGAAAAAGAAAGGCAACACGGTTTTTCTATACGATTCCTTCGGAAATCTCGCGAGCAAAGGGCTGGACTAGCACATAAAAAAACGACGGGGCCTTCCCCGCCGTTTTGATTTCTATGATATCGTTGATTCTGTGCCGGATTCTTTCGGTTCTCCGATCTTCCGTTTGCCGACGTAAAACCCTGCGCTGAGCGCCTTCGTCGGGCACGCCTTCACGCAGTCACCGCAGCGGATACACTCCATATCGTCCGGTTTTTTCGTCGGGTCGACGCCCATATTGCAGGCGCGCTTGCATACGCTGCAATGCGTGCAGGCGCTCTCGTCGAGCTTCAGGCGATAAAACGAGGCTTTGTTAAACAGCGCGTACGCAGCCCCGAGCGGGCAAAGATACTTGCAGAACGGCCGGTAAAGAAACACCGACAGCCCGAGGATCAGGATCAGGATCGCCATCTTCCAGCTGAAGAGAAACCCCGCGGCCGCGCGGAGGGTCGGATTCGCAAGCAGCAGCGGAATTCCCGCGAACAGCGTTCCGGAGGGGCAGACCCACTTGCAGAACCACGGTTCGCCGACGCCGGCGGCGTTTTTCACAAGCGCGGGCAGGAGCACGACCAGCACGGCAAGCACGATATATTTCAGATACCGCAGCGGCCGGTCGAGTTTAAAGGAGCCGATCTTTTTTGAGCGGATCTTATACAGAAGATCCTGCACCAATCCGAACGGGCATAAAAACCCGCAGACGAAACGCCCGAACAGCGCGCCGAACGCGAGCAGCAGCCCTGTTACATAGAGCGGAAAGAGAATCTCGCGCGCCGCCAGCTCCGCCTGCAGGGAGCCGATCGGGCACGCGCCGAATGCGCCGGGGCAGGAATAGCAGTTCAGCCCGGGTACGCAGACGGACTTCGTATCCCCCTGCCAGATGCGGCCCTTGACGAAGCCGACCAGATAACCGTTGGATACGACCGTCCACGCGCCCTGAATATAATGTCTGACCGTATTTCGTTTGCGTTCTTTTTTATCCAATGCCGATACACTCCAGGCAGATATTGGCCGCGCGGGACAGCACGACTGCCGCCTCGCCGCCGCGAACGCCGAGTACGACGAGGGTCGCGCCCAGTGCGATTAAAATGTAAGGCAGAGCTCTCTTCATTCTACACGATCCAACAAGAGGTCGATCAATCCTGTCCAGTTTTCATAATTATTCGCGCCGACGACCGCTTCGCCGACTTGTTTCCCGGTCGAATCAAAGAAAATCGTGGTCGGTATCGATTGATATCCTTGAATTTTATCCAGGAAAAAGCCTTCGGCGTTTATCATCGGATAGGTAATCTTCTGATCCGCAACAAATTTCTTCGCTCCTTCGGTATCGTTGATATCCACATTGACTCCGATGATGACGAGGCCTTTGTCGGCGTATTCCTTGCTGATTTTCACCAAATCGGGGATTTCTTCCACGCAGTATCCGCACCACGTTGCCCAATAGTTCACCATGATGAGCTTATGCTCGGAAAAAACAGTCTGGTCCAGCGTATCGCCTGTCAAAGTAGTAAGAGAAAACTCCGCAGAGCTGTCCGAAGGCGACGAGGTTTCCGTTACGGGCGCGGTCACGCAGGCGCTCAGCAGCATCGCCGACGCAAGAATTGCCGTTATGATCATTACGAATTTTTTCATCTCAGGTTTGATCCTTTCCATACCTGTCGCTTTTTGTGATGGGAACAATGTTAGAAACGTATGACGCATCCTGCGCGCGGTTATTTCGTCAACAGGTTATGGTATCGATGGTAAGGCCCAACGCCGCCCGTTACCGTGATTATATCACACGGTTTCATTCACAGTCGAGCGCGCAAATGACGCCGAACTTCGATTGCGCGCTCCTTGTCGTTACGCTATAATGAATGCGACGGCATTTTTGTATTTTGATTCATTTTCTGTATTTTAAATCCATTTTATTGTCAATTCGAAAGCTAGAATGAAATATCGCGAAGGAGTTTCTCGTATGCAAAACGACATCAGCAGAAAAAACTGGGTGCTCATCTGGGTTTTCGGCCTCGCGGGTCAGCTGTGCTGGAATGTGGAAAACGCCTGGTTCAGCACGTTCGTCTACAACAAAGTCGCGCCCGACCCATCCATCATCAGCTGGATGGTGGGATTAAGCGCGGTGGTCACGACGTTCTGCACGTTTCTCGTCGGCACGTGGAGCGACCGCATCGGCAGACGCAAACCGTTTGTCAGCATCGGTTATATCTTCTGGGGCGTATTCACGATTGTTTTCGGCCTCGGCGAATTTCTGCCGAAGTCGCCGATCACGCTGGTTGCGACTTTCGTGGTGCTTGCGGACGCGGTAATGAGCTTCTTCGGGTCGTTCGGATACGACGCGGGCTTCTCCATCTGGACGACCGACATCTCGAACGAGCATAACCGCGGCCGTCTCGGCGGGGCGCTCGCCGTCATGCCGGTGATCGCGACCATCTTCGGCACGGTCGTCTCCGGCATCATTGTGGACTCGCTCGGTTTCTTCGATTTCTTCGTGCTCATGGGCGGGCTGGTCATCGTCATCGGCGTCCTGTCGCTCTTTGCTATGAAGGACGCGCCGGATTTGAAACCGAGACGCGAAGAACCAACCTACTTCAAGCAGGTGCTGCGCGTGTTTAACTGGAAAACCGTGCGCGACAACCGCGAACTCTTCTGGGTGTTCATCGTGATGCTGATCTATTTTATCGGCTTCAACGTGTATTTTTCCTATATCACGATCTATTTCGTGAATTACCTCGGTTATAATTTCACGATCGCCGGCGCAATGCAGGGCGGCGCGCTCGTTCTCGCAGCGTTTATGACGATTCCGACCGGCCGCCTCATCGACCGCGGTTATCTCTCGCGCGTAATCCTCTACGCACTGATCGCCAACACCGTAGGGCTCATCAGCATCGCGTTCGCGGGCAATATCGTCGTGCTCTGCATCGGCATGTTCCTCGCGGGCTGCGGTTACATCCTGACGCTCCAGTCGCTCACCGCGTGGATCAAGAACCTCTATCCCGAGGATCAGCGCGGGCAGTTCGAGGGGATCAAGCAGGTGTTCTTCGTCGCGCTTCCGATGGTCTTCGGACCCCTGATCGCGGCGCCCGTCATCAACGCCTGGGGTGTGGAAAAGCTGGTCAACAACGTCGCAGGCATGGTGCCGGGGCCCTCGCTCTTCCTCGTCTCCGCCGCGGTGACGGCGATTTCCATCCTGCCGCTGATCGTCGCAAACCGTATGCTCAAGCGCCGCCTGGCCGGAAGAGCCGCGGCGGACGCGCAGTAACGAGCCATGAGTCAGCCAGAACAGGACCATAAGTTTTCTCCCGGGGAGCACACGTTAAGCCGCACCGGTCGTCCGATCCCCGGTTATACGCTGAACGGCGATGCGCTTTATGACAGAGACCGTATCCATTCCGCGCCATGGCGTCTCAAAGAGTGGGATTTTTATCAGATTGCTGACGATACGCTCTGCCTCCAGCTCGTGATCGGGCATGTTTCCTACGCGGGTAACTGCAACATCGCGCTGTTTAACCATCTCACCGGCGAACGAATCTTTGAACAAGGCGTCACGATCCCCCTGCCGTTTCGAAGCATGCGCATGCCGCAGAACGCGCGCGCGGATTCGCGGCTTGAGTTCTCTCATGGCGGGGCGGAACTTTCGTTCGTCATAAAAAACGGCGTTCGTTCGCTGTTTGCGCGTTGCGGCGGCTTTCAGGCAACGGTCACGCTGACGCCCTCTGTTCCCGAGAGCATCTCCGTCTGCACGCCGTTTGCGAAGCAGCGCGAATTCTATTTCAACGAAAAGATCAACCTGCTCCGGGCGGACGTTTCCGTTTCTCTGGATGGCAAGCCGTATTCGTTCGATCCCGAGCGCACGTTTTCCCTGCTCGACTGGGGGCGCGGCGTCTGGCCTTTTTCGCACGAGTGGTACTGGAGCAGCGTCAGCACGCTGCTGGCCGGTTCTCCGTTCGGTTTCAACCTGGGCTGCGGGTTCGGCGACACGGCGGCAGCACGCGGCACGGAAAACGTCGTTTACCATAACGGCCGCGCAATTAAGCTGGGCCGCGTCGAAATCCGGCGCGAAGCGGACGTGTTTGCGCCGTGGCATTTTGAGGAAGAATCCGGCCGGCTTTCCGCCGTGCTGACCCCGCGGTACGATCGGGATACGGTCACAAAGCTGCTGTTCGTCAACAACCGCTGCCATCAGATGTTCGGTACGTTTGAAGGACGTTTCCTGGACAGCGGCGGTAGAACGATCCAGTTCTCCGGCGTAACCGGCTTTGCCGAACACGCGGTCAACCATTGGTAAAAGGAAAAGCATTCATTAAATATGACGGCGTTTTTTAAGACGGCGTTTCCCGAGCTGAATACGCACGAAACAAGATGTCGTTCCCGTATAAAAATACGTTCTTATCTCCTTCTATACAGTTTATGCGATTGTTATTCAAGTTGTTTTAATAATCGCGCCGTCCGGCGTACTGTTTTGCCGCGCAGCGCCGCTTTCCGGCGCCGCTGTGGAAAACCTGCTGAAAAATTCAAGCAAAATCAAAAGAAATGTGAAAAACATCGCTTAAAAATGGGCGTTTTTTCATGAGAAAAGCGGCTTGCGGCTCCGATATCGCCGGATTTTCTTCCGATGTGTGAAATATCCGTAACATCTTCGGCGGTTTTATTTACATATATATACTACTCATGTATAATTTCCCCGACAGAATGTCTTTCATGCAAGAAAGGATGTGTACCGAATGAAACGTACAATCGCACTGGTCTTGAGCCTGATTTTCATGCTCGTGCTGGTGCCTGCTACCGCTCTGGCGGACAACGATGCAGAGGCAAGGTTGGAGATTACGATCCCAACTGCAACGAAAACGCTTTTCAAGTACGGAACAGACCTGACACTCGGCTGGACCACCGTTCCAGAACCGCTCAATGTAACCCTGTTCGACAACACCTCTGAGAATGAGACCGGTACCGCGTTAGGCCTTGGTGCGGCGATCGATTCGACAACGCATAAGTATGTGCTTCTCATCAACGATACGGTGTATAACCCCGTAACAGGTTACACTTTCGTTGCCGGCGATATCGGCAAAAAGACCCTCACGGTAAAGTATACCTATACGCCGAGCGGGCATTCGAACGCGATTACCGTTACCGCCGACGTAACGATAGCCGTTGAGAACCATTATCTTGAATCGCTCTCCGTTACCGGTCCGTCGCAGGTGTTTTATTACGAAGGTGAAGTCCTGAACCTTGCGGGATTGACCGTAAAGGCGAAATACGCAAATCAGACGGAGGAGAAAACTCTGACGAGCGCGGATTATGTCGTCACCGCTTCTTCCGATGCAGCGGGTACAACAAATGTAATTTCCGCCACCGAGCCGCTGACCACCGCGCAAAAGTATATCATCATCTCCCGAACGGAGACCTATGACGGTGCCGCCTCGGATGACTCTATCACTGAAATTGCGGCAATCCAGCTCATGAACGGCGCAACGAACGAGGTTGCTGCAGCTGCAAAGACTTTAACTCTCGATAGTAATCTGCTGGGTCTCAAGGTAGGCGAATCGGATACTGTGACAGCAACTCCAAAGGATGCTCTCTCGGTATTAGTACCGAGTTCATGTCTTGTTGTCACCGTTGATAAGCCTGCGATTGCTGCCATAGAGAGTTTTTCCGGCTACGAAATAAAAATTAAAGGCCTTTCCATTGGCCAGGCGGTTGTGACGGTTCGCACCCGCGGCAATTTGTCCGGTGAAGCGTCGCTTTACGAAACGATCGTTGTCAACGTTTCAAAACCGGATGTCGCGGTCACAGGGATATCGCTGGATCAGTCCTCCCTCCTGCTGGCGGTAAACGGAACCTATTCGTTGACCGCAGTCGTTGGCCCCGACGATGCGACTGATAAGACCATTACTTGGACGTCCTCCGATGATAACCTTGTATCGGTGAGTAGCTCTGGTTTGGTGAAGCTGATCAAGGATTTCACGAGCACCACAAGTGCCGGGATTACAACGATCGACGGCGTGAAATATGTAACAATCACAGCCACAACATCTTCCGGTATATTTGCCGAGTGTCTTGTTGCGGTCAACACCATCGCCGTAGACGGTATTGCGCTGAGCGAAACAACCCTTACGCTCTATAAAGGCAGCTTTAAGACCATTAAAGAGATCGTCACGCCGAGCGGAGCTGCGGACACTTCCGTCCATTGGACGAGCAGCGATACGTCAATCGCAACGGTTGACGAAAACGGAATGATCACCGCCAAGGGTTTGTTCTCTGGAGAAGATTACGGCGATGCGATCATTACGGCGCAAACCTCCAACGCTACCATAAGCGCAACTGTTACGGTCCATGTTATCGCCGGCATATTGACTACAAAACTGACGATTAACAAATCCGATCTTGCACTCAATGTTGGCGAATCGGAATCTCTGAGCGTATCGGGAGAACCTACCACCGCCACGAATAAAACGCTCATCTGGGCGAGCAGCAATGCTACGGTGGCGTCTGTCACATCCAGCGGCAAGGTGACCGGAAACGCGAAGGGCACAGCCGTAATCACGGCTTCCTCGACCGATGGCAGCGGCAAATACGTCACTTGCGTCGTCACGGTCAGTAACATCCAAGTACTCAACGTGTACCTCGATAAGTCTTCTCTCGACCTGAGCGAAGGCGATACGGCAACCGTCACGGCAACCGTCTATCCGACGAACGCCACGACGAAAACGCTGAAGTGGACCAGCTCTAACACGTCCGTCGCAACCGTTGACGGCGCTGGCAATATCGTCGCAGGCGCGACGAAGGGTTATGCCATCATCACCGCGGCGGCGACCGACGGCAGCGGTAAGTTCGCAGAGTGCGTCGTACTCTCGAAACCCAAGATCTACGTCACGGGCGTTACGATCAACTACGGCACGACGCTCGATTTATTGCTGAATGATTCGACCTACCTCAAGGCGACCATTCTGCCGTCCAACGCTTCCACCCAGACCGTCACCTGGTCCTCTTCGAACAGCGGCGTCGCCAGCATCGACGCAAACGGCCTGCTCAAGGGCCTGACGATTGGCGAGGCGACAATCACCGCGACGGCGGACAGCAAGTCTGTTTCGATCAAGGTGACCGTCACCAACACCGAGTATAACTACGGCGTAGCGGCGAACTTCAGACGCAGGGTCAATGTCAGAGCCACCCCCAGCGGGCTGGGCAAGCTGGTTGGCTATGCCTATCTCGGCGATACGTTCAAGATCCTCGGCAAAACCGGAGCCTGGTATTATATCCAGTTCAATAACACGACGAAGGGATACATCTGGGCCAGTTATCTGAATGCGACGAAGACCTCCGCCGCCTACACCTCGGCTGGCAGCGCATCCGGTTCCGGAACGACCACGTCCCCGGGCACCACGACTACGCCGACAAAGGTAACCATTGCGAACTGTCTCTATGCGGTCAACGTTCGTTCCAGCGCCAGCACCTCCAGCACGCGCCTCGGAAAGGCGTCGCTCGGCGCAACCTACACCTATCTGGGTGTGGAAGGCGACTGGTACAAGATCCAGTACACCTCTACGACGATCGGTTACGTTTACGGCACATTCGTCAGCCTGAGCTGACCTCGGTACGCATCCTGTCAATACAGCGAGCCGCCCCGAACGGGGCGGCTCGCTTTTCTATTCTGCCGATTTTGAACCTTGAGTGAACATTCACAGCAAACAGACGCCAGACCTATCCGATATGCTGCGTGTTTGCTATACTGTTTTCATGAACAGAGTCAGCAAACCGGCGACTGCATTATACGTGCCCGTCAAACAATTGAAACCGAAAAAAAACAGGCTCTTAGCGAAAATTCTTACCTGCACGGCCGCATTATACCTGATCCTCGACTGGAGCGGAAAAGCGCGGCTCGTCACGCGCAATTACGAAATCGAGGACGCGCGCATCCGCGACGAAATCCGTATTGCAATTCTCAGCGACCTGCACGGCGCGTTTTATGGCGATCGCCAGAGCAATTTAATCGCAGCGCTGGAGCAGGCGAATCCGGACGCCGTGCTGCTGCTGGGCGATATTTTTGACCAGCACGGTCATACCATAAATTCCCTTAAACTGCTGGAAGCGCTTTCCGGCAGGTCCGACTGCTACTTTATCTTAGGAAATCACGAATACAAATCCGGCAAACTCGACGCCATCCGCGCGGCGCTGCGGGAGACGGGCATTCCGATTCTTTCCGGAGAATCCGTGATCATCCGCTCTGGCGCTGCGCAGGTCCAGCTCTTCGGTATCGACGACGGCTTAGGCGGTAAACCAAAACAACTTCAACAGATCGCAGCCGCAGGGAAGGATCGGGCCGGCGGCGTCTACTCCATCCTCGCCATCCATGCGCCGAACGGCGTGGAATCGTACCTGCGCTATGGTTTCGACCTGATGCTCTCGGGCCACACCCACGGCGGGCAGATCATCCTTCCCGGGTTCATGAACGGCCTTTACGCGCCGGGTCAGGGATTCTTTCCGAAATATGGCGGCGGGCGTTATGATTTCGGAACACAGACGCTCGTCATCAGCCGCGGGCTCGCGAAAAAGCCTTTTTGGCTGCCGCGCATTTTTAATCCGCCGGAGCTTACCATCGTCACGTTAAAACCGCCGTCCTGACGTCATCAAAAAAAGCGCGCCGCCAGCGCGCCTTTTATATGTTTTACTCGTAATACCGGATTACCTCGTCGATGGGTTTCCTTGTTTTCTTTCGTAGTTTATCGTTCGCCGCATAGCCAACGGCGATCACCAGGCGGACGCGGCTGGTTCTCGGCACCGCGAATAATTTACGGATCTTCTTTTCGTTGAACCAGCCGATCATACAGGTGGAAAGCCCCTGTTCCGTCGCGGCGTAGCAAAACTGCGAAACGGAAAGGGCGACGTCGATCGGCGCGAAATTCTGGTCCTTTAACTTTTCCGCAAGCGATGCCTTCAGTATGGCGGGTTCCTCCAGCACGACCGCAAAGGCCGGACATTTCTGCAAAAATCCATTCTGCCCCAGCTCCATCATGAGCGGGCGCAGCTGCATTGCCAGCTCCGGATTCATTACGATCAGGTATTTCCAGGGCTGCCCGTTGCAGGCGGAAGGCGCGAGCCACGCCGCCTCCGCACAGCGCGCAAGCTTTTCCTTCTCCACCGGGCAATTCGGGTCGAAGTTTCGGCAGCTTTCCCTGCGCCGAATCAAATCAAAATAATCGCTCATTTTTCACTCCTTGGCTTTATGAATCTTGTCTATCGTATCCTGCAGCATCAGTTCGCGAAGTTTTTGTAAATACGGGAATTCCGCCGCGTTTTCAATGGCGTAGGTTTGCTGGAGTTCATACTCCAGCGGCAGCCAGGTGGAGATATCGCTTTCATTGTGCTGGATGACGGCCTCCATTTTATCAAGCGCCTTATACAGCCGCGCTTCGGGCGTTTCCAGCGCGTCCATCTCTGCAAAGAGCGCGCTCAGCGCTCCGCGCTGCGGTTCCTGTAACGTCAGCAGAAGCTTCTCAATCGCGTTTTCTTCCGTCTGTTCGTTTTCCTTCGTCTTCAGAAACGAGGGGATATCCCCCGTGATCGCCTCGCCGAAATCGTGCACGAGGCACATGCGAATCAGCTTGTTCCCGTCGATCTGCGGAAACTCCGGCAGGATCAGCATCGCCAGCACTGCAAGCCGCCAGGAATGCGCAGCGACGGACTCCGTGATCCCGCCTGCGGTGACACTGTGCCGTCCGTTCGTCTTGAGCCGTTCAATCCTGCTTAAAAAATTCAGCAAAGTCCTTTGATCCATACAGTCTCCCTTCGGCGAACATGCGCACCGTGTTATCGCCCGATGGTTCGATCATAGCACAAACATTTTTAATTGCCTACATACGATCAAAAAAGAATAAAACTTTCTTATCGTCCCTCTTGACTCTCTCGTTACGTCATGGTTTATTCTGTCTTCAGGAGGTGATCTGAACATGCGTCTTTCCATCGGTGCGCTCAGTAAAATATCGGGCGTCTCCATCCGCGCGCTTCGCCATTACGACCAGATCGGGCTTCTGCTTCCGAGCCGGATCGCGGATTCGGGTTACCGTTATTACGACGACGCAGCAATCGAGCGTCTCTGGCAGATCCTGTTCTATCGCGAGCTGGATTTCCCGCTGGGCGATATCGCGCAGATCCTCTCTTCCCCGTCGTTCGACCGTACACGCGCGCTGGAAAGCCACCGCACGCTGCTGATCGAAAAACGCAAAAGGCTGGATCAGCTGATCGAACTAATCAACAATACTTTAGAAGGAGAAAAAACCATGGAATTCAAACCGTTTAGCACCGAAAAAATCGACACGCTGCGCGGGCAATACGCCGCGGAGGCAAAAGCCCGCTGGGGCGAAACGGAAGCGTACCGCGAAAGCGCATGGCGCACCGCGAAGTACTCCGAAGGAGATTTTGCAAGGATTCAAGAGCAGTCCGCGTCTGTCTTTCGGGAATTCGCCGCGCTGGTCGGCGCCGACCCCGCCGACGCCCGCGTGCAGGCTCTCGTAAAGCGCTGGCAGGCGCTCATCAGCGAGAGTTACTATTTCTGCACGGACGAGATCCTCGCCGGCCTGGGGCAGATGTATGTCGCCGATCCGCGTTTTACGGAAAATCTCGACCAATTCGGCGCGGGTACGGCGAAGCTGATGTCCGACGCGATTGCGATCTGCTGCGCAAGGGCAAAGTGACGGTTGTGCGAAAACAGGCGCGGGTTAACCCGTGCCTGTTTTGTTTGATCCGTGAATTTATATCCTTCGTCTCAACGTTCCCGGAACAATACCCTCAGCCGAAAACACCGATATGCTGCAGCAGGATGCGCAGGCCGATCAGCACAAGCACGATACCGCCAATCAGCGTCGCGCGGGACTGATATTTCGCCCCGAACTTCTGCCCGATCGCCACGCCCGCCATCGATAGAACGCAGGTGGTCACACCGATGCAGAGAACCGACGGCAGGATCCTGACCCGCAGAAACGCAAAGGAAATCCCGACGGCGAGCGCGTCGATGCTGGTCGCAAACGACAGTCCGACGAGTTCTTTCAGGTCGAGCTTGTCCTCTGCGGGGCATTCCGCCTCCTCGCCGCTTTTGACCGCGTCGTAGATCATCTTTCCGCCGATCAGCGCCAATAACCCGAATACGATCCAGTGGTCCACGCTTGTGATAAAACGCTCGAACTGGCTGCCCAACAGCCATCCCACCAGGGGCATGAATGCCTGAAAGCCGCCGAAGAACAGGCCGATGACGCCGGCGCGTTTCCAGTCCATCGCGCGCAGATTCAGTCCTTTGCAGGTGGATACCGCAAAGGCGTCCATAGACAGCGCAACCGCCGTGAGAAGAAGTTCCACAAATGTCATGAATCTTGCGTTCCCTTATTGAAAATCAAAGTTTGTTTCGTATCTTTGCGCCGACGATCTCCGCCGCGCGTTCCAGATCTCGTTGATCCTGCTCGCTGAAACGGCCATAGAGCGGACTGTCGATGTCGAGTACGCCGAGTATCTCGCCGCCCCCGCCGTGCAGAACGGCTGCGAGTTCGCTGTTGCTCGCGTCGTCGCAGGCGATATGGCCGGGAAACGCGTGCACGTCGTCCACGCGCTGGGTCTTGTTTTCAGCGACCGCCGTTCCGCAGACGCCTTTGCCAACGGCAATCCGCGTGCAGGCGGGTTTCCCCTGAAACGGACCAAGGTACAGCGCGCCGTCCCGCAGCAGGTAGAAACCGGCCCAATTGACGTCCGGCAGCATCGCGAAGAGAAACGCGCTTGCGTTGGCAAGCGTCGTCACCGCCCCGTCGGTTTCATCGAGCAGATCTTCGAGTTGCCCGACGGAATTATAACCCGTCTTGTGCAATCGCACCGTCTCCATCTCGCCATTTTAGCGCGGCGTAAAATTTGACCCGTTCGCACCATTATAGTCGAACCGGGATCGCTTTACAAGTTTTCCGCGCCGTGTTAGAGTAGGAATCGGAAGCGAGGCAATACATGAAGCTCGAAAAGCGAAGACAATTCATCATCAATTTTCTGTATTTTGCGATCATTCTCGGCATTGTGATCCTGATTGCGCGTTATGCGCTCGGGGTCGTGATGCCGTTTCTGATCGCGCTGCTGGTCTCGCTGCTGCTCAAGCCCGCTGTCTCATTTTTCCATGAAAAATGGAAACTTCCGCGCGGGTTGACCAGTATTCTGCTCGTCGTCGTCTTTTACGCGATTCTGGGGCTATTATTGATCGTTCTCGGCGTGCAGCTTTTCGCTGCGGCGAAGGCGTTTTTCCTGACGCTCCCTTCGCTTTACATGAATTCCGTCGTCCCCTGGATGAACCGTCTCTTTACGTCGCTGCAGGATTTCGCTTCGCGCCTCGATCCCCAGGCCGCGGCGGCGTACAACGCCGTCTCTTCCAACCTGACCATGTCGCTCGGGGACACCATCGTAAATCTTTCCAAACAGGTCGTGGGTTCGGTGACGAGCTTTACGCTCAAAGCGCCGGGTTTCCTGCTCAAACTTTTGATCACCGTGATCGCGACCGTGTTTCTGACCGTCGATTTCCCGAAGATCAAGTCGTTCATCATGCGTCAGTTCACCCCTCGCTGGCGGGATCTTCTGCACGACGCGCGCGTCCATTTGGGGCGGACGCTCTGGAGCTATACGCGTTCCTACGCGCTGATTCTGCTCATCACGTTCGGCGAGATCGCGCTTGGGCTGACCATGATCGGCATCGAACACGCGGTCGGCATCGCCGTCGCCATCGCGATCTTCGACATTCTGCCTGTCGTCGGCAGCGGTCTCGTGCTCCTGCCGTGGACGATCTTTACGCTGGTCTCCGGCAACATCGTTCAGGGAATCGGGCTAGCGGTGCTGTATGTGGTCGTAATCGTCGTGCGCCAGATCATGGAGCCGAAGATCGTCGGCGACCGCGTCGGCCTGCACCCTCTCGTCACGCTTATAAGCATGGTAGCCGGCACCTACCTCTTCGGCGGAATTGGTCTTCTCGGCCTGCCCATCACGGTCGCGCTGATCCACGCGCTGAACAAGGAAGGTGCAATTCACCTCTATAAGATGACCGATGATGAGCCGGTGCCCGTGGCAGACGCCGCGGGGGAAACGAATGCGGAATCCGCCGCTGAACCGGAACCAAAGAAAGCACAAAAAAAAGAGAAACGGCGCAAAAGCGACGCGTCAAAATAAGGCGGTAACGACACTTGCAAGAGAAGATTTCCCGAATCGACAGCCATGCGCATTTCGCGTGGCCTGTTTTATTTGACTGTCTGACGCAAACCCTGCAAAAAACGGGCGCAGACGCCGTCTGCCTGCTTGCACTGCCAGGCACGAGCCGTCTTGACTCCACACCCGATATCCTCTGTTATAAGCTCCTGCACCCTGATACCGTGTTCGCCTTCGGCTGCCTCGACGTGACGGTTTACGAAACCGACCCGGCGCACTGCGGGCTGCTGTTCGCGCGCCGCGCAAAGCGGCTCTTGCGCATGGGGTGCGACGGAATGAAATTGCTGGAAGGCAAGCCGACCCTGCGAAGGCGGTTTCCGGTTCCGGATTTTGACGCCCCCGCTTGGGAACCGTTTTGGGCTCTGGCGGAACGGGAGCGGATTCCGCTTTTATGGCACGTCAACGATCCCGAGCAATTCTGGAACCCCGACGCGGTCCCCGCCTATGCCAGAAATTCCGGCTGGGGGTACGGACCGGAGGACGTGAATAACGAGGCGCAGTACCGGCAGGTTTGGAACGTGCTGATTCGCCACCCGCGCCTGAACCTTACGCTGCCGCATCTGTTCTTCCTGTCGGCGCAGCTGCCCCGGCTCGCGGAGTGGCTGGATCGTTTCCCGCTTCTGCGCGTCGACCTTGCCCCAGGTATCGAGCTCTACGAAAACCTCTCTCGCGAGCCGGATGAAACGCGCGCGTTTTTTCGGCGATACGGCGAGCGGATTCAGTATGGTACGGATATCGGCGGCCGCGCGGTGCTGAAAGAAAACGTTACGCTTCTCGACGAGGCGGAGAGCATGCGCCGCATCGAAATCATCCGCCGCTTCCTTACGGGCGAGGGCGAACGGGAGATCACGGCGGACGGACGGTATTTAATCGGTTCCCTGCCGTTTACGCTGCGCGGGATGGGCTTTGACGAAGAGCTGCTTCGAAAGATCGAGCGGGACAGCTTTCTTGCGTTTGTCGGGGAAGATTCGCCCCGCAGGGTTCGAATCCCGCCGCTGCGGCGGTATCTGCGCCGCCTGAAGCGCCTCCTCCTCGCGCGCGAAAAACGCACGGGCATACCGGCCGACCTGCGCGCCGTGGAGTTCGATCTGGAGTTTTTAAATCAATACCGTTCACGACTGAAACGGATCAAGTGAAAACGCCGGAGTATTCCGGCGTTTGCCGCATTATATCATCCTGTTCGGCGGGGCGAATCGTGTGATGATCGCTTCCGCCGCTTTCATGCCGTCGATCGCGGCGGAAACGATGCCGCCCGCGTAACCCGCGCCCTCTCCAGCCGGATATAACCCCGCGCAGGAAACGCTTTGCATGTCCTCTCCGCGCAGGATTCGCAGCGGCGCGCTTGTGCGCGTCTCCACGCCCGTCAGAACCGCGTCTTCTCCGTCAAAACCTTTCAGCTGTCTTCCGAACGCCGTCAGTCCCTCTGCAACGCCCTGCGCCACAAACGGCGGCAGCACGCGCCAGAGATCGGAGGGCGACACGCCGGGTCGATAGGACGGGATAACCCCGCCGAATCCACGCGGCGTTTCGTGCCGCAGAAACGCGCCGGCCGTGCTCGCGGGAGCGATCCCCTTGCCGCCGCCAGATCGATGTGCCGCGCGTTCCATCTCCTTTTGAAATTGTACGCCGCCCAGCGGACCGGCTTCGTAATCCGAAGGCGTCACCTGAACGACGATCGCCGCGTTCGCGTTTTCCGCGTTCCGGGCGTAATCGCTCATGCCGTTGACCACGATTTCGTCCGCAGCGGACGCGCTGGCAATCACTCTGCCGCCGGGACACATACAGAAGGTATATACGCCGCGCTCTCCGCTCTGCGAGGTCAGGCGGTATTCCGCGGCTCCCAGCCGCGGATGCCCCGCCAGCGCGCCAAACTGCGCGCGGTCGATCATATCCTGCGGGTGCTCGATCCGTACGCCGACCGCAAACGCCTTCGGCGCCATCATAATGCCCGCATCCAGCAGCATTTGGTACGTATCCCGCGCGCCCTGGCCGATCGCGAGCACCAACGCGGCACAATTGACCGTCTCTTTGCCGCTTTGTGCTTCGATCTCCGCCTGTGCGATCGTTCCGTTTGCAATCGTTATGCCTTTCAGCACGGTGCGGAAGCGCACTTCTCCGCCAAGACGTTCTATCTCCTTCCGCATCGCGGACACCACGCCGCGCAGGCGGTCGGTGCCGATGTGCGGCTTGGCCGAAATCGCAATCTCATCCGGCGCGCCGAATCGCACGAGCGCTTTCAGCACGGCGTCCCCGCGCGCATCCTTGCTGCGCGAGGTGAGTTTTCCGTCCGAAAACGTACCCGCGCCGCCTTCGCCAAACATGACGTTGGAGTTTTCGTCCAGTTCGCCGGCGGACCAGTACCGTTCGACGCGTTCTGCGCGCGCTTCCACCGCGTCCCCGCGCTCCAGCACCAGCGGCGCATAGCCGTACTGCGCGAGCAGATACGCGGAGAAAAGACCCGCCGGGCCAAGCCCCGCGACGATCACGCGGCCGCGCGGCGGCTCCGTTCCGGCAGTCAGCGGCTCCCGCCTGTCCTCGGCGAAAGCCTCGACCCGCGCGTCCCCGCGCGCAAGCAGGCGCTTTGCGCGCGCATCTTCCAGATCGATCATTACGGAAAGCAGAAAATGCACGTCCTGCTTTTTCCTTGCGTCGAGCGCACGGCGTACGATCCGCGCGCTTGATATCTCCTGTTCGCTGATGTCGAGCAGGGAGGCGACGCGGCTTTTCAGCAGTTCGTCTTCTTCGGAAATCGGCTGTTTGACGTTTGTGACGCGGAGTTTCATCTGCGTTCTCCTGACGTATGACAACGGCGGAGCAGACGCCCCGCCGTTGATGCTCGAAATCGTGTTGCGCTACGGCGCGGTGATCGTCACCGTCACTTCGGCCACCGACAGCGTAGTGGTCAGTTCAACCGTGGCGGCCTCGTCTCGCACCCGAACCGAAAGAGGCAGTTTGTAGACTCCCGCGGTCAGTCCGGTGACGTCCACATAAACCTGTACATCGGAACGGGACAGTATGCTGACGAGACTGTATCGGCCCTCCACAGTCAGGTCGGCTGTTTTCACATCCAGCAGAACGTTGATATTATTCTGTTTGCCGTGTATCTGGATTTCAAGCTGCTCAAACGTCTGGCTGGTGACCATCTCGCGCACTTCGAGCAGGATGGCGACCGTGGTGCTGTCCAGCAGCCGTATGCCGTCCGGCACGATGATCTCGCCGTTGACCGACATCGTGGAATCGAGGCCGTTGACCGCGATGGGTTCTAGCTGCACGGACGCAATTTTATCCAGCGCCGCCTGGTCGCCGACGAGCCGCACGCTTGCCGGCGTCGCAACCGCCTTGATGATCTCGTGGTTTGCCGCAAGGTTGTCCGCCCCGACCAGCGAGCCGCTGACGTCGACCGGCACATTTTTCATGGGGTAGATCGGCAGCCGGACAGTGGACGTCGGCAGCGTGCCGATGATGATGTCCGAGGAAACCACGTCGTTGTTCTTGTCGTAGAACGTTACGTCAAAGGTGCTGTAGATCGTGCCCGTACGGTCGGTGAGATCGACGGCGCATTCGCCGTGCGTAATGGTCGAAATATCCGTTTTCGGGCCGGTGATGTCGAGACGGGACGTCGTTGTCAGCGCGTCCATATCCGCCCAGTATCCATCCGGCAGCGTTCCCGCAAACGTGGTGGTGATCGGTACCGTCTTGGTCACCAGCGTATCGATTTCCACCTTTACAGTGCTCGGGGATACGGACTGCACCACGCCGAGGGAAGAATTCACCACAGCTTGTATCGGCAGCTCATATTCACGCGCCTCGCTGATGTTTCTGAGGCTGATGGTCGCGGTGATCGAATTCGCGCTGACATAGGCGTAGTTCGTAATCTGCGTGCGCACGGTCGCGGTGACGTCCTGAAGGATATCGGCGCGGTTGCCGCGGACGCAGAAACCCTGCGCGATCAGTTCCGCTTCGCCCTCAAAACTTGTGGTTACCTCCGGGACGATCTTCGTGCGCACCGGTTTCTGGTCGGTGAGCACATATCCCCAAAGCAGGAACGCGAAAACAAGCGCGATGATTTTCAGCGCCGTGTTCTTCGTAAAAAAACTTTTCAGCCCCGCGCGGAGTTTCGCTTTGTCGATCTTAAGAGCGTTCATGCGACCCCTCCGTATGTTTATGTCTGACCCAGCTGAACGCGGAAGTTCCGCCCGTCTGTAAAAACAGGCTCTCCAGCACGTTGGAAAGCGCCTTCGCGTCGATATAACGAACGAGCTTGCCGTCCCGGGCGATTGAAATCGCCCCCGATTCTTCCGAGACGATGATGGTTACGCTGTCCGAAACCGAGGAAACACCGAGCGCCGCGCGATGCCGCGTGCCCAGCTCGCGGGAAACGGTGAGGTCGTCCGACAGCGGCAGGAAACACCCGGCCGCGATCAGCGTGGAACCGCGTATCACGACTGCGCCGTCGTGCAGCGGCGTATTCGGCTCGAAGATATTCTCGATCAGCGCGCCGGAAAGAATTCCCTCGATGCGCGTGCCTGAGCCGATGATGTCCCCCAGACCCGTTTTCTGCTCGAATACGATCAGCGCGCCGACGCGGCGGCGCGAGAGCGACAGGATCGCGGTCTGCATGTCGCGAATCAGCGCGGCGTTCTGCATGGCCGAGGTATCAAACCAGGCCTTGCCGAGGCGTTTGCCGCTGCGGCCCAGTTTCTCCAGTACGCGCCGGATCTCCGGCTGAAAGAGGATGAACAGAACGATGATGATCGAGCCGGACGTCAGGATCGAATCGAGCAGCCAGCTTAATGTGGTAAGAGACAGCAGCTGGCTGGCGATGGAACAAAGGAACAGAAGCCCGACGCCTTTAAGCACCTCGTAGGCGCGGGTTTCCTTTGTCCAGACGATCAGCTTATAGATCAGTACCGCTATAATGACGATATCTAGAAAATCCAATATGGAGAACTGAGAAAATCCGCTGGCAAGCGATTTGATGATGCTGTTGTACGACAATTCCCGTTCTCCTTTCCGTCAGAATCAACTCATTTTCGCACAGCGCAGATCATTCGTCGATCACATGATCCGCGATATCTGTTTCGTATGCGATAATTCTTTCGTTGAGCGTTTTACCCGTCAGCGTGCCGGATGTTTCATATTCCCGCATGACAAGATCGGACAACTCTTTCCGTCTGCGCTGGCCTTCATCGTCAAGCACCGGCTCTTCGATTGGCAGCCCGTCAAGTTTACGCACTTTTAGTTTCATGTCTGATTCCGCCTAACGTGAGTATTATACCATACCAGGTTTTTCATTTCGCCGGATAAATTTGAATTTTCCGTGGCGTTTTATTCGCTTATGCATTTTTTCATGCGATATTTTGAAATACGATATTTTGAAAACGGTGGGTCGTATGATCCGGTTTGCTTTTCCAATTGAATATCTTCATTTTTTTCTTTTCCGCGCGGAGCGGATTCGTTTTCGGACAAGCCTTTGGATTGTAAAATATCTTTTTCTTTATTATTTACATAAGATAGTGATAAAATCAAGTGTAATCATATCTAAACAATCTTATCCGGAGGGGCGTATGTCGATTCTCCTTTACCACGGCTCTTCCACCGGAGGAATTCAAACGCTGCAGCCGTTTACGGCGGATCACGGCAAACCTTACGTCTATTTTACAACCAGCGACGTGTCTGCCGCGTTCTATGCCGCGCGCGCGGTCGAGCGGCCCTATTATTGGGTGCCTTACGGATACGACGCGCAGGGAAAAATTACCTATACCGAAGTATGGAAAAACGCGTTTACCGATGTTTTCTCCGGTAAAAAGGGGTATCTCTACTGCTGCGAGGCGGATGAAAAGTCCCTCCTGCGCTTTCCGACGCATCAGAGCCTGCGCCTTTCGCCGGATCCCGTACAGGTTTCGCGCGTCGAACCGGTCAACGATCTGCTCGCCTGGTTTCTGCAGCGCGAGCAGGATGGGCGCTTCGTCATCCAGCGTTTCGAAACGCTCACGCCGGCGCAGCTTTCCCTCTGGCACGGACTGGTATACGAAGAACTGAAAGAAAGTTTTTTCGGCAATTCGGCGGAGAACGCTTATGTCCGGTTCGTACAGGAGAAGGTCCCCGTCGTTTGGGAGCGGTTTCAGCAGGAAGCGCAATAGCCGACGCACGATTTATGCACAGCAAAAGCGCCGCATGATCGCGGCGCTTTTTTGATTCTAAATCGCTCAGTAATTCTTCACGGCCGGCGTCCAGTACTGGCCGCCGTATACATCCGTGATGCGATAGCTCATCTGCCAGTTCACGTCGCCGATCGCCGCGTCTCCAACCTCCCATGTTTCGGTGGCGGTCATCTGCTCGCCGAGATAGTAGGAGTCGTTGAACGTACCGTCGTAGTTATAGTAATCGCACAGGAAGTCGATCTTGTCCCCTTTGACAATGCTCACAAGACCCTTCATCACGGTATCGGTCTGCGTCGCGTTATAGTCGTACTGCGCGCCGAGCACGACGCCCGGGTTATCGTTGACGAATTCGAGAATAATGTTGACGCGTTCGCCGTTGAGCATAGCCGGAACGCGGCCGAGGATCGTGTCGTTCTCGTCCACCTGATCTTCGCTGACGAGATAGTAAGCGACCGTCTGCCCGTTGAGAGAGAGCCAGTATCCGTCGTACGACATGATCAGGTCGTTGTCCGAGTCGTAGCTGGCGATGTTGTCGAGGCCAAGGTCGATGTAGCCGGACCCGTCGTCCACATAGACGTTCTGCTCCAGCGTAACGACTCTGCTCCACTGGTCTTCCGAAAGCGCCAGCGTCGGCGTGTCGCCTTTATAGGTGAGCAGGAGGTTTGAAAATCCGGCGTTGTTCGCCTGATATTCGGAAATCGAACCGCGCACCAGCGTCTCGTCCACCCAGCTGGAGTCCTTGTCCCCCGTCACCATGCTGCGGTTGCTCAGGAACAGGTCCAAAAGTTGCGTGACCGTGTCGGTCGAACCGCTCGCAATTTCGCTGCCTGTCGCGGAACCGCCGAGAAGACTTCCCAACAGGCTGCCCGTGTTATCCCCCAGCAGGGTGCCGAGCGCGTTTTCGCTCGACCCGCTGGCAACCTGCCCGCCCGCCGCGACGGAAGCAAAGCTCTTGATGCAGTCGGAATAGCTCTTGTCCAGCCCGATCGCGTCGTAGGTCTGAATCGCCGTGCTGACCTTGCTCATCGACTGATACGGGAAATAGATCGACAGGCCGTTGGCATGTGAGATATTCGTCGAGTTGCGGTTATATTTCACCGCGCCGCTCAGCGCGTCCGCCAGCGCGCCGGACTCCGTCGTGCCAAGGTTATCCGCAAAATGGATCAGGTCGATCTGGTTGATCCTGCTGCTCGTGGAAAAATCTTTCGAGCCGCTTCTCGCGTCCGCGACATCGTTGAATCCGCCGTTCGCGATCAGTTCCTTTGTGGAGGAGGAGAACGCGCTGAACGCGGCGGGCACGGTGCTGCCCATCTCGGCAAGGTCGGTCATGGAGAGCGTGGTCTGGCTCTCCCCGCTCATCTTGATATAATCGTCGATGATCTGCTTGCCGAGGTCGAGGGAGTCGATCGCAGGATTCTCCGAGAGCGCGGAAAGCCAGTCGGTATAATACCAGCCGGAACCGGGTTCCACCGCCTCGGATGCGACCAGGTAGTCGGCGTACTGTTCCGCGACAAGCGCCGTTTCCATCGTTGCCATCAGGCATGCGTCGAAGCCGATGATATCGAACTTGACCCCGCCGCTCCTGAGCGCGGAATCGATTTCGTCGAGGCTCATGCTGCCGTTCGGAAACAGCTCGTCATATCCGTATCCCGTCAGCGAGCCGCCGCCGTGATCCCAGAGAACCAGGATATAGCGGTCCGCCGGGAAATTCTTCGCGCTGTAGCGGATAAAGTCCGCCAGCGTATCCGGATCCACCATGGATCGTTTGCCGACGTTTTTATCGAGCGCGACGTATCCGCCCTGCTGAATGCGGTAACGCTGATTCGTCGTATTGCTCATCACGTTGTTCTGCCAGCGCGCAGCTCCGCCTGTTTCCAGGATCACGCGCACGTTGTCGCTGATCGAGGCGCCGAGCATCTCGTTGATGTCCGCGGTCGCCATTCCGCTCTTGCTCTCAAGATCCGTGCCGCACATGTAAACCATCACGGTCACGGTCTTCGCCGACGAAACGCTGGTGTATTTCGCGCGCGCGGAACTCGCCACCGTCCGGTCCGGTTCGTGGGCTTTGTATACTTCATCCGAGCTCGAAACCGCCGAAATCTGCCCCGTCGTGCTGCCGTAGGTGTCGAGCAGGGAGCCGAGCGTATCCGAAACCGAACCGCTGCCGCCCGACGTCGTCGTGTCCTCCGTACCGCTCAGGCCGGTGTCCGTAGAAGCATAACCGCCCAGGATATCGTTTAGAAAACTGCCGGACGTACTGCCGCTGCCGGAGCACATCCGAAACAATACGACGACGCCGACGATGATCAGCGCAAGCACAAGGATACGTCCAAGGCATCCGCGTTTGCTGGTTCCGTTTCCGTTATTGCTCGCGCCGCCGATGAGCAGCGCCAGCAGTACGGCGAGCAGCCCGCCGCCGCCCGTTCCGCGGTCCCCGCCGAAACCCCCTCCGAACGAGCCGGACGAACCGCGGCCTCCGCCGCCAACGCCGCCGCTGCCAAGGCCGCTGCCTCGACGGAAAACGTTTCCTCCGCCGGAGACGACCCTTCTCGATCTTCCGCCCGGTCTGTTGTCAGGACTCATATCCGATTCCCTCCTGGTATGAACCATTCATTATTCAAGTTTTCATCTTGGCTTAATCGTCAGCCGCAGTGCCTTCATTAAGAAATGCACGCAGACCGGCATCTTTGAGGTATTCCGTTCCGCCGAATCCGTCCCCGCCGACACTGGAATAGCCGAATTTGTCAAGCACCGGAGAATAGGTCACCACCTCGATGGTGTCCTCGTCCGGATGGAACCGAAGAATCCGCAGGAACCCTGCTCCGTTTTCCGGATCATCCTGCGTATCCACCATCATCTGATGCACCGTACGGTCTGGAATTCCGTCCCCGTTATCATCTATCTCGGTAGGCAGATAAGCGGTTCCGCGCGCGTGCCCGCAAACAACGAGGCGAATATTCGGGGACTTTCGGATCACGCTCCCGATCAGATACCGCCCGGTGGATGTATACCCGCCCAAATCCATATAACTATGCAGGCAGAGCGCGGCGTAATGATCCGGATACTGTCCGCAAATCATGTTGATCCAGTCTTCCGCGGCTACCTCGTATCCGTATGCAAGGGAAAAGACCAGGAACGGCACGCCGCCTTCGGTAAACGTCGTGTAATAATTGAAACCCCGCTCATCGAACGCATTTTTTTGTTCAAAATTCGTATCAGGCCTGTTTTTTAAATAAGGCGTATTCGTATCCCACTGCTCCAGAAAATCGTGATTACCCGCCGCGGTGAGGATACGCATGCCCTTCGGCAGCAGCGAAAACGCGCGAATGCTGTTCTGCCATTGATAATCCTGATACGCGTTATACACGATATCTCCGGTTTGTATGGTCAGAACGGTATTGTATTGCTGCCGCGTGTCCGCAACCCATTGCGTCATAGTCGAAAATACGTTGTTATCCTTTGCGGTATATTCCTGCGTATCGCTGATCCATGCGAAGGAAAATGGCGTCGGTTCGGGCGGCGGCGGTACGTTCGTTTCGACGGGTTCCGGTGTCGGAAGCGCGGGCGTCCGCGTCTGCTCCGGCACGGGCGGCGTGCTCTTCGCCGTTTCCAGCCCGGCGGCCGGTTTGTCAGGAGAGGATTCCGGCGCGGACCGCGTCGGCAGTATAAACGCCATCAACACGATTCCCGCGGCGAAGGCGGCAATGACGAACTTTCGCATAGGTTCCGATTTGTATCCTTCCGCGCGGTTTATTACAGTTGAACAAACCGCGTATTCCTGTGTTTATATTACCATCGCCGCGCGGACGCGTCCAGTTGTATACGGGGTAAAATCATGTTAGAATGACTTATGTTCACATTCTTTTGGCAAAGGCGTATTGCGCTCCTGCTGGCCGCCCTGCTGTTGATTTTAAGCTTCGGCTGCGGCGGAGCCGCCATGTCCCAGCCGACGCCTACGCCCGAAGAAATCGTGTTCAGGCCGGAAACGACCGCTCCCGCGAACAAGCCCACCCCTGTTTCGACGACGGGTTTAAAGTATATTTTCCTTTTTATCGGGGACGGTATGGGTTACGCGCAGGTGCAGGCGGCAGACGAAGCGTTGTCAGCGGCGGGGCGCGATTTGCTCTGTTTCCCCGTTTTTCCGGTTCAGGGAAGCGCGCATACGGGCAACATCGACGGCGAGATTACGGATTCCGCAGCGGCCGCGACGGCGATCGCGACCGGGATAAAGACAAAAAACGGTTATCTCGGGCTTGACAAGGACGGAAACCGGCTGACCGACGTATCCGAGACGCTGCGCGACACAGGACGGAAAATCGGCATCCTGACCACCGTCTCTCTCGATCACGCCACGCCCGCAGGTTTTTACGCGCATGTCAGCTCGCGCAGGACGTATGCGACGATCTCGGACGACCTCTTCGCCAGCGGATTCGATTTCTTCGCGGGCGGCGGATTTCACGAAACGCCGGATGCCACGAATTACGCCGCTGAAAACGGCTACGCGATGATCTCGTCGTTCGAAGAGGCTCCTTCCGCGGCGGACGGCAGGCTGATCCTTTCCTCCAGCCTGATCTTCGGCGATTACGGCGTGATTCCCGCCATCGACGGCGGCGCGCGCGCAGGCTGGCTGAAAAAAGCGACCGATCTGGCGATTGCGCGCCTGACGAACCCCGCAGGGTTTTTCATGATGGTCGAAGGCGGACGCATCGATTATTTCTGCCACTACAACGACGCGGGCTCGTTTGTCGCCGAACTGCTCGATTTCAACGACGCGGTGCGGAGCGCGCTCGACTTCTACGCGGCGCATCCGGCCGAGACGCTCATCGTCGTCACAGCGGACCACGAAACCGGCGACGTATCGTTTACCGACGGCGAGCGGAAAGCGCTGCTGCGGCAGACGATCTCCTCCGACCTGTGCGACGATACGCTCGTCGCCGAGTGCGTTTCCGCGCAGACGCCGTTTGACGAGGCGCTGCCGTTGTTCATTTCCGCGTTCGGCTTAAATAACCTCACCGCGGAGGAGACCGACTATCTGGCAAAAGCCTATGCGCATACGCTTAAGGGGGATCTTTCGACGAACAAAGCCAACGAGGAATACGGCGTATACGACCCCGTCACCTCCGCTTGCGATCGGCTCGTCGCCGCGCGCGCGGGCCTCGTCTTTGGTTCCGGCGATCATACCGGAAAAGATGTTCCCGTCTACGCGATCGGCATCGGGTCGGAATTTTTCGCCGATACTTATGAGAACACGTATCTCCACGACGCGATCCTGCAGGCGGCGGCTGCATACCCGGTTTCCTGAACGGGCGGGTCCGTACGCCGCTATACGAATAAATCCAGACGGAAAGGCCAATCATCATGAAACTTACCTTCATTGGAGCGGATCACGAAGTGACCGGCAGCTGCAGCCACCTCGAGATCTGCGGCAAACGAATCCTCGTCGATTATGGCATGGAGCAGGGCAGGGATTTTTATCAAAACGCGCCGCTGCCGACCATACCGACCGAAATTGACGCGGTATTGCTTACGCACGCGCACATGGATCACAGCGGACTCCTGCCTCTTCTTTACAAGAACGGTTACAAAGGCCCCGTGCACGCGACGAAACCCACCTGCAACCTCTGCGACATCATGCTTAGAGACAGCGCGCACATCCAGGAGTTTGAGGCGGAATGGAGAAACCGGAAGGGCAAGCGCAGCGGTGAGGCACCGTATGTCCCGCTTTATACGATGGAAGACGCGCAGGGTATCCTCAAGCAGTTTGTGCCGCATCGCTACGATGAGAAATTCACGCTCTTTGAGGGCATCGACGTGCGCTTTACCGACGCGGGCCATCTGCTCGGTTCGTCCTACATCGAAATCTGGATCACCGAAAACGGGGAAACGCGCAAAATCGTCTTCTCCGGCGATATCGGAAACGTCAACCTGCCGCTGCTGCGCGATCCTTCGCTCGTGGACGAAGCGGACTTCATCATGGAGGAATCCACCTACGGCGACCGCCTGCACGAAGCGCCGCCGGATTATGCCAAGGCGCTCGCGGAAGTGCTGCAGCGCACGTTCGACCGCGGCGGCAGCGTCATCGTCCCGTCCTTCGCCGTCGGACGCACGCAGGAGATGCTGTATTTCATCCGCCGCATCAAAACCGAAGGGCTCGTTCACGGGCACGACGGTTTCCCGGTATTTGTCGACAGTCCTCTGGCAAACGCCGCGACAAACATTTACATCGAGAACGCCGAGTTCTGCTTTGACCAAGAGGCGAAAGCCTTTGTAGAGGCCGGAATCAACCCTCTTGCCTTCGAGGGGCTTACGATCACCGAAACCAGTCAGGAATCCATGGCGATCAACACCGACAACCGCAGTAAGGTGATCCTCTCCGCCAGCGGTATGTGCGAAGCGGGCCGCATCAAGCACCATCTCAAGCACGGTCTCTGGAACTCCGCCAATACCATCCTTTTCGTCGGATTCCAGGCCCCCGGCACGCTGGGCCGCGCGCTAATCGAGGGCGCGGAGAAAGTCAGGCTCTTCGGCGAAAGCATCCGCGTCAACGCCGAGATCAAGCAGCTTCCCGGCATCAGCGGGCACGGGGACGCGAATATGCTCATCAAGTGGGCGACGCATTTCTCGCCGAAACCCCGCCGTGTATTCGTCAACCACGGCGACACCGACGTTTGCGAACTCTATACCAACCGGCTGAAGGACGAATTCGGCCTGCCGGCGACTTCTCCGTTCAGCGGATCGGAATACGATCTCGTGAAGAATGAATACATCCTCCAAACGCATCCGGAACCGATCGCCGAGCGCGAGCACAGGCCGGAACGCGATAACCAGGGCGCGCGCGAGCAGGAGGTGCCGTACCAGCAGCTGATCGCCGCGCTCGATCGGCTGAACAGCCAGCTGCGCTCGGGAAAAGGGCGCAGCAACCGCGAACTCAAAAGCGTCGCCAGCCAGCTCAGCGCCATCAGCAGCGAATGGGACCGCGAGTAACGCGTCACAACAATAAAAACAGCCTCCCGCGGCTTGTCTGCGGGAGGCTGTTTTCATCTTTCGCGTCAGTGCAGCAGGAGCATCCTTCGATCGCCCGTTTTCACCAGCGAATGCCACATCAGCATCGCCGCCGTGATCAGAGCGGCAAACACCAGCGGACTGACCAGCGCGCTGCTTGTCAGCCCGGCGAGGATCATGGGGCCAAACCCGGCGCCCATGCCCGCGAAGATGCTGACCATGGTCGATCCGCCCTGCTTGACCACTTCCGCCTCCGTTTTCCAGTCCAGCCGCGGCATACGAATATTCAGCCACAAGCCGAATACGCCAAACGCAATCGAATAGCTCAGTGGGATCAGATACATCCAGATCGCGTCTGTAATCCCGGGTTTGAGGCCGATCACGGCCATTGTGCTGGCAATGATGATACACGGCACCGCCATGACCAGCGTCACCATCAGTTTGGAGAAAAACCAGTCCCGCGCGGAGACGGGCAGGCTCTTGACGATCCAGAGCGATTTTCCTTCCATCGAAATGGAACTGGCGGTCGTGGAGCCCATGGAAGCGATCCACCCAAGCACGAACGGTACAGCCGCGGCCAAAGCGGTCGGCGAAACATCCTGCATATCCAGAAATTTCAGCACGTCTGCCGCTTTCAGCATGATCGCGGCGCCCGCGGCAAGCAGCATGACATACCCAAACGCGGTATTGACCACATACAGGGTCGAACTGAAGTAGCGCTTCAGTTCGCGGCGGAAAAGAGCGGATGCCTTGCCGGTGCGAACCTGACGGCGCATGACGAACGTCTCGCCCCGCGGTTTGCTCTGAATCCGGGAGTTGATAAAAACGAAATTACGTCCAAGCCAAAGCAGCAGCAGACCGACCGACACGATGGTCAGCAGAAGCAGCCAGGCGAGGTCCGGCAGGGAACCGTCCGCCAGCGTGTTTTGAAACCAGACCGCCGGCGGATACGTCGTCTCGATCAGGTGCTTGATCGCGTACGCGCTGTCGGTAATTTTGGACGGGTCGGTGATCGACGTGCTTCCCCGCATCGAGAGCGCCATGATGCCGATGACGAGCGCCATCTGCGCGACGATGCTGAACAAGTTGCTCTTTTTCATGCGCGCCGTGGCCAGCGTCAGCGCCGTGCCCAGCATCGCGCCGAGAATGGTCGGCAGCGCGGGAATCAGAAGCATCAGCACCAGAAACAGCGGATAAAACCACCACGCGGGCCCTGCCTTGAGAGCGTAGATCACGCCCGCCGGGAACAGCAGCAGAAAACCGTAAATGAAATTGTACGCGTACATGCTCGCCACCCGGCTTGCCGCGACCGCTCGGATATCGACGGGCCAGCTCATCACGATGTCGTAATCCCCGAATCCAAAGAGCACGCCCTTTGTCTCGAAGATGGAGAATACGAGAATCAGCAGGCTGCTGGCCAACGCCATAAGCCCGAGCAGCGTCGGCAGAATACCGAGGGTGGCGAAAGCGCTCGAGAGCATGATGCTGTAAAGAATGGAAATGTAGCCGAGTGCGAATACCATCGCGATCAGCGCGCCGAGGGAGCGTTTCCCCTGCTTCTTTTCCTCGGCGTTCTTCATGTGCAGGATTTTATTGATCCCGAAAAGGGAGCTTGCCTGCAGTTTCGTCAAGATCCAAAATTCACGCATGGTCCGTCAGCTCCAGAAACAGCGTTTCGAGCGATTCGTCGCCCTTGACTTTGTCCATTTCCCCCGCCGCGACGAGGCGGCCGTTTTTGATGATTGCAATCTTGTTGCAGAGCTTTTCCGCAACCTCGAGCACGTGCGTCGAGAAAAAGATCGCGCTGCCGCCCTCGCAAAGCTCCTTCATAAATTCCTTGAGCGTAAACGCCGCCTTGGGATCGAGGCCTACGAAGGGCTCGTCCAGCAGCAGTAGTTTCGGATTGTGGATCAATGCCGAAATGATCGCGATTTTCTGCTTCATGCCGTGCGAGCAGCTGGCGATCAGGTCGTTGAGGCGCGGCGTCATTTCGAACGCGTCCGCATATTTTTTGATGCGCTCGTTGCGTTCGCCCGAACTCACGCCGTAGATGTCCGCAATGAAGTTAAGATACTGGATACCGGTGAGATGCTCATATAGATCCGGATTATCCGGAATATATGCGATCTCCCGCTTGCAGGTGATCGGCTCCGCTGCGATGCTTTTGCCGTTGATCAGTATCGTCCCGCTGTCGAACGCGAGGATACCGGCGATCGCGCGCAGCGTCGTGGTCTTCCCCGCGCCGTTGTGGCCGATGAAGCCGTAGATATCTCCCGGCAGCACGGTCAGGGAAAGATCGTCAACCGCCTTGACGTTCCCGCCGTACGATTTGGTCAGATGTTCAATGGTAAGCATGTCTTTTCTCCTTGCGTCCCCCCCGAGCCGCGCGGAATGTTTTCGCGTGATGGGGCATTTTGCTTATATTATAGCATATCGATCAGTTAAAAAATATCGATTGCGCGCAACCGGATCGAATTTCACAAAATTGTAACGATGTATTCGCGGCGTTCCGCCCGCGCGGACGCCTGAAGCGAAATTGAAATTCCCCGCCAATTTATAAAAAACGGCGATCGCCGGCCGCTCCGCTCAACCGCTTGTACGGTCATGCAAGATTGACAGAAGGTCCGGCTTTGAATAGAATGAGCATGACGAAACGCGCATAAAACCGATTGGAGCAGATAGCATCGTATGAAAGACGGATTTGTCAAAGTCGCCGCCGGAACGCCGGAGATCCAGATCGCAAACTGCGAATACAACGCGGACGCAGTCATCGCGGTAATCCGCCGCGCGGAGGCGGACGGCGTGAAGGTGCTGGTTCTGCCGGAACTCACCCTTGTCGGCTACACCGCGGGGGACCTCGTTTTAAGCACCGCGCTGACCGACGCCGCCATGCGCGCGCTGGAGCGCGTAACGCATGCAACCGTCGGCAGCGATATGATCGTCGCCATCGGCGTCCCGATCGTATTCGGGCATCTTCTTTACAACTGTGCCGCCGTGGTGCAAAACGGACGCGTGCTTGGCGTCATCCCCAAGACGCACCTCGGCAACTACGGCGAGTTTTACGAAAAACGCACCTATGCCGCCGCGCTGGAAACCATCGAAACCATAGAACTTTTCGGGCAGACGGCGCCGTTCGGCAACCGTCTCGTGTTCTGCTGCCGCGAAATGCCGCTCTTTCAGATCGGCGTTGAAATCTGCGAGGATTTATGGGCGGCGGTTCCGCCTTCCACGCTTCTCGCGGACTGCGGCGCGAGTATCCTATTAAATCTCAGCGCGAGCGACGAGGCGGTCACCAAGGTGGACTACCGGCGCATGCTCGTGCAGAGCCAGAGTTCGCGTACGAACTCCGCCTATCTCTTCGCCAGCTCTGGCAACGGCGAAAGCACCACGGACGTGGTCTTCTCCGGCCACGACATGATCAGCGAAAACGGAGTGCTTCTCGCGGAGGCAAAGCCGTTCGGCGCGGGATACTGCGTGTGCGAAGTCGATCTGGAATTCCTTTCCCGCGAGCGAAGGCGGTTCGCACGCAAGCTCTTCGACAATACGGACATCCTGCGCATCCCGTTTTCGATGGACGTATGCGAAACAAAACTCACGCGCGATTTCTGGAAAACGCCGTTCGTGCCGAACGCGAGCCAGGGCGCAGCGGAGCGTTTTACGCAGGTGCTCGCCATCCAGAGTCACGGGCTGAAACAGCGTATTCAGCACACCAAGGCGAAAAAGCTCCTGATCGGCGTCTCCGGCGGCGTGGACTCCACGCTCGCGTTGATCGTGAGTAAAGAAGCGCTCGCGCTCCTCGGCCGTCCGGCGGAGGATGTGATCGCGGTGACCATGCCGTGCTTCGGCACCTCAGGGCGCACCCGCGCGAACGCGGAGAAGCTCTGCAACGCGCTCGGCATTTCGATGCGCGAGATCAACATCGGCGACAGCGTGAAAAAGCACCTTGCCGACCTCAACCACCCCCTCGACGTGCACGACGCGGCTTACGAAAACGCGCAGGCGCGCGAGCGCACGCAGGTGCTGATGGACCTTGCCAACATGTACGGCGGGCTCGTGGTCGGCACGGGCGATTTAAGCGAACTCGCGCTGGGGTTCGCGACCTATAACGGCGACCATATGTCCAACTACGGCGTCAACGCGGACGTGCCAAAGACGCTGATCCGCGCGATGCTGAGGGATATCGCGGAGCATTCCGCACCCGATCTGAAAGAGGTGCTGATCGATATCGTCGATACGCCGGTCAGCCCCGAACTGCTTCCGGCGAAGGACGGTGTGATCGCGCAGGTGACGGAGGATATCGTAGGCCCCTACGAGCTGCATGACTTTTTCCTCTATCACATGATCCGCCGCGGCGCGAGCAAAAACAAGATGCTCCGGCTGGCGAAATACGCTTTCGACGGGGATTACGACAACGCGACGATCGAAAAATGGTACACCATGTTTATCCGCCGTTTCTTCGCGCAGCAGTTCAAGCGAAACTGCATTCCGGACGGCCCGCGCATCGGCAACGTCGCGCTTTCTCCGCGCGGGGACTGGCGCATGCCCAGCGACGCGCAGCCGAATGTTTTTCTATGATGCACTTCTCAATACCTACCGCCCGCAGGGGCGGTTTTTTTATAGCGTTTTTTTATAAAAGAATCGGAAATTATCCGGACAGCACTCACTTTACTTGTATATATGTTAAAATAACTTTAATTTACAATTCTTAAATTCCATCTTTCTTGAAGGAGTTAACCTGATGAAGAGGATCATCGCCGTTTTTCTGGTAATTCTTTTCGCGCTGTCTTCCTTTGCCGCCTGCGGGCGCGGCGACGCCGCCGTCTCCGCCTCCGTTTCGTCCGCGCCGAGCGACTCGCCGGTGCCTTTGCCCGCCACGCCGGAGAAAGCGGTCGCCGCGGCGGCCACGGCGGACGAAGCGCGCGCGCTGATGAGCGCATATCAGGCAAGCGGAGATTACAAGAGCGCGTATCTCGCGGCAAAGAAGCTGATCGAACTCGATCCTGCGAATACGCAGTCCTATGAGGACGCGATCACCGCGCTGCTTGGTTCCATCTCCGGCGATTATCAGGAGATTCAGAACCTCATCGCGCTCGGTATTCAAAACGCGCCGGACGGAGCCGCCGACTTCGTCCACTGGGCGAATGCGCAGAATCAGACGTTTTCTTTTACCGTTCCGTTTGTATCTGATTATCAATCCGCAGACGAGATCAACTCGGTCGGCATCTCTCCCGGAAACTTGGTCAACCAGGATGTCCTCCCCATCGATTTCTGGCGCAACGGGCTTTTGACCACACAGGGCGACTGGATCTATCTGATGCTTCCTACGGAGGATTTCTACGTCTACAAAATGCGTCTGGATGGAACGGGGCTGACCGCGGTCGGCGACGCGCGGGGCGACAACCTCAACGTCATCGGCGACTGGCTCTATTATAAAAATCTGAACGATGCGGACATGCCTTATCGCATCCGCACGGACGGGACGCAGAAGGAAGGCCCGTTATTTAACAGATCGGAACAGCTCGCCGTCACGCGCGACGATTACTTTTTCAATGACAGATCGCTGTATCGATCCAAAACCGATTTAAGCGAGACTGTAACGCTCGCCCCCGACGGATGCCAGCTCATGACCTATTATGACGGCTGGATCTACTACTGCACCAGCGGCACTCACAGCGCATTCTGCCGCGTTTCCAAAGACGGCGGCCAACCGCAAAAACTGCTGGACGACTGGATGTGGCATTACGACATGATGGACGGCTGGATCTATTACCTGGATAAATCGAACCAATTCGCCGTTCAGCGAATGCAGGCCGACGGCAGCGAGCAGTCGATCGTTTACCAAAGTGATGCGATAATGAACTCGTTCGGACTTGCCGACGGCAAGATCGTCGTTTCACTGTGCCGCGTAAACGACGATCGAGGCAAACCTTACCCAACCGATCTGATCGTCGTCGATCCGGCCACCGGCGCTGTAACGCAGACGTTAAAGACATTTTCCACGTCGATCTACACCGCCAAAGATCATGTGTTTTACTACGATGAAAACTACGTCTGGCATACGCTGGACCTCTCGACCGGCGAAACAGGCGTCATCTCGCCTACGCCGATTCAGGTGGGTACCGTTGAAAACACGCCGCCGGAACAGCAGGGGCCGGGCGTCGTTGGCAATACGTCCGCAAATCTGGCCGTGGCTGTCGACGGCCTTGGCGCGGGCCTCTTTGCGCAGGGCGACGGCAGTATTTATTTTGCGAACCCGTTTGACGGCGGGCGGCTCTATTCCTCCGCGCAAAACGGAGGCGACGCGCCAAAAAAGCTGCTTGATACAAGCGTCGCGAACATCAGCGTGGTCGGCAGTACGATCTACTATTCCGATACAAAGGATAATTACGCGATCTGTTCGGTCGATATCGACGGAAAAAATCAAAAAAAGCTTTCCAAAGGGCGATTCGACGACCTTTCCTATTGCGACGACTGGCTGTATTTCCGATCCGCGGACTCGATCCAGAGATCGGCCAAAGAGGGCGGAGAATCCTTCCTGCTCCTAAAGGGAAAAATGCGCAATGTCTATGCCGCGGGCGGCTGGGTTTACTATATTGAGAATCATGAAATCGGCGGGCTCTGGCGCGTCCCCGCGGACGGCGGAGAAGCGCAGCCGCTCCAGACCGATTTCCCGGCGAAGATTTTCGCAATCGAGGACGGGCTTTTGTATCTCCTCGTCGATGGCGGCGACAGCGTGGACGTGCTCCGCATGAACCTCGACGGGTCGGATCAGAAAGAAATCTTTTCTTTGAATGAAAAAATCCACGCGATCAATATCAGCAGCGGGCGTCCGATCATCGTGAAGGACGGCGAGGACGGCGCGCCATTCATGGCCCTGATTCTGGACCCGAACCAATTCGGCGTGCAGATGAAGGTCAACGGCCTGACGCAGCCCGCCGCATGGTGCTTCGGACCTTATCTGTATTACATCACTGACGGCGGGTTCACCCGGCTGAACATAGACACGGAGGAATGGAACATAATCGCAAAATAACGCGAATCGCAAGCAAAAGCCGCCCAAGGGCGGCTTGCTTTTGTTTATTATTTCCTCAACCGATGGCTTTTTTAATCCGCCAGGTTTCGCTTTCGTTTAAAAGGAGCGTCATATGTGTGCCGTCCGCCTCGTGCGACTCCGAGAGGATGGTCGCCGTCTGCCGGATGGTATCGAGCGCGGCGTATTTTTCATACGGCACGACGATCTCCAGCCGCACCTGCGTTTTCGAGAGCGCGTCCTCGATCGCGCGCAGCAGCTCGTCGATCCCCGTGCCTTTCAGCGCGCTGACGGCGATTCCGCCGTTGTTTCTCGGCTTTGCCTCCGGTTTGTCGGTCTTGTTATATATCTCGATGCGAGGGGTATCCAGCGCGTCGAGAGAACCCAGCACCTCCTCGACCACGTGCATCTGCACTTCGTAATAATCGCTTGCGCAGTCTACGACGTGCAGGATCAGATCCGCGTCGCACACTTCGTCCAGCGTAGAGCGAAACGCGTTGACAAGGTCGTGCGGAAGTTTGTTGATGAAGCCGACCGTATCGCTCAGCAGGCACTCCGTTCCGTTCGGAAGGCAGACCTTCCGCACGATGGGATCAAGCGTGGCGAAAAGCTTGTCCTCCGCGAGCGCGTCCGCACCGGAGAGAAGGTTTAACAGCGTCGACTTGCCCGCGTTGGTATATCCCACGAGCGCGACGACCGGAATCGGGTTCGCCGCGCGCCTGGCACGGCGCAGCCCGCGCTGTTTTTCGATCTCGCTCAGTTCCTGCTCCAGCTCGAACACCCGCCTGCGGATGCGCCTGCGGTCGATCTCCAGCTTTTTTTCGCCCGGGCCGCGCATGCCTACGCCGGAGGAGCCCTGACGCGAGAGCACCTTGCCCATGCCTAACAAGCGCGGCAGACGGTACTTGAGCTGCGCGAGTTCGACCTGCAGCTTACCCTCGCGAGACTGCGCGCGCTGCGCGAAGATATCGAGGATCAGCATCGTGCGGTCCACGATCGGCAGCCCCAGAATCTGCTCCAGATTGCGCAGCTGGATCGCGGTCAGCTCGTCGTCGAACACGAAAATATCCGCTTCTGCGGCGGACGCGGTCAGCGACAGTTCCTCCGCTTTGCCGGAACCGATGTAGGTCGCCGGATCGACGCTGCGTTTTCTTTGCTGTTCCCTCGCGACCACTTTAATGCCCGCCGTCTTGCACAGTTCCGCGAGTTCCGAAAGCGTATCGTATCCGTCCGCGCTCTCAATTCCCGCGAGCACCGCGCGGTCCGGCTTGATCTCCACGATGTTATAAGTATCGCTTAAAAGACGGCAGTCCGCTTCCTGAATCGCATTTAGGAGCTGCTTGTGCGGCAGATGGTGCGCCCGCATCGGCCCGAACAGGACGGGAACGCGCTCCTCGCCCTCCATATCTCCGATGAACGCGGCGTATACGCTGCTCGCCCTGCCGTCTTTCACGCCTACGGCGCACATCGCGTCGAGCCGAAGCGCGTTCAGCGAACCTAAGTCCACGTCCGAAAGGATTCCCGTTCCGTTTGGATGCGTGTGGATGCACCGTACCCCGCTGAGCCGGTCGATATTGCGCACAAGCCGCATTTCGTCCATGTGGACGGAGTGGTCGTCCCCGACCCGTACGTTTTCAATCTTGCCCTCGCGGGAGACGTAGATCAGCACCTCGCGGTTGATGAGAGATGTAAAGCGCACCAGCGCGTCGCAGACTTCGTCCGAGAGGAATTCGTCCGCGGACATCTCCATATCGTACAGCTGCAGCATATCGCTCAATACGCTGTCCCGTATTCCGCCGACGTTTCCTTGAATCTCTTTTTTCATTCGGGTTTCACATGTTTCCGTTTCTTCACAATTACGCTTTTTGCCCGACTTCAGGCTTTTTTGCGCTTACGCGTATCATACCACCCAAAAAACAGATTGACAATGAAAAGACGCGCTGGTATATTGATAAGCGCTTAATTGTTAAGCGGTTAATTATAATGACGGGAGGGGTTCGGTTGGATCAATACAGGCTGTGCAAACGGATCATGATACTGCATATGCTTCGCCGTAAAACGATGCACGGAGCGCATTGCGAAAAAGAGATCGTACCCGGGCAATATCCGCTGCTGAAATATCTGGGCGAGCATCCGGGCGCTTCCCAGCAGGAGCTTGCGGAGATGCTGTTCGTGACCCCCGCGTCCGTCGCACAGTCGACCAAACGGCTGCAGCGCGCCCTGCTTCTGGAAAAAGCTGCCGACCCGGAAAACCTTCGCAGGAACCGTCTCCGCCTCACTGCCTCGGGGAGGGCCGTCGTGGATGCGTTTCGTTCGCACGCAGAAAGCGTTGATCGGCAGATGCTGTCAGGATTCACCGCGGAGGAAATCGCCCGGCTGATCGAGATGCATAACCGCATGATTCAAAACCTCGCCACGGTCGATGATCTTGCCATGCTCCGCGAAATGGAGGAGCAGGATCGCGCAAACCGGAACGATACCCCTTCAGATCCCCGTTCAATTCATGGAGGAAAAAATTAGATATGCTGAAAAAGCTCTCCGCCTTCATTGGCAAATACAAGCTGCAGACGCTCCTCTCTCCGATCCTCGTGCTTGCCGAGGTCGTACTGGAGGTTTATATCCCGCTCTATATGGGCAAAATCGTCGATATCGGCATCCCGAACAAAGACATTTCCTATATCCTGCAGATGGGCGGTCTCATGGTTCTTATGGCGCTGGGCGCGCTCGTGTTCGGCGCGATCTGCGCGCGGGTCGCCGTCGTCGCCAGCAACGGCATGGCTACGAACCTGAGAAAGGGCTTGTTTGAAAAAATCGAATCGTTTTCCTTCAAGAATACGGACCGGTTCACAACCCCTTCGCTCATCACACGGCTGACCAACGACGTCAACAACGTGCAAAATTCGTTTCAGATGATCATCCGCATGCTTGCGCGCGCGCCGTTCATGCTCATCCTCGCGACGATCATGGCATACCGCATCAGCCCGCGGCTTTCGATCGTGATCCTGAGCGCGATTCCTCTGCTCGCGGTCATCATGGGAATCCTAGCGAAAATTGCGTTTCCGCGGTTTGAGGCGATGCTGAAAAAATACGACAGCATGAACGCCAGAACGCAGGAAAATCTCGTCGCCATCCGCGTGGTCAAAGCCTTCGTACGCGGCGATTACGAAAGCGTTAAGTTCAAGGAATCCGCCGCCGCGCTCAAGACCGCGCAGCGCAAAGCGGAGAAGGTGCTGGTGCTCGCCATGCCGATCATGCAGATAACGATGTACACGAGCATCCTGCTCGTTCTGCTTCTCGGCGGCAAGGATATCCTCGCCGGCAATCTCATGACGGGCCAGCTCATGAGTTTTATCAGCTATATTACGCAGATCCTTATCTCGCTGATGATGATCCTGATGGTATTTGTTATGATCGTGCTGTCCAGCGCTTCGGCAAAGCGCATCATCGAAGTGCTGGACGAAACGCCAGCGATCAACGACGACGCTGCGGATCCTTCCCTCACGGTGCAGGACGGAAGCGTGGAGTTCCGCAATGTAAGCTTCAGTTACGCGGAGGACGGCGAAAACCTTACGCTGACCAACATTAATCTTTCGATCCGCTCCGGCGAAACCATCGGCATCATCGGCGGTTCCGGCTCGGCAAAGACCACGCTCGTGCAGCTGATTCCTCGCCTATATGAAACATACGCCGGCGAACTGCTGGTCGGCGGGCACAGCATTAAGGACTATAAAATCGACACGCTGCGCGGCAGTATCGGTATGGTTCTGCAGAAAAACGTGCTTTTTTCGGGCACGATCAAAGAAAACCTGCGCTGGGGCAACCCGAGTGCAACGGACGAGGAGCTCGTCTCCGCGTGCCAGGCCGCGCAGGCGGACGAATTCATCCGTTCCTTCCCGGACAGGTACGACACCGTGCTGGGCCAGGGCGGAGTGAACGTCTCCGGCGGGCAGAAACAGCGGCTCTGCATTGCGCGCGCGCTCGTCAAGAACCCGAAGATCCTGATCCTCGACGATTCGACCAGCGCGGTGGATACCGCGACGGACGCGGCCATCCGCGCGGCCTTTGCCGATAACCACAGGAGCGCGACGACGATCATCATCGCCCAGCGCATCACGTCCGTCATGGACGCGGACCGCATCATCGTGCTGCAGGACGGCGCCATCGACGGTGTCGGCACGCATGAGGAGCTCATGAAAACAAACGAGATTTATCGCGACGTCTTTACGTCGCAGCAGAAGGGGGTGGCTTAATATGCCGGGTCCCATGTCTCCCCGCGCGCATGGCGCGCAAAGCAAACCCAAAAACGCGGCAAAAACGTTCGCGCGGCTGTTCGGCTACCTGAAACCGTACGCTCTGAGCCTGATTATCATCATCGTCGGCCTTCTCGTCTCGTCCGGCGCTGGCGTCGCGGGCACTTTCCTGCTCAAACCCATCATCAACCAGATCGAAACGATGCTTCAGACGAAGTCCTCGGACTTTACGGTGTTCTTTTCGTACCTGTCCGTGCTCGCTGTGGTGTACGGCATCGGCGCGCTGGCGACGTATCTGGTCAACCGTCTCGTCGTCAACGTCTCCACCGCGACGCTGGAAGCGGTCCGCGTTGACATGTTCACCAAACTCGAAAAACTCCCCTTGCGTTATTTCGATTCCCAGACGCACGGCGAGATCATGAGTCGTTTCTCCAACGATACGGACGCGCTGAGGGACATGCTCAGCCAGGGTCTGCCTTCGCTGCTCAGCAGCGCCGTAACGGTCGTCGGCGTGCTCGTGATGATGTTCGTGCTCTCGCCGATCCTGACCGTGCTGGTGCTGGTCGTGTTCGCGCTGATGCTGTTGGTGGTTCGTACGCTCGGTAAAAAATCAGCTTTCTTCTTTGCAAAACGGCAGAAGTCGCTCGCCGGTGTAAACGGCTATATCGAAGAAATGATCGAAGGGCAGCGCGAGGTCAAGGTGTTCTGCCGCGAGAAGGAAGTTGCCGCGGTTTTCGACACGCGCAACGAGGAGCTGCGGCAGACCTCCACCTCCGCGATGACCTACTCCATGATACTCATGCCGATCATGGGCAACCTCAGCTACATGCTCTATGCGGCGGCCGCCGCCGCAGGCGCGGGCCTCGCTATCCTGGGCCGCGCCGATATCGGCACGCTTGCCGCATTTTTACAGTACACGCGTTCGTTCAGCCAGCCGCTCGTACAGGTTTCTCAGCTGTTCAACAGCTTCATCAGCGCGCTGGCGGGCGCGGAGCGTATCTTCGAACTGATCGATTCTACGCCTGAGATCGACGAAGGCGCTGTTTCCCTCGTCAACGTGGAAGCGGACGAATCCGGCACGCTGCGCGAGGTTGGCTGCTGCACGAACCGCTGGGCTTGGAAACGCCCCGCCGACGGCGGATTCGACCTGATCGAACTCAAAGGCGACGTACGCTTTTTAGACGTTACCTTCAGCTACGACGGCAAGGTGGACGTGCTCAAAAACGTCAACCTCTTCGCCAAACCCGGACAGAAGATCGCGTTCGTTGGTTCCACCGGCGCGGGAAAAACGACGATTACCAACCTGATCAACCGTTTCTACGACGTCCAGCAGGGTACGATCACTTATGACGGCATCGACGTGAAGGAAATCCGCAAGGACGATTTGCGCCGCTCGCTCTCCATGGTACTGCAGGATACGCACCTCTTTACCGGCACCGTGCGCGAGAATATCCGCTACGGCCGGCTGGACGCGACGGACGAAGAAATTGTCTCGGCGGCGAAGCTCGCCAACGCGCACTCGTTCATCAAGCACCTGCCGCAGGGTTACGACACGGTGCTCACGGCGGACGGCGCGAACCTCTCGCAGGGGCAGCGCCAGCTGCTCGCCATCGCGCGCGCGGCGGTCGCGAACCCGCCCGTGCTGATCCTCGACGAAGCGACGAGCAGCATCGACACCCGCACGGAGTCGCTGATCGAAAAAGGCATGGACCAGCTCATGAAAGGGCGCACGGTGTTCGTCATCGCGCACCGGCTCTCGACCGTGCGCAACAGCAACGCCATCCTCGTTCTCGAGCACGGCGAAGTGATCGAGCGCGGCGACCACGAAGACCTGCTCACCCAGCAGGGCAAATACTTCCAGCTCTATATGGGCATGTTCGAGCTTTCCTGATCCGGCAAAACCGAATAAAAAAGCCCGAAGGCCAAGCCTTCGGGCTTTTTTGCATATCCGGTTACTTGTCGCTCTTGTCGTCTTCTTCGAAGTCAAACGCGGAAGACGGCATCGAGGAACCGCCTTTCTTCGTCGTCTCGGACTTTTTCGTCTGCACATTTTTATCGATGTACTTACGCATTTTAACGATAAGCAGCACGATCAGCGCGAGGGTAATCGCGAGAGCGGTATACGATATAATATCGAGCACAGCGGGCGTCAGAAAGGAAAATACGCCGAGATCTTTCGTCGAGACCCATTGATAAACCGCCTTTGCGGTATCGGTCGCGGGCGTAATTTCCTCATAGGTGTAAAACGAGCTGCGCAGCAGGGACGCGCCGCTGTTGATGACCATCGCGATGCCAAGGAAGATGTAAATCTTGCGCGAGAACGCTTTAAACGCCTCCTCCTGGCCTTCCTTGATGTTTTCCACGCTGTAAAGCCGCCCTTTGCCGACGATGCCTGCGTAGAGCACGTAAACCGAGACGGCCAGAAGCAGCCAGTCGAAGAGTGAAAATGAGTTTGCCATGTTATTTTCTCCTTATCGTTTCTATGTGTGTGATATTGGGTGTCTTTCCTGCAATCCGTTCCGGTTATAATTTCTTGAGCTTCGGACCGCCCGGAGTATCTTCCACGGCGAACCCCATGCCGTTCAGCGCGTCGCGAATCCGGTCCGCGCGCGCAAAATCCTTTGCTTTTCTCGCGGCCTGCCGTTCATCCAGCAGCGAGAGCGCTTCTTTGGGAAACGCTTCCGCGCTTTCGCGCGCGAGCAGCCCCAGCACGCCCGTCAGCTCCGTAAACAACGCCTTCCCCGCTTCGACGGCGGCCTTTCCGCGCGGCTCGCTGACGAACGTATTTGCCGTGCGCGCAAACTCGAACAGCACGCCGATGGCGTCCGCCGTGTTCAAATCGTCGTCCATCGCCTCACAGAAACGCGCCTTAAATTCGTCCAGCTGCACCAGAAACGCCTTGTCCTCCGCAGTTCCTTCCGGCGTGGTCTGCGCCTCGCCGAGACGCTCTTTCGCGGTTCTGAGCCGTTCCAGCGCGCTTTCCGCCTGCCGGATCATCTCGCGGGAGAAGTTGACGGGGTTTCGGTACTGCACGCTCAGCATGAACATCCGCACGGCTTCGAGGTCGAATTCCTTCGCGATGTCGCGCACGGTGAAGAAGTTATTGAGCGACTTGCTCATCTTCTGGTTATCGACGTTGATATACCCGTTGTGCATCCAGTACCGCGCGAATGGATGCCCCGTCGCCGCCTCGCTCTGCGCGATTTCGTTCTCATGGTGCGGAAAGATAAGGTCCTGCCCGCCGCCGTGAATATCGAACGTTTCCCCGAGGATGGACATGCTCATCGCGGAGCACTCGATGTGCCAGCCCGGTCTGCCCTTACCCCAGGGGGAATCCCAGCTCGGTTCGCCTGGCTTTTCCGCCTTCCAGAGCGCAAAGTCGAGAGGGTCCAGTTTGTCCTCGTCAGGATCCACGCGCGCGCCGTTTTCCAGATCGTCGATGTTCTGGCCGGAGAGCTTTCCGTATCCCGGAAAACTGCGGACGGAGAAGTAAACGTCGCCGTCCGGCGTGGCGTATGCGTGTCCTTTTTCGATCAGCGTTTTTACCAGGCGGATGATCTCCCCGATATGCTCGGTCGCGCGCGGGTTGGCGCTCGCGCGGCGCACGCCCAGCGCGTCCGCATCCTGATAATACTCCTTGATGAAGCGCTCGCCGAGTTCTTTTACCGTGATGCCCTCTTCGTTTGCGCGGCGAATCATCTTGTCGTCGATATCCGTGAAATTCTGAACGAAGCGAACGTCGTATCCGCGGTACTCAAGGTAACGGCGCAGGGTGTCGAAAACGATAAACGGCCGTGCGTTGCCGATATGGAAGTAATTGTAAACCGTCGGCCCGCAGGCGTACATCGAAATATGACCCTGAACAAGCGGTACGAGCTCTTCCTTTCTTCGTGTCATCGTGTTATAGATCTGCATTTTCCCTCCGCGTGTTAAACACTATATCATAATTTGGGGCGCTCCGCCGCGAAAATTGCTCCGTTACGCCTTGTTTTTTCCGTTCAGGGTTTCTTCCAGCGCGTCGAGCCGCGCTTTGAGCTGCATGAGCTGCAGTTCCACGGGATCGGGCAGGTCGACCTGGTCGAGATCCACGCCTTCCTCCCCTGCGAGGCCTTCCCGTCTGCGCACGCAGTCCTCCGTGTCGATACACTCGCATTTGCCGTCGTCGCACATACCGACCCGTTCGCATGGTACTTTGCAGCCGTAGAGCCGCACCACATGCCCCGGCACGCCGACCACGGTGGAAAAAGCGGGCACATCCCGCAGCACCACCGCGCCCGCGCCGATCTTGGCGTGCGTGCCGATGGTCAGCGGGCCAAGCACCTTCGCGCCCGCGGAGATGGTCACGTGGTCTCCCACGGTCGGATGCCGCTTGCCCGCGTCCTTGCCTGTCCCGCCGAGCGTCGCCCCCTGATAGATCGTCACGTCGTCCCCGATGACCGCCGTTTCTCCGATCACCACGCCGACGCCGTGGTCGATAAAGAGGCGCTTTCCTATGGTCGCCCCAGGGTGAATGTCAATGCCCGTCGTAAAGCGGCACCACTCGGACGTGATGCGCGCAAGCAGGTGCATGTTATGCCGGTAAAAGAAGTTTGCCCGGCGGTGGATGCGCACCGCTCGAAACCCCGGATAGCAGAGCATGACCTCCAGCGCGGATTTCGCGGCGGGGTCGCGGTGCAGCACCGCCTGGATATCGCCTTTCAGCGTTTGAAACATAACCGATTTTCCTTTCGAGCGGGCATTTCGCCCTTTCGTCCGTTCAAAAAAACACGCGCATCCATCATAAAGACGAATGCGCTTCGCGGTTCCACTTTATTTGAAGAAAACGGCTGGTTCTCTCCCGCTCGATCGCTGTAACGCAGCTTCTGCGTCCTCCGGTACTCGGCGCGCCAATTGGCGGCGGTTTGTCGGCGGCGGCTTTCGGAAGGCACTTCGGCGGTTTCTGTCCGGGTCGGCTTTCAGCCGGCGACCGACCCTCTCTTGGGACGCGTGGATAAACCGCTTACTCTTTTCCGATAAAACGCATTTAACGTTTTTGAATTATTCATAAGTTTATGGCAAATCCCCGGGTATTGTCAAGCAAAATCGTTACGTTTCGCGTTTCATCCGCGTTCGATTTCCAGTTGCGCCCCCTTGTCAAATCGCGCAATCTACGCGATAATAAGATGTTTATAGATCGATATCGAGGAGAACGGATAATGAGAATGAGCGAACTGATCGGCGAGCGCTACAAAGAAAAACCCGCCGACTGCACCATCGAAAGCCACGCGCTCATGGTGCGCGGCGGCTATATCAAGCAGGTCAACACCGGCGTATATACGCTACTGCCGCCCGCCCGGCGTATCACGCAGAAAATCGAACGCATCATCCGCGAAGAGATGGATGCCATCGACGGGCAGGAAGTGCTCTTTCCCGTCGTGCTGCCCGCAGACCTTTGGAAGGAGAGCGGCCGTTTCACGAGCGTCGGCAAGGAGCTCGTCCGCCTGACGGACCGCATGGGCGCGGACATGGTGCTCGGCATGACGCACGAGGAAGCAGCGGTGCACCTCGCGCGGGACGCGGCGAAGAGCTATGCAAAATACCCGTTTATGATCTATCAGATCCAGACGAAATTCCGCGACGAACCGCGCGCGCGCGGCGGGCTCATCCGCGTCCGCGAGTTCACGATGAAGGATGCCTATTCGTTCCATACCTCGCAAAAAGACCTCGAGGCGTATTACGAGCGCTGTTATGTCGCCTATGAGCGCATCTTTAAGCGCGCGGGCTGCCGGAACGTCATCGCCGTGCTGTCCGATTCCGGCATGATGGGCGGACGCGTGTCCCACGAGTTCATGCTGCTCACCGCCATCGGCGAGGATACGCTCGTACTCTGCGACAGCTGCGATTTCAAGGCGAATATCGAAGCCTGCGCAAGCGTAGTCGATAATTCCGCCCTCGGCGCAAAAGAGGAATTGAAACTTGTTCCAACGCCGGATATGGCGACTATTGAGGAGGTCGCGGGCTTTTTGCACAAACCGCACAACGCGACCTGCAAGGCCGTCGTTTACCAGCGCAACGCGGACGACAGCTATATCGTCGCGTTCGTACGCGGTGACCTCGACGTGCATGAAACGAAACTGCGCAATACGGTCGGCGCGGAAATCCACCCCGCCGTGATCACGCCGGAGAGCGGCATCGTCGCGGGTTTCATCGGACCTGCGGGACTCGATACCAGGAAGATCACCGTGCTCTTCGACCGCTCGCTGGAAGGGATCGGCGCGCTGGTCTGCGGCGCGAACAAGCAGGACCACCACTACACCGGCTTCAACCTCGAACGCGATTACGGCAAGGTTGAATTCGTGGATGTCGCCCGCGCGATTCCCGGCGGCATCTGCCCCGTCTGCGGCAAACCGACGCTCAGGATCAGCAACGGCATCGAAGTCGGCAATATCTTCCAGCTCGGAGACAAGTACACCAAGAGCATGTGCATGCAGTATCTCGACGAAAACGGAACGCTGCAATACCCCGTCATGGGCTGCTACGGCATCGGCGTCGGCCGGCTCTGTGCCTCCGTCTGCGAGGAGAGCCACGACGAATTCGGTCCGATCTGGCCGATCACCATCGCCCCATGGGAAGCGCAGATCTGCGTGCTCCGCGCCGATCAGGAGGAACCGAAACGCGTCGGCGAAGAACTTTATCAAGCGCTTTCCCGTTCGGGCGTGGAAACGATACTGGACGACCGCACGGTCAGCGCCGGCGTGGTGTTCTCGGAAGCCGATCTGATCGGCGCGCCGATCAGGCTTACCGTCAGCCCCAGAAACCTCGCAAACGGCATGGTCGAACTCACCACGCGTGACAAGAACGTCAAGCGGCAGGTTCCCGTTTCGGAGGCCGTCTCCGCCGTGCTCGAACTTAAAAAGAGTCTTTTTGCAGAAATCGAAAGCCGACTCGCATAACGTCCCGGAAGAAATGAAACGCAGCAGCGCCGCGATTTCTCGCGGCGCTGTTTTTCATCGTACAGATCGCGTCTGCTATAATATTTCCGGCGGCGTTGTTTCAATCGGGCAGTACTGGCGGATCAGCCAGACGAACTCATCCGCCGGCATCGGCCTCGCGTAATAATAGCCCTGAATCCGGTCGATCCCCAGATTTCGGACGATATTATCCTGTTCCTCGGTTTCAACCCCCTCCGCGAGAGCCACAACGTTTATGCTCCGAAGTCCGGCGACCACGGTTTCCAGCATGCCGCAGGATTTCGGGTTGTTCGCAATGCCGCGGATAAACCCTTTGTCAATCTTCACACACTCAAACGGCAGCGTCATCACGTTGACCAGATTGCTGTACCCCGTGCCAAAATCGTCGAGGTAGACGCCGATACCGCGCGTATTGAGTTCATCCATCGTTGCGTGCGCGCGCTCCAGATCGTCCAGCAGCACCATCTCGGTGATCTCCAGCTTGATGCGCTGCGGCTCCACGCCGTACCGTTCCAGCAGCATCTCCAGGTGCTGCACCGTTTCGTCGAACTCGTCCTGCTGCGAAGAAACGTTGATCGATAACCAGCCCAGGCTGACGTCTTTATTCGCCTGCAAAAACCGGCAGACTTTCTCCATGACCATAAGGCCCAATCGTGTCGCGATTCGATTTTCAATGGCCAGCGGAATAAATTCTCCCGGAGAAATCGGCATGCCATTGTCTTCGTTCAGGCGCAGCAGCACCTCTCCGCCCGTAAAGCGCTGCTGCCGGATATCGTATACTGGCTGAATATTCAAGAAAAACAGATCGTTTTCCAGCGCTTTCAACATTTGCGCGATCACGTAATTCCGCCGTGAAAATTCGCTTTTCAGGCATTCGGAAAAGCGCACCGGTCTTCCTGCCAGATCCTGCTTTGCGATCCTTGTCGCGTATTCGAGAGACGCGACGATCTCGTCCACATTTCCAGCGTGCTCCGGATAACGGATATCCGCGAACGACGCGTGCAGTTCCGCCATGTTCCGCTCCGTTTGCCAGTCCCGGCGAAAGCGGTCGACCACAGCGTCAAACAGCGTTTCATATTCGTTTTGTTCCATCCGGTTGACCACAAGCGAAAACTGCACGCCGGACGTGCGGTAAGCGGTTACACGCGGATCGAGGCTCCTGAGAAATTTCGCTACTGCGAACAGAAATGCGTCCCCCGCCCGCTGGCCGAACCGGCCGTTAACCTCTTTAAAATTACGCAGTCCGATCAGAATGATCCGAAATGGCTGCTTTTTAAAGCATAGGCGGCTGATGTCGCTGAAAAACGCATCGCGGCTGGGCAGCTCCGTCAGCGCGTCGATATACGCTCGCTGCTGCTGACCGGAAATAAAAAGCGTCAGAAGAGAAAAACCGATGATGGTTCCCGTCAGAACCGTGTTCGGAAAGACGTACTGCACCGCTCCCATGATGACGCCGATGACGGGAAGCGTGATGATGATCATCCGCAGGGATTTTTTCAGCCGCTTTCGCTCCAGAATGCCAAAAAAGACCACACTTACGATTGAGATGGCAAGAAAAGCGACGCCGATTGCGTTAAGCGGGCCGCGATGATAGAGTTTGTCCGCATCGAAATAGAAAATCCAGCCCGTCATTAGATTGGATACAACCAACGCAATTTCCATAAAAAAAGAAACAATCGATATGCCGACCGCCCATTTTAGTCTGCGATCTTCATACCTGCTCTCGTACATCGTGACGTAGGTGATGATCGACACCATCGTCGTCATGACGGCAACCGCAAAATAATAGAAAGTGTTCACCGTAACGTTCAGCAGCAGCGACACGTTTGCGGAATGCTCGATTGCATAGATCGATATGACGTTGTTGATGTTAGCGACGATGGCAAAGAATAAGCCGATCTGAAAAATCGCCCCTTTTACGGACGGTGTTTTTTTATCAGTTAATAGATAGACGCCGATCAGCGCCAAAAGAATGCAGGAGATATATTCAGGTACGACATTGAACTTCACGGCCTGCGACTACTCCATCCAAAAACATTCACTTATATTATATTACACTATCAGTTAGACAATTTCAACTGCGCATTTGTGATGTAACAAATTTTAATGAAAAACATTGTATTTACAAGAATCGAAAGTATTATTGGCTTAATTTCGTTATTTTTTAAAAAGAAACGAAAAAAATGCGTGTAATCACGTCACACGCATTTAGAAAATTAACGTAACGATTCAGGATTGTTTAACAACTGGAATCGTTCTTTTCGCCCTTGTGAAAAGAAGGCGCGTACATTCGTTCATAATAGTCGGCGTATTCGCCGGAAATTACGTGCTCCATCCAATCCTGGTGGTTTTGATACCACTCGATTGTCTCCGTTATCCCGTTTTCAAACGTATAGGCGGGCGACCAGCCAAGCTGCGCGGTGATCTTCGTGTTGTCGATCGCATAACGGCGGTCGTGTCCCGGACGGTCCTTCACGTATGTGATCAGCTCCTCGCCAGCGCCAAGCGTTTTTACAATCAGTCTGACGATTTCGAGATTGGCCCTCTCGTTGTTTCCGCCGATATTGTACACCTCGCCCGGAACGCCCTGCGTGAGCACCGCGTAGATTGCGCTGCAGTGATCGCTGACATGCAGCCAGTCGCGAACCTGCATCCCGTCGCCGTAGACAGGAAGCGGTTTTCCTCTCATGCAGTTATGGATCATGAGCGGAATGAGCTTTTCAGGGAACTGATAAGGCCCGTAATTGTTGGAACACCGCGTAATATTGACCGGCATGCCAAACGTTTCGGCATAAGCGCGGCAGACGAGATCGGCGCCCGCTTTTGCCGCGGAATACGGACTGTTCGGCGAAAGCGGCGTGGTTTCGGTGAATTTGCCTTCCTTGCCCAGAGCGCCGTATACTTCATCCGTCGATACCTGTAAAAACTTGACGCCTGTCCGGAAGTCGCGGCTGTATTTATCCTCCGGCGCCGTTTTCCAGTATTGCTTCGCCGTATCGAGCAGCGCCTGCGTACCGATGATGTTCGTGGAGAGAAACACTTCCGGATCCACGATGCTGCGGTCCACATGCGATTCCGCCGCGAAGTTGACGACATGCGTGATGTCGTATTTTATAAATACTTCGGCCATCTTCGCGCGGTCGCGAATGTCCGCCCGCAGAAAACGATACGTTTCGCACTCCGAAATGCCGTCGAGGCTTTCGAGGTTGCCCGCGTAAGTCAGCGCGTCGAGGTTGACAATCTTGTGTTCCGGCGCGTTTTTTCTCATCCAGCGGATGAAGTTGACGCCGATGAATCCCGCTCCGCCGGTCACGAGGATGTTCATCATCTTCCCTCCTTCGCCAATGCGATGAGGTATTGGCCGTAATCGGTCATTTTTAGCTCTTCGCCAAGCGCATGAAGTTGTTCGGTCGTAATGAATCCGCGCCGCCATGCAATCTCCTCGACACAGGAGATGTAAAATCCCTGCCTCGACTGCACCGCTTCCACATATTCGGCAGCCTTGAGCATTCCTTCCGGCGAGCCGGTGTCAAGCCAGGCCATCCCGCGTCCCAGCAGCTCGACGTGAAGTTCTCCAAGCGTCAGGTACGCGTTGTTGACGGATGTGATCTCGATCTCGCCGCGCATCGACGGGCGCACGTGCTTCGCGATCTGCACCACGCGGTTGTCGTAAAAATAAAGCCCCGGTACGGCATAATTCGACTTCGGATGTTCCGGCTTCTCCTCAATGGAAAGAACGCGGTTGTTTTCGTCAAACTCCACAACGCCGAACGAGCGCGCGTCCTTGACGGGGTATCCGAAGATCGTCGCGCCGCTTTCCCTGCTCATCACGGATTTCAGCGTCGCTGTCAGGTCCTGCCCGTAGAACACGTTGTCCCCGAGAATAAGGCAGACGGAGTCTTCGCCGATGAACTCTTCGCCGAGGATAAACGCGTCGGCAAGGCCTCGCGGCTCCTGCTGCACCTGATAGGAAAAATGCATGCCAAGCCGCTCCCCGCTGCCCAGTAAGCGTTCGTAGACCGGCGTATCCTCCGGCGTAGAGATGATCAAAACGTCCTTGATGGAGGCAAGCATCAGCACCGACAGCGGATAATAGATCAGCGGTTTATCATAGATCGGAAGAAGCTGTTTGCTCACCGCCTTGGTGCTGGGGTAGAGCCGCGTGCCTTTTCCACCGGCGAGGATAATGCCCTTCATTCGCGTTCCGCTCCATTCTGTTATAGGTTTGCTGTCCGGATGCACAGCCGGACGGTATTGGATCTCGCTGAGCGCCGTCTGATCAACCGGCGGCGCGAACGGGTATGCGCACTCCTCGCACTTCAGATCGAGATCCTGCAGATTATCGATATCAAACCCTTCCGTGCTCTCCGGCATGAAAATCACTTTCAGCGTCATGAATATCAGCTGCAGGTCGTGGATCAGCGAGCAGTTTTCGATGTAAAGCATATCCAGCTTGAGCTTATCCTCAAAATTGGTGTTGTATTTACCGTAGATCTGCGCATATCCCGTCAGTCCGGCCTTCACCTTCATACGATAGCGGAACTCCGGCATTCGTTCGCAGTAAAAGTCCACGTTTTCAATGCGCTCCGCGCGCGGGCCGACGAGCGACATTTCGCCCTTGAGGATATTGAAAAATTGCGGCAGTTCGTCGATGCGCGCGGTGCGTATGAAACGGCCGAACGGCGTGATGCGCTCGTCGCCCGGTTTGGTGAACTGCGCGCCGTTCTTCTCCGCATCCACGATCATGCTGCGAAACTTCATGAGCATGAACCGCTCGTAGTTTCTCGTATAGCGTTCCTGTTTAAAGAACACCGGGCCTCCGTCCTGGAGCTTGATGACGATGGCGGCAAGCAGCATCAGCGGGCTCGTCAGTACGATGCCCAGAACGGAGAATACAACGTCCATTGCACGCTTAACGAGCAGCTGTTCGGATGTAAACGCATGGTTGCGGCACTGGTAAACGAGCGAATCGCCGATGATGTTCTCGTGCGCATTGTGAAAGATGATGTCCTCCACGGTAGGCAGTACGAAGAGCCGTTTATTGTTTTCAAAGCAATATTCGGTCAGTTCCAGGCGCAGTTCCCGGGAGATATCCCCCATGAATACGGTGGAATACGGTTTCAGGCATCGTTTGATCGCCTCCGCCCCCTGCGCCTCGGTGATCAGCGCGCAGATGGTGTGACGCTCTTTCATCAGGTCGATCTTGCGGAACACTCCGACCTCGTGCTTGTCTTTTGAGCAGACGACCACGCTCTGGCGCGAGGGATAAAGCGCGTAATAGAGCCTATCCGAGCCCCAGTACAACAGAAGCCCCGCAGCCCATTGCACAAGCGTCATATACGTAAGAGGTACGACCGTCAGCAGCTGCTTCGCCGTCAGCGAGAGGATGAAGTAAAAGATGAAGTTCGTTAAGAACGTCGCTAAGATGAACGTAAAGATCAGCTCGCGGTATCGCATTGTGCCGATATTAAAGCTGTGGTAGGTCGACGCAAACGCGAGAAACACCACGAGATACAGAAAAACAAATACCACAAACCCCTTAAACCAGAAATCTGTCTCGGGGTAATAATGGAGCACCAAATACAAAAAGGCGCCGGCCGTAACAGCCGTAATCGCCAATTTACATAAAAAGATTAAAGATCCTTTAAATCGCTTCGGCGAAAATCTGGACACCTGTATTCCTCTTTCGTGGCTGTGGTATTCCGTCAGCTCTGCGCCGCTGACCGTGTTTCAGCTTCAACCGATCGCGTACTCTAAAAACCGACCGCATTCTGCCGCCGGATCGATTGTAGCACGCGTGCGCAAACAATGTCAAACTGCTGCGGCGCGGACCGGCGACGTAAAATCCCTAGTCGTTCGGCGCCTGAGCGTTATCGGCGGGGGCCGGTTCCGGCGACGGTTTTTGCCCCGTCATCTTCTCCTTAAAGCGAAACTCCAGATAGCTCAGCGCAAGACCGGCGGCAAAGAAAATCAGGCAGGGCCAGGTGAATTGAGCGACGATATTCGGCATCACCAGCGCAACGGAACCTACGACAAAGCCCATCACCGCGGCATAGGACGACGAATGATGCCGCGCCAGCATGCGGTTGACGAGTTTGATGATCAGGATCGATACCACGGCGAATCCGGCACTCATTGCAAGCAGCGGGACAATCGAGGCGCCGAGCTGCGCGATCGCCGCGCCAAATCCCTGTTTGGCCAGCGTCGAAAGGTCGAGAACGCTCGCGATGGTTGATATCACCGCGGGATAAAACCCTAGGTATACAAGGATGAACGAAGAACTGACGCCGGGGATTACCGTCCCGATGGAGAGAATCGCCCCGGAAATCAACGCGACGGGGATGGTCAGTTCCACAACTTTTGAATTTTGCGTAACGCCGGATTCGCCCAGCGCAAAAGCCAGAACGAAAGCCAGCCCCAACACGGCGGCAAGCACGTGCTTCCATTTCAGTTTTTGCCTGCCGACGGTAACCTCCCCGTAAAGCTCCGGCATGCTGCCAAGCACGAGCCCGGCAAAAAGGGAGAGCATCTGCGGTTCGTATTTTTCAATAAAGATGCTTAATACATTACTGGTCAGCAGGATGCCGATCCCGCCGCCGATGACGAGCGGAAACAGATAGCGGACGTTTTCCTTAAACGAGCGGAAGAGATTGCCGATGGCGAGCATCATCTTCTCGTAAACGCCGAGGCTGATGGCAAGAATGCCGCCGGATACGCCCGGCAGCACGCCGCCAATGCCCATGACGACGCCGCAGACCAGCCGGTATAGGATCGATCTCAATAATCTGTTCCTCCAAGTTCTCCGGCGGAGGCGAGTTTTCCTTAACTGACTCCTGCCGGATGTTTCGCTCTTATTCGGTTGCGGCGCGCAAAGGCGCCGTCATTCATGTCATCCGATCCGTACCTGCCGCTTCTTAAGCCGGCGGCGTATACTGCGCCGAAACCGGTCCGATCATATTGTGTTCCGGCGCGTCGTCAGCCAGCGCGGCCTGAACGGCGGAAGCTTCGTAATGATATTCCGCGGCCGCATCGGCGGACGCTTGTTTTGCGCCGACTTCGATTTCCCCGATGTACAGCACGCTGTTTTTCCAGCGGAGCGTGCCTTCCACGCAGAAGCGGTATGTTCCGTCCGGTACGCGCGCGCCCGATGTATCGGTCAGATCCCAGATATAGCTGAGCGTGCCGGAACTTGGCGTGGCGCTTGTGATCGTATCCACTTTGGACAAATCCTGCAGTCCGGATCGTTCCACCCAAACGGGGATGGCATCCGGCCTGTCCTTATATCCGCCCTCTGCGGTAAACCTTGTGGCATACAGGGTCTTGATCAACGCGCCGTCCGCGTTTTCGATCCAGACGGCGAACTGGTTCGACGCATAGCCCGATTGTCTCTGAAAATCGAACGTGACCGTCAGTAATCCGTTCTGCGCGTCAGGCGCGGCCGCAGGTAGCGTTTGGCCGCATCCGGCCATCAGCAGCAGCGCCGCGAACATCAGAAGAAATGCTTTGCAGGTTTTTTTCATGTCAGTTTATCCCGCTGCGTTTGATTCGTTCATGTTCGCCGGATCTGTAACGTACATTTGAAATTACCTGGCGCGTATTAACCCCTGCGAACGCTTCTATTTTTTCATTCATCCCGTAATGCTTGCTTTTTCAATTATAACAAACAGTACCCTTTGCCAGAGTGAATTTTCAGAAAACTTTTCCGAATTTTGTCGATTTGAAATAATATATTTTCAAAAAAACAACTGTTTATACTCTCTATAGTATATACATGCTGCATCCTCCACTTAATCTGCTTAACTCCCTATTGACAGGTGAAAAGAAGACGGATATAATGAATCTGCAAGTTCTGGAAACGTTTCCAGTAACGTTTCCAGCAGTTGATACCCACCTTTGAAATGCTTCATTTCCCAGCCGTCGGCGCGGCAGAGAACCGCAGTGAAAAGCTGTTCCCCTGAGTCCCTCCGCTTCCGAATTATTTTAAACCAAAGGAACGTTCAGACCGATCATGACGAACATCAAGGACATTGCGCAGTACTGCGGCGTTGCGATCAGTACAGTTTCCCGCGTCCTCAACGACCATCCGGACGTCAGCGAAGAAACGCGCGAAAAGGTGCTCCGCGCAGTGAAAGAGCTGCACTACATCCCCAACACCAACGCGCGAAACCTCGTACGCACTTCGTCGGACTCGATCGCGCTGTTGGTCAAGGGCGTCAGCAACCCCTTTTTTGCAAAGCTCATCAAGGTGATTGAGCGCGAGATCACGCGGCAGGGTTATACGCTGGAACTGCACCATATGGACACCTCCGTCGACGAACTGCATATCGGCGCGCAGCTCGCAAACGAGCGAAAATTGATCGGCATCCTCTTCCTTGGCGGACGGTTCAACTACACGAAGGAAGAACTCGCGCTGATCAACGTGCCGAGCGTCTTCTGCACCTATACCAATACCTTTGGAAATCTGAACGCATCCGCGTACAGTTCCGTCGCGATCGACGACAAGCAGGCCGCGCGGTTCGCGGTGGAAACGCTCGTTTCCCTCGGGCACCGCAGGATTGCGATTCTCGCGGACAACGAGGACGATAACTCCATCAGCGAGCTGCGGTTTCAGGGCTACAAAGACGCGCTGGCCGCGAACGGCATTCCGTTTGATCCCACGCTTGTCGCCTGCACGGGCACATTTTCGGACATGGGCTCGATTTACCGCGCGACAGCTGAGCTGATTGAGCGTGACGGCTCGTTTACCGCGATCTTCTCCATCGCGGATCTGATGGCCATCGCCGCGATCAAAGCGCTGAACGACTACGGCAGGCGCGTGCCGGAAGACTGCTCCGTCGTTGCCATCGACGGCCTTGAGCTCTCGGAATATACCTTGCCGACGCTGACGACGCTCGTGCAGCCCGTCGAGGACATGGGACTTGCCTGCGCCGCAACGCTGATCGACCTCGTCGAATCCCGCGGAGAAAACCGGCAATATACGTTTCAAACAATCCTCCGCCCCGGTGGATCGGTGAAAAGGTTGAACGGCTGAATTCGATCCCGAACAATATGCCACCCAAATATGAATCTGTGCGCGAAAGCGCTGGAGAATAAAACGAAAAATCGCAACCATACCTCAAAGACTGCAGCAAAGGCTCAAATTGAATCTGTGCGCGAAAGCGCTGGAGAATAAAACGAAAAGGAAGGAACGAATCGTGAAAAAACTATTTGCTCTGATACTGGTTGTCGTAATGGCGCTGTCCTGTTTCGCATGCACCAAGACCGCGGAACCGGCTGCAACACAAGCCCCTGCCGCAACCCAGGCGCCCGCCGCAACCGAAGCGCCCGCCGCCGCGACCGGCAAGGTCTACTATCTCAACTTCAAACCGGAAGCGGACGCCGCCTGGCAGGCGCTGGCCGCGAAGTATACCGAGCTGACCGGCGTGCCCGTAACCGTCGTAACGGCGGCTTCCGGTACCTACTCCGAAACCCTGACCGCCGAAATGGACAAAGGCGCCAACGCGCCGACGCTGTTCCAGTGCGGCAACAAGGCCGGCGTGGATACGTGGAGCGATTTCCTCTATGACCTTTCCGGCACCGACGTCTACAAAGAGATGACCACCAACGATTTTAACCTTTATAAGGAAACCGGCGAAGTCGCCGCCATCGGCTATTGCTACGAGTGCTTCGGCATTATCGTCAACAAGACCCTGTTGGAGAAGGCCGGCCATTCTCTGGACGAGATTAAGGACTTTGCTTCTCTCAAAGCCGTTGTTGAGGACATCCACAGCCGTGCGGCCGAACTGGGGTTCGACGCCTTTACCTCCTCCGGCATGGACGGTTCGTCCAGCTGGCGCTTCTCCGGCCACCTTGCCAACATGCCTCTGTTTTATGAGTTCCGGGATGACGGCGTGACCTCTCAGCCCGCGACCATCACCGGCAAATACCTCGATAACTACAAGATGATCTGGGATCTCTACATCCAGAACTCTGCCACCGACCCGACGCAGCTCGCAACCGCGACCGGCGACCAGGCGGAAGCCGAATTCGGGCAGGGTCAGGCTGCGTTCTATCAGAACGGTTCCTGGGAATACGCCAGCCTGACCGGTAAGTTCGCCATGAGCCCGGACAGCCTCGCGATGATTCCGATCTATTGCGGCGTGACCGGTGAAGAAAACGCAGCGGTTTGCGCGGGCACCGAAAACTGCTGGGCGGTCAACTCCAAAGCTGCTCCGGAAGATATCCAGGCGACCCTCGACTTCATCTATTGGGTCGTAACATCGGAGGAAGGCACGACGATGATGGCCGAGCAGTTCGGGCCGATCCCGTTCAAAGCTGCGAAAGCCAGCACGAATGTGTTCTTCAACGACGCCAATGCACAGCTTGCCGCCGGTAAATACGTTGTCACCTGGGCGTTCAACTTCACGCCGAACGTTGACAACTGGCGCGCGGGCCTGGTCGCCGCGCTGACGCAGTACTCCGCCGGCACCGGTTCCTGGGACGATGTGGTCACCGCGTTCGTCCAGGGCTGGGCAACCCAGTATGCGGCGCAATAACAACCAATTCCATTGACATCGGCTCTATCGGCACTGCGGGGGCGAGTGGAAACGCTCGCCCCCTTCTGCACACGGCATCTAGGGAGGTCGACATGAAAGGCAGAACAAAAAATACAAGCTCCGCCTTGAGCGGCACGCTGATCCGCCGCCCCATCCAGCGATGTTTCCCAATCTTTCTGCTGCCGACGTTCGCGGCGTTCTGCATCGGTTTCATCTATCCGTTCTGTAAGGGCGTGTATTTGTCCTTCTGTAAATTTACGACGACAAGTAACGCAAGATGGATCGGAATCGATAATTATATCAAGGCGTTCAACGACGCGAGCTTTATGCACGCGTTTCAGTACACGGCGCTGGTCGCGGTTGTTTCGCTGATCGTCATCAACGTGTTCGCCTTCGCCGTGGCTTATGCGCTGACGCGGGGCATCAAGGGTTCCAATATATTCCGCACCGTGTTTTTTATGCCGAACCTGATCGGAGGCATCGTACTGGGATACATTTGGTCGATGATATTCGACGGCATTCTGTCTCATTACGGATCGTCGATCGTATTGAGCACGACATACGGTTACTGGGGGCTGATCATCCTCATGGCCTGGCAGCAGATCGGCTATATGATGATCATCTATATCGCCGGCCTGCAGTCCGTTTCGACGGATATGCTTGAGGCCGCGAAGATTGACGGCGCAAACGGATGGCATACGCTCTGGAACATCACGATCCCGACGATCATGCCGTCGATCACGATCTGTACTTTCCTGACACTGACGAACTCGTTTAAATTATTCGATCAAAACCTCGTATTAAACGGCGGGCAGCCGTTCGTTTTCATGAAGGACGGCACGGTCATCAAATCGACCGAAATGCTCGCGCTGAATATTTATAATACGTTCTACCTCAACGCCAACTCGCGCGGCACCGGACAGGCGAAAGCGGTTCTGTTCTTCATCCTCGTTGCGGCAATCGCGTTCATCCAGTTTTCCGCGACACGTAAAAAGGAGGTTCAGCAGTAATGAAACGCAGAACAATCGCAAAATCGCTGCAGACCGGTCTGTTCGTCGTCATCTGCATCCTGTATCTGATGCCGATCTTCATCGTGCTGATGAACTCCATGAAAACCAATGCCTCCATCAACACGAACACATTCGCATTTCCGAATGCGAATACGTTTACCGGCATTTCAAACTATGTCAACGGCATCAACGTGGGCGAGTACCCCTTCCTGAAATCCGCTCTGTATAGCGTGATCATCACCGTGACCTCCGCCGCGCTGATCCTCGTATGCACTTCCATGGCCGCATGGTACATCTCGCGCGTCAACAGCGTCTTTGCGCGGATCATCTATTACATATGCGTCTTTTCCATGGTCGTGCCGTTCCAGATGGTCATGTTCACGCTGGCGAAAACCGCAAATACGCTGCATCTCGACACACCGTTTACCATTCCGATCATCTATCTGGGGTTCGGGGCGGGGCTCGCGGTGTTCATGTTCGCGGGCTTCGTGAAAAGCATCCCGCTTGAAATCGAGGAGGCGGCAGCCATCGACGGCTGCGGGCCGCTTCGAACGTTTTTTCTGATCGTATTCCCGATGCTCAAGCCTGTGATGATCTCCGTCGGCGTGCTGGAGATCATGTGGATCTGGAATGACTACCTCCTGCCCTACCTCGTTCTGGACCGCACCAAGTACAAAACGATCCCGATCCATATCCAGTATCTTCAGGGCAGTTACGGGCATGTCGATCTGGGCGCGGTCATGGCGCTGATCATCATCACGATCCTGCCCATCATCGTCTTCTACCTCACCGCGCAGAGGTATATCATCAAAGGCGTGGTCGAAGGCGCGGTCAAAGGGTAACCGCCGGTCCCGCACACCCCGACGCGTTTGTTTTCTGCGCGAATTTGCTGTTGCCCTTTTCGTGAAACAAGATATAATGAGACGAAATTTGTAAGTAAATCGGTGTTACTATGAAACGTTCCTCAGGCATCCTCCTGCATATTTCCTCTCTGCCTTCCCCGTACGGCATCGGCACGTTCGGGCGTGAGGCTTACTCCTTTGTCGACCAGCTCGTGCGCGCAAACCAGCGTTACTGGCAGGTGCTCCCGCTCGGTCCCACGAGCTACGGGGATTCTCCCTATCAGTCGTTTTCCGCCTTCGCGGGAAACCCTTATTTCGTCGACCTTGACCGGCTTTCGGACGAAGGTTTGCTGGACCGCGCATGGATCGAATCACCGGATTGGGGCGAAAGCGCGCGGCAGGCGGATTTCGGTCTGCTGTTCGAGCGGCGGTTCCTCGTCCTGCGCGCCGCGTTCGAGCGGGCGAAAAACAACCGGGAACGAATGCAGGCGCTTGACCGGTTCTCGGAGAAAAACGCAGACTGGCTGGACGATTATGCGCTGTTTATGGCACTCAAGGATGAAAACGGCGGCTGCGCCTGGGATACCTGGCCTTACAAAGTGCGTATGCGCGAGGAGCCGGCCTTGCAAGCGGCGCGGGAACGTCTGGGCGACAGCATCCGCTTTTATCAGTTCATCCAGTGTCTCTTTTACGAGCAATGGGCGCAGCTGCGCGCGTATGCCAACGAGCGAGGAATCCGGATTATGGGCGATCTGCCGATCTACGTTCCGCTCGACTCCGCGGACGTCTGGAGCGCGCCGCAGGAGTTCCAGCTCGACGAGGAGCGCAGGCCGCGCTTTGTCGCGGGAGTGCCGCCGGACTACTTCTCTGCGGACGGGCAGCTCTGGGGCAACCCGATCTACGACTGGGACCACATGAGTCAGACGGGTTACGATTGGTGGATGCGGCGCATGCGCTCCGCCAGCACGCTCTTCGACAGCGTTCGGATCGACCATTTCAGAGGCTTGTCTTCCTATTGGAGCGTGAAGGCGGGCGAACAGACCGCGCGCGAAGGCGAGTGGAAGCGCGGCCCCGGCGAAGATTTCGTAAACCTGCTGAAAGAAACGTTTCCCTCTTTTGAAATCATAGCGGAGGATCTCGGCTATCCGACGGACGATGTGAAAGTTCTCCTGAAGAACAGCGGTTTCCCGGGTATGAAGGTGCTGCAGTTTGCGTTTGATGCCAGAGAACCGAGCAATTATCTGCCCCATACCTACGGCAACCATTGCGTCTGCTACGCGGGCACGCACGATAACACGACGGTCGCAGGATGGTTCACCGAGGTCGATCGGGACGACGTCTCGCTTGCGGTGCGTTACCTCGGTCTCAACGAGCGGGAAGGCTACGTCTGGGGCATCCTGCGCGGGGGAATGGGTTCCGTCGCGGATCTGTTCGTCGCGCAGGCGCAGGACTATCTTGAGCTCGGTTCCGACGCGCGTATGAATACGCCCGGCACGCTCGGCGGCAGCAACTGGCGATGGCGGCTTCTGCCCGGTGAACTGACCGACACGCTCGTCGAAAAGATTCGGGCGATGACGGCGATGTACGGCAGAGCGTAATACGAATCCGTAAAAAGACGGGGCTTTGCGGCTCCGTCTTTCTTTATGTGCTATTCGTTTTTCTTTCGAATCGGAATCCAAACCTCGCTGTAATACTCCGGCGAAGCGGTATCTCCCGCCGTATACATCTCAATTTCCATATACTGTGCAACTTCGTAAATCCCGTTCGTCGGCAGCCATTCGGAATAGATCTGCTTCGTCACGTTCTGAATCGCCCCCGGCATCGGGCCGACGCAGGAGAAACGCGCCCAGAGATGCGCGGGAACTTCGCGCCTGACCAGACCCTTCGGCAAATCGACCCCCGGTTTGATAAAATCGGCGATCATATAAGGAAATCTTCCGGCTGCATCCGCATCGAAGCAGACGCCCAGCACCGGGCAGACCTTCTCCTGCAAACCCTTTTCAAAAAATTCCTGCCAATATTGGGGAATCTCCCGCGTGCTCGTGTCCATCTGGAATTCCCGCTCTACCCCGGCGATCCAGAACGCGTCCATCTGTTCGATCTTGTAATTCATCAGTTTTGCCCCTTCCATTTTTATCGATATCGCAAGGGGGTTCTGGCAGCGGAGGAGCGTGCTCATCCTGCGCGCGGAACTTGGCGTGACCCCGTGAAAGCGCGAGAATGCCTTGGAAAAGCTTTCCGGCGTATCATATCCATACTTCAGCGCGAGGTCTATGATCTTGCCTTCTCCCGCCAAAAGTTCCTGCGCCGCGAGCGAGAGTCGGCGGGAACGGATATATTCACTGATGCTCATGCCGGTCAGCGATGAGAACGTGCGTTCCAGATAGAAACGCGACAGGCCGACGTAACGCGCGGCTTTTTCGCTGTCCGCTTCCTCCAGCAGATGATGCTCGATATAGTTCAGCGCATCGTTCAGACTTTCGACCAGTTCCAAGGCGATCCTCCTCTGCGGCCGCGCAGCGCCAGCGCTCCGCGGTCTGATTTCCTTGCGAGGTTGATGTTATCAAAAAGACGCGTACCTGTCCTGTCATTTCTTGTCAGGATTTGTCCGCGTCGCGTGTTTGGCCGGTACCGGTCGAACATAAGCTCGATTCCGGTCAGCTTGCCGGCTCGTATACGATCTCCTGCGTACCTTCTTCCAGCAGACGCGCCGCTTCATCCGAATCGTTGAGCCACGCCTCCCGTCTTTCTTTGGGCAGAATCAGCGGCATGCGGTCGTGGATAAACGAAATGTCCTGCGCAGCGGGCGCGGTCAGTATGGTGAATACCGGCGTTTTCGCCCCCGATTCCGAACGGTAAAGCCCGGCAAAGGTGAACATACCCTCTCTCGCGGGACGCAGTTTATACTTGATCTTCTGTTTTTCACGCGTTTCCCATTCGAAATAAGCGCTCGCAGGAATCAGGCAGCGTCCTCCGGACGCGACGCGTTCCGCGCTCTGCGCCGCAAGCATCGGCGCGCGGAACATATTTTTCTCCAGCACGGTTTCGCTTCTCGCGTTAAAGACCGTACCCTTTCCGTCGAACCGCGCAAATCCCCAGCGCATCACGCGCGGGCCGCCCGCGTCCAGCACCGCCGCAAAATCCGTGGGGAAGACCTCCCCGTTTTTAATCAGCAGCCCGTCTTCCTGCATGCCGCGCAGATATAGAAGCGCGAGCATCTCACGGTACTGCGCGTCGTCGAAGTCCGTATAAAACCGCCCGCACATAACGTCCTCTCCCCCCCGTCGTTCAGCCGAGCCAGATTCCGATGCCAATGCCGATGATGGATCCGATCAGCACCTGCAGCGGCGTATGGCCGATCAGTTCCTTGAGTTCCCATTCCGGCAGTTCGATGATTTTTCCTTCCTTGATCAGATGGTCGATGATGGCGGTGATGGTCACCGCCTGCTTGCCCGCCTCCTGACGCACGCCTCGAGCGTCGTGCAGCACCACGGAGGCTAAAATAAACGAGACCGCAAACTCGAACGACGCGAGCCCGAACTGTTTGGCGGCCGCTGCCATCATGGCGCAGACCGTCGCCGCATGGCTGCTCGGCATCCCGCCGCTTCCGACGAGCCGCTCAAATTTGAATTCCTTATTGACGATGGTATACAGGATCGCCTTTGCGCCCTGCGCGACCGCCCAGCCGACCAGCGCCGCGATCAGTATTCTGTTGACCAGTAACCCCTTTAAAAATTCCATGTGAATGCTTCTTCCATATTTCCGCTTTCCGCGCGGACGCGGCCGCGTTTTGCGTAGATTATTGTATCGCACGGCGCGCGGAAATTCAATAATTACACATGCCGCCTGCCCCGCAGACAGTAAATCAAGGATTTCTGAACTCTTGCCCATCGATTTTTGACATTCGGTGCGCTCTTGCCATACGCTGGATCCGTGCAATCAAAATCAAGGATTTGTGAATTATTGCCCATCGATTCTTGACATTCGGTGCGCTCTTGCCGTACGCTAGTCCATCGATTTTTGACATTCGGTTCGCTCTTGTCATACGCTGGATCCGTGCAATCAAAATCAAGGATTTGTGAATTATTGCCCATCGATTCTTGACATTCGGTGCGCTCTTGCCGTACGCTAGTCCAATGAAGAAACGATTGTTTGGCTTTCTTGCGTTGATTTTTATTCTGAGCGCATGCCTGCTGCCCGCGGGCCAGCCCGCACTGGCTGAGGGAAACGACGATTTCCGTCTCAGCTTTGGCAAAGACGGAAGGTTCACCGTGCTCGTCCTCTCCGACCTTCAAGACACCCAGTTCACGACCGAACTTGTCCTCAGCGGCGAAACGCAGGTGATCCGGGATTACCCGGTCGACCTGATCGTTCTGCTCGGGGACCAACTCGAGGGAGCCAGCCCCGTGCTGCGGCTTGGTGACGGTGCGAAAAACAGCGAAAAGACGCTGCGGACGCTGCTCGCCCCTATCGCGGAAAGCGGAATTCCGTTCGCGGTCGTATTCGGCAACCACGACTTCGAAGCGCCGCTCGGCATTCCTCAGCAGGTAGCGGTCTATGAAAGCTATGAAAACTGCGCCGGTGTTTCATTCGGCAAAAGCTCCACGAAAGACGGCTCTTTCCTGCTGCCAATCTATGTCAATAACAGCGATATCAAAGCGATGGCGCTGTATTTCTTCGATTCCGGTTCCTACATTTCCAACGGAGATTACGATACCGTCTCCGCGGCGCAGGTCGCCTGGTATAACGAGCAGAGCGCCGCGCTCAGAGCGGAAAACGGCAATCAGTCGCTTCCATCCGTCGCGTTCTGCCACATTCCGGTGCCGGAGGTTTATAAGCTTCTGACCGAGGTGCCAAAAGGCACGGAGGGCGCGCTGAAGGGCGTCGGCATAGGCGAGGGGAAATACTACCTGCCGGATGAAACAAAGATTTTCACCGGTGAGATCAACGAAGCGCCCTGCCCGTCCAGCGAAAATCATGGCCTGTTCGATTCATTTCTCGCAAACGACGACGTATTCCTCCTCGTCAACGGGCACGACCATATCAATTCGTTCATCGGCAGTGTGAGCGGCGTCGATATCGCCAACGCGCCCGGCAGCTCGTATACCAGTTACGGATCGGAGGATATCCGCGGCGCGCGGCTGTTCCGGTTCACCGAGTTCAACGTAAGGGACTATGAAACGCTCCATGCGCTCTACAGCGTCTATGACACGCCCGCAAGCTATGGTTTCCTGCGTTACTATTTCAGCACGACCACGGGCGTCTATAACGCCGTCAAGGTTGGCGTAAGCATCATCGTCGTCTTCGCGGCGCTCGTCGCCGCGATTATCGTGGTCGCCGTTCGAGCCAAACGCCGGCGCGCCGTTCCGTCCGCACAACTGCCTGACAAACCGGATGACGTTCAACAGAAAAAAGAATAAACCGCACCATCGCGCATACAAAAAATCCGCCTTCCGGCGGATTTTTTATTACGCGTTTTTATTTGATTTCTAAGTTGATCAACTCCGCCTGCGCTGTGGCGGCCGCTTCATCTTCGGGATCGGATTCGTAAAAGTTCACGATGCAGTGCATCGGGCAGACGGGAATGCAGGCGCCGCAGCGGGTGCATGTCGTTTCGTCGATGATCGCCACGCCGTTGATCACATGGATGGAATCCGACGGGCAGGCTTTTTCGCATCGCTTGCAGCCAACGCAAGCGGTCTTGCACTGAAGCCGCGCGATGCGGCCGATGGCTTCGTTTCGGCACATGACGACGACGGTCTGATCCCGCGGCAGCATCTTGATGATGTTTCTCGGGCATGCGGATGCGCACATGGCGCAGCCCGTACACGCGTCCTCATTGACCACCGCAACGCCGTCGATCAGATCGATCGCGTCAAACGCGCAGTGCTCAACGCAGTCCCCGAGTCCTACGCAGCCGAATTCGCAGGCGTTCGGTCCGCCGGCGATTCCGCTCGCCGCGCGGCAGGAACTCACTCCACTGTACTCGTAACGCGGCGAGACATTTTCACAGGTACCCTGACAGCGTACCCTTGCTACCAGCGGCTCCTGCGCCTCCGAATCCAACCCCATGATCGCGTTGATCGCCTTGACGGTTTTCGACCCGCCCGGGGTGCAGGCGTTCGCCGGCGCGTCTCCGCGCACGACCGCCTCGGCGTATGCGTCGCAGCCCGCGTAACCGCACGCGCCGCAGTTGGCGCCCGCCACCGCCGCGCGGACCGCGCTCACGCGCTCGTCCACTTCGACGGAGAATTTCTTATCCGCAAGACCCAAAGCAAGCCCGAAGAGAATCCCCAGACCGCCGAGCGCGAGAATTGCGTAGAGAACCGGTAAATACTGCTGCATTTACGCCACCCCCGCAAACATATTGGAGAATCCCAGGAACGCGATGCTCATGAGCCCGGCGATGACCAGCGAAATCGGGAATCCCTTCAGAGGTGCCGCGATATTCGCCGTCTCCAGCCGCTCGCGCACGCCCGCCATAAGCACGATGGCGACGAGAAAGCCCAGCGCGCCGAACGTGCCGTTGAGCACCGAGTAGAGCAGGTCATACCCCTGTGTGATGTTAAGGATGGTGACGCCCAGCACGGCGCAGTTCGTCGTGATCAGCGGCAGGTAAATGCCCAGCGCGGCGTACAGCGAAGGCGCGGACTTTTTCAGGAACATCTCCACCACCTGCACCAGCGAAGCGATGACGAGGATGAACGCGATGGTGTTCAGATACGCGAGGTTGAGCGGAATCAGGATGTAGTAGTACACGAAGTACGTAAACAGGCTCGCCAGCGCCATGACGAACGTGACCGCGAGCCCCATGCCGAACGCCGTCTCCACCTTATTGGAGACGCCGAGGAACGGACAGCACCCCAGGAATCGCGAAAAGATATAGTTGTTCGTCAGCACGCAGCTGAACATGAACAGGAGGATTTTTACGATCGGGTTCATTCGCTTTTCGCCTCCTTCCGCTTAGCGGGTTTCATGCTGATCGCGTTGAACAGCGCGAGCAGCAGGCCGAATACGATAAATCCGCCCGCGGGCAGGATCAACAGCAGCATCGGCTGGTAGTTCGCTCCGAATACCTGCTGGCCGAAGATCGTTCCGTTGCCGAGGATTTCGCGAATGCTGCCGATCAGCGTGAGCGCGACGGTAAAGCCGATGCCCATGCCGATGCCGTCCACCGCGCTGTGCAGCACGGGGTTTTTACTCGCGAACGCCTCCGCTCGCGCGAGGATGATGCAGTTAACCACGATCAGCGGCAGGAAGATGCCGAGGCTCTGGTAAAGTGCGGGCAGAAACGCGTTCATAAACATCTGCACCATAGTGACGAACGTGCAGATAACGATGATGAACGACGGAATGCGGATCTTGTCCGGAATGAAGTGCCTTAGCATCGAGATGACGATGTTGGAGCCGATGAGCACGAACGTCGCCGCCGCGCCCATGCCGATTCCGTTCGTCGCGTTGGTGGTCACCGCCATCGTGGGGCAGGTGCCGAGCACGAGCCGGAACGTGGGGTTCTCCGTAATCAGGCCGTTGAAAAATACACTTCTGAGCGTCGATTTCTGTTCCATACCGTTATCCCTCCGTCGGCGGCGTCAGCCCGCCCAGCGCAACTACCGCGCCGTCGACCGCTTTGGTCACCGCGCGGGAAGTGATCGTTGCCGAAGTGATGGCGTCGATCTCGCCGCCGTCTTTTTTCAGCGCGACAGGTGAAGATTTCCCGATGAACTGCGCGCTGAACCAAGGCTCTTTCGAACGCGCGCCGAGTCCCGCCGTCTCCGAAAAACTCGAACCGCCGACCGAAACCCCGGTCACCGCGCCGTTCAGGTCGACGCCGACGGTGATTTCGATCTCACCACCATACCCTTTTGTGACAATGGTTCCGGTTTTACCGGTCAGTTTTCCGTTCGCGTCGTAACCAGCGAACGCATCCTTCAGCTCTTTCGGAGCCGTTACCGCCGTAAATTTCTCCGCCGCGGGCAATACGGCTCTGCGCGCCGCGTCAGCAGCTTCTTCCTGCTGCTGCGCGATCGCGGAGGAGGTCGCCATATTGGTCAGCCCGAGCGCGAGGCCCGCCACGGATGCGATCAGGAACAGCTTCAATCCGAGAATCAATACTCTACGCACGGACCTTCACCTCCCCGTAGATTTTTCCGCGCGACATGCGGTCGATCAGTGGCGTAAGGATATTCATGATCAGTATCGCGTAAGTCGTACCCTCCGGATATCCGCCGTATGCGCGGATGAGCGCGATCATAAGGCCCGCGCCCGCGGCGTAGATCATCTGTCCCGTATGCGTCATGGGGCAGGTGACGTAATCCGTCGCCATAAACACCGCCCCGAACAGCACGCTGCCCATGAGCACGCCCTGGAGCGGGTCGCCGCCGAAGAGCCACGTAAAGAGCATAAACGAACCGACCATCATGACCGGAATGTGCCAGGTGATCGTCTTTCGAACCAGTAAATAACCAAGCCCGATCAGAATGGCGAGCTTGCTGACCTCGCCGATACAGCCAGGGATCCGGCCGATGAACATATCCAATAACGAGGGAGGCACAAACGGTGCCGCGGTCGCGCTGGAAACCGCTTCGACCGACTGCGAGAAAATCGCCAGCGGCGTCGCGCTGGACACCGCGTCGAACGGGCCGACGTAAGCGCCGCCGCTCATGAGCGCAGGCCAGCTTGCCAGCAAAACCGCGCGGGCCGAAATCGCGGGATTGACGAAATTATCGCCGACGCCGCCGAAGAGCTGTTTGACTAAAAGGATCGCAACCGCGCTTCCGACGATCAGCATCCACCACGGCGCGGTCGAGGGCATGTTCATCGCGAGGATGATGCCGGTAACCACGGCGGAAAAATCATTGATTGTGATCGGCTTTTTAAAAACGACTTCCCAGAGGAATTCGAACCCGACGCATGCGACGACGCAGATGATCGTCACCCTCGCCGCGTTCCATCCGAAAAACCAGATGCCTGCCGCGACGGTTGGCATCAGAGCGGCTACAACGTCCAGCATCAGCACGGCGGTCGTATCCTTTGAGAAAATATGCGGCGCGGGAGAGGCGGAAAAACGTTTTTTCACTTCCATATCGGTCACCTCCTCGCCTTTGCGGCAAGTTCTTCCCTCGCGGCCTTATAGCTGGAGGTCAGATACCGCCGCGCCGGGCAGATATAGGAACACGCGCCGCAGAGGACACAGTCGAGCAGTCCGTGCTTTTTTGCGCTTTCAGCGTCGTGCTTGTCGAGATCCGCGCGCATCAGATACGGATGCAGGCCGACCGGGCAGACGGAGACGCAGCGCGCGCAGCGGATGCAGGCGGATTCCGCAACGGTTTTCGCCTGTTTTTCATCGAAGATCACGATGCCGTTTGTCGCTTTCGTCGCGGTCGCTTCGAGATCCGCGGCGCAGAGGCCGGTCATGGGCCCGCCCGCGAAAACCTTCGCCGCGCCTTCGAGCAAACCGCCGCAGGCTTCGATCGCATCCGCATACCGCGTGCCGACACGCAGGCGGAGGTTGCCCGGCTCCTTGACGCAGCCGGTGACGGTCGTAATCCGTTCCACGAGCGGTTTACCGAGCGCTACCGCGTCGAATATGGCGGCGGCGGTGCTGACGTTGAACACGAGCGCGCCGGCGTCCACCGGCAGTTTGCCGCGCGGCACTTCCCTGCCTGTGACCACGGAGATCAGCTGCTTTTCGGAACCCTGCGGGTATTTCGTTTTCAGAGGCAATATTCGGATCTCGGATTCGCCGGATACGGCGTTTTGCATGGATAGAATAGCGTCCGGTTTGTTTTTTTCTATGGCGATCACACCGCGCGCCACGCCCGTTGCACGGAGGATCAGCTTCAGCCCCGCGACGATCTTCTCCGGGCTTTCCAGCATAAGCCGGTGATCGGCCGTCAGATACGGTTCGCACTCCGCGCCGTTTAATATCACCGTATCGGCTTTTTTACCCTCTGGAATTGAAAGCTTGATGTGCGTTGGAAACGCTGCGCCGCCCATACCGCAGATCCCCGCACTCTTGACGGCGGCGATGATCTCCGCGGGAGTCGCGCGCTCGGCGCCAACCGGATTGAGTTCCACCCATTCGTCCTGGCGGTCGTTCTGAATCCCGATGCAAACCTCCGGCCTGCTTCGGAGCATCTGCCGTTCTTCGACAAACAGCACCTCGCCGGATACGCTCGCGTGCACCGGCAGCCCCAGCCCGCCGACCGGATTTGCGATAACCTCCCCTACCCTGACGCGCTGCCCCTTTGTTACGCACGGATCGCTCGGCGCGCCGAGGTGCATCCCAACAGGGATCACGACGACGTCCGGCGAAATCGCGGCAACAGGGCAGGTTTTCGTCAGCGGTTTCCCTTCGCCGATATGGCGAAGCGGATGAACGCCGCCCCGAAACGATTTGTTCAATCCAATCCACCTGCCTTACAAATTTCACGCGCAGCACAAAATGCGCTACGCGCTGACCATCCATCAGTATACGCGACAAAATCAGAATTGTACAGATTGATAGCCCAAAAAACCGGGAGTATTGCGAGAAAACCAAATATTTTCTACATGCCGATCCCGCCCGTCGAAGAAAAAAACCGCCGGTTCGGCGGTTTTTGAAATCGGTTATTCGTTGACCCCAAGATATTTCAGGATACCGTTGACGATGCCCTGCGCCATGGTCTGCTGGAATTCGGTGTTGTTGATTTTTTTATCGTCCGTCGAGTTGCTGATATGCCCTAAAAACAGCGTGCATACGGGTGCGTCGGTGTTGTTCAGGAACGTCTCGGAGGACTTGTCGAAAATCGAATCCCCGTTTGTCTCCCGCAGCGGCAGGCCCGTGGCATCAACATAAGCGGTGAGCACGCTGGAGGCGAGCTTATCGCATTCCGCCTTTTTGTCGTGCTTCTCCGGCACCCAAGCCATCGCGCCGCGCGTATCGGAAGACTTGACGGAGTTGCAGTCGATGCGAACCACAATCTCCACTTTTTTATCGTTGAATATCTTCACGCGCTCGGCGGAGGTTTTGTCGTCCTTGACATCCGTCAGTGTAAATACCACCGTCGCGCCTTTGGCTTCCAGTTTTTCTTTCACCAGCGTCGCAACCGCAAAATTGAGACGGTTTGCATATACTTTCGTCGAAACTCCCTGAATCTGAGAACTGTAACCGCGCGCGGGATCGATGCCGATGATATGCCCATCGAGCGCGCCCGGCGGTTCGGGAGTCGGCGTCGGCGTCGTTCCGGGTTCAAGCGTCGGTGTCGGCGTCGGCTGCATGGGATCGACCGTCGGGGAAGGCGTCGCCGTAACGGGCGCGACCGTTGGGGACGGTGTCGGTGTCGCGTTTGCGATTTGATAGTTCACGACGGCCGGAGAAATCACGCCGGCAACGAGCGCATAGGTCACTCCGGCGAGCAGAATAAGGATCATTGCGCACAGAATACCAAACGCGAGCGGATTGTTGATGCGAAAAGTTCTTCTGCGCTTAACGATCTTTTTCATGCTTCCCACCTCAGTCGTGCTATCACTGGTATTGTAACACGCGCCTTCCGAAAAGTACCATAGTAAAAATGCAAGATTTTCAAATTTTCCATGTTTTTGTGCGAAAAAATTCATGACTTTTTACCAATACGTCCCATCGAAACGAGCCGAATGCAGCCCGGCAAAGTCCGGCCGGCCGCACGTTTTTTGCGCGGTTCCGTCGTCCTGTCCCGAAGGTCCCGGGCAAACGGGAATCGCGCGGCATCATTCAACGCGCGCGGCGCTTAACGAAAATTTGATGCTGACCATCCTGTTGCATCCGAATGTAACTCCGTTTCCGCGCGTATCTTACCTATTTTATTTGTTTGAATGCTCGGGGGTTGATACGGCTGCCCGCAAGATCGTATAATACGTGTATGCCGTATAATTTCACGCATGCGCTGGCAGGCTTGCTCGCGCTGAAGCAATCGAACGAATCCGTCTCTTCGCTCGCAAAGGCGTACCGGGGCGAATTTCTGATCGGCACGATGGGACCCGATCCGTATTTCGGGGATGCGATGCCGCGTCCGCTCTTTTCCGGCTGCCGCACCGATCTCGCACAGCGTCTGCACGCGCTCGACGGCAGAGCGCTCTTTCGCGCGATGCTCCCGCTCGCGGGCGACAGCGCGGCAAAGCGCGCCTACACGCTGGGATTTCTCTGTCATTTTTTATTGGATACGGCCGCGCATCCATATATCGAGGCCCGCTTCTCTGGAAAAGCGCATACGCCGGCCGAAATCCAGATGGACCTGATGATGGCCGGACGCTTGGGTTTTGAAAATGTACCCCGAAAGCCGCGCAGGTTTTATGCGACGAAATATTTACGCGAACTCGACGAACTGCACGCCGCGCTTTCCAGCGCGCTGTTTTCGATCGAATCCAACGGCGCGTTTACCCGGAGTTACCGTAAGTGGATCGCCGTCAATACGCTTTCATATGATCCGGACAATCGCAAGCTGCGTTTCTTCGGAACGCTGGAGCGTATATTCAAAATCGAAGGAAAACTGACGGGTTACCTTGTCGCGAAACATCCCGATCCGGCGGACCGGATGAATCTAAACCACGCGCCCTGGCGCGCGCCTTGGGACGAGCGGACAGAACGGACGGAATCGTTTCTCGATCTCTTCAGGCGCGCCTGCGAGGAGGCGCCGGCTATTATGAACGCAGCTCTGTCCGCCATGGAAGGCGGGGATATGGGCGAAGCGCTGGAGAGAATCGGCGCGCGGAGGATGGATGCAAAACCTGTTTAGCCGCGTAGCCGGCTGCTGCTTTACCGGACACCGTCCGAACGCGCTGCCCGCCTTCGGCAGAGAGGATGCCGAAGAGATGCGGCAGCTTGTCTATCTGCTCGGCCGCGCGGTCGATTCCGCTCTGGAAGACGGCGTCACGGATTTTTATGTCGGCGGCGCGCAGGGATTCGACACGCTCGCGGCGGAGGCCGTGCTGCGCCAGCGGGATCAGTACCCGAATCTCAGCCTACGCCTCGCCCTGCCGGGCCGCGATCAGGCAGAAGGCTGGCGCGCAGGCGACCTCGCAAGATATGAGCGGATCCTTGAAAACGCGGAGGAAGTCTGGTATGCGGCGGAACTCTGCTCACAGGAATCCATGCGTCGCAGGAATCGCTACCTCGTCGACCACGCTAGCCGCTGCATTGCGTATCTCCGCCGGATGCGCGGCGGTACGCTCTATACCGTCAATTACGCGCTCGAAAGCGGTATTCTGGTAGACAACCTTGCAGAGCGCATGATGATGCTCTGATCCCTTCGCCGCGCGGCCGCAGCTTTAACTGCGGTTTTTTATTTGCTTGCGACATATTTTATTTCATGCTACAATCCGAATCATTATGGAACAAACATTTGAACGATCGGCACCCGCCGCCAAACAGAACAAGATGGGTTTCGTGTCCGAAGGAAAGCTCCTCTTCGGAATGGGCGCGCCGCTGGCAATCTCCATGCTGACGCAGGCGCTTTACAATATCGTAGATACCATTTTTGTATCCTATCTCGGTGAAACAGCCCTGACGGCGATTTCGCTGTCCTTTCCCGTATTCATGCTTATGATAGCGGTCGCCGTCGGCACCGGTGTCGGCATGAACTCGCTGATCTCCCGTATGCTCGGCGCGAAACGGCACGACGACGCGGAGCGCGCGGCGAGCAACGGCTTCTTCGTCATGCTTCTTTCCGCGCTCTTCTTCGTCTTCTTCGGCATCTTCGGCGCGCGCCCGTTGATCGAGGCGTATACCGGCACGCAGGAAACGGCGAATTTCGGCGCAACTTATTTATCGATCGTCTCGACGTATTCCATCGGCCTGTTCATGCAGATTTTTTGCGAGCGTATCCTGCAATCCCAGGGAAAAAACCTCTACGCCATGATCATCCAGATCGCCGGCGCGGTGTTCAACATCATCTTCGACCCGATCCTGATCTTCGGCCTGCTGGGCTTTCCGAAGCTCGGCATGGCGGGCGCGGCGATCGCGACCGTCGGCGGGCAGGTGCTGGCGATGATCATCTCGTTTATCGTCATATTCAGCAGGAAAAACGACGTGCGCCTGCGGCTGAAGAAATTTCGCCCCAGCGCGCGCGTGATCCGCGATATTTACGCGGTCGGATTCCCGACCATCGTTCTGCAGGCGATCGGCACCGTGATGACGCTCTTCCTCAACGCGGTACTCATCGCGTACACCGAAACGGCGGTCGCGGTGTTCGGCGTATATTTCCGTGTGCAGTCCATCGCGATCATGCCGCTTCTGGGCATGACGAACGCCGGCATGAGCATCATCGCCTTCAATTATGGCGCGCAGAATAAGAAGCGCATCATGCGTACATGGAAAATCATGCTGACAGCCGGCATCCTCATGATGGTTATCATGACCGCGATACTCATGCTGCTGCCCGATCAAATCCTTTCCCTGTTCAACGCGGACGCGGAGATGCTCCGTATCGGACGGGCCGCGCTGACCATCATTCCCTCGTGCCTTGTCCTTGCTTCGGTCAACATCAATTGTTCCGTCATGTTTCAGGCGATCGGGAAAGGTTCCTACAGCATGTACCTGTCGCTTGCGCGTCAGCTCGTCGTTCTGATTCCTGCTGCATGGCTTCTCTCTCTGGCGTTTCACGAGGTCACAGCCGTCTGGTGGGCGTTCCCGATTGCGGAAGTGGTCACGATCGTGATCTCGCTTTCGATGTTCGCGTATATCTATAACCGCAGGATCAGGACGCTGCCGCAGGAGCTTGCCGTTTCGTTCTTCCAGTAAAGGCGCATTCAGCCGCGCCTGTTTTTTTTGCGCGGCAGCCGGCGCGGCGTTGACGTTGGCATTGCGGTATGAGAAAATAGCATAAAGGGGGATGTCTGTACATGGAACGCATCGGAAAACAGGAGTACTATCTCTCCATCGCGGCGCAGGTCGCAAAACGCTCCACCTGTTTGCGAAGACAGTACGGCGCGGTCATCGTAAAGAACGACGAGATCATCGCAACCGGATACAACGGCGCGCCGCGCGGAGAGGAAAACTGCTGCGACGTCGGCTCATGCTGGCGGGACAGGCATAATATTCCCCATGGCGAACAATACGAAAAATGCGTCGCGGTGCACGCGGAGGCGAACGCCATCATCAGCGCGAGCCGCAACGAAATGCTCGGCAGCACGCTCTACCTCTCCGGTTTTGAAGGGCTCGGCAACGTCATCGAAAATCCGGCGCCGTGCGTCATGTGCTCGCGGCTCATCAAAAACGCGGGCATCGAACGCGTGATCAACCAGCAGGGAGAAATCAAATTATGAACCGGATGCGTGTTGGAGACGGCACCGTCGTACTCCTCGCCGGCGGCGGAAAGGTCTATACCGACGTTGCCGCGCGGTTTACAAGGAGTGAGCGGGGCTTAAGCGAAATCATCGCCTCGCCGTATAATGCGGAGCTCGTGCGCAGCATCATCGAAAAGGGCCACCTCGCGGCGACGGAGTTCGATTATTTTCTCTTCGGCGTGGAAGGGTATTCCCGCGTAACCGAAGTGCAGCTCGTTCGCAAGCGCCTCGCGAGCTACCTCATCAAGAGCGGCCGCGTAGAAAAGGGCGGCAAGCGCGCCTACGACGTCGTCCTGCCGGACGGCATTCTCCCCCACCGCGCGGAATGCACGCTGCCGGGCGGAACAAAGGTTTCGCTCGACGCGGTCGAACTGCTATCTATGCTGGAAGAATGGTACGATCAGGGCGTGGACGCGGGTTATAAAGAAGAGGAGCTTCGATATCTCAAGCCGCAGGCGACGGAGTTTAAGGCGCTCATCGGCATGAACGCACACGCGCTTCTGGATTGGTTCAAGATCCGCTGCTGCAAAAACGCGCAGACGGAGATTCGCGATCTTGCCAGCAAGATGCTGCGCCTGTGCAAGGAAGCCGCGCCTGCGCTGTTTGAAGACGCGGGCGCAAGCTGCGTCACCCTCGGCTACTGTCCGGAAAACGAGTTTCAGAATCCCTCCTGCCATGTGATCCGTAAAAAAGATGCGCTGGAGATTTTAAAGCATGCCGCAAACCGTCCGTAAACAATATACGGTCTGCAAAAAATGCAAGACCCGCTTTACAGGCGAATATTGCCCGTACTGCGGCGCTGAGAGCGGCGCCGGCCGCATTCATCGCGGCGGCGGATTCGTCGGCAGCCTGTTTCAGTTTGTTTTCTCGCTGATCATTCTCGCGCTGATCGTCGCCGTCGCTTTCATCATTCTGGACTACTCCGCTTCCGCGAGCGGGGACTCTTCCGGCGCCGCGCGCGCGATTCTGGACAGCGTGCGCAATGCGATTCCCAAGAGCGCGCTGGACTATTATGCCTCGATCAAGGCGCAGTATCTCGATCGATGGGTCGCGGCGATCGTCGGTTTCTTTAACGTATTATTCGGCTGAATATGATGAACACGAAAGCAGCCCGGTCAAACCGGGCTGCTTTCGTGCTGCGCCTTATGCCGCGACGCTGTTCCAGCCGATGATGAGCAGCACGAGCACCGCAAGGCCGAAGACAGCGGCCGCGATCATGCCCTTCATGCCGAGTTTGCGAACCTTGACCTTCATCAGGAATGCCGCCGCGGTGACGAGCAGGCAGGCCGCGTAGAGCAGCAGGAACCCGCTCTTCATCACGGGACGCAGCGTATAGATCAGCGGAATGATGAGCGCGACGGTCGTCACCGGCAGCCCGTCGTAATAGACACGCGGCACGTTTTCGGAAAACTCCAGCTGGTCCTCGGTCACGTTGTAGTAAGCCAGGCGAATCAGCGCGGCGAGCACAAAGGCGATCAACGCGGCGGTTTCATACCATTTGGTCAGCCCTACGGAGAAGCCGATTGCCGCGGGCAGAACGCCGAAACAGATCATATCCGCCAGCGAGTCGATCTGGATGCCGAATTTCCTCTCGTTCTCCGTCCGCTTTTTTAACCGCGCGATCGAACCGTCGAACAGGTCGCAAAAGCCCGAAATCATCAGGCAGACAATCGCCATGGACGTACGCCCGTACATCGCCAGCCCGATCCCCGCGACGGCGCTGACGACGCCAAAATACGTCAGAATAACCGTATAATTGTAAATCCCAACCATCCGAATCCCGTTCCGTTTCTGTATTAAAATATGAAGTCGTTTTTGCTTGAATCTTTGGGTGACGATCCGTTACGCATAATACGCCAGATACCACTCGGCAAAGCGCCTCAGCCCTTCGTCGATGCGCGTCTTGGGCGAAAAACCGAAGTCCCTTTGCGTCTCCTTGATATCCGCATAGGTCTTATTTACATCCCCCGGCTGCATCGGAAGCAAATTGAGTTTGGCTTTCCTGCCGAGCGCAGCTTCCAGCGCGCGGATAAAGTCGATCAGCGCAACCGGTTCGTGGTTGCCGATGTTGTAGAGCGCGTACGGCGCGCCCGTTTCATCCGGTTTCGGCGGAGAAAATAGCATCCGTTCCACACAGGACGTCACGTCGTCGATATAGGTAAAATCGCGCAGCATGTCGCCGCCGTTATATACGTCGATCGGTTTGTCCGCGAGAATCGCCTTCGTAAACTTGAAATACGCCATATCCGGCCGCCCGAACGGGCCGTATACCGTAAAGAACCGCAGTCCAGTCGCGGGGACTCCGTACAGATGCGCATAGGTGTAGGCGAAGAGCTCGTCGCTTTTTTTGGTCGCGGCGTAGAGCGAAACGGGCTTGTCTACGCGGTCCTCTACGGAAAAAGGCGTTTTCTCGCGGTTTCCGTAGACCGATGAACTGGACGCAAACAGAAAATGTCCGACCGGATGGCGGCGCACCGCCTCAAGCACGTTGAAAAAGCCGACGATATTGCTCTCGATATAGGCGCGCGGGTTCTCGATGCTGTACCGGACCCCCGCCTGCGCTGCAAGATGTACGACGACGTCCGGCTTTGTTACGGCAAACAGCGCTTCTGTCGCCTCTTCTCTCGCAAGATCCCCCTCCGTAAATGAAAACTCGGGAAATACCGTGAGCTGCTTCAGCCTCGCCCGCTTGAGCGAGGGATCGTAATAGTCGTTCAGGTTGTCCATGCCCGCAACACGATAGCCGCGCATCAAAAGCCGCCTCGAGAGGTGGTAGCCGATGAATCCCGCCGCGCCGGTGACCAGTATGGTTTTTTCGGCTTGCTGCATCAAGTTGCGTTCTCCTATCGTCCGATGGAGTAATATTCCACGCCGCCGCGCTTCATGCACTCCGGATCGAAGATGTTGCGCCCGTCGTACACGAGCGGTACGCGCATTTTTCTGCGGAACACCTCCGGGGTCAGGCGCACGAACTCTTCCCATTCCGTGAAGATAAAGCAGCAGAATGCGCCTTCGAGCGCCTCGTCCACACTGCTCGCGAGCGTTACGTCCGGGTACCTTTTCGCGAAGTTCTCCGCCGCGATGGGATCGTAACAGACGATATCCGCGCCGTGCTCCAGCAGAAGCCGTACGTTGTCCAGAGACGGCGCCTCCCGCAGGTCGTCCGTGCCGGGTTTAAACGCAAGCCCGAGCACCGCGACCTTTGTGTTTTCAAACGTCATGAGGCGCTTTTTCGCTTTTTCGAAGAGCCGCGTTTTCTGCGCGGCATTGATGTCCACCGCGGCGTCTACGGTCTTCAGGGTCACGCCGTGCTGCCGCGCGAGGAACGTAAGCGCTTTGGTGTCCTTGGGCAGGCAGCTTCCGCCGTAACCCACGCCCGCCTTGAGGAACTTTGCTCCGATCCTCGGATCGTACCGCATCCCTTCCGCCACGTCGTCGATATTCGCCCCAACGAGTTCACAGAGGTTCGCGATGTCGTTCATATACGAAATCTTGAGCGCGAGGAAGTTGTTGCAGGCATATTTGATCATCTCCGCGGATCTGCGCGAGACCGAAACGATGGGCAGATCGAAGGGCGCGTAAATCTCCTGCAGCATCCCCTCGGCGACCTCGTCGTCCGTGCCGATGATGATGCGCGCCGCGTGCAGCGTATCGTGCACCGCGTTTCCCTGCGCGAGGAATTCGGGATTGCTCGCGACGCGGACCTTCACATCCCGCGCAAGGTTGTCCTTGATATACTGCTCCACCTGATCGTTCGTCCCGACGGGAACCGTGGATTTGACCACGACGAGGCAGTCGCGCTGAACGCTCTGGGCGATCTCACGGCAGACCGCGGCGATATAGCTCAGATTCGCGCTGCCGTCCGGTTTTTCCGGCGTCCCGACGCCGATAAAGACCGCGTCCGCGTCGGAATACGCGCTTTTATAATCGCCCGTGAAAAACAGCCTGCCCGTCGCGAGATTCTTTTGCAGCAGCTCGTCGAGCCCCGCCTCGTAGATCGGCGAAATCCCCTGCCGCAGCTGTGCGACCTTTTCCTCGTCAACATCCACGCAGGTAACGACATGCCCTTTTTCCGCAAAACATACGCCCGCGACCAGGCCGACATATCCCGTTCCTGCAACCGCTAGTTTCATGCTTTCACTCCTTCAATATCCCGCCGATGTTCGAGGCGCAGCCGCCTTCGATCCGTCAGGCTTTCGTATCGTCCTGCGGCGTTTCCGCGCCGTTCGGTTCGTTGCTGTTTTTTCGTTTATTCAGATACCCTTTTAAGGCCTGCCAAAGGTATGTCATGCTTTCCAGCCTTAATAATACCGCCAACCCGATATACACCGCAACCCCGCATACGATCTCGATGATCAGTTTCGGCAAGTCGCCTGCGGGGATCAGCGACGCGGCGTAGACCGCCGCCCACATGGCGCCGGAGAGCAGAACCGGCGGGGTAATATCCCAGATCTGCGCGCCCCAGCCGTAGCCGAAAAGCCGCTTCATGTAGATCATGGTCACGATCATGGAAAATACCGCCGTCGCCGCCACGCCCCAGGCGATTGCGATCGGAGTAGAGAACGCGAAAACCGTGAAAGCCAGCGCGGCGATGCCGAATACTTTTTTGATGATCTCGGACGTGAGGTAGATGTCGCTCCGCCCGATCGCGTTGATCGCCTGCAGGTCGGTCGCCTCGATCGGATAGAGCGCGAATACGATGCACATCAGCTGCAGATACGGCGCGGCGGGCAGCCACTTATCGGTCAGCAGCACGCGGATAAACAGGGTTGCGACCGCGGCGAGCCCCGCCATCATGGGAAATATCATCAGCGCGGTGGGACGGTTTGTCTTGCGCACCATCCCCAGCACGCGCTGCTTGTCGTCCTGATGCGCCGCATAGGCGGGAAAGAGCACGGAGAGCGACACGCTGGTAAGGTTGTCCGCGATCATGTTCGGGTACTGGTATCCTCGGTTGTAAAACGCGAGGGAATCGCCGATATACCGCTTTCCGATCACCAGCTGGGATAAGCTCTTGTAGCCCATGTCCAATAGGCTGGACGCCAGCAGCTTCCAGCCGAATCCAAAGAGCGAGCGAACGCGTTCCATGGAAAGCACAAACGCCGGCCGCCAGCGGTCCAGCGCCCAGAGCATGATCACGGTCGCGAACGAACCGATCATCTGCTGCGCGACCAGCGCCCAGACCCCGTACCCCGCGTACGCCATATAGATGCCGACCGCGCCGGAAGCCAGCGTCGCGGAGAGCGTCGCCATACAGAGTTTGCGGAACTCCAGCTTACGTATAATGATCGCGCTCTGCACGCTGTTAAACGCACCGGAGAACAAAATCACCGATACGATCCGAATCGCTGGCGAGATGGTCGGTTCCTGATAAAAGTCCGCGATGAACGGGGACGCGAAGAAGAGCGCCGCGTAAAACAACGCCGCGATCACGAAGCTCGCCCAAAGCACGCTGGAAAAGTCGACGTTATCCGCGTCCTTGCGCTGAATCAGCGCCGTGGCGAACCCTTTCTTTACAAATACGTCCGCGATGGTGATGAAGATCATTAAAATTGCGAGCGTGGTATAGTATTCGGGCGCAAGCATACGCGCGAGCACAATGGAGATGACGAACTTGACGGCCTGATTGCCGCCGCTTTCCATCGCCTTCCAGAACACGCCGGAGATGGTTTTATTACGAAACGAATGATCCATATGATTTTTTACTTTCGTTCTTTGCGCCGCCGGTCCAGTATCCGCGCGGTCAAAGCCGCGAAATACCGTTCTCCAAGAAGGCGCAGTTTTCTTTTGATCGGCAGCGACCGGTAAAATTCCCGATACGGCGGGCGCATGGCTTCCTTCAATTTATGCTCATAGCAGAGAATCAGGAACTCCTGATACCGGATCGCTTCCGCGAACGCTTCATGGTACTTCCCGCCGGAATACGCGTCGTACCCCTCGTTGAGCGCGATGATGTCCCGGCTGGTTTTGATGCGCGTCTCCGCGCCTGAGGCGTACTGCCGCGTCGACCAGGACCCCGGCACCGCCTGCCGGTAGGCCATCAGCGTGTCGGCGATGTACCAGGCGTAACCCGCCAACGCGCCGAGCAGCTGAAAGGGGATATCCTCCGCCTCGATATGGTCCGCGAACTCCGGCAGATCCTTTAACAGCTGCGTCGGCATCACGATCGTATTCGTCGCGGTAAATCCGCCGCCAGCGCGGATCATATCCGCCGGATCCACCCGTCGGTTCACTTCGTACGGTGCGGTGCGGCCTGCGGTTTTTCCGTTTACGTCCACCACGTCCGCCGCGCCCACGCAGAGCGTGCAGTCGGGATGCGCTTCCAGATAACCGACTTGTTTCTGCAGCTTCATGGGATCCACCCAATAATCGTCGCCGTCCAGAATCGCGGTATATTTTGCCTCCACCTTTGGAATCAGAATATGCGACTGGATGCGGCGGTCCTTCCGATACTGGTTCTCCGTCTGCGCGATTAGATGAATTTTTTCCGGAAAGCGCGCGGCGTACGAACGGCAGATGCCCGCCGTTCCGTCCGTAGACGCGTCGTCGTGCAGAAGGATGTCGAACGGGAAATCCGTTTTCTGCATGAGCACGCTCTCGATCGCCTGCGCGATAAACGGCGCGTGGTTGTGCGTTGGGAGGATGACGGTCACGAGCGGTTTTCGCTGTTCCATGCGGTTCTCCCCCCTATCCTTTGAGCAGGCCGAGGCGCGCCAGATGCATCCGTACGCGCCGCCTGAACGGAAGTTCTTTATACAGCGGCCGGTAAGGCGGGCGGTTGAGCGCTTTTACGTCGTTTTTCAGGCGCAGTATCTCGTATTCCTGCTGATAGGTGACGCAGTATTGCACCGCCTCGTGCCAGCGGTAACCTGTCTCCTCGTCGAAGGAACGCAGCGCACGCGCCAGACCTTCATGGTGACGGATGCGCGGCGCGTGGTCGCCCGCAAAGAACGTCTCCGTCCAGCTGCCGGGCACGTTGAAGCGGTAGGCGCACATCGGCTCGGCAAAATAGTGCGTATTGCCGTTTGCGCCAAACCAGAGCTGCAGCACCGCGTCGTCCACGTCCGCCATGTCGCAGAACGCCGCGCGGTTCTGCGCAAGGCGCGTGGGCGCTACGATCGACGCGGTCGCGACGAACCCGCCGCCTCCGCGGATCAGCTCGTCCATCGGAACGTCGCAGTCCGCCGGATACGGGCGTACCATGCCGATGCGCACTTTCTGCGGGTCGACCAGTTCCGCCCCCGTCACGCAGAATGTGCAGTCCGGGTGCGCTTCCATATAGTCGATCTGCAGTTGAAGTTTATTCGGGTCCGTCCAGTAATCGTCCCCCTCGCAGATGGCGATATACTTACCGCGCGCGAGCGGAAAGACGTAGTGCTCCAGGATCTTCGGGTCGCGCGAGTAGATGTTCTCGGTGCGGTAAACGCAGCGAAAGAGCGTCGGGTGCGCCCTCTCGTATTCGTGGAGGATCCGCGCGGTACCGTCCGTGGAAGCGTCGTCGTGTATGATGATTTCCACGGGAAAATCCGTCTTCTGCGCGAGAAAGCCGTCCAGCGCGTCCCGGATGAACGGCGCGTGGTTATAGGTGTCGCACACGATGGAGACGAGCGGCGCGTTATTCTCCATGCGACGCCCTCATTTTATATGTGCCGATTTTCTCGATCCAGTCGAGGCGGTGCTTGTTTTTTTTGAGAATCGCCCTGAGCTGCATACGGCGTACACGCGATAACGAGCGGTTTTTCGCATACCGCAGCTCTTCCTGATCGATGTGCGCGCCCCAGTCGTAGTTCAGCACTTCTCGCTTCTGCGCTTCCGTTTCCGCCGCGCGGTAATGCTGCCAGAAGAGCGTGATGAGTCCGTTGAGCCTGCGCGCGTAAAAGCGCTCCAGCTGCTCCGGCGTGTCCATCCCCCAGATCGTCATGTAGCGGCGCAGCTGTGCCATGACCGCGTCGTTAAACTGCCTGTCGATCCTGCCGGGCAGCACGCGGGAAGAGATGCTCTGCCCGATGCGGCGGTAGTTATAGAGCGGAACGGAACGGTAGACGATCGTTTCCGCGTGCGTGACGGGATAGAGCGACTGCAGCAGGTCCTCCGTATGCGGGTTTGCCGCGTACGCTTCATAGTGCGTGTCGTCCAACTTGACGAGCGGAGTGCGGATCGCCTTCGTACAGAGGTTGTTGAGCCGCCAGGACGCGATCATCTCCTCGTAAATCGACCGCTTTTCCGTTTCCCCGCGAAATACCCTGCCGTCTTCGAACACCGGCTCGGATACCGTCGTCGTATACTCCGGCTCGAAGCGGTTGAAGTAATTGAAGATGACCATGTCCGCGCGTTCGCGCCCGATGGTCTCGCGCAGCACGGCCAGCTCGTCTGGCTCAAGGTAGTCGTCCGCGTCCAGAAAGACGCAGTACTCCCCTTCCGCCGCCTGAATACCCGCGCGCCGCGCGAGAATGAGCCCCCGGTTCGGCTGGTGGAGCACCTTTACGCGGTTGGGGTGCATCGCGCGAAACCGGTCGCAGATCATGCCGCAGCCGTCCACGGAGCCGTCGTTGACGAGCACGAGTTCAAAGTCCTGCTCGCTCTGGCGCAGGACGGAATCGAGGCATTCCTTTAAAAATGGTTCCGCGTTATAAACCGGAACGAGAACGCTGAAATACATCTGGTGTCATCCTTTGATTTTGTTCGGCGGCGGTCAGCGGATTTCCCCCGCATCCCCCGCGAGGCCGGCAATCATGAGTTCGCGGATGGATTCGCAGCGCAGCGTATTGAGAATGTTTGTTTTCGACTGACCGCTGTACATACGCGCAGGACGCCTGCCGGTAAAGAAGCTCAGCGTGCGCAGAAACACATTTCCGCTGAGAAACACGCGAAAGAGCTTGTCCTTTTCCTCGGACGCATACTGTGCGTAACGAGCTGAAACGAAGCCTTCGAGGCGGATGCGCAGGGAGCGCCTCTGAAACGCTTCGAGAATTGCGGCGGATGTCGGTTCGTCCGCGAGGCCCGCGCCGCCCGATACGCGCACGATGGGCACGAATTCGACCGAATCCGCGCCGTAGTCCCCGATGGTATACCGGATCAATAGCCCCGTATCGAACCCTTCGCCGCCGTCGTTCACATCGAAAATGAAGTTCCCCTGCCCGTAGACGATCGTAGTGTTGTCCCAGCGTTCGCTGCTGCCGATGCAGTGGCTGTGCTGGCAGACCACGAGGGATGCGCCGCATTCGGCGATTTTCCGGCATGCCTTCTGTACGTCCGGCGAAGGATAGGGATACCCTTCCCGCCCGCCGTGATACAGCACGATCAGCCGGTCGCAGCTGGACTTGATCTCGCGTACGCGGTCGCCCAGATTGACCAAATCGAGCGGGTTCGCCCCCGCCGAGCGTTCGGTCGCGATGGAAAATTCATGCTCGCAGACGGCGTATACGCCCACGCGCACCCCGTTTCGCACGAAGAAATACGGCTGATCCGCTTCGTCGAGATCCGCTCCCGCGCCAAACGCGGCAATGTGCTTTTCCTTGAGCGCGGCGCGCGTGGAAAGAAGCCCTTCCGCGCCGAAGTCGAGAATATGGTTGTTGCCGAGGCAGATACCGGCCGGATTTAATGCGGACAGCCCCGCGGCGCAGGCAGCCGGCGCGCAGAGGCTCGGCCCGCATTTGCGCTCCGCGGCGAGGTTGTCGGCCAGCGGAGATTCGAGGTTAAAGATACGCGCGTCCGCGTGATTCCATACCGTTTCCAGACCGTTGAACAGCAGGTTCGGCGACGCCGATTGAAATTCGCCGAGGTTCGACGCGGTCGGCACGACGTCCGCGCCCAATAAGATCTCCAAGCTCATGCCTGTTCCTCCAATTTTAAAAACCCGCCCATGACGCGGTCCCCGTCTGAGACGTAATCGTCCGCAAAACCGCTCTGGTCGAAGAATGTCAGTTCGCCGAATCGAACGCCCTGTTCGGTGTCATAAAGGTCCACGCGCACATGTTTGATCCCCGTTGACAGCGTCTCGGCCACACGCAGCATCTCATCATAACGCGCGGGCTTCTCGATCACAAGCCCGGCCGGCATGTTCGCCGTCGCCTCGTTGACGGGCAGGCGCTGAAAATCGCGGTCGAAGAAATAATACTCCGCGTGCTTGCCGCTGCGGTTTTTACAGACGCAGACCGCGCGGACGGCGCCGTCGAAGCAGAAAAACTTGTAGTCGTCCGGCAGGATTCCGTCGTCCCCGCCGATGAACGCTTCCGCCATTACGCGCGGCGGCACATTTTTATATAACCACTCGCGGCCCTGCCAGTAATAGTTTTTCCCGAGCTGCTCGCGCAGTTTTTTCACCGCGTTCTTTCGGTTGAATTTCGTTTTATCGGTGCAGACGATCACGCCGCCGGAATTATGCGTGCACTTGAGCACGAATTTTTCGGGCAGCGCGTCAAAGTCGATCTTCTCCGCTTTTTCCCATACGCCTAACAGTTCAACCAGAATGCCCGCGCCCACTTTTTGAGTGACATATTCGCGAACGGCAACCTTGTCCACCAGGCGCGCATGCCCCTCGTCCCGGTCGTGCAGCTTCAGCCACTGAACTTTTTCGTTCATGGTCTCGGGCGGGTTCAGGCGCAGTTCTTTTCCAAAGCGCGCGCGGTAAAAACGCTTCAGATACGCTTCGTCGTCCATGCCGCGAAACCAGCCGCGTTCGGCAAGCCAGATGAAGAGGATGCGCGGATTCTTCAGAAACGTGAAAAACCGTTCGCCGTCCGACGCGCGGTCCCAACCGATCCTCGAAGCGGCGACAAGCAGCACGAGATACACCGCCGCGGTGCGGTCAAAGTAGGACACCATACCGTAATCCATCACGATTTGCACGATCAGCAGCGCGATGAACGCGCCGATGCAGGCGCGCTGTGCGACGTCCGCGGCTAAGACGCCCGCGCGGCGGATTTTCGCGGCGGCGGCGGCGGACGCAACCAGCGCAGCCAGCTGCGGTAAGTAATAGAGCGCGAAGAACACCACGCCGCCGGATACCAGCAGCTCGGTGTAATTATTGTGCGAATAAGTGCCCATTTCGTTCAGGAACTGGAAGCAGGCCAGCCCGTAGCCGGTCAGAGGTTTTAAATGGAACAACCGCATGGCGGTTTCGATGAGCGAATTCCGCGCGATCACGGAATCCGCAAGCGCATAGCCGTCGATATAGTAACACGCCACCAAGTGCAGCCGGCGCAAGAGTCCGTTGCTTAACGGATTTTCCTTGTAGAGGCCAAAGTAAACGGCGAACATTCCCGCCGCAAGCAAGATGATCATTTTCAGCCACCAGCGCTTTGGGTACAAGATCAGCATAATAACGACGATCACCAGCGCGGCGAGCGTCAGCGCCTTCGCGGATTTTGAAAACACCACGACCGGAAGCAGCACAAGAAGCGGAAACAGCCAGAAAGCGCTTTTCCGCTTAGCGAGAAAGACGCAATAACCCGCAGCAACCGCCGCGAGCATACCGAGCCAGTTCGGGTTGATACCGGTCGCCATTCCGACACGCAGCGCTTCAAGGTTAAACGGAATTTCGCGCAGTAAGGCATACACGCTCAAAAACGAGATGCTCAATGCAAACGCCGCCATGTACCGGCGCATATCGCGTTGTAAAAGCAGATATTGAAACAGGAAGAAGAAAAACACCGCGTTGACGATGAGCGTCTTCACCATATTCAGCGAAACGGCCCGGTCGATCGCCCAGCCAAACGTACCCGCGCATCCCCAGAGGATGACGAGCAGGCTGGCGGCCATCCACCAGGAGAAGAAGACCTTTTGCCTGCGGATCATATACAGTACGGTCACTAAAATAAAAACGAGCATACATATCTGCGAGAGCAGGCTGTGCTCGCGCGCCACCTCGGCAAGGAGGTAAAGCGCGAACGCGGCATCCGCCATAAACGGCAGAGCTTTATCGATCCGATATTGTTTCAAGGTATTGCCTCCATTTCGCGGCGACGATGGTCTCATCCAGCCGTATCCGAATCTGCGTTGCATTTTCTCCCAGCCGGTCGGCAAGCGGCGCGTCGTCCGCAATGCGCGCCATGGCGAACGCCAGTGCGCTTTCGTCTCCGACCGGGATCAGCAGCCCGTTCTCTCCGTCGGTCACAAGCGAGCGCACCCCGCCGATGGGGCAGTCCGTCGCGATGCAGCTCAGCCCGCAGGCCATCGCTTCGATCAGGACGTTCGGCATGCCTTCATAGTTGGAGCTCAGCACGAACATGGCGCAGTCGGAAAGGTCCTCCAGAAGCGTTTTGCTCTGCCCGGGCAGTTCCACCGCGCCCGCGATCCCAAGTCTGCTCGCGGTCTTCATGAGCCGCTGTTTTTCCGGCCCTTCGCCGTAGATCAGGAGAGAATAGACGTGGTGTTCCTTATAAAAGCGCGCGAACGCGCGAATCAGCAGGTCGAAATTCTTCTGCTCGTGCAGCCTGCCCGCCGCCGCGACCACAAACCTGCGCTCGCCCGTAAAGCGAGCCGGAATCCGGCTCGTATCGAGCGGATTATCGAGCACGACGCCGCGCCGCCGGATCGATTTCGGGAAAAAGTCCGCCGCGTCCTGCGTCTGAAAAATAAAGCCGTCCGCGCGCGGATAAACGAGCTTGCGCAGAACACGCTTGAGTTTGTTTTCGGGATGCCGGTGCGGGTCGTTTCGTTCGCTGACGACAACGGGAACGCCCGTGCCGAGCAGATACAGCACCGTCCAGACGTTCACCTTCTCCGGCAGCGCGAGCACGAGGTCGGGTTTTTGCGATTTCACGAGCTTCCGCAGCTTTCGATACGCTTTCGGAATTTTCATCGCAGGCAGCGTCTTTCCGAACGTCAGATAGATCTGCTCAACCGATTCCGGCAAATCGTAAAACGAAGGCACGCCGCACTCGGTAACCAGCGTGCAGGCAATCCCGTCCCGCGCGAAGCAGTTGAGCAGCTGCGCAATGACACGTTCGCAGCCCCCTCCGCTCATCTTATGCGTAACGATCATGAGTTTCTTCATTAAACAACCGCCTTAAATCAATCGTAACGCCATACGCCGCTATTTGCCGCGCATCAGTTTTTCGTAATACTCCATCAGCCGCAGCGCGTTTTGCGAGATATCGTATCCCGCGTCTGCCATGCGCCGGATCGCATCCGCGCTCACTGCCGTCCGTTCTTCCCTCGGCAGATCGGCCATCCGTTCGGCAAACGTCTCCGCGCGATCGACCGGCGCGAACGCCACGAGCGGTGTCAGGGCTGCTTCGCGCGTCACATGATCGGAAACGAGACACGGCAGCCCAGCGCACTGCGCCTCGACCAGTGTCAGCGGCAGCCCCTCGTGCAGGGACGGCAGCACGAACGCGTCCGCCGCCGAAAGCAGCGCGGGGACATCGTCCCGCTGCCCTAAAAAAGAAACCTTTTCGCGAATGCCGAGCGCCTCCGCGCGCGCTTCGCAGAAGGTCCGCCGTTCGCCGTCCCCCGCGAGCAGAAGCCTCGCATCCGGGCGCCGGCGCAGGAGCAGCGAAAATGCTTCTAGTAAAAACGCCTGGTTCTTCTGCGTGTTAAACGCGCCGATATGCAGGCAGACGAACGAATCAGGATCCATCCCGAACCGTTCCCGCTCGATGGCCCGCGCCCCTGCGTCGTAGCGGAACTTTCCCGTTTCGATCGCGTTGTTTAATACGGTAAACGGTCTGCGCGGATACAGCCAGCCACCCGCCGCCTCGGAACAGGCCATCGCATGGGTATAGGTCTTATAAAACAGCCCGCGCAGAAGTTTGTCCGCCGCCTTCATCCTGCAGGTCGTATTATGCGAATGCGGGATCCTGACCGCCGCGCCGCCGCGCTTCGCCGCGAGCATCTCGGCATACAGCGTCGCGCTGTTGCCGTGCGCATGTACGATCTCCTCCCGCCGTCCTCTGACGATGCCGCTCAGCGCGCGGGCATACGCGAGCGGGTTCCGGTTGCGCGCGCCGAGGATAAATACCTCGCCGCCCGTGCGCGCCACCTTGGCGCGTGCTTCTTCGTCGGGTTCGTTCAGGGTGACCAGATCGCAGCGCACACGCGCCGGATCGAGACGGGAAATATAGTTCATCACGCAGTTCGTAATGCCGTTTTTCCCAAATCGCACGGTCAGCACCATGAGCAGACGGACTGGTTCCCGCATGGTTTTGCTCACTTTCCCAGCGCCCGGAGCTCGTCGTCCGTCATGCCGGTTTTGCGGTACTCGTAGATCTTCGCGTCCACAAGGAAGCGATACCAGTAGCTCTCGAAATAATGATAAAGATACCCTTCCTTCCCGTCCAGAAACCCGAGACGGAAATAGTAATTATAGATAAACCAAAGCCATGCGCGCAGAAACATCGGCGCGCGGTAGTAGACCGTAAATTTCTTTTTGCGGTGCTTTCTGAGTTGCGCGTCCGTATTCGCGTCGAACGCCGCGCCCTGCTCGAACGCGATATAATCCTGCAATTCGCGGATGGCATACCAGTTATAGCGGCTGATGTAGCTCGTCAGATCTTTAAAGTCGTAGTGCAGATACCGCTCTTTCATCGCGACCGTGCGCCCTTCCAGCAGGATCGTGTGCGCGTCGCGCTTGCGGTCTTCGATGCGCCCTTTGCCGGTCTTGAAGAGCATGATCTTGCGCTTCTTGCTGCCGCCGTGTTTCATCTGCCGTCCCAGAAAGAAAAAATCGCTTTCCATGACGATGCCGTTCACGTCGTCGTCGGCATGCTCCGCCATGAGCCTTTCGCAATGCGCGCAGACCGCCGGGGTGAAGCGTTCATCCGCGTCGAGGCGGAGCGTCCACTTCGTCTCGATCTCCGCGTTGTCCACTCCCCAGTTATACTGCGCGGCGTAATAGGTAAACGGATGCTCGTAGATGTCCGCGCCGAATGCGCGCGCAATCTCCAGCGTGCGGTCCGTACTGCCGCTGTCGAGTACGACCACGCGGCTGCAGAACCCCGCGACGGATTTGAGGCACTCGCCGATATTTTTCTCTTCGTTCAGGGTTAATACGATCGCCGTGACGTCCGCCATAGCGCGCGGTTCCTTTCGCTCGCGAGGGTATATTCTCCCCTCTACTCCACTGTTCATTACCTATCGTAGTGTACCATTTGGCGGTGGGTCTGTCAAACGCGGCGGACGACGTTCCATCCTGCGCCGCGGCGGCGTTTGATCCGCTATCTGGCGGATTTTACAGTTGTTTGGCGCAACATGTTGTGCTACACTGCTCTTTATGAATCGATCCGCAACCGACTATCTCATGCGGGACCGCATGGCCAATATCGACATGATCGAAATCTCCCTGCTGCCGGAGAGCGAGGTCCTTCGCCACGACGGCGACGGCCTTTTGCTCTGCCGCGACGGGTTGTATCTGCTCGCCTGCGAACCGGGGCGCGCGGCATCTTTTCTGCCGCTGATGACACGGGACCTTCCCGACGAGCGGGAACGGCTGATCGTTCTGCGCGGCGAAGAGCTGATCGCTCCTCTTGTCGACGATTGCGGGTTTCAGGTGGTGATGGACTGCCTGCACGCGGTTTATCCCTCAAAAAAAGTCCTGACCTATTCGCTGCCGGAGGGCGCGGAAATCCGGCCGCTTGACGACAGCCACGCAGAGTTTGTCCACGCAAACTACCACATGGTGGACGATATCGACTATATACGGGAGCGCATCGAAGCGGGTATGTACGGCGCGTTTGTCGAGGGTCAAATCGCCGGCTTTGTCGGCACGCACGAAGAACGCCCGATGGGACTGCTAGAGGTGCTGCCGGAATATCGGCGGCTCGGGCTTGCCTATGCGCTGGAAGCGCATCTGATCAACCAACTGCTGGCGCAGGGGCGAACGCCGTTTTGCCAGGTGGCCGTCGTCAACGGTCCTTCCATCGCGCTCCAGCGGAAGCTCGGCATGGAGCTCTCGACCGCCGTCATCCACTGGCTGGCGCACGGAAAAATCCGGTAAGAAAAAAGGCGGGACTTCCCGCCTTTTTGATATAGAGCGTTATTTGATATTCGTTTCTTTCTGGATATAAATCGGACGCTGTTTCACCTGCATGTAGGTGCGCGCGACGTATTCGCCGATGATGCCGAGCGCAAGCAGAACGAGCCCGCCCAGCGTCAGCATGATCGCCAGCAGCGAGGGATAGCCCGCGACGGGGTTGCCCCAGATCAGCGCGATGATCACACGGATGACCATGTATAACAGCGCCATCGCGGAAACCACGCCGCCGACCGCGGTCGCCAGCTGCAGCGGCGCCGTGGAGAAGGAAACGATGCCTTCGACCGCATAGCGCGTCAATTTCCAGAACGACCACTTTGTCTCGCCGGCCGCGCGCTCGACGTTTTCATATTCCAGCCAGACGGTGCTAAACCCCACCCACATGAAGATCCCCTTGGAAAACCGGTGGTATTCGCCGAGCTCCAGCACCGCGTCCGCAACGCAGCGGCGCATCATCCTAAAATCCCGCGCGCCGTCGACAAACTCCGTATCCGAAATGCGGTTGATGATGCGGTAAAACGCGCGCGCAAACGCGCTCCGAATCTTCGGCTCGCCCTTTCTGGTCACGCGGCGGGTTGCGACGCAATCGCAGTCCTCCTTCTCCAGCAGGTTGAGCATCTGTTCGATCATCTCCGGCGGATCCTGCAGGTCGCAGTCCATGACGCAGACGAAATCACCCTTCGCGTTCTTCAACCCGGCGTACATGGCCGCTTCCTTGCCGAAGTTGCGTGAAAACGATATGTATTTCACGCGCGCGTCCTGCTGCGCGAGCGAGCGCAGAATGCGCAGCGTCCCGTCCTTCGACCCGTCGTTGACCAGGATCAGCTCAAAGTCATATTGCGTCAGGCGCGAAAATACCCGCTCGCGCATCGCGTCGTAATAAAGCGGAACCATGGTCTCTTCGTTATAACAGGGGCATACGATCGATACCAGCGGTTGATCCGGCATAGCGGCCTCCATTTTTCAGACGGGTTTCGCGATCAGCGGATTTCCGCTCATCAGCATGATCGCAGCATAAACAACAAGCCAGACGCCAAGGCCGATCATCAGCATGACGCGGCCTTTCTGCACCGTGCGCTTGATGCGCTTTTCAATGAAATTCGGCAGGAGCAGCGCGACCAGCACCGCGCCGATTGTGCCGTAAAGCCGCGTAGAGTCAAAATTACCCAGATACGTCAGCAGAAATCCGCAGAGAAGGCCGAGGAACGCTCCTCCGGCGCGCTGGATCAAGAGCCATTGTTTTTCGGGGAATGAACGGACCTTCTTTTGCAAAGCGTCCAGTTCTTCCGGCGGTTGTTCTTCCGGGTTGGTTTCGGGTAAGCGCGGTTCATTCGTTTCCAATGTTATTTTACCTCCGATGTGCAGTGCGGGCAGCGTGTCGCGTCGATCGCGATCGTCATTTTGCAGTAGGGGCAGGTCTTCTCCGTCGGCGCAGCGGAAACCGCCGGCTGGCCGCGTCTGAGTTTGCCGCCGAGGCCGCGCGTCGCGCCGATCGCCTTGACGAGCAGGAAAAGCACGACCGCCATGAGCAGGAAATTGATGATCGCCGTGATGAACGAGCCGTAGCGGATCGAAACCCCTCCGACCGTCCAAACGAGGTCGGAGAAATTCGTGTCCGCGATAAGGCCGATAACCGGTGAGATTACGTCACCCACCAGCGAATCGACAATGCCCTTGAACGCCGCGCCGATGATGACGCCGACGGCAAGATCGATCACGCTGCCTTTGGCGATGAACGCCTTAAATTCCGTAAAGAGCTTTTTCAAAGCGGGTCTCCTTTTCCGAATCGGTTCCGTCATGCCATGATAAAAGAACATGATAAAAGAATATGAGTTCCCGTTGAGTATAACATTTCATGGAGAGAGATTCAATTCCCGCAAGGAACGGGCATAGCTAACGCATCCGGAGAATGCGAAGACGTTCCCGTATCATGAAAACGAGCGGGAAAATCGGCTTCCTTGCGCTTGCATTGCCTATCCGCGTATGCTAAAATAGTCCCGCTGAGCCGGTGTGATGGAATTGGCAGACGTGACGGACTCAAAATCCGTTGGTAGCGATACCGTGTCGGTTCGAGTCCGACCACCGGCACCAAAGAGGAAGGCACATTTGTGTGCCTTCCTCTTGTTTCCCGATCTGTATCTCGCAGTGCTATAATTATATTGATCTTCTGTGTATATTTATAAAAGATATTAATCGGCAGCTTTGAACTGCCAATGATATGCATATTCTGTCTGCCGAATTTGTTCTTTTTGTTACGTTTGTGAAAGGGGAACGATTCTTTGAAAATCTATTTTATCAGACATGCCGATAAGGGAGCAGGAAACTATTATAACGACCATTTAAAGCATCAGGATTTCCCCATAACAGAACTGGGAAAAATCCGAGCTGAAAATCTTGCGCGTTATTTTGAACTCAGGGAAATCAGCGCTGTATATGCAAGCGAATATTTAAGAGCTCAGCAAACGGCCGCGGCGCTTGCGGCAAAAAAAGGGCTGGAGATCATCGTCGATAATCGCTTAAATGAAATAGATAACGGCATCATTGAAGGAATGAGCGATGTTGAAATCAAGGAAAAATACCCTTCTTTTTGGAATGATTATTTTAGCTATTCAAAAGATGTCCGTTTCCCCGAGGGTGAAACCGGAGAGGAAGTTCAGGCAAGGCAACGGTCCCTGCTCAATGAACTCATCGCAAACGGAAAAAATGCGGCGTTCGTGAGCCATGAAGGATATATACGGCTGTTGATCTGCAATTTGCTGGGTTTGCCGGTTTATGAACGATATCGATTTGCAATCGACTATTGCAGTATCACTGAAATTGAATTTTGCACAGACCTGGAAAAGTGGAAAATAATTCGGATGAATCAAGCCATTGAGCCTATAGAAATTTAAACATCTGATCACATGATTGGCGACATGGGAAATCACAAACAACATAGCCCCATCCCACACTCGGTATGCTAAAAATCTTGTAGAATAGTATCTGCGGCAATGTGTCAGCGAAAAGGGCGTGAAACGATATGACTTCTCGAAGAACGACGCTGCCAACGAGGTTACTTATGAAAACGACCGATGCTTCCCTGCTTTCTCAAATCGCGCAGGATCAGTTTCTCTCCGGCTACCAGATGCTGGAGACGCTGGCAGACGTCTGCCCGGACGAAATCTGGTACGGCGTATACTCGGACGTGCCGTTCTGGTATCAGGTCTACCACGCCGCCTATTTCGTCGATTACTGGTTTCGCGGGAATCACCCGGAGCAGGGCTTCCCGCGCATGTTCTTCGATGCGCGCATTCCGCCTGAATTCGAGTGGGACGTGCCGGAGGGCGTGTCGGTTTCGCGCGGTGAGATGCGGGAATATCTCAGGCTCATCCGCGAGAAGCTCGACCGCATATTCACCGGGCTGACCGACGCGTCGCTCGCCTCCGCCGCCGTCCAGGGTGAAGAGACGGTAACGCTGCTCGATGTTTTTTTCTCGCAGTCGAGACATGTGATGTATAACGTCGGCTACTGCAACGGCATCCTGCGCGAACATGGCCTGCAGGAATCGGACTGGTACGCTTATAACGAAACCGGCGAATAGCCGGCTGGTTTGCGAATGTGCCGCAATGAGCTAGATGCCTTCCCGCAAAAACCTCTCCCAGAGGGTAAGCACCGCCTCGCAGGTATAACGATCCTCCGGACGTGGCTGCCAGAGCGGAATCTGACGCGGTTTCCGTTTTCCGCAGAGAAATTTATCGCCTTTTACAGCCAGGTCGGCAAACGAGGTGATATAGGGCAGAAGTATGATCTCGCGGACTTCCTTGCCGTGCTCGGTCAGCTTAATCATCCAGCCGTTGGAACCTTTTTCGCCGATTCCAAATACTCCGCCGAATCCGGCGGCTTTTTTCTCGTAAGGTTCCGATAAAAGCGCCGGTTCTCGCAGGATGGACAGCTCATACGAAGCCGCGTGCAGCTCGATCAGCACCGCGCCGCGCCGGTCAGACAGCAAACCCAGCGCGAGCGCGCCGCCGTCGTCCCGCCGGATATAGAGCGTTCGTACCGGCAGGCTGTCCTTTTCCTTTAGCTCCTCGAGCAGCCGGTCCCGCGTGTCCCATGCGGCAATATAATCCGATGACATCCCGATCCCCCCTTGTTCTTTCTGAATCAAAGTATACCTGTTTCACGAAGAGAAACAAGCCCGCGCTGTCCGATTCGATCATAAAAAAGGATGTATTCGCTCTAAAAATGCGGAAATCTGCGTTTCTACTGTCGGAATCGCCGTCGATCGGATATAATATAAAAACAGACAGCGTTCTCTCTCATTTTCTGTGGCAAACGAAAGACAAGGAGGTACCGTCATGAACCCGAAACAGAAATCCGCTCTTTCAAAGATCTTTGCGCTCTCCGGCACTGTTCTGCTCTGGGCGCCGATCGCGTTCATGCTCGTCACGGCTGTCGTCGTCGGCATCGAAAGCGGCCTTTTTAACCTTGACTTCCTCATGCTGGCGGAACTCTTGCCGATCATAGCGCTCGGTCTGATTTTGCTGATTCTGGCCGGTATTCTCTCCCGTTCTTATATCAAGTGGTTTGGCTGGGGAACCGGCGCCGCGCTTGCTTCCCTCGCGGGCGGGCAGCTGCTGGCGGTTGCTTCCGGCCTCGCTTCCGGCGCGGCTCCGCGGAGCGGGCTGGCGTTCGGCGTCGTCATCGCGTCCATTGCGGTGTATAATCTCGTCGTCGTCGCGCTCGCCGTGCTCGGCATCTCACTGGTCAAGCGGTTGTTCCGGAAAAGCCCTGACGCATCGTCCCCTGCCATCTGAACAAAGCGCATTTCTAAAACGTGCGGCGCTCGCCGCTGGAGAATGACCTTATATGCAAAACCGGGTAGCCTTCAACCGCGAACACATCAAAGGCCGGCGCGTCAACGCCATACCGGAATCGGGCATACCCGAAGAGGTCAAGGCTGCAAAAGCGGCCGAAGGCAAAGCGGAGCGCGCCCGTAAGCGGAGCCGTTCGCTCAGCGTAATCGGCTCGGCGTTCCTTTGGCTTCCGTTTTTATTCCCTGTTCCCTTTTTCATTCACGGCGAAACCAGCGGTTCTCCCGTTCCTTTCGCGTTGTATCCGATGCTTGTGATATCGGTCCGTTTCGGTGCAAATATCGGCAGTTTTTTACTGTATCTTGCTTCCCGGGCAGCAAACGCGTTTCGTAAGCCCGTCGGCTGGCTTGCCGTAGCCATTTTCGTTCTTCCGATCGTCGGCGTTCTCCTCATGGGAAGAAATCTCTATTTCTTTGATCCTTCGAACATTTCGAAACCGGTCCATTTCCTGATCCTGCTTTCCATGTTGTTGACCTTGCTGGGCATGCTGGCGATCAACGTGTTCTCCGTTTTACTGCTTTGCAAAGTGTTTCACCGCCCCGGAAAACAGCCGGTGGCATAACATTATTGGTTCGATTCGCCCGCTTTCGCGGGCTTTTTGTTTTGTGACCTTGTCTCTCGACAGAAATATGCTCGAATGATACGATAACGTTGCACTGGAATATCCGTGCACCGATCAAAGGAGATGACCCATATGGATGGGAACACAAATAAAACGATCTACCTCGCAGGCGGTTGTTTCTGGGGTATGGAGAAGCTGATGCAGTCCATCCCCGGCGTGATCGACGCGGTAAGCGGATACGCCAACGGCACAGGCGAGAAGGATGCGGACTATAAAACCGTCTGCACCGGCAAAACCGGTTTTCGCGAGACGGTTCGGGTCACGTACGATCCAAACCGGGTGAGCCTGGACCAGCTGCTGTTTGCGTATTTCGAGGTGATCGACCCCGCCGCGGTCAACCGGCAGGGGCACGATATCGGCACGCAGTATCAGTCGGGCGTTTACTACGACGACGCGGAGTCGCAATCGACCGTGGAGCGCATCTTCGCAATCGAACGCGCGCGCACGCCGGATTTCGCTGTGGAAATCGGTCCTCTTGTGAGCTTCTTCCCCGCCGAAGAGTACCATCAGGATTATCTGGACAAGAATCCCTCGGGCTATTGCCATATTCCATTTGCGAAGATCGCGCAGCTCTCGCACGGCACGATCGACGCCGGGCGGTACGCAAAGCCGAGCGAGGAGCAGATCCGCGCGCGCCTCACGCCGGAGCAGTTCGCTGTTACGCAGCAGAGCGCGACCGAGCGTCCGTTTACGAGCGAGTATTACGGCAGCAGGCGGCAGGGGCTGTATGTGGACGTCGTCACGGGAGAACCGCTCTTTACTTCGGACGACATGTACCGCTCCTCCTGCGGCTGGCCTTCGTTTACGAAGCCGGTCAACCTCTCGGTCGTCGTGAAACGAGAAGACAACACGCACGGCATGCGCCGCATGGAAGTTCGTTCCCGCGCGGGGAATTCGCATCTGGGGCATGTATTCGAGGGCGACCCCGAATCGCCCAACGGCGTACGGTACTGCATCAACGGCGCGTCCCTGAGGTTTATCCCCTATGAGGAACTCGACGCGCAGGGTTACGGCTATCTGAAAGAGAAGTTCGCCGTCTGATCCACGGCGGCGGCCCTCAAAAAAGCGAGCAAAGCGCGCGGAATTGTGCTATACTGCCAATGCGCGCTTTTTGCTTGCGCGCAATTTTCCCGCCGGAGCGATGCAGCATGATCTATCTCGACAACAGCGCGACCACGCGTGTTCTGCCCGAAGCTGCGGACGCGGCTTGCCGCGCCATGACCGAGCAATACTATAATCCCGCGAGCGCGTATCAGCCTGCCGTCGCCGCAGAAAAGGCGGTCGAGGCGGCGCGCGCACGCCTCGCCGCGGCGCTTGGTTGCGCGGCGGGCGAGGTCCTGTACACCTCCGGCGGCACGGAGAGCAACAACATGGCGGTGTTCGGTTCGATCAGGCCGCTGCGCGGGAAACGGCGCGTCGTCACAGCGAAAGGCGAGCACCCGTCCATCTATGAAGTATTTCGCTCTCTGGAAGGCGCGGCGGAAACGGAGGTTGCCTTCGCCGGTCTCAACGCGGACGGAACCGTGCGTCTGGACGAGCTGGAGGAAGCGCTGACTCCCGATACCGCGCTCGTCTCCGTCATGCACGTCAACAACGAAGTCGGCGCGGTCAACGATCTTGCCGTTATCGCGTCCCTGATCAAGAAATGCGCGCCTGTCGCGCTCTTCCATTCGGACGGCGTGCAGGCGTTCTGCAAGCTTCCGTTTTCGCGCATACCCGCCGATTTATACAGCGTCAGCGCGCATAAATTTCACGCGCCGAAGGGCGTCGGCGCGCTGTTCGTCCGAAACGGCGTGAAATTCTCGGGCGGGCAGTTCGGCGGCGGGCAGGAACGCAACCTGCGCTCCGGCACGCTGAATGTGCCGGGAATACTGGGGTTCGACGCGGCGCTCGCGCTTTACCGTGCAAATCAGGCGGAATGGATCGAGCAAATGCGCGCGAATAAGCTCCGCTTATGGAACAATCTCAGACAGATTCCCGACGCCGTCGTCAACGGCCCAGCGCCGGAGGACGGCGCGCCGCATATCCTCAACGTTTCTTTCCCCGGCGTGCGGGGCGAGGTGCTTGTCAACGCGCTCTCCGAGCGGGGTATCTGCGTTTCCACCGGAAGCGCGTGTTCCACGCACCAGAAAGGGCAGAACCGCATCCTCTCCGCAATGGGAATTTCCGGCGCGCGCGCGGAAGGCGCGCTCCGCTTCAGTCTTTGCCCGTTCAACACGGCTGAGGAAATGGACGCCGCAGCGAACGCGCTCGTCAGCCAGGTCGCGTTTCTGCGCCGTTTTCAGCGGCGCTGACAGATCGCACATTACAGCTGGCAGATCACACATTACAATCGATGGAGAAATTCATGGAACCCGTACTGCTCGTCCGCTATGCGGAAATCCATCTAAAAGGGCTGAACCGCCCGTATTTTGAACGCAGCCTTGTCAGGCGAATCGCTCTCGCCCTCCGCCCGCTTTCCGTCCGGATCGTGCGCGAGCAGGGGCGCGTGTTTGTATTCGGCGTGCCCGCTGAAGCCGTCGGCGAATCGGCGGACCGGCTCACGCGGGTCTTCGGCATCCACTCCGTCAGCCCCGCGCTGGCGGTGGAGAAGGACTGGGACGCGATGGTAACCGGCGCGAAATCGCTCGTCGGGCGCCGCATCGAAGGGCTGCCCGGCGCAACGTTCAAGGTGATCGCGCGCCGCGCGGACAAGCGCTTTCCCATGCGCTCGCAGGACATCTGCCGCGTCATGGGCGGCGTGCTGCTCGAGGCGTTTTCGCAGCTGCGCGTGGACGTGCACCATCCCGACTTTTTTGTCGGCGTAGAGGTGCGGCAGGAGCAGGCGTTTCTCTTCGCGGAGGAACGCATGGGCGCGGGCGGCATGCCCGTCGGCACAAACGGGCACGCGATGCTGCTCATCTCCGGCGGCATCGACAGCCCGGTCGCGGGCTATATGATCGCCAAACGCGGCGTAACGATCTCCGCCGTGCACTTCTACAGCTATCCTTATACGAGCGAGCGGGCAAGGGAGAAAGTGATCGAGCTGACGCGCATCCTTTCAAGTTATACGGGCGAAATTGCGCTATATCTCGTGCCGTTTACCCAAATCCAGCTTACGATCTACGAAAAATGCCCCAAGAGCGAAACGACGGTACTCATGCGCAGGCTGATGATGCAGATCTCGGAACGCATCGCCCTCTCCTGCGGCGCGCAGGCGCTTGTGACGGGCGAATCGATCGGCCAGGTGGCGAGTCAGACCATCGAGAGCCTGACGGTGACCAACGACGCGGTGCACCTGCCCGTTTTCCGTCCGCTGATCGGCTTCGATAAAGAGGAGATCGTAACCTATGCCAAGTCGATCGGTTCCTATGAAACCTCCATCCTGCCCTATGAGGACTGCTGCACGGTGTTCGTGCCGCAGCACCCCGTCACCCGCCCGAAGCTGGAGGATATCCGGCGCAGCGAATCGCTCGTCGACTTTACGGCCATGATCGAACAGGCGATCGCTGAAACAGAGAAAATCGTGATCGAATAAGCGAATCCCGCGTCGCTGCGTTTGATTCCATCGAAACAGATTTTACACATCATTCACAGCCGCCTCCCATCCGTCATGGTATACTCTCTGTGGCGGACGGCACCCTGTCCGCCCGGATGATGAAGGAGGAAATAATGTTGAAGTTTATCTTTCGCTTGATCGGCATTCTTGTAGTGCTGCTCATTCTCATACTGGCGATATTGTCCTATCTGGACAGCAAAGACCTGCTCAGCGGAAAACTGGATCGCTATATCAGCTCCTTGCGAGTACTCGGCAAAGCCGCCTGGTCCGAGACGCTGCTGTTTATGCAGGATTCCGGCATCGCGGAGGACGCGGCGGGCCTGCTCGACCAGGGAGCGGATTATTTGCGGGAAAGCATAGAGCCGCATTCGACCAGCCAGCCTGGCTCGGACGCTTTCGCGACCCCGATGCCCTCTGAAACTCCCGCGGGCTGACCGTGACAGACGTTATGAAAAAGCCTCCCTGGCAGGGAGGCTTTCTTTCGTTTATGTGCTTCAGGAGGGGGCTTTGGGGATTTCGATCGGCGGCAGGAACGAACGGAGCCAGCCGACGAATTCGGTCGCCTTCGCGTATAGCTCCAGCGCCATCGCGCGGTCGACAAACCGGTTCGAAATATTTTTATAGGAAAACGGATAATCGGACATGTAATAAAACATGATATCCATGAGGAAATCTTCGCATTCGTTCTTGCGCGCCTCGAATCGCTTCAGATCCGCTTCTTTGAGAAAGGCGTCGCTGCCCGTAATTTTGGAAAACAGGAAATTGACGTTGTGCGTTTTCGGCGGTTCGGTTTCAATGTAGTAAACATACATGCCCTTGAGCTGCCGTTCCGCCGCCTGCTGGCAGAGGTATGCGACATAAACCCAGCGCTCGCCTTTGATCAGCGCGTCGATCGTACCGATGTCGTAGTCCGACAGCATCATCCAGTATCCGCATTTTTCCTGTTTGTTCATGCGCTTACCGCTCCCCCTTCGATCAGCAAGCCGTTTAGCACCAGCCGCTGCAATACTGTAGTAATCCTCGCGTCGAATTCCTGCGGCAATGCCGTCAGTTCGTCCGCCGCTTCCTGAAATGTTTTTACCAGATTATAACCCCGGTCGGTGGTCATCGCGTCGAATACGTCCGCAACGGCGACAATCTGCGAGGAGAGGCTGATATCCTCCGCCGTCAGTCCCCGCGGATATCCGCTGCCGTCGAGCCGCTCGTGGTGGTTTCGCGCAATCTCGGCAATCTGCTCGCCGAACTTCGGCAGGAGCATGCGCCCGCTGTCCACAGGGTGCCGCAGAATATATCTTAGTTCGCCCTGCTCCAGCTTTTCCGGTTTCTGCAGGATCTCGACCGGAACGAAACACTTACCCACGTCGTGGAACAGCGCGGCGACGGCCAGATCGTCCCTCGGGATCGGCGGGCAGTCTTCGTGCATCGCGTCGTACAGCGCGAGGGAATAATGCAGGACCGCTTTGCTGTGCCGAAACGTATAGTGGTCTTTTTCGTTGACGCGCTTTAACAGCTCGTTCAGGCTCTCTGTAAAGAGGGAAACGGATTCATAGGCCGGGCAGTTTGTGACATATAGAATCTGCGTATCGCCCTGCATCCTGATCGGGATATCCCGTGTCAGGCCGGAAACGGAGAACGATTCCCCCGGGCCTAACGAAACCACGCCGTCGTCGAGCGCAAGTTCGACGACGCCTTCGTGAACAAAGAAAAACTCGATTGCGTGCGGATCGCTCGCAGGATAGAGCCAGACGACGAACTCGCCGCCGATCCGGTGCAGCATGATCTCCAGATCGCCCTGTTTGGCGAGCAGGGTCGTTACCGGTTCGCTCTCCGCGGCGGGTTTTTCACCCGTCGGCGTCCTGCGGTTAAAGTAGATACCGTCCATTCCATCACCCGAAGCTTCCAACCGCCGTTGTGGTTGTTAATAGACGCGAAGCTCCAACCCGTACGTTTCAATTTCTTCTATAATACCACACGGCGTAGCTAATTCATAGGTGTGAAACGGCTGAACCTGAATATCGATCACCGGATTGACGCAAATGCGCGCCAGCTGGCGATAACGCCCCAACAGACGCGCATCCTGACAATCAAAGAAAACTGCGAGGTCAATATCGCTCTCACTCTGTGCGCATCCGCGCGCGTAGGAACCGAAGAGCACGATCTTGTTCACGTCAGGAAGCGCGCCGATTTTCTGGCAGATGTCGCGCATCCGCGCGGCATTCCGTCCGAAAACACCGTTAAAATCCTCGCAAACAGAGATCATACCAGCTCCTTGCAGCCGCGTGTGTCCGCTGCGATCAAAGCGGGATGATGCGGAGCGGATCGACCAGTACGTACTGGCCGTCAACAAAATAAGTAGTATACTCGCAGACGACAAGTCCGCCAATGGAGTTCGCATAATCCATGACCTTCGCGACGATCTCATCCACGGTTGCCAGCAGCTCGTCCACGTCGTCATATGGCGTGCGCTGCGCTTTTTCCACCGCTTTGACGATATCGGCGTTGGCTTTGTCGACCATCTTCTCCAGTTTGTCGAACTGCACATCCGTGTAGGGTGCTTTTTTAACAGCTGTAAACGCGGCATGCGGACCGCCGTTCCCGGCAGCGTTTGCTACGCCTGGGATCACCATGACCAGCAGCAGGATGCAGATCAGGACGCTCATCAGTCTCTTTTTCATTGTTATTCCCCTCCGAAACGTATTTTGTTTCGGTTTAGAGTCCCCAGCGACGTAGCAATAAAAAGACAGCCTGCCTTTTTTTGCCAAGCTGCCAAAATATTGTTCTCCGCGAAATAAAAATAATTGCGTCAGGGAACTCAATTCGGCAACTGGCTGCCATCGACACGATGATCCGCGTCATTAGGCCCTTTAGCTTTGCGTCGCCCGCTTTCACGGGTTTTGCCTTTTTCGTGGGAGTTGCTCCTAAACCTTGACTAAAATTATCACACATATATTACATTGTCAATAGTATAAATGTGTGTTATTTGTAATTATTCGATTATATTTGAAGCAATCCCCGGGAATTATCCGTTTTTTACAGAAAATCAGCCTATTATTACATGATTATGCTTTGAAATTCAATCTCATTTGTTACATCGCTCATTTTCGTTTGATCGATACAGTACGCCTTGGGTTCTTTTCGGCGAACGCGTCTCTGTGGTATAATCACGTTAGTTTGGGAGGTGCGGTATGAAACAGATCGTCAGTGTCCGTCAGCTCGTCTCGCAGATGACGCTTTCCGAAAAAACCGGCTTATTAAGCGGTGCGGATAAGTGGCGCACAAAAGCCGTTCCACGCGTTGGACTCGATACCGTTACGGTTTCGGACGGACCGCACGGTTTGCGCAAAGAAGTCGTCGATCCCGTAAAAGGTCTGTATACGGTTCCCGCAACGTGTTTCCCGACCGCCTGCGCAACAGCCTGCTCTTTCGACCGGAACCTGTTGTTCCGCATTGGCGCCGCGCTCGCCGAAGAGTGCCGCGCGGAGGATGTCGACGTACTGCTGGGCCCGGGCCTGAACTGCAAGCGCAGCCCGCTCTGCGGCCGGAATTTTGAGTATTTCAGCGAAGATCCTGTGGTATCCGGCGACCTCGCCGCATCCTTTGTCAAAGGAGTGCAGAGTCTTGGCGTCGGCGCCTGCATGAAGCACTTCGCGCTCAACAATCAGGAATACCGCCGCCTGACCACCGACGCGGTGGTCGACGAACGCGCAATGTTCGAGCTTTATTTGTCCGGTTTTGAGCGCGTGATACAGCAGGCGCGGCCCTGGACGGTTATGTGCTCCTACAATCGTGTGAAAGGCGTCAACGCCAGCGATAACCGCTGGCTGCTCACGGACGTCCTCCGCGCCAGATTTGGCTTTGACGGTCTCGTGATGTCCGACTGGGGCGCGGTGAACGACCGCGTCGCGGGCGTTTCTGCTGGACTCGACCTTGAGATGCCATATGTCGGGCCGTATCATGACCGGCAAATCGAACGCGCGGTTCAGTCCGGCAAACTGAACGAAGACGACGTTAACCGCTGCGTCGAACGCGTCGTCAAGCTTGTGAAAACCGCAAAGGATCGTGAAACTGTCCCATACGACGCGGCCGCGCATCACGCGCTCGCGCGCGAGACCGCGGCATCCTCCGCGGTACTCCTGAAAAACGAAGGCGGACTGCTGCCATTAAAGGCGGGTGCGGACATAGCGGTCATCGGCGCTTTTGCTAAAACGCCGCGCTATCAGGGCGCGGGCAGCAGCAAGGTGGTTCCGCTGACACTCGATTCCCCGCTGGAAGAACTGCAGAACCTCGGCTTACGCGCTTCGTTTGCGACGGGGTATGCGGAGGGCAGCGATGCTCCCGACGAAGCGTTGATTCAGGAAGCCTGCGGCATCACCCGTGGAAAGGACGCCGTTTTGATCTTGGCCGGCCTTCCGGACCGATACGAGTCGGAGGGGTTTGACCGTTCGTCCCTTGCCATGCCGGAAAGTCAGACGCAGCTTATCCGGCGCGTTTCGATGGTCAACCCGAACACCGCGGTCGTGCTCCTCTGCGGCTCCGTCGTCGATTTGGGCTGGGCGGACAGCGCGCGGGCGATTCTGCTTGCCTATCTCGGCGGACAGGCGGTCGGCGGCGCAATCGCCGATCTTGTCACGGGAAAATCGTGCCCCTGCGGGAAACTCGCCGAGAGTTGGCCGCTCCGGCTGGAGGACACGCCTTCCTATGCCTGCTTCCCCGGCTACACGCGCACGGTGGAGTACCGCGAAAGCGTGTTCGTCGGTTACCGTTACTATGATATTGCGCAGAAGAGCGTCCGTTATCCCTTCGGGCATGGTCTTTCCTACACTTCTTTTTCTTATGCCAACCTGCGCCTAAGCGGGGAAACGCTGAACGGCGCGGCGCCTCTTATGGTTTCTCTCGACGTTACGAACACCGGCAAACGCGCGGGCGCGGAGATCGTTCAGCTTTATGTCTGCCACAAATCGACCGCGATGTTTGTACCGGAGCAGGAACTGAAGGGGTTTGAAAAAGTATTCCTGCAGCCCGGCGAAACGAAACCCGTTTCATTCTCGCTCACGCGGCGGGATCTTTCCTTTTTTGATACGATCGCCAGCAACTGGCGCGTGGAGGGCGGCGCATATGAACTCCGCCTGTCCGCCTCCAGCCGGGATATCCGTCTCTCGGCGGGCATTTTCGCCGCGCCGGATGCGGACGCGCATATCCCCGACCATCGCGCCGACGCGCCTTGTTATTACGACCTGACGCGCGGCATTGAGGTGCCGGACGCCGCGTTTACCGCCGTGCTCGGCCGCCCGATTCCCCCGCGGGAACGTCAAAAAGGCGAACCGCACACGCTCAACGTCACCCTCAGCGAGGTAAAACATACACTCCTCGGGAGACTGCTTGTGCTGATCGGTCGGAAAGTCGCAAATAAAGCAGCCGGAACTGGCGAAGTTGGCTCAGACATCGTTGATCGCATCCTCTTCACCACGCCGCTGCGGCTCATGAGCATGGAATCCGGTATCACCCCTCGCCAGGTCGAGGGCATCGTCATGCTTCTGAACCATAAGCTTTTTCGCGGAATACGCGCGTTGTTCGAGAAATAACGCTGTCTTCATACTATTCACCGAAAGGAAGGGCCGTTTGCATGCAGTCCGTTCTTTTCCAGTTCGCGCTCTCCGGCGCGCCGATTTTCAGCGAACCGTACGGCAACGGCCATATCAACGGGACCCGCCTCGTGCGCTGCGAAGGCGGCGCGCGTTATATCCTCCAGCGCATCAATACGGCCGTGTTTCGCGATCCCGTCGCGCTCATGCGCAATATCGAACTCGTCACCGAGCACCTGCGCAAAAAGGTGCATGATCCGCGCGGCGTTCTAAAGCTCGTCCCTACGCTGGAGGGAGCCCACTACGCCGTGGAAAACAACGCATACTGGCGCGTCTACGAGCTGGTGGAGGACAGCGTTTGCTTCCAGGCGGCGGACCGGGATTTGTTTTTTGAGTGCGCCGTCGCGTTCGGCCGATTTCAGAACCATCTGGCGGATTTCCCTGCGGAACAGCTCGCCGAAACCATCCCCCGCTTTCATGATACGCCCGCGCGTTATGTCGCGCTGATTCGTTCGATCCGCGAGAACGCGTCCGGCCGGTGCGCGCAGGCTGAACGTGAAATCGACTTTGCGCTTTCCTGCGAACCGTTTTCCCATACGCTTGCCGATCTTCAATCATCGGGCGGTCTGCCGCTGCGCGTTACGCACAACGACACCAAGATCAACAATGTGCTGTTTGACGATAAAACGCACAAAGCGCTCTGCGTGATCGACCTCGACACGGTCATGCCGGGTCTGTCCGTCAACGACTTTGGCGACGCGGTCCGCTTCGGCGCCTCCACCGCTGCCGAGGATGAGAGGGATGTAAGCCGCGTGCGGCTCGATCTCGGCCTGTATCAGGCGTATGTCTCAGGTTATCTTTCCACCTGCGGGAAGAGCCTGACACAAGCGGAGATTGCGATGCTGCCCGTTGGCGCGAAGATGATGACGCTCGAGTGCGGCGTTCGCTTTCTCGCTGACCATATCGCAGGGGATGTTTACTTCCATGTTTCGCGGAAAAACCACAATCTCGACCGCGCGCGCACGCAGTTTCAGCTCGTTCGGGAGATGGACGCACACTGGGACGAAATGCGCCGGATCGCGGACGAAGCCGCGAGGGAAATCTGATTTTTAACAATTTGACAAACAGCGCCGAAACGGCGCTGTCAGTCTGTCAGCGCCCTTTCGGGCGTTGTTTATTTATCTTCTCCCGAGAATCAGGCGGCTGAGGATGATCAGCACACACGCCCCGCCGACGGCGATAAGAAACCCGCCGATCGACCAGACGTTGCCGGAGCCGACTCCCGCGTATTCCGCGAGCCAGCCGCCGACCACGCTGCCCGCAATGCCGACGATGATGTTGCGGACCAATCCCCCCTTGCCGCGCATGATCTTACTGGCCACCCAGCCAATCAGCGCGCCGATGAACAGCCAGCCGATAACGTTCCAAAACATGGTTTCGTTTCCCCTTTCGTTTTTCCCTTTTATTTCTATCGCGTGGTTTCCTCGCGCGTTAATCCGCCTTGTCTTGTGCCTCTTCCGGTGCGGGCTTGGTTTCTTTCGCCGTATCTTTTTGCGGTTTTTTCTTAAAGAATACGCGGAAGAGCACGTTTGCGACCGCCGCGATCACCGGGCCCAGGATAATACCTGCTCCGCCGAAAAAGATCAGACCGCCGACCGACGCCAACAGCGTAATCAGCGGCGGCAGTCCGACGCTCTTGCCCGTGATAACCGGATCGAGGATCATGCGCAGCACGACCATCGCGATATAGGTCGCGCCGACCGCGATCGCCATGTGCGGATTTTTCGCGATCAGCGCGATGATCGCCCACGGCACGAATACAACGCCGGAACCGATGACCGGCAGCAGGTCTAGAAGGCACACGCCAACCGCGATGAGCGGCGACCACCAGCCCATGCCGGCGATGACCATGCCGACGGTAACGACAAGAAAGTTCACCCCGAACAGGATTGCCTGCGCTTTTCCAAAGCCCAGCGCGGTTGCGCCGAGTTCCTTAAGCGCGATCAGAAAACGGTTTTGTTTTTGTTCCATACTCTGGATTATATAGAAAATCCGTATGCGGTTCAACCGGAAAAATCGGCGGAACGCTGGATTATATAGAAAATCCGTATGCGGTTCAACCGGAAAAAAACGGCGTATCAGCGCAATAAATAAAGGAGGGAGCTTGCGCCCCCTCCCGCTCGTATGTCCTATCTTCTGACGATGCGATAATAGGTTTTTGCCGTGACGCGATAAACGCCGAAATACAGGAGCGAAAACGCGAGCAGTGTTCCTGCGATGCACAGAAGCACCAGCCCCCAGTCGTAAAGCATGAACGTTTTGAGCATCTGGGCCATGATCTTGGATGCAAACAGCATGTGCAGCGCCGTCGCCGCAAGCGGAAGGAAAAACACCCAGAGCACTTGGGAGTTGATCGTGCGCCTCACCTGATGGTCGTCCATGCCGACCTGCTGGAGGATCGTAAACCGCTCTTTGTCCTCATATCCTTCGGTCACCTGCTTAAAGTAGAGGATGAGCACCGCGACCGCAAGGAACAGCACCGCGAAAAACGCACCGAGGAACAGCAAGCCGCCGTAAAGCGCGTATCCCTGTACGCGGGTGGTATAAATATCCGATGCGATCAGCTTTGGCGTCTCGGAAAACGACGCGCCGTACTGGTCGCGAATCGCCTGAATGAACGCGAGCCGATCGTCATCGCTCCCCGCGATATTGAAACGAAAGCTCCTGTCGAAGAAGATCAGGCTCGGCGTTTCCACAAATTCGCTGTCCGGACGCACAAAGTTGTTGCGTTCGAATTCTTCATCCTCCGGCAGCGTCGTGAGCAGTTTGCTCCGGTCTGAGGAAAGCGTCACGCTGTTCTCCGCCGCGATCCGGTTGAGCGCCGCGTCATACGCCACGATCTGCTCCGCCGTCGCATTTTCCGGCACATACACCTGCGCGTCGAAGGGATACATCCCGCGCATCATCTCCTCCCGCCCCAGATAGAGCGAGAGCGTACCGGATACCGTAACCACGAGCATGGTCGAGAGGATGCAGATCGTCGCCAGCCCCCGCGCGTTTTGCCGCATCCGGTGGAACATGCCTGAGATGGTCACAAAATGGTCCGCCTGATAATACAGGCTCTTCTTCATGCGCAGCAGCCGAAGCACCACGATGCTCCCGCAAAGAAAGAGCAAATAGGTTGCGATGATCACCACGATCGCGAGCGGAAAGAATATTCCGAGCGCCAGCCCCGGCACCTCGGTCGTCCATGCGAAATAGTACGCCGCGCCTAGCATCAGGAGTCCGAGGATCGCGAGCGGGACGATTCCTTTTTTGTTCTTCTCGCCGCTCTTTTCGCTCGCGAGCAAAGCGATGGGGTTGGCAGTGTGTACACGAATGACGTTCGCCGTGCAGGTGACGAGAAACAGCAGGAAAAACAACCCCAGCATCAGCGCAAAGGCGACGAGCGGTATGGAGAACGTGCTGCCGGGCACCGCGTGGATCAGTTTCATCAGCACGAGGAATAACACTCTCCCGAACACGAGCGCGATCACGATGCCGCAGGCGACCCCGCCGCCCATGACAAACAGATTTTCCCAGATCAGCACGCGCCCGACATGCCGCTTGTCGAGGCCAAGTATTCCGTAGAGGCCGAATTCCTTCTTCCTGCGCTTGATCAGAAAGTTGTTGATATAGAGCATGAAGCAAAAGGTAAACAGTGCGAAGACAACCAGCCCGAAGGCAAACAGCGCCTTCGCGACATCCCCCGACGGCGTATTGGTCAGCCCTTTGGAAAACAGCAGCCCGGCGATGAGCAGAAACACGCCGCTCATAACCGCCGTGGCCACGAGGTATGGCAGGTAAGTCAGGCGGTTCCGGCGCACATTGCTCAGCGCGAGGCGAAAATAGAAGAATTTACGCAATATCGCCACCCCCCAGAATCGAGAGGTTCGCGATGATCCGGTCGAAGAACGCGCGGTTGCTCTCGTCCCCGCGGTAAAGCTGAGAAAAGAGCGCGCCGTCCGAAATGAACAGTACGCGGGAGGCATAGCTCGCAGCCATGGCGCTGTGCGTCACCATGAGTATGGTTTTGCCGATCTTGTTCAGATCCGAAAACTGTCCCAGCAAGCTCGCCGAGGCTTTGCTGTCCAGCGCGCCGGTCGGTTCGTCCGCGAGCAGAATGCGCGGGTCGGTGATGACCGCGCGCGCGATGGCCGCGCGCTGTTTCTCTCCGCCGGATACTTCGTATGGATACTTGTTGAGCAGCTGCGTGATGCCGAGCTGGCGCGCAACCGGGAGCAGTCGTTCTTCCATCTCCCGCACAGGCGTCTGCATCAGCACGAGGGGAAGCAGGATGTTATCCTTAAGCGAAAAGGTGTCCAGCAGGTTAAAATCCTGAAACACGAAGCCGAGGTGTTTTCTGCGAAACTCCGATAGATCGCGGTCTGCAATCGATGAAAAGCTCGTTCCGTCGAGCAGGACGTCGCCGGTCGTCGGCTTGTCCAGCGATGCGAGGATGTTCAGCAGCGTCGTTTTCCCGCTGCCGGACGCACCCATGATGGCGACGAACTCGCTCTCGACCACTTCGAAATTCATGTTCCGCAGCGCCACGCACTGCCGAGCGCCAAGTTTTGTGTTATAGACTTTTCCCAGCCCTTTTACCTGAAGAAGAGACATGGAAATTCCTCCGTCCGTTTTAGTATGCGGCTATTGTATGAAACGGGCGCGTTTGCCGCCATCGATTTGCCTTACGGAAACGGGCGCGAAACTTACGTTTTTGTCACATTGCCGAGAATTCATCCAGTATTGGAAATCGAAGCGTCATGCGCGTGCCTTTTCCCAGTTCGGAAACGACGCTGATCGAAATACCGAGCGCATCCGCCGCGCGCCGGACGAGATACAATCCGATCCCGCTTGCGCGCGTGTCCATGCGTCCGTTATAACCCGTATAACCTTTTTCGAAGATGCGCGGAAGGTCTTCCTTGCGGATACCGATTCCGCTGTCCTCCACGACCAACGCGCCGTTTTCCATATAAATATGAACGCCTCCGGATCGCGTGTATTTCACGCTGTTGGAGAGCAGCTGCTCCAGGATGAATCCCAGCCACATCCGGTCGCAGGGCACGTCCTTGTTCAGTTCACCGATCTCGACAGAAAGCCTGCTGTAGACGAACAGCAGCGAGTATTTTTTCACCGCAGCGCGGACGATCTCGTTGAGGTCGCACCGCTCGACGACCAGGTCGGAAGCAATATCGCCGAGCTTGATAAACTTCAGCGCGAGGTTGGCATATTGATCTACCTTGAACAATTCCTGCTTTAGAAGGCGTGCGTTTTCGTCGTCTTTTTCGCCTAGAATGAGCCGCATCGCGGCGATCGGCGTCTTAATCTGATGCACCCAGAGCGTATAGTATTCTTTCGTCTCCTCCTGCTGGCCGAGGCTCTCCGTCTTCAGCCGCTCGGCTTCGCGCGCGAGCAGACGGATCAGCGCGTCGTAATCCTCTGTCAGCCCGTCCAGCGGCTCCGGCAGCTCGCGCGGAAGCAGTTCCGTGCGTGTGCGGATCGGCGCCATCCGCCTGCGTTTCTGGCGATACCGCAATCCGTCCGCCAGCAGTATGCAGAAAAAAGCGAAGCTGATCAGGATCGCTTCGTATCGAACGTACACCGCCTCCTGGCGCGCAAGATAGCCAAGCGTCAAGACAACCGCTGACGCGGCCAAATACAGGAGAACCACCGCGCGGCGGGATCTCAAATAATCGTATAAGTTACGCATCAATCGAGTACCCCTGCCCTTTATACGTCTTTACGCATGCGCCAAGCCCCGCATCCGCCAGTGTCTTTCGCAGGCGGTTGACGTTTACGGTCAGCGTATTGTCGTCGATAAATTCATCGCTGTCCCAGAGCTTAAGCATGATTTCCTCCCGGCTGACGATCGCGCCGCGCCTTTCCAGCAGTACGGATAAAATCCGGCTCTCGTTTTTGGTCAGCTCCCGCTTTGTCCCGCCGACGATCAGGCAGGAAGCGGACGAATCGAATTCCGCGCCGCAGAACGGCAGACGCGCAGGCGTTTCATAATCGTAGGCGCGCCGCAGCACCGCCCTGATTTTTGCAATTAACAGTTCGGGATCGATGGGCTTGACGATATAATCGTCCCCTCCCATATTCACCGCCATCACGACATCCGTCGTATCCGCGCGCGAGGAGAGAAACACAACCGGCGCCTTGGAAACCCGCCGGATGCGCTCGCACCAGTAGTATCCGTTATAATACGGCAGCGAGATATCCATGATCGCAAGCTGCGCGCCGGAGGAGATGAATTCCTCGTCGATCCGGTCGAACGCGCGCGCAACGACGGCGTCGAACCCCCAGCTGGCAAGATGCTTCGCCACCTCGTTTGCGATGATTTCGTCGTCCTCTACAATGAAGATACGGATCATATTCTTTGCTCCTGTATCAAAATTCCCGTGTATTAGCGTTATAATACACCGTGTCGCGCATTCTGGCAAGCGGCCCAAATCTCTCCGCCGTTGCGCCGTCATTCACGCCTGTCCTGCCGCGCGTCGGCCGGAATGCATAACGCGAACGACGCGAATCGTTTTTTATGCAGTCAAACATTATTTATTCTACATTATTTTAAAAGTATCCCCGCATATGTGACTTTTCGATTGAATATATATACTATATATTTTTCCTTGTTCGGTTGACAGGAAAGGCGAAAAACGACTAGGATAACATCAGTGTTATTCTATCGTTTCTTATTAACTACGCCGAGAAAACGGAGGCAGCGCAATGCGCATTTTACTCATCAACCCCGGCGCAACTTCGACCAAAATAGCCGTTTACGAAGACGAAACGGAAGTATACGCGGAATCGATTTCCCACGCGCCGGAGGAACTGGCGGGGCTCCAGCACGTTGTCGACCAGCTCCCGCTTCGGGAAAGCCTGATACGCGCCGCACTCACACGCGCGGGTTATGCAATCGGTTCTTTCGACGCGGTCTGCAGCCGGGGCGGCATCATCCGCCATATCCCGTCCGGCACATATCGAATCGACGACGCGGTGATCCGCGATATCTATGATCCGCCGTTTGGCGAACACGCGTCCTCACTCGGCCCTGTGATTGCAAAATCGTTCGCGGACGAAGCGGACATCCCCGCGTTTCTGGTCGATCCGGTATCCGTAGACGAGATGCAGCCCGTCGCCCGCGTATCCGGCCTGAAGGGAATGGAACGGGAAAGCTTTTTTCACGCGCTCAACCAGAAAGCGGTCGCGCGGAAAGCCGCCGCGGATCTGGGCAAACCATATGAATCCCTGAACCTGATCGTCGCGCATATGGGCGGCGGCGTCTCCATCGCCGCGCACGAGAAAGGCCGCGTGGTGGACGTATATAACGTACGCGACGAGGGCAGCTTTTCCCTCGACCGCGCCGGCTCTCTTCCGGTCAACGCGGTGGTCAACCTCTGCTATTCCGGCGTAAGCCGTCAGGAACTCAAGCGCAGGCTCTCGTTTGAAAGCGGCGTGTTTTCCTATCTCGGCACGCGAGATTTTCGCGAGGTCGAGCGCAGGCATCTCGCCGGGGACAAAGAAGCGTCCCTGATCTTCCACGCAATGGCGTATCAGCACGCAAAAGACATCGGTTCCATGGCGGCTGTTCTCCGGTTCAGCGTGGACGCGATTCTGCTCACCGGCGGCATCGCGTATTCGGACCGTTTCTGCGCGGAACTGACGGGGTACGTGGAAAAAATCGCACCCATCCTGCGCTATCCGGGCGAGGAAGAGATGCGCGCGCTCGCGCTCGGCGCGCTGCGTATCCTGCGCGGCGAAGAGGCAAGGTCTTACGAAGCATCGATCTGACACCCAGACAGTTTAAGATTATACCAAAGGAGCATCCCGCGAATATGAAGCATACCCTGAACGAATTTCTGGAACAGGCGAAAAACCTGAATTGCCGCGTCGCGGTCGCCAGCGCGCACGATGAAGAGGTGATCGAGGCGATCCTTTCCGCGCGGGAACGGGGCATCTGCACCGCGCTGCTCTTCGGCAAAGCGGCCGAAATCCGCGCCCTGCTTGCCGCCCGTCACGCGGACGAAACGGGATTGACCATCGTGGAACCGGAGGACGGAAGCGACGAAGCCTGCGCGCGCGCGGCGGTGCAGGCCGTGGAATCCGGCGCGGCGGACTATCTCATGAAAGGTATCCTGAATACGACGGTATTCCTTCGCGCGGTCGTACACTCCGGCCTGCTGACGGGCGGAATGCTTTCCCACGTGATGATATTTGAATTCCCGGCCTATCATAAACTGCTGTATCTGAGCGACGGGGCGATGAACCCCGCGCCAGATTTTGAACGGAAGCGCGTCATTCTTGAAAACGCCGCCCGGCTCCTTCAATTGATCGGATACCGTGCCATCAACGCGGCATGCATCAGCGGCAGCGAGGTGGTCAGCGAGAAAATTCCCTCGACGACGGACGCGAAGGCGCTGAGCGAGCTCGACTGGTCGAAGTACAACATGAATGTGTTCGGCCCCGCCGCGCTCGACCTTGCCATCAGCAAGGAATCCTGCGCGCACAAGAAATATACCGCCCCCGGCGCGGGCGACGCGGATCTGTTGATCATGCCGAACTATGAAACGGGCAACGCTCTCGGAAAATCCCTCACCTACTTTGCGCAAGCGCGCACGGCGGGTATCGTCATGGGCGCGCGCTGCCCGATCGTTCTCGTCTCGCGCGCGGACCCCGCGGACGCAAAGCTCACTTCCCTCGCGCTCGGCGCCATCGCGGTGCACGGAGGAAAAAACGCATGAGCGATTCTTCACGACAGCTCCTGACCGGCAACGAAGCCATCGCGCGCGGCGCGTATGAAGCGGGCGTAACCGTCTGCTCCGCCTACCCCGGCACGCCGAGCACGGAGATCTTTGAAAATCTCGAGCAGTATAAGGATGTGCTGTACGCGGAATGGGCGCCGAACGAAAAGGTCGCCACAGAGGTCGCGTACGGCGCCTGCATCGCAAACGCGCGCTCGCTGACCGCGATGAAGCACGTCGGCCTCAACGTGGCGGCGGATCTCGTCTTTACCGCGGCGTATAACGGCGTCGGCGCGGGATTCGTCATCGTTACGGCGGACGATCCTTCCATGCACTCCTCGCAAAACGAGCAGGACAACCGCCGGTACGCGCAATTTGCCAAGATCCCGCTGATCGAACCCAGCGATTCGCAGGAGTGCAAAGATTTCATGAAAGAGGCCTATGCGGTATCGGAGCGCTTCGACGCGCCGGTGCTGTTTCGCGTGACCACGCGCATCAGCCACAGTAAAAGCCTCGTCTCCCTCGGCGAGCGGGAAGAACAGGCGGCCGCGCGGTATGTGCGCAACATCCCCAAGTTCGTCTGCACGCCAGCGTTTGCGCATCAGCACCGCCCGCAGCTGGAGGAAAAGCTCAAAGCGCTGGAAGCATACGCCAATACGAGCCCGCTTAACCGCATGGAGCTGAACGGCGGGAAGATCGGCGTCGTAACCGCCTCCATCTCTTACCAGTACGCCAAGGAAGTCTTTCCGGAGGACACGTCGTTCCTCAAGCTCGGCTTTACCTGGCCGCTGCCGATGGATCTGGTGCGCGACTTCGCATCCCGCGTGGAAACGCTCTATGTCGTCGAGGAGCTGGAACCCTTCATGGAAGAGCAGCTCAAGGCCGCGGGAATCGCGTGCTATGGCAAGAGCCATATTCCGGATATGTTCGAACTCAACCCCGAAATCGTGCGCCGCAGCGTCCTCGGGCAGGAACCCGAAACGGCGGAACTGGATGTGAAGATGGTCTCGCGTCCTCCGGCCCTCTGCCCCGGCTGCCCGCACCGAGGATTCTTCTACGTGCTCAGCAAGCACAAGGATTTCGTGATCACAGGCGATATCGGCTGCTATACGCTCGGCCATGCCGCGCCGCTCGCCGCGATGGACACCTGCGCCTGCATGGGCGGCGGGTTCTCGCTCGGCATGGGGATGGCCAAAGCGTTTTCGATGCAGGGCGTAACGGACAGGAAGATCTTCGGCGTGGTCGGAGATTCCACATTTTTCCACAGCGGGCTGACGGGCGCCGTTGAAATCCTTTATAATAAAGGAAATATGATCCCGTGCGTCCTCGACAACTCGATCACCGGCATGACGGGGCATCAGGATAATCCCGGCACCGGATTTACGCTGAACGGCGAAATCGCCACGAAAATTTCAATCGAGGAAGTCCTGAAAAGCTTCGGCTACGGTAATGTCATCGTGGTCGATCCGCAGGATATCAAGGCGATGGAGCAGGCGGTCGCAGACGCTCTCGCGAGCGAAGTCCCGGCGGCGATCATCGCGCGAAGACCGTGCCTTTTGATCAAGCGCATGAAGCACGACATCGGCAAGTGCGTGGTGGACCGCGACAAGTGCCGCGGATGCAAACTCTGCCTCAAGGTCGCCTGCCCCGCCATCCACATGCGCGACGGCAAAGCCGAAACCGACATGACGCTCTGCGTCGGCTGCAAGGTCTGCGCGCAGGCATGCCCGTTCGGAGCGATTTCCCGCGTCGGCGAAGCGCAGAAGGGAGAATGAGCATGGCGCAGAAAAACGGTAAAAGCATCCTCATCTGCGGCGTCGGCGGCCAGGGCACAATCCTGATGAGCAAAACCCTCACGGCGGGTCTTATTCAGGCGGGTTACGACGTGAAGATGAGCGAAGTGCACGGCATGGCGCAGCGCGGCGGATCCGTCTCCACTCAGGTGCGCTACGGGGAAAAGGTCTATTCGCCCATCATTGGGCGAGGCGAAGCGGACGTACTCGTCGCGTTTGAAAAACTGGAAGCGGTACGTTATTCCGATCTGTTAAAGCCCGGCGGCACCGCGCTGGTCAACGACTACGAAGTCATGCCTCTGCCGGTTTGCAGCGGAGCCGCGGAATATCCGCAGAATATTTATGAAGAGATGAGCCGGGCGTTCGACCTGCGCGTCATTCCGGCGAGCACGATCGCAAAATCGCTCGGCAACATCCGCTGCACCAATATCGTACTGCTGGGCGCGTTGGTCAAAGCGTTTCATCTGGAGGCGATCGACTGGAACGCCGCGCTGACAGAATCCGTTCCCCCGAAAGTGCTCGCGCTCAATCTCTCCGCGTTTGAGGCGGGATACCGATTCGAAAGCTGAAAGCCGTTTCTGATTTTCCGCCCCGTTTACGGGGACTTCCCGGGAGGCTCACATTTATGGTTTCCAAAGAAATGCTCCATCTGGGGCGCGTGCGCTCCGCCATCCGCGAACTTTTCGAGTTCGGGCGCAAGCGCGCCAGCGAAGTCGGCGCGGAAAATGTCTACGATTTTTCGCTCGGCAACCCTTCCGTACCGCCACCGGAGCTGTTCACGCGGGAGATGATCCGGCTGCTGAACGAAAGCGACCCGTCCGCGCTGCACGGCTACACAAGCGCGCCGGGGGCGAATGAGACGCGGGACGCAATCGCGGAAAACCTCAACCGCCGCTTCGGAACGTCGTTTACTCGGCGAAACCTTTATATGACCTGCGGTGCGGCAGCCGCGCTGACCTCCATCCTCCGGGCGCTGACAATCGATTCCGATACCGAATTTATTGCCATTGCGCCATATTTTCCGGAGTACGGCTGCTTTGCCGGCACCGCCGGCGGAAAGCTCGTGGTCGTGCCGCCGGATATGGAAAAGTTTCAGATCGATTTTTCCGCGCTCGAGGCGGCGATCAACGCGCATACGCAAGCCGTGATCATCAATTCGCCGAACAATCCCTCCGGCGTCGTCTACTCCGAGGAGACGATCCGGCAGCTTAGCGCGCTCCTGCGCAGAAAAAGCGGAGAGTTGCGGCGGCCGGTCTATCTGGTTTCGGACGAACCCTACCGCGAACTGAATTATACGAACCAGCCCGTGCCGTTCGTCACACACTTTTACGACGCTTCGATCCTCTCGTACTCGTATTCCAAGAGCCTGTCGCTCCCGGGCGACCGCATCGGCTACGTATTGATCGGAAACGAGATGCCGGATTTCGACGACGTTTACGACGCGATCGCGGGCAGCGCGCGCATACAGGGTTACGTCTGCGCGCCTTCTTTTTTACAGAAAACCGTCGCCTATGCCGCCAACGCAAACCTGATGCCGGATTTGACCAGTTATCGTAAAAACCGCGACGCGCTGTACGAGGGGCTCTCCGCGTTCGGATACCGCTGTATGCCGCCGGACGGGGCATTTTATCTCTTTCTAGAGGCGCCCGGCGGTGACGGGGACGCGTTCGCGGAAGCGGCGAAATCCGAAGATATTCTCATTGTCTCCGGCCGCAGTTTCGGCTGCCCGTCGCATGTACGCATCGCTTACTGCGTGGCATACGACACCATCGTAAACGCACTGCCCGGGTTCGGGCGGCTCTATCAACGGTTTTGTAAATAACGATCGGCACATAAAACAACGCCGCGGATCTTCCACGGCGTTGCTTCTTTTTTTTCAGATATTCCAGTGCCGTAAAAACAGCTTCGTGCTCTCGGCCTGAGGGTGTTTCAATACCCGTTCCGTATCCCCCAGTTCTCCGATTTTGCCTGCATCCAGCGCGAGCGTACGCGACGACAGCCTCAGCGCCTGCGCGGGCGCATGGGAGGAAAACACAAGCGCGCAGCCCGTCTCTTCGGTATAATCCGCCAGCGTCCGCTCAATCCGTTCGATGGCGGAGATATCCGCGCTGGCGGTCGGTTCGTCCAGCAGCAGAAGACGGCGCGGACGGGCGATGACCCGCGCGAGCGCCATGCGCTGCGCCTCGCCGCCCGAAAGGCGGCTCGCGCGCGCCGCGGCGAGATGGAGCAGCCCCACGCGTTCCAGCGCGCTGTGCGCCAGGCGCGCTTTCTCCCTCTCCCCGTCCAGCGCGAGTTCGACGTTTTTTAGCACACTCAGATCAAAGGCATGCGGTTTCTGCGGCATGTATCCGATTTCTCCCCGTTTCAGTCCGTTCCGCCCGACTTCCCCTTCGTCCGGCCAGATCGTCCCCGCGAGCAGACGCAGCAGCGTGCTCTTGCCGGAGCCGTTCGGCCCAATGAGTGCGAGCTTTTCCCCCGCGCCGATCGATAACGCGGGAATGTCGAGCGCGCAGCGCGCACCGTAAAATTTTTTCACATTGATCAGTTCGATCATATTGCGGCGTTCCTTTGCAGCAGGTGCGCCAGCACGTTGACGAGCAGAGAAATAAATAGCAGAAGAACCCCCAGCGCGAGCGCGTACTGAAAGTCCCCGATGTTCGTATACATCATGATCGCGGTGGTCATCACGTTTGTTTTATACGCGATCGCCCCGCCGACCATGGACACCGCGCCGACCTCAGCCATCGCCCGTCCGAAACCAAGCAGATAAGTGGAGACGAGCGCGTACTTGCTCTCGTTGAGCGTCAGAAGAAACGTTTTTCCGCGGCTGAGCCCCAGCCCGCGCGCGGACTCGCGGATCTCGCCGACAAGCGGCGAAAGCGCGGTCTCCATGCTTCCGGCTGCGACTGGCGTGATCAGTATTACCTGAGCCACGATCATGCCCGTAATCGTAAAGAGCAGCTTCAGACCGCGCAGGGGGCCTACGCCGGAAAACAGCAGATAGCATAAAAGCCCGCATACCACCGGCGGCAGCCCCATCAGCGTGCGGTTTATGACGATGAGCGTCCGCCGTCCGGGAAATCGCGCGCTGGCGAGAAAAACGCCGTACGGCGCCCCGAGAAGGAGCGCCGCACAGGAGCTCAAGATCGTCATCTTGAGCGTTACGACAATGATGCTGGTTAAGAGCGCGTCGCCCGAAACAAGCAGACGAAACGCGCGCTCCAATGCGCCGCCCACGGTGGATCAGCCCACCGTGCCGCCGTTTGCCGAAAAGGCGAGGAAGGTTGCCTTATCCGAGAGGATGTAGGCGTCCATCTCGTTCGCCATGGTCAGGCAAACGCCCATGCCCGCATTGCTGGAAAGATACCACTCGCTGTAGGCGTCGATGCTCGCCGGATCCGTTGTTATGCCAAGCGATTCCGGCCAGAGAGAGACTTCCTTCGTGTGGGTTCCGCTCTTGTCCCCGCGCGAGACGAACGGGAACTTACCCTCCGCGATGCGCGCAAACGCTTCCTTCACGCCGCCCGCTTCGGCGCACTTCGCGGGATCGTCCTTCGGCCCCACCAGCACGAAGTAGTTATACATAAACGTCAGCCGCTCGCTCTGGTAGCCGTCGAGCAGTTTCGCGTATCCGTCCGTGACAAACGTTTCTTCCTGAGACTTGCTGTGCACAACGATGAGATCCGCGTTCCCCATCGTCGCGGCGGCAATGGCTTTGCCGGTTCCGGCGGAGGAAACCTCCACCGTATAACCGTATTTGGTTTCGAATGCCGGCAGCAGATAGGCTAGAAGTCCGCTGTCGTTGACCGATGTGGTCGTGGAGAGCCGGATGGTCTTCGTCGCATCCGTCGCCTGCGGAATCTCCGCCGCGGAGACGGGCTTGTCCGCTGTCAGCGTAAAGAGCGCCTCGCCGTACTGTGCAACGCCGTAGCTGGAAATCAACTGCGCCGCTTCTTCGCTCATCAGCCAGTCCACGAGCGCCTTTGCACCGACGGTGTTGATCGCGACGCCCGCGACCGCTTTTCCGTCCGCATCCTTAAACGGGGCGGCGTCGTTGACCGCGATGACCGTGTAGTTGTTGATCATATCGTCGTCCTGCTCCAGCAGGATTTTGATGCCGAGACCGTCTCCGGAAGGCGTCTCTGCGGGAACAGCGGTTTCGTCCGCGCTGATGCTGATGGGGGTCGTTTCCGGCGCGGGCGTCGCCGTCTCGATCGGTTTTGCGCAGCCGACGGAGGCAAATATGAGCAGGATCGATAAAGCGACGTAGCAAATGCGTTTGATCATGATATTATTCTCCCTTTTGAACAAGGAAAATCTCGCGACCCCGCGCTTGCTCCGCCGCCGATTTTGGGATGAATCCCCTTTGCAAACATGGCAGGCGCGCCCGTTACCAGCCGCACCCATCGGTCGGCGCGACCCCCTAACAGAGGCCGCGCGGACTCGGAGATTTTCCTTGCTTATTCAGTTTTTCAGGCTTTCGTCTGAATTTTTATTCTTTCAGAAGCGACTCCACAAAAGAAACCGCTCCCGCAAGATCTTTTTCATTCGGCCGACTCTTGGCAATGCCGCCGATCATCTTGAACGGGCCGTAGGTGTCGAATCCACGGCAATCCCAGCCGCCCGCCACTTCCGCGCCTTTCATGCGAAGTTTCTCCTGTATATTCCGTCCGAACTCCCCGTTCGGCGCGCCGTGCGTACAGAGCGTGAAGCAGCGTTTTCCGCTTAGGCCTTCGAGCGAGTCGATGAATCTTTCGACCGGCTTGCCGAACTCGGAAAAGTATACGCCGGACGCAAAGCCGATCAGATCGTAGTCGCGCAGATCGACTTCCTCCCGCACGGGAACGGAGACGACGCGCACCGGCAGCGCGGCAGAAACCGCCTCCGCGACCTTAAGCGTGTTATTGTGGTGATAAGAATAACAGAACAAAACCGCTTTTTTCACAAATACTCTCTCTGATTTCTAAATTCTTGTAATCACATGGACGAGAAAAGCCAGCGTCATGGCGATCACCGCGCCGCGGTGCGACCAGAGCATCGCGGGCGTGCGCTTCCTGCTCTTGAACATAATACCGCCGAGGATGATGGCGACGATGGCAAGCCCCGCGGTGACGATCCCCGTAATCGAAACCCACATAAACAGAATCTGTATGATCGTATGCGCAACCATTACAGCCGCCGCGCCAAAGCCGAAAAAGCGGTGGTTTTTCACGAGAAATTTCATGACGGACTGATAGGAGGCTCTAAACGCGTTCTCCTTCGGAAGCTTCATGACCCAGGTACGGTTGCCCCATTTGATGAAGAAATTGAGAATCGCGCCGCCGTATAAAACGGCGGTAATGACGCCCAGCACCCTGCCTAACAGCCACATACAACTGCCTCTTTTCAAGATGTATATATTACCCTAACACTTCTCAACGCCGTATGCAAGCAGTCGGATACTTTTTTCAAATGATTTTCATTTCGTGTCAGATTTTCAAGGATAATAGAGATATATTGGTTGAGGATACTCAAATACCGCAGGAGGTTCAATCATGGATTCAGTGACCGAGCTGCTCAGGCATGATCCGGAGCGCGCGCTTGAGCAGATGCTGCGCGCATATTCCGGACTGGTGTTTCATGCGGCAGCCGCAGTGCTGGGAAGAAATTCCCGGGAAGAGGTTGAGGAGTGCGTCAGCGACGCGTTTCTGGCAATCTATAACAATCGAAACCGGCTGGATTTTTCGCAGGGTTCCGTCAAGGCCTATCTCTGCCAGACAGCGAGAAACCTCGCGATCGACCGTCTCAGGCGGCAAACCAAAGCGCGCGTCGTCGAGCTGGACCCCTTTGCCCCCGCTTCGGAGCTGACCGACAGCATGGCGCTCAGTCAAATCGACAATGAAGATCTGGTGCAGAACGTTCTTGCGCTCGGAGAGCCGGACAGCCAAATCATCACCTGCCGTTACTATTTCGGGATGCAGACAAAAGAAATCGCAAAACTGGTTAATATGAAGGAAAATGCGGTCGATCAGCGGCTGCGCCGCGCGCTCAAAAAACTCAAGCGTCTCTCGGAAGGAGGGCTGACAAATGCGAAATGAACGAAACCTGCTGTTTTCAAAACTCTCCGTCGAGCAGACGGACCTTCTGATCGGATCGATCGACCGTCTCCCCGTCGGCGGCAGTATCGTCCGCAGCGTTCGCAACCGCGTGCTGCTCAGCGCTTCGCCAAATTCGCTGAAGCGGCGCCGTCTCGGCAGAACGCTCCTTCCTGTCGCGGCGTGCCTGATTGCGATCGCGGTGTTCTTCGTCTCTTTCCCGAAGGCCGCTCTCGCGGTTTCGGAATTCTTCGGCAGGGTGTTTACCCCCAGCCGCTACATGAACGAAGACCCCGCGGAGAGAACCTCCGTCCCCTCGATCGACGAAGCAATTGCCGCGGCCGCGCCGAAGAACGGCGACTATACGATTACGTTAATGCCGGATCTGCCGAACGCGCAGGAATTCATCGACTATCGCGCGCAAAACGGGTATGCGCCTTTCTCGGAGGAAAACTGGGGTTGGCTCAGGGACGTCCGTCCGGAGATTGCGGAAGTGCTCTACGATGGCAATCAGCTCATCTGGAACACGAACCTCTTCACGACCAACGAGCATGTCCGCGAATTCATGGAGGGATACGGCGTGCACTCCGGCAGCAAGCTCTCCGTCGACGCGCTGATGGACGATGTGACTTACACGGTTGCAGGCGACCCAACGGTTTACCCGCTCTACGTCAGCGGGCACGGAATCACGCCGATTTATGACGAAGCCGCACTCGCTGCGGCGGATCACGTCGTGCTGTATTCCGATTTTGACATCGATCCCGAAAACCCGCTGCCGGACGGCGTACTGACCATTACGCAAAATATCCTCGTCTGCGAGAACGACGCGATGGATTACGGCGCGACGGTTGCGATCATCACGCACACGTTCACATTTGACACGACGAAGGGGAACACGGCGGCAGCCGAAGCGAATGAAACGCTTATCTCCCTTTCAGGCGAAACCTATCTGTCGATGAACCATTTTGGTTCCGAAGCGACGGAGACCGACTCCGATTGGACGGTCGAGACAAAGAAGGTATCGCTCGACGGCGTAAAGCTCCGCGCAGATTACGAATATCTGCCGACGGGTATCAGCGTCCAGGTCACGCTTGTCGAAGCGCCGGAGGTTTGGACCGGGGATATGACCGGCGGACTGCTTCGAATGAACTCTAAAAACATCTACAATACCGTCGAATCGTTCGGCGTAACGGCCGATTTCTATCTGGACGGCGCGTATGTTTCCGAGGCGCCGATACCGGATAGTATAGGCGCAGGCGAGCTCCGCTATATCCTTCCCGTTTTCCCGGAAGATTATGACGATCTGCAATCCGTCGAGCTGAAACTGACCTACTGGTATTACGAAACGCTGAACGGCACGGATCAGATCGGCGGCGAAATTTTTACGGTTCCGCAAGGTGTCACGGAAACCGTAGCGACGTATCGATGGGATCCGCTGGCCGAAATTACAGTTCCCATTCCAAAGAACTAGTCGAAAAACATCCCGCCGGAAAACCCGACGGGATGTTTTTGTTCCCGTGTTTATCACATCAATATATCGATATTTAAGATATGCGAACACATGAACATATTCCCTGCCGAATCATCATGATCTGTCTTGCGGCAAAACCCGTGCGCGATTCATCGCGCGTTTTGTACTGCCAAACACTATCGATTTGTCCTCGCCGCCTGCGCGGCGTTTTTTTCGCTTGTGTCTGCTGCAATTCTTCAGGGTCTACGGCTCAGTCTTCGCCTCCGGCGCTGCAGCCGCCAATGCTTGCAAAAACACCGCGCAGGCAAGCAGATCCGCCGAACCGCCGGGGCTTGCGCGCCAATTCCGGCACTTCCGGTCCAGATCACGCATAGCCGCGCGCAGCCCTGTTCCGCCCGCGGAATGCCGCGCCGCGATTTCGCCCGCGCGCACGCGCAGCGTTTCCGCAACCTCCGCCCCGCATCGCGCGAGAACGTTTGCGTCCTCCACGCGGGAAATCAACCCCAGCAGCGCCAGACGCCAGCCGTCTTCCTCACCCGTCCCGCGTTCTACGGCAGCACGAAACGACGCAACTGCCGCAAGCGCGTTCGGAAAACCGTCTTCCGCTTCGCCGCGCGCGCCCCTAGCCCCGTAGTGCGCAAAGGCTCTTCCCGCCCGCCCGCCGAGTTCGCCCGTTACGCCGCGGCAAACGCGCGCCGCGGTGGAGCAGAGCCGCTCCGGCGCGAGCGCAATCCCGTTTGCCGCGCTGTATCCGGCGCAATAGCAAAGCACGCCGAGCAGAAATATGGCGCCCTTATGGGTATTTATTCCATTTGTCGCGGCAAACATCGCCTGTTCTGCCGCTATGCCGTCCGCGCGGATTGCGGAAAGTCTCCCGTCGGGAGGCAGCGCCGCATCCCGCAGGCCGAGAGAAACAAACCGGACGAAATACGGCTCGAGCGCCGTCGCGCTCCTTAAAAGCAGCGCCAGATCCATGTCCGTATGCGAGCCGTTGTTTTCCGCGTCCACAAGTCCGGGCTTCGGTGAAAGCCGCGCTTCTTTCGCCAGCGCGTCGCAGGCAAGATATCCGATCCGCTCCGCAATGCCGCTCATAACGCGTGTCCCCGGATGTACGCAAGCGTCGTTTCCGGCACAAGCGGCGCAATCTCGTCAAAACGGCCTTCCTTCCAGAAGGCGCGCACACGAGAGGCGGAAACGGGCGCGCCGTCAATTGCCTTTCGCGGAACGACATGCACCTGTATCCCTTTTTTCGGGAGGATGGCCAGCAGCGCGTCGTTATAGGCGGCGGTCATGGGATCGAGCGGTTCCTCCCCGACAAAGCGCTTCGTGATGCCGCAGGCCGGCGCGATATAGGTTGCGAACAGCGTGGCGTCCAGCCGCGCATAAGCCAGTGCAGCCTCCGTTCGGTCCTTGAAAAAGTAATCCGGAAATGTGACGCCCGAAATGATGTAATTCCCGCCGGGAACGACGGACACGTTCGGCAGCCGAGCGCAGCCCTGCTGCACGAGCATGAGACGTACGTCTGCGGGAACATGCGCCGCGTCGGCGGACAGCACAAATACGATCAGCCTGCGGCACTGCGCGGCGGCGGTTTCCACAAGATACCGGTGGCCGTTGGTAAACGGATCCGCGTTCATCACGATTGCCCCGTCCGCTTTCGGCAAGGCGGAAAGATAACGCGATAGCGCTTCCCGGCCGCTTTCGAGCATCACTGCGTCCTCCGTGCGGACGCGTTCATAAAAACAAAGCGATGAAAACAGCGGCGCGTACTGCGGCTTTGTAACCACAAATACATTTTGCACCCCGTCGTCTTTCAGCGTTTGATACAGGTGCGTCACGAGCCTCGGCAGGATTCCCTCGCCTTGCCGGGACTCCTCCACCGCAAGCGAACGGATTGCGTCGCCCGCAATCCCGCCGAGCGCCAGCAGGGTTTCGCCCTCATAAACGCCATACAGCGCGGTGACGGAGCGATCGAGCCGAATACCGGCGCGCGCGTAAAACGCATTGATTTCAGTCTGATCCAGCGTCAGAGACAGCGAACGGATCTCCATAACGGCCCTCACAAAGTTTGATTGTCCTTCAGCGTGTCCGCGAGTTTTTTGACCGCGCCGAGCACCTCTTCCATGGGATGCAGCCGCCGGGAATAGCAGGCGCGGCCCGGCTTGCCGCAGACGATGCAGCCGCGCTCCTCTAACCCAACGTCTCCGCGGTCGACGCGTCTGCCGTCGGGTTTGACGACATCCATATCCCAAAGCCGTCCGTATGGCGCGGATTCTTCCAGCGCGCAAAGCGCTGTCTTGAGAAAAACCGGGTCTGTTCGAATCACTAAATACGCTTCGCTGCCGGTCGGCTTCTCCTCCGCTTCAAACGCCAGCGCTGCGATCTCATAACGCAACATAAAGCTCTGAAGCGCCTTGATGCCCGCGTCAAACAGGCGTCTGGCCTCCGGCGTCTGTTTGTCCGGTCCCGGCGCGACAACGGTGAAGGCCACGACGCATGCGCCGCCATAACGCTTGCGCAGAATCGCGATCTGTTCCGCGCGCGCATCGCGGGCGGAAAGCAGTTGTTCCAGTGTAATTTCCATATTCGTTACTCGTGCAGGACACTGCAGGCAATTTCAATAAAATCGCGCGCCGCGTTCGAAAGATATCGGCTGCGCTCATAACAAACCGCCAGCGTTTCCGAGGCGGAGGCATCCGTAATCGGAAAATAATCGACTTTTTCGTCGTCTTTTTTCAGGGCCGAACTGTGGATGTATTTCAGAAACAGTTCGGGATAGACGGCGATGCCCATTCCGCTCTGCGCCAGCGCATACGCCGTCTCGGTGTTTTCCGTTTCAAAGCGGACATTCAGGCTCACGCCATTTGCGCTGGTATAATTGTCGATCAGACTGCGAACGCGGTTTCCCTTTTTTAAAAGGATGAAAGGCATTTCCTGAAAACAGGATATATCGGCAGAAATCGAGAACTTACCGCGCATATAATCCGCTTTCTCGCCGAACAGTTCATTGGTCAGCCGCTTTGGCACAAGCAGCAGCAGCCGCTCAAACGCCAGCGGGGTGATCTCCACGGAATCCAGGCCGATCGGCGTAAAGACAATCATTAAGTCTATTTGCCCATGTTTGAGATAATCCTCCAGTTCGGCGGAATTGCCTTCCAGCACTGTGACTTCGATCAGAGGATTTTTTTCATAAAACGCGGGCAGAATCCTTGGAAGGATGGCCAGACCGCAGGTGTGGGAAATTCCGATGCAGACGGCGCCGCGCCGGTGCCCTGCGATGTCGTCCATCTCGCTGTAAATCTGCTGTTCAAGATCAAGCACTTTGCGCGCAAAAGATTCCAGCCGTGTTCCCGCATAGGTCAGCGAAAATGCCGGCGTCCGTTCGAACAGCTTGATGCCGAGGTCCTTTTCGAGGGCGGAGATATGCGCGCTCAGCGATTGCTGGGTAATATACAGACGTTTTGCCGCCTTCGTTACGTTGAGTTCCTCCGCAACCATCAGAAAATACTGCAGGCTTTTGAAATTCATCCTCGTCTCCATGCGCATTGTCCACATATAAAATACTGTAGATCAATGCGTGTTTTATATGTTTGTGCTTGTTGCACGTCTGTGCTAACATCATAGCATTCAGAGGGAACTGTGTCACGAAAAAAATTCAGCCTGTCCATTCGGCCATATTTGTACATCGAAAAATCTATAAATACAAGGTTGAACGGTCAAATCGGGAAGGTAGTCCCAGGCATCCTGATTGTGGATTGCGGATCATTCGAAGGATGTTTGCGGTCTTTTCTATGACACAGTATTGTTTCTGATCACGATGTGCCATTTCTGCTCCCGGCGGAAGATTGTCGATTTCAGATCTGTCGATCCGCTCTGCCATCGATCTGTCCCGGCACATTTGTCGTTCAGGCAACGAAGTACTGAATAATAATTGTGATTACGACAGTATTTTTCCTGTTGTTAATCCTTTGTCATGATCGCGCAGAAACGAAGCGCGAAACAGGCATCAAAACGCATATGAAAAGAACAATCGGAGGTGTTTTGCAGCGTATGAGAATCAATACGCCCGCATCGGCGGGAACAATGGAATCCGGAGACATCATGATCGAGATCGAATCCGGAGAGCAGAAGGCTGTGGAAGTCGTGCTCAAGAGTCCTGTGGCAAACGAATTCGGTAAACAAATCATGCAGACGATCCGTGCCGCCTCGGACGAGTACGGGCTGGAATATGCCGTAATCAACGCGGTCGATAAAGGCGCGCTGGATTGCACGATTCGCGCCCGGGTCGCCGCCGCCTGTCAGCGCGCCACTCAAACGGACGCATTTGATTGGGGGAAGGACGTATGAGCAGACTTCGACGCAGCATGCTGTTTGTACCAGGCAACAATCCCGGCATGATGAGCGACGCGCATATCTATGGCAGCGACGCGCTGATGTTTGACCTGGAAGATTCCGTGGCCATGCGCGAAAAGGATGCGGCGCGTCTGCTGGTGTTTCACGCGCTGAAGACGATCCATTATGGGGACTGCGAGCGCGTCGTGCGCGTCAACCCCCTGGATACTCCTTATGGTAAAGCCGATATCGAAGCGATGGTCGCCGCCGGCGCGGAGGTGATCCGTCTGCCGAAAACGGAAAAAGCGCAGGATATTCTGGATACCGAGGCGGAGATCGAAAAGGCGGAAAAAAAATTCGGCATACCGATCGGCCGCACGCGCATGATGGCTGCAATCGAGAGCGCGTTCGGCATCGTTAACGCTTATTCCATCGCCTCGGCAAGCAACCGGCTCGTCGCCGTTGCGATCGGCGCGGAGGACTACTGCGCAAACCTGAAGACATCCCGCTCCAAAGAGGGCAGCGAGTTGTTTTTTGCGCGCAGCGCCATCGTTGTCGCAGCGCGCGCGGCGGGAATCGACGCCATCGACACCGTGTTTTCCGACGTGAACGACGAAGATCAGCTCATCCGGGAAACACAGGCGATCAAGCAGCTCGGTTTCGACGGAAAATCCGTGATCAACCCGCGTCAGATCAAGCCCGTCCACCGCGTGTTTACACCCACGGCTGACGAAATCAGCAAGGCGCAGCATATCCTTGCCGCGAGCCGCGAGGCGGAAGCGCGCGGCAGCGGCGTGGTTTCGCTCAACGGCAAGATGATCGACCGCCCGGTGGTGATTCGCGCGGAGCGCACGCTGGAACTGGCTATCGCATCGCGCGTGGTATTTAAGGAGGATGACGCATGACGAACAATCCGGATTTTGCGGCGGAAATCGCCGCTCTTGGCAAACACCCGTACATCCCCGGTGAAAACCCGCGGCTGTACGACAAGGAAACCGCGACGCTCAAGGACAGGATGGCGCATGAAAACAAGGTCGTTGAGAGTCTGGAAAAGGCAATCGAACTGACTGGCCTCAAAAACGGCATGACCATCTCGTTCCATCATCATTTCCGGAACGGAGACCATATCGTAAATATGGTGATCGATACGCTGGCGCGCATGGGGTTTCGCGACCTGCATGTTGCAGCATCGAGCCTGACGGACGTGCATGCGCCGCTGATTCAGCACATCCGGGACGGCGTGATCTCTCACATTGAAACCTCCGGCTGCCGCGGCGAACTCGCTAAGGCAATCTCATACGGGCTGATGGACGACCCCGTCGTATTCCGTTCTCACGGCGGCCGCGCGGCTGCGATTGAGGAAAACGAAATTCACATCGACGTTGCGTTTCTCGGCGCTTCCAGCTGCGATCCGTTTGGCAACGCAAACGGCTATTCGCGCGAAAACGAAGGAAAATCCATGTGCGGCTCGCTTGGGTACGCCCGCGTGGACGCGCAGTATGCCGACAACGTAATCGTGCTGACCGACAACATCGTTGGCTATCCGAATATGCCGTTCGGCATTTCCCAGCGTCTGGTGGACTATATCGTACACGTAGACGACGTTGGCGACGCGGATAAAATCATGACCGGCGCCACGCGCTTCACCAAAAACCCGCACGATCTGATCATCGCCGAAACAACGGCGAATATCATCGTACACAGCGGGTATTTTTACGACGGATTCTCGCTGCAAACCGGGTCCGGCGGCGCTTCTCTGGCGGTTACTCGTTTTCTGCGCGAGGCGATGATCGAGCGAAACATCCAGGCGAGCTTCGCGCTCGGCGGTATCACAGGCGCCATGGTCAAGCTGCATGAGGAAGGCCTGATCCGGCGGCTGCTCGATGTGCAGAGTTTCGATCTCGAAGCGGCGCAGTCGCTGAAAAATAACCGATTCCATCAGCAGATTGACGCGAATTATTATGCGAATCCTTATCGGCGCGGCGCGGCTGTCAACCAGCTCGACGTCGTAGTGCTCTCCGCGCTGGAGGTGGACACAGACTTCAACGTCAACGTGTTGACCGGTTCGGACGGTGTGATCCGCGGCGCGATCGGCGGTCATCCGGACACTGCGGCGGGCGCGGCGCTCTCCATCGTCGTCTGCCCGTTGATGCGCGGGCGCATGCCGAGCGTTCGAAACCACGTCAACACCATCGTAACGCCGGGCGACACCGTAGACGTGCTGGTGACCGATCAGGGAATTGCGGTCAACCCGCGCAGGCCGGAGGTTGCAGAACGGCTGAGCCGCGCTCATTTCAGGATTACACCCATCGAAGAGCTGGCCCGGCGCGCCGAGCGTATCACGGGCAAGCCGGAACCGCTTCCGTTCGGAAAGAAGATCGTTGGTCTATGCACCTACCGAGACGGCAGCATCATCGACGTCATTCACGAATTGAAATAACCAACCACGCATTCAGGAAAGCCGCGTTTCGGCTGTTTCCGCCGGAGCAACGGCTGACTGACCGATTAAAATTAATGAAAAAATCAGGAGGTTCCCCCATGATCCGCTATCATGACCAGGCAGTCACGCTGCAAAACGGTCTGCCGCATCCCGCGACGAAGGCGGAGGCCGGCGCGCGCGAAAAGACCATCTCTTATCGCATTCTTCGCGCGCATAACGTTTCCGGCGACGACACGAAATTTCAGCTTCGCTTCGACGCGCTGGTTTCGC